>JAPPMF010000008.1:0-131237 GCA_028819195.1 Gammaproteobacteria bacterium | reverse complement strand
GTTAAAATTACTCATGGTTAGATTCTAGCGATTTTGAATTAAACACACCTTCCTTCTATCATTTCCATGAACTTTTCTAAAGCGTCACAACCGACTTTTTCTGGTTTCGCTGCGCTCATGTGTTGGGGCCAGACGTGCTCCTGTGCATAAGACCAAAACTCACTTTCGTATGCGGAACCACACGAATAATGCCAACCAACGAATAAACCGTATCGTAGGATAGTATTAATTAGGAACCGATTTATAGTCGGCGCGTCACGTTCCAAAAACTCGATAGAACGATTCAATCGCATTGTGAGCACCATGCCAATCTGTAGTTGTGCCGAAACAATCGCTGTCGCTTCTAATGGTTCCATAAAAGCCGCGGAATTACCAACTCGTGCAATGACTCCGTCAAAGAGTTGTCTATGAACAAAGTTCGGAAAATTCAGGATAGCTCGTTGTTCATACTCAACCACACCATCGGCTTTTAACAACATATCGAAATCCTCCTCGATTGCCTCGAGGCTCGAAATTTCACGGTTAAAAATATATCCATATGAAGTATGAGCCGTAAGTGGTATAACAAACACCCAACCGTGTGGACGTGCAACCGCCCGGGTATAAGTATGTTGTAAGACTGGACTTTTATCGCTATTGAAGATTGATCCACACCGACGAATTACCGCAGTATTTGTAGGAATAAAGGAAATGTCGATATGCTGTTCAGTATGTAACTCTTTAGGAAATCCCCGTGCATCAAACACTAAGTCGTACACCTCGGGTTCCCGACCCTCAAATTCCAATCTAGCAGTTTCGCCTTCTCTAGTAATGTCGAGAACCTTTGCATCTATATGGGTAGCATTGGAATGTTCGTGCAACATTTCAGCTACTAAATCGGCGGCAAGATGGTAAGCATAAGATACTTGCTGAGGCGTAAAGTAGTGAATGAATTCACCTTTCCCTCGTCCCCAGCCTTCAAATGCGACTCCGTACTTTCGAGTCCCTTTGATGCGTGTCTGAATGTCCGCGTGTGATAAATTGGTGAGTGTATGTAATTCCTGAACTAAACTTGGCCAGCTACCTTCCCCGACACCAATGACGGGAATCCGCGAATCGTAGATGTGATGTAACTCATATTCGCCATCCTCGAGATGATGGGTTACACTGGCAGCCGCTAGCGACCCCGCAGTCCCGCGTCCGACAACTGCTATTTTTCCGAGGTGTTCTCGACCCGGTTGAATCACCAAATGTGCCTTGCAAAAATCAATCTAGTAACTAAGTGTGAACCCAACACCTAAAAAGCTATCTTTCCTACTATCGTAAGTCAGATCTTCTGGATCAGCTTTGGCATTAACAATTGCTTCCAATCGAATCGACCACGAATCTGAAAGCCTGCGTTTAAAGTCTAAATTTAAGACTTGCGAACTATGCGTTAAATCCATCAACACACCGACGGTGAGTTCGGTGCCCTGGACATCGTTAAATGCCAAAAACCCGGCGATAAAGAGATCATTTGCATAAATGCTAGTGGCTAATTCTTCACGTTCATCGAAAGACCATTCGCCTAAAAGAGTCAAACTCCATGGGGTTCCAAAAATCCCGTCAAGCAAACGTTCGGCACCTAAAATCAACGCCGAATAGGGATCTTTCACACCTAGTAAATTTGATTCACCCTCACGGTGAATAGCTTCCACTTTATACAGCAACGCAGCCGTAGTCAGTTGGAGATCAAGACCAAAGTGGCTAATTTGTTCGTAATATGGAATCAACGTTGGTGGTCTTTCAACATGCAGTCTTGGAAGGAAAATAGGTACTCGATTGGTGCCGGAAAAGGCGCTGAGTCCAAAATCGACAATGCCGACTGAATGACTATAACGAAGAGCAAAATCAAGGTGTTTTTCCGCGTGATCGCTTTCATAAATATTTTCAGCTTCGATTTCAAAGCGAGACCTAAGTCGTCCGGCAAGACTAGGAAACGTCCGTGTTCGATGGTATGGTAACAAGAAAGATTCCGCGATTCCCCAGGCACCCGATAGGGTTAAGTGAACCATCGGTTGCCCTAACTTCGGACGATCACGAGGATGTTCAACTAAATCAAGTTGATTCACAACATCAACGATGTTATGTAATTCAGCTACTCCCCAAAACACCCGACCAAGTCCAATGCGAACTTCCCACGCCGTGTCGCCCCAATCACCGTAAGTCAACACATATGCCTCGCGCACATCGCCATGCGATCGTTTCGAATCATTTACGTCGTATCGATAGAGCCCGGAAAGAGTCAGGCTCACCGTTGGCGCTAATTCAGCATAAAGTGCAGGTTCCACCACGATACCACCGTCCACAGACTGCTGCTGGGCAAACAAAGGTGACTGTGGAAACCATCGAGTTTGTAAACTCGCATCGCCATAAAGTTCTAACGCACCAACACGGAAGCAGATTAGGTTCAATGCAATCCAAAGTAATATGAAAAACTGTGTTTTCATTAACGAATCCGCCTTAATGCCGTTTGGGTAAATTCACCCTCCTCAAGATTTGTACCGAACTGAAAATCAGTCCACTCGAGGATAGTGGTAGCATCCGTTAAGTGGTTCTCCATTGTCTGTTTTCCAGCACGCCAATACTTTTCAACGTGAAGTTCATAATCGAGAAACGTAAGAGTCTTTAAGTGAAACTCTCGTTGGTCGTAGAGTTCCATCTTCCATACTCGTAATTCGTTTATGTCTTGCCACACAATCTTACGACTGTAGGTAGACTTGTCAGTAGTTGGAATTTGTTCAATGACGGTGCAAACCAATTCCCCACATGTTTCGTCGTGTAGAAACTTATAGCTAAATTCATTCACCTCTCCTGCACTCAAATCTTCATAAGAAAACTCACTCCCCATAAATGAACCGGACCGTTTTGCAGCACTTATTCGTTTGACTCGTTGAAGTGCCGGTAGATACAGCCATTGGTCGTCGGGACCATGTGCATGAGCATGGGTTAGCAAGGCTGTACCTTGAACTTCTTTTGGATGATCAAAAACGAACAAACTTTTGTCCCCGTCGTCTGTACCTTCTAATACTTTAAACCGCATTTGTCGAATACTTTCGCGCCCCTGTCGATTACGAATTATCATCTTGAGACTAGCTGTGAAATCACCAAATCCATCATTACGAGCACTAGCTTCAGTTGCAATTCTGAGTCCTTTTTCCTGTGGTGTTTCAGCTTGTACTTGAGAGATTAGCGTCACGACGAGTGCACCAATAATCACCAAGCGACTTATGCGTACCAAATAAAACTTTTGGTTAGTGTTCAATTCTTGTGTCCTGCAGAAACTATGTTTTTCTTATAATACAGAAACAACATCTTTACCATTCACCTTTTTTGAATAGGAGACTATTATGAGAAGTGGAGACCAAATGTTGCAACAGATTATCGAGAAGTCTTCGGTCGATGAATCGTTCAGACAAGCTCTTCTTAGCAATCCAAAAGCAACGATTTGCGATGAATTAGGTATTACGATACCTGAATCTATGACGATTAAGGTACATGAGAGTGACATGCAAACTGTGCATCTCGCATTACCACCTGATCCCAATATCACCGAAGAACAGCTAGAAGCAATCTCAGCTGGACTTTGTTGTTGCTGGTAAAACATCGCTAAGAATACTTTAGAATCTGTTTGATTCTACAAGTTCAACGTCAAATCTACGGTGAAGAGTTACCGCGGTAAGCGGTAGCTCTCCCGCTTTTGTTAATCGTGTCGGTTTGCGGCGCGACGGCAAGCACCAAAAATAAATAGGCCTTTGCACTCTGCATCGCCTCTGCATTCATCACTAATTTAATGTGATGTATCCCCTGTAACAACACAAACTGACCAGACTTCCCATAAAGGATGCTGGGTTGGGTAACCCATGGTCGGAGTGCCTGAATCTTGCCAGGTACTATACCGTTTTCCTCGGTTAAGGCTTGCAAAAATGGTTCCCAATCTGTTAACCCATCTAGCCAATAACGTGATTCTTTGGTATACCGTTGTTTGACAATCAAAGTGAGTCCTAAGGTCGATCCAAGACCAGATTCCAAAACATCTATATTCAAACCAGTACGTTCGACACTAGTACGTTGCTGAAAACGCGAAATTACTGATTCGACTGCTGAAATATTCCCTGGCCAGCCGGCATTCTCCAGGTAAGTTCGAACTTCTTGTCTCTTCTTAAAACCCATAATTGCTAATCGGATTGATCTGTTCCGTTCAGGAAAAACACCAAAAGAGTCCATACGAGTGTCGCTTGGCTGAGCGAGGTATGCACGTTCCACGTTTCGCATCTCTTGTTCGTTCGTATCCCAGCCAACACATGCAACTAATGCTTCAGTGATACTTCGGACCAGATCCGTGTGGCTCTCGTTTCCAAAAATGGGTTGTTCATTCGGCCGAAGAAACACACCTGAAAAAGTACCCATTCGGAAACTAGGTGAACTCACATCAAACTCGAACATCATTTTTCGACCGACGACACGCCTCAGCATTGACGTCTCGACTTGCATTGTTTTTGAAAGTCTCTCTACTGTGCGCGCTAATGGATTGATCGTTTTATCTCGACTTTGTGCTTCAAAAGCGCGCGCAGACTGCGTACCACTTGATAACGACGCACCAAAGTCCGCAACTGGGTCAGGTATATTGAGTGGTATTTCAAAACCGAAAGGTTGTGCTCCCATCTCGATAGGAAGACCGCGAGCACAAATCAAAATGCGTTGCCATTGTGAATTACCGATCAATGTGTCGGAAATCCGCTCACGCAAATATTGCAGCAAATCTTCTAGGTTCTTGCCCTCATTTGCAAGTTGTGATTGAGTGAGTGCTATCGATTGTTCAGAATCTAACATTGCACTCACACGATAACCATAGTAGTGTTAAGTTCAGATTCGGAAAGTCTTTGCGTAAGTCTGCCGGTGGTCACTGGTACATCGTATAACCTCCCTGGCGCTAAACGAGCCCAAAAATGTCGCAATCCCGGTACGAGAACTCGGACTACGGGCATTCCGATATCTGGTCGAGTCTGATCCAACACAAGAATTTCCAATCCTTTGGCGTGGATTTTCGCAAAAAAGTGTTCTAGATCATCACATATATCTGTGGTGTCAAGTATCGGAAAGTCACTGGCTCGACTCGGTATTAGGTTCTCTGCCGGTTTAAGCCAAGTGTAGTTGTCCACTTGTGCGGCGTTTAACCAGTTTAATGCGATAGGATCGTCGATTCTTGGGCCCTTTGCGCCTGTAGAACGGACCACCCAAGAAAGACATTGATTTAATTCACAAAGTGCTCTCGTTGCAGCGATCTTAGGATCTTGATGTGCTCCAGCACCATAGATAATCTCTTCAGGGTTACCATCCCTTCGTTTGGACAAAGCAACAAACGTTGGAATTTGCAAATCGGCGGTTACGTCGAGCATCCACAAATCTCTTTGCTGCTGAGTGTAATACTCGGGAGCTACCTCTAGGTAACGATCGTCAAAACTAGTGAGATCAACTGCCGGTACTCGTAATTTGTTATACCACCAAATAGCAAATGAGTCTCGTTCAACAAGTTCAAATAATCCTTGTAAAGTTGCCTCTTCGAGTGTGTTTCCAGCTGCACATCCGTTCGAATCCCCAATCAAATCATTGGAACCTCGAAGTTCCGTCGGCATGCTATAGAGCATTGATGTTGGGAGATAACGATGCCTGTCCTGTGTAAACGACCAAACAGGAGTCCAATCAATCTCCACATCAGGATCGAACCGTGATGGTACAACGTTGTATGGATGACCCTGTTTATTGATTTCGCTAGCGTTATCTAATTGATGTTCGCTAAATAGCTGTACTTCGTTAGGATGAATTGCTAAATTATCGGTTAAAAGATCGGTAAATCGTCGTTTTATAACAATCTCGCTACCTTGCAGTGACCCAGAGTATCGTTCGATCGCTTCGCACAGTGCACTAACTTTTGAATCGGCGCGCGTGCTACCTTTTCCGGCACTCTTACTGCGAAAACTCCGTCGTAACGACGTCAAACTACGACTTCGCATACCGAAATTACTACCGGCCCAATGCACATGCAACCAACTATCGGATTCCTGCGAAGTTCTCGACAACCAACTTACTACACCACTGATCGGACTTACTAAGTGAAGGTACTTTGCTAAAGTCTGTTCTGGAGTTGCTGAACGGGTGCCGCCACTGTTTTGCATTAACTTTGGACTGGGTTGAAGCTTCAAGTCTTTAGGTTTGCGCCTTGAACCGTACCGCTCTTGATCGCCACAATCAATACATTGCGGACGACGAAGGACACGGTGAGTCGTCAAATCTAAACGACCCAAATCAACTGATATGGCATGTTGATGGAGTGTAGCTGAATCGCCAAATATGATCCATTTGAGAATTTCTTGCGCCGTAAGTCCAAGTATTGATCGTCGTACCGTTCGATCCTGTGCAAATGGTTTAAACGACAATTCCTCGCCTCCTATATTTCGTAAAAATCCATGAACTTCATCATGGATTTGTAGCCGAAAAGAAAAGCAAGTCCAACATGGACTTTGGTGTTCACTCAGAAACACAGGACTGATAAGTGGAACTATCCCCCCCGGTCGAACTAGCATCCAAGGTAATCGGTTAGGTAAATGCTGTCGATTAGTCTCGGAATGAGATTTGGCAAACATATCGTCTGTGATCACGACTTTCAACTTTGGGTTCTGGGTACACGTACGTGCACCCATTTCTTTCACAAGACGAGTGACCTCAAGGTCCCCATCAACCTCGAGTGGCATCGCTAGGAACCGCTGTTCTACCCAACATGGAGAAGCCCCCATGCTCGACCAATATGCTGCGCTACTCTTTGCTAAAGTATGTTCTGCTGACACGATGTACCCTTTATTACTCAGGTTAACGATCGCGGTGAGAATATTTGGCAATCCATGAACTTCGTGGAGTTCAGTGGTCAGCTCGTTCAAAGTCCTAGAACCATCAAGCGCGGGAATCAAATCCCAATAGAGTTGCCCGTGCAACAAAGTGTTAAAAGACTCAGAAACTAGGAGAATCTGATCCTGTTCGAGATGACGATACTGAAGATGAGGTGTAAGTACTGGAAGTGTTATTAGTCCTTGGTCAAGATCGTGCTTTTTCTTCAATATGCTAGGTGTAGACTTAGCATTGGACAGGTCTGACAACTATATTACCTGAACAGAGAGCAACGAACGATTAAGTACAACGCGACCGTATTAGTTCAAGTTGAGTTCGAGCATACAGAGACATTTCTGCAAAAGAATTGCAGAGTTCCTCAAAATTTTCCGTGCCACAAGAAGTAGCGACAAGGGGTTTCACTGCAGTGCTTGCTTGATCTAACATTGTTTCACGGTCTAGAACGAGACTATCGATTGCTTGGATGTCTCGACATAGCTTAACAAACTTGGCTAATTGTTCCTCACCGGCTAAATCGAATACGTCACCGGCGGTCAAATCTGACTGTTCAAATTTGGAGTCCGCTATACTCACTTGCAGAAACCGCGCTATTCGCTCCAATTCAATTAGACCTGTACAACCCGTTGTAATCGTCGAAATAGACGTTTCCATTTCGCGTACCTGCTTGCTCAAATCAGCGCGTAAGGACACATTCGATCTTAACTCTTTCCAAACATCATTCAGTTTTGGTCCAAGTCGGTGTCGAATCGTGTAATAACCATACTCATCCACCATTCTTGACCTGGTTTTTAGTGGTATTCCATGAGCGTTGGTTTGCAGGAGACATTCATTTGTCTCATCAATCGCACAAGTACGTATCCAATCCTTTTCGTGCGCTATCGGTTTAAATAACAAATTTCTTTTGCTAAGGCGGGCAATCAGTTCTTGCAAAAACTTCAAAAATTGTTCAAACCGTTTCGTATGCCAACCGTCGTGAATCAACAACAATTCGATTTCCGTGTTAGGGTAAACTTCATTAGTCGCAAGATCACCCAAAAACGTAAACATAACTCCGCCTGTGTGTTTATCTCCGACCTTTTCACAATATTCCGTAAATGCTTCCGCGAATAATGAGTTCAATGACGCTTCAGCAAGATTTGCAAGTGCCACCGACGCCTCGTCTAGAGATAAATTCTCCCGTATAACGTGCATGCCAATTTGAAAGGCTTTCTCGTTCGACCAATTTCGTATGACTTCCGCGGTTTCTTTAGCACTAGTTGTCGGGATCTCGTCGATCTGATCTCGCATTTCTTGAACACCCATGTCATGTGTCCAATAGACTCTTGCAAGTCCTTGACGAGCGATGGTTTCATACTCTGGATCAACCAGTATCCCCCTCGATAGGTCAAGATCGGTAAACTCACGATGCTGCAAAGTATTGAGTAATTCGGGATATTGTTCAATCCATCCAAACAACCGTGGCGCTAACTGATGAATTTCAACAATTTCCTCGAACAGGTCGGGTTTGATCGTCGCTAACTTGGAATCGTATGGACCCCAATCGTCAATATCTGGATAGAATTTTTTTCGCCATTGATCGACTAATGGATCCATTTTGGCAAACCAACTCTTCGGGCGTAAGACCAGATTCATCATATCGCCGTAAGTTCCTGGTAATACTGGAGCTTCATCCTCTCGAGTTTGTAGTTGTGGATAGGGACGAGTCGCCATTGAGTGGTGATCGGCATGACGTTGCATATTAAAAAACATCCAATTACTGAATTTCCAATCCGCATTCCACGAATGACGCGGTAGAATTTTTTCCCAGCGGCCGTTTGAAAGCAGAACCCGCCGTAGTCCATAATGCTGAAAATAATTGCTAATTTTCATCGAGAATACACAGCTCAATCCTAACGCTAAGAAGATTGGTAAAGCCCAAATTCCACCCAGGAAATACACTAGACTATACCACACTCCAAGGTAAATCGCATAACGCCAAAACGGATTACTAAAATGCCACCGGGACAATCCACGGCGCGTTAAATGCTCACCCGCGACTCGCCAGGAATTTGTCAGATTACTAACTACCTCTTCCGGAAAATATCGCCAGAAACTTTTTCCCTTCGGAGCTGAACCAACATCGTGAGGTGTACCAACTCTGGCATGGTGAATATAAACGTGTTCGGTAGCGTATTGAGGATAGGAACAACAGGCAAGTAACAACTCGCCGAGTCGTCGTTCCCAAGTCGATCGTCGGTGAATTAATTCATGACCAACAACGAACACTGCTTGTGCTTCCATGGTGAGCAGAAAGACTATGAGGACACCTTGCACAACGGCCCACCACGTTTCATAAGAGTGAACGAGTAAAACTTGCCACAACCCATAAATGAGTGTTAACACCCACAAAAACGCCCAGCTCCATACAGGAATGTTGTAAATGAAAAGCCGGCGTTCTGAAATACCCGAAGGGTTCATGTTTTCACCGTCTAATCCAAAAGCCCGGTCAAGACCACCAGCAACACTCATAAACAAAAAAGTTGGTAGTAACCACCAACCTCGACACGTCAGCGCCATGAAAAATAACGGAAAAACACCAAGAGGTAAATAATGCGGAACTGCGTCTCGGAATGACGGTTCAATGAATGGTCTGGAAGAGTCTTGACGAGGTTGTGCGTCTTCGTCAGACAAAATGTTCTGTGTCATAGCTATATCTTGTTAACGAATGTGGACTAGCCCACACATCCAGTTAATCGTTCTAGTGCTTCAATACAGAAAGCAGTGGTCACAGTATCAGAGCCATGCCCAATTCGACCAACGATTCCAAATTTGCGCGACTGGTCTCCGAATGCTAGCACTTCGGGCCAACTTCCATCCGCTTGTTGTGTTTCAATTAGTCGTAAAAATTCCTTGGTCAAATCTATTCGACTAAGCCAACCTATATTGTATAAAGTAGATACCGCGCGTGCAGTACAAAAGATATTCCCAAAATCTCCTTGTACATCCCGTAGATTCAAAAGCCGATCGGCTATTGTTGGTTTGAGTTGATCAAGGGCCGGTTGTACACATTCAATTGCTTTGGATACAGCGTAATAAATAGACACCTCATCCGGGTACCATTTCGAAGTACCTTCAACAATATTTTCTTCGATCAATTGTCGCAGCCAATTTTGTGCTGGACGAGTAGCATCACAGTCTCCTAAATACGCGATAATATTCGCATTCACAACCGGATCTGCCTCTATCCGGAACTGGGACACAACATCTGGTTCACCTTCATCGAGTAACCATGTCATGAATCGTCCCTGCTCGTCTCGATTGGCTAGCATTCGAACCCTATTCCGACCGAAACAAATCCACGGATGAGATCCCAACATTAACGAGCCGAGAGAGGAACTATCCAAGTCTAACGGTAAGTGGCGATAGTATCGCCACAAACCTGGATACTCTATGGTCTCTACCAAATATTGTGTCGTTTTACGAATTATTTTTTTCGCTAATGAGTTATCAATTGCCTGCAATGCTAGAGCACAAAATGCAGAAATGAACGGTGGTCGTTCGTAATGTCTGGGAATATTCGAATCACCAAGGTTAAAGCGAATGCAATACCAGGCACCATTGTCATCTAGTGCGGAATCGAGAAATTCGAGACCTCGTTGAATACAAGATTGACCAAGACCAACCAATTCCTGTGGCGATTGACCTGTTAATTTGATTGATGATATTTCGGTAACGGCGTCCCGTTTAGGTGGTGCTGGGTCGTACATCGTTTCTTTTAAGAATTCGAGTGAAGTCGCCCCAGCTCGGGCAGCTTCTTTTTCAGCATCACTGAACTTGCTTTTAGGGGGTAATACTAGATGGGTTAGAGCATCCGTTTCGCTATGAACACAAAGTTCATGGCTCACAAGTAGATTTATCCCATACTCTTCCTGCAATGTTCGTTTCGGATTAGACAACAAGCGAGCGCGAAATTCCTCGTCTTGGTTGGCTTTTTGTATGACCCTATCATACAAGTGCATTCTATCTTGGTTCGAGTCCACTTGTGTCAAACAAGTTGCCGTTTGACTAGATCTTTGAACACTCCCTCAACCTCCATCAAATCGTTAAAAGTACCAGTTTGAACGATTCTACCACTTTGCAGGACATAGATCCGGTCTGCGTGTTCTAGTGTTGAAAGTCGATGGGCAATCACTAGCCTAGTTGAAGTTAGCATCTCGAAACCGTGCATGATGTCTGCCTGATTTTTGTTATCTAACCAGTTGGTTGCTTCATCGAAAAGAATAACTCGTGGATTACCTAACAACGCACGTGCGATAGATATACGTTGGCTCTCACCACCTGAAACAACAGAACCACTCGAGCCGACAGTTGTCATCATTCCCATTGGCATTGCTTTTATTTCGTCCTCTATTTTGGCGACTCTAGCTATCTTCCACATATCTTCGGTTGTAATCCCCTCCTGCTGTATTGCTAAGTTATCCCAAATATCCTGAGGGTAAAGTCGGACGGATTGTGGTACCGCACCAATTTTTCGGCGCAACATCCTAAGATTGAGGTGGCTGATATCGCGACCGTCGTAGTAAACTGCGCCAGCTGTCGGGATCTCCGTCCCCAACGCTAATCTAAACAGCGTGGTTTTGCCCGACCCGGACTCGCCGGCTATGGCTATGAATTCACCTGGTTTAGCGCGAATCGTTACGTCGTCAAGTATGAGGGGGCCGTCAGGTGTATATCGAAACGAAACATGATCAAACAAAATGTGACCACTTAAATCTTTGACTGCTTCACCTGCTGTTTCAACTTCCGAAGCTTGAACCAAAAGGGGCTTAATTTGACTTAACGCAGGTAAAATCGCTGCAACTTCTCGACAAGAAACTGCGAACCGACCAACTACGTGTTGGAAGATCATGAAAATGGTATAGAACACGAGAAAAGTACTTACCAAACGATCTTGTAAACCAACAATAAAGACCGCTACTAGGAACGCTGCCGACGCTAAGAATGGTAATGCCGTGCTAAATGCCTTGGCATGATTTTGAAATTTACTTTGGTATAGCTCGGCACGTTTTTGCTTTCGATATTCCTGTGCCCATATCGCGAACGCCGACCCCTCTGCACTTTCAACTCGTAGTTTCGTAATACCACCCACCATCTCGAACAACAAACCTGTGACGCGTTGAACTGCAGCGTTCATTCGTCCAAACGGAGAAATCTGTCGGATCCCAAAGTACCCTCCTATCGTTAGTGCAACAACACTAAATCCAAGCAAGATTAACCCCAGTTCAAGATCAAAAAAAATGATAATCCCGAAAATCGGTAACAGAAACAAAACAGATAACAAACTGTTTATTACAACTCCGTGTAAACCGTCTCTAACCTGTTGAAACGTCATACCAATCATCGCTAATCGACCACTCGAGATAGTTTGCAGTACATCGGGTGGTAAACGCATCAATCTATCCCAGTAAGCGGCTTCTAAACGGGTAGTCGTACGTGCTTCAACACGCATCAGTACCGTACGTTGTAAGATATGTAACAACAATCCTAAGATCCCAATACCAATAAGAGTTGTCAGCACCGGTAATAGTCCGGTTGAATTACCGTTGATCAGAATGAGGTTAGCGACGATACCCAGCATCAACGCGGGTGCCAACTTAAGCAAACCAGACCCAAATCCGAGTAGGACTAACAATAGCAACTCCCAAGCTGACCCGCGTAGTGCTAGTTGTATGAGGTCCGCGGTATGAATCTCTCCTGTCGGTAATGGTTTATAAAACATCCAGGCTTCATCTGAAAGCTCGGTAGTGTATCTTTTGGTAACCCGTGAACTTTTTCCCGTAATTGGATCAATAGCGCGGTAACGACCAAGTTTACTTGGAATCAAAGCGACAGGTTGCTGATTGTCAGAACGAAATGCAAGTAATGCGTGACTGTCGGTACGCCACCACGGTTTCTTTGTATCGAGTTGTACCCGGCGCGCGCGAACACCCGATGAATCTAGGATATCAGACAGACTGAGTGGTACTTGAGTTGGTTCTGTATGGTTAGGTTTTACAAACTCAATGTCTTCGTGTTGACCAACATATTTGAGGGCATCAAATAATTCTTGATTAGGTACCGGAGATTCTTCTAGTTCGGTTCGACCATAAATGTTGAATAGTCGCGAACGCGCGGCCTGTTCTGCGGTCTGACGATTCTCGATTCGCTCGCGTTCAAGGTTAGCATCGTCTACGAGCGTGAACTGTCGATTCAGACGTTCTTTACGAAACGCGAGCTTATGAAAACTCGCTAGAGCAGTCAACAGAGTCCCGTCGTTTACTAGTGTTTCGGTACTCTTCGTAGTTATTGCAACTATTTCAAAGATTGAAAGCCAACTACTGCGCGTCAATGGTAGTGAAATTTCTTGAATCTCAGCTGTCGGTTCGGACTGTGCGACGGTTCCCATGAATAAACTGGATTCACCAAATGCGCCTGTGAACCATACTACTCCACGACTCACACCTAATGTGCCAGGATGATACGTTTGCGTCGTTCCTGGTTCCGCGAGCGAAGTGGCGCGGGGAATACGAGTAACGTACCGTGAGAGGGTCCCCATCAATTGTTCAATCCAAGCATCAACCTTTTTTGCGAAGTCGCGCGTGCTTGCCCCGCTAAGTGCTGATGTCGGAATTCGTTTAAGAATTGTTCCTTGTAATCCTTTGGCAATAATGCTTAAGGTGGTTTCACCTTCATCCGTAACCTGAACATCGGAAACAATACTCGGCAATAAACTGTCTTGTTCAAGACGCAACAAATGCTGCGGAGCTGATAGTTGGGTACCTTGTTGAGATTCGTTTAAGAAGAGATCAATAACTCCAGTTTCAACGTACCATACACTATTGGTGTCCGCTATATTAACTGGTTGATTTCCCTCGCACAGCACGGGAACACCCATAGAGTTTGCTAAATCTCGAAACGACTGTTTTTTAGTGTGAGGTTCAGACATCAACCGGATACAGCGAGCGTGTAATAAGTTCCACTTTGATCGGCAATCAGGGTATCGTGAGTACCACGTTGCACAACCTTTCCTCCATCCAACACGATAATTTCGTCACAATCACGTACGGTACTCAATCGGTGTGCCACAATTAGACAGGTAACTCCACGTCTACGTAAGGCTTCGTCCACAGCTTCTTCAGTCGCAACATCAAGAGAGCTAGTCGCTTCGTCCAAGACTAGAATGGTGGGTTTACTGGCTAGTGCGCGGGCGAGTTCTAAGCGTTGGCGTTGTCCCCCGCTAAAGTTTGCCCCACCTTCTTCAACAATGGTTCCGTAACCATCAGGGCGGCGGAGAATTTCCCTGTGTATCCGAGCATCTCTCGTAGCCGAAACAACGACATCGTCGGGGACAGCAGAATTCCACATTGTGATGTTATCACGAACACTAGCCTCAAACAACATTGCTTCTTGGTTGACCATTGATATTGAACGTCTGATTACTTCTTGGGGGATTTCGTCTTGCGGGTACCCGTCAAACCATATCTGACCCGATGTTGGTTGATTAATCCCAACAATCAAACGTGCAAGCGTGGACTTACCAGAGCCACTTGGACCGACAATAGCTATCCGTTGCCCTGGACGAACCTTTAGACTTAGACCTTGTATCAACGGGCGTTTACGAGGGTTATATCCAAAAGTAACATCCTTGAGTTCAATTTCTCCCGTTAACTTAAGCTTACCCTGAAAAATCGGAATTGCCTCAGTTGCCTTAGCACGAGATTGGAATGATGGATCCTCTTCGTTTAATTCGATGTCTTCAAGACGTTGTATATCAGTTTCGAGAACATGACGTTTTTCTTCAAACTCAAGAAATCGTGTAATAGGCTCCAGCAAAATTTCCGAAAGGATAAAGCAAGCGACCAATACGCCCAACGACATATTGCCAGCCAGAACCGCCAAAGCACCGACGAATAAGATAGTGCCGCTTCGTAAACCAGTAATTAGTTCGGGAATCGCATCATTAAAAGCGCTAAGTGAAACAAACCTTTGACGAGCATTCAGTTCCCTGGCTTGGTGGCCACTCCAGCTTGAAAAATGCCGATCATCTGCACCGGTAATTCGCAAGTTATCCGCATGACTTAACATTTGCATTCCGAGACCAAGCATCAATCCTTGTTCCCGTCGCAAGGCTTGCCCTCGGATATGGCGTCTATGATTCCAAGAAAGCGCCAACGATATGTGAACTATTCCTAAAACCAACACTGTTAATGCTAAAACCCAATTGAGAAACACCATGGCGACCAATAAGACGATACTCATCAAAATATCTAGGATGAGTACCACAAACTGAGTGGTTAAATTCTTGGCAACTCTATCGATCGATGAAACCCGGTCAGTTAAATCACCAATTAGTCGATGTTCAAAAAATTCGATAGGAAGTCGCAGTAACTTTGTTAACCCACGTTCGTACCCGATCACGGAGATTTTTATGCTAAGTCGTTGTAACAATCGATTTTTTAACAAAGTCAACATATAGACCAAAATGCCTGCGCCAAACAAAGCTAAAACAAATCCCAACCAGGGACTTTGTTTAATTAAAACTTCATCGACAAAACTGCCTAAAGTAATGGGGATTACTAAAGTAAGTATTGTTGCAAACAGGGTGCATACCACGACCGCAAGCAATTCGGCTTTTGAGTGGTGTAATAATTTACCTAATTGTTGAAACAAGCTGGGCTGTGTGCCACCTTCCTTGAAATTTTCCCCACGGGAAAATCGTAGCGCGATACCACTATAAGCTTGTTGGAATTCTTCCTCTGATACAGTTCGGCGTCCGCTAGCAGGGTCGTTCAAATAGTATTCGTTATTGTCAAAGCCCTCTAATACGACAAAGTGACTGAATTGCCAAAAGAGAACAAGAGGAACGGGTAGTTTCTTCAATAATTCAACGGATAAACTAAGTCCTTTACACTCGAGACCATAGTGTTGAGCAGCCCTTGAAATTCCAGCCGCAGTAGAGCCATCTCGACTCACTTCGCACTGACGGCGTAGTTCAGTTAACGGTACCCAAAGCCCGAAGTACGCTAAAACACTTCTCAGACACGCCGCACCACACTCAGTCGCGTGCATTTGTAACACGATAGGTGTTGTTACTCGCTGTGAGACCGATTCAACCGCTGATTCTTTCGGAGAGTGTTTTGCCATATTGCCAAATCAAAAGGTATTTTTTTGGAACAGTTCCCACGGGGTTTGGTGTCCCAATTCGACCACGAGTTGACATGTTTCTTCGGCCGCACTCGCAAATTCGAAACTACCAGAAACAGCGATAGCGATTGTTTGTACAGTCTTGCGTTGCGATTCGGTAATCGTATGAATTTCACCTTCAATCGCGGGGGTATCTGCGGTGTTACTTCCAAATGGGATTATTGACACCTGCATACCAGTTTTAAATTCGAGGGTTTCGTCAGCTTTCATAAAGACCGCCAACGCGACAATTTGTTCCCCTCCATCGCTATCTGCTTCCGTAGACAATAAAACTCCATCAACAATCACTGAATGTCTGACGTTTCCGAACATTAACCAAGCACTGAGTGCGAGCAACACGATCAATACGGCGATGATAAACTGTCGTTCTCTTGGCGCAGAAATCGTGAGTAAACTGTCTAGTTCTTCACGTTGATTTTTTGCTTTGGCAACAGTATCGTGAAAGGAGTCGAAAAGATTGTTAAACATGAATACGGTTTGTTTAAGTAACTAAATACAACAAAAATTTTAACCTGTCGACTTTTGCATAACTATGGAGGAATGCTCCTACGTGTACCAGATTGATTGAATTGAACTACTAACTCGACCGAAATTATACATTAAGAAACTTTATTCCGATCACAAAAAAGCTTGTTAGTTTACAAAAATAGCTGACTTTATTGTTCCCTTGCAATACAAACACATCAAAACCAGATGGGGAGTGTTGACTTGCCATTCATCCACGTCTTGAAACCATAGAGAAACTGATCGAAATTTCACAAGATTGGGTTTCTAGATCGAAATAAATAAACCAAATGAAACTATTGGTCAAATCCCACTTTCTTGTTTTGTATCCAGTCAACGAAGAGTTGACCGACAGTCGTAATTGTTTGCCGGGAACCTCGTCTCAACCGAACAAACTACCAAAGGTTTCACAATTGGAGGCGTATTGAAACACTTCAAGGAGTATTCAAGTTGTAGGTACCAGTGTGTTTCAATCAATTTTTAAGGTTCAACTGCGAGCTAGAATCTCTATCGACCCACGTCAATATTGCAGGTAGCAGAGTAAGATCAGCCACTAAGGCAAAACCAATAATCAAAGCAGTCAAAATGCCTACCTGAGCCGTCGGCACGAAGGGCGAGAATACAAGAATCAAAAAACCACCCACCAAGACTATCGTGGTCACTACAAGTGCACGCCCCGCAGTATCAAATGCGTACTGTACGGATTTTTCTGGATTGTATTTGAACTCTCTGCGCGCGCGAAGGTATTTACTCAAAAAATGAACTGTGTCGTCCACTACAATCCCAATCGTCATGGCAACAACGACTGATAACGACAGTCCGACTTGACCTACCACCAATCCCCATACACCAAATCCTAAGACAGCTGGTAAGAGATTGGGAATCATACTCACCAAGCCGATCTTGAATGAGCGTAAAGCAAACAACAAGATGAGTGAAATCGCTATCAGTACTACCATCGTACCGACCAACATCGCCTGAATATTACGTTGTCCAAGATAAGCAAATAATGTTGCAGGCCCAGTTCCGTTGATCGTTGCGATGTGGCTAGTGTTTTCGGCCAACCAATCTTTGGCGCGTTCATTCAACTTAATTAATTCGGCTGAATTTAGTGTCTCGGCCGAAACAGACACACGAGTACTGGCCCTAGCGTTATCGAGTTGATTATTGAGATCGAGTCCCTGTGGTAAAGAGAGTTCATAAAGCAATAAGTACTGAGCTACAAGATCTTTAGATTCTGGAATTCGGTAATATGCTGAATCATCGCCGTGCATACTTTGATTGAGTTGTTTGAAAGTGTCCGTAATAGACGATACATGTCGTACTCGATCTTGCGCTCGATACCAATCGGTGAAACGAACAACTTCTTCGAGAAACATGGGGTCTATCGCTTCTCCCTCTCCTGCTGCTTGTAGCGAATATTCAATCAACGTGTTACCGCTTAAATGCTCATCCATGAAATCAGTATCTTGCCTAAACTCGACGCTTTTGTTGAAAAAATGCACTAAAACGTCATTTAGTTCATTACGGGTTAGAGAGTAAGTCATGGCGACGACAACAATTAACCAACTACAAGCGATCGCGATTCGATGCCGCAAGACAAAATCACAAAATTTAGTCATGGAGAATCTAGAATGTTTTGGGCGTTCTTTTGCACTGCGAATAGGAAGCAACGACAACATCGCTGGGAGAAAAGTTACGGATAAGATAAAACACGTCGAAATTCCAAAAGCAACGAACATTCCTAGGTGTCGGTATGGAGGCACCTCCGAGAAGTTCATACTGAGAAAACCGAGTGTGGTCGTGAGACTCGCTAAAAACACCGGTACTAAGTTAAGCCGTATCGCTTCCACGATCGCGTCACGTTTCGAGTCCGTGTCTCGTAAGCTCCGCCGAATACTTACCAGGATGTGGACACAATTCGCGACCACAATCATCAGTACGATTGTCGGTGCTGGTGCAATAGGTGGAGAAAATGGTACCCCTACCCAACCACCAATACCCAAACACGCGAAAATAGAAAATAACATGACTACACCAGATACGACTACCCCGCTGACACTTCGAGTCAAGAACCACAAGATAAGTGCCATCAGTAGCAAACTGGTTGGAAGAAACACTGCTTGACTCTGAATTGAGGCTTCGAGAAACGTCTGATTTACGATGACAGTTCCCACGAGTCTGAGGTCTATATCGGTAAAGGTTTCTTCAAATTCAGTAACCGTTTCTCGGGCAAACTTCGTAATTTCAGCGATTTCCTGTAGCTGATTCTCCTCAGATAACTCAACCGTCGCGTTTACTACACTTACTTCACCATCGAGGGCAAGGATACTACCAGCAATTCGAGGATCTGACAGTGCGATCTCCCGGATTCGTGCTCGAGCTTCAGCATCGTGAAGTTCTTGAGGGTCAATGAGGTCGCGCACGTACAGATCATCTTCTTCAGCGGTTGTATGCTGAAAATTTGCTAGAGAATCTACCCTTCGAGAATAAGGAATTTGCCAAGCTTTATCAGTTAACCAGAGAGTCGCTGCAAGTGCTGTTTCTGAAGTGGCGTTTCCGTCATTTGGTACGATTAGAAATGCGACGTTTTCACTCTTACCATAGGTGTTCTCGAGTTGTTCTAAGGCCAGGAGTTGTGGATCGTCAGCATCAAAGAAAATTCGGTAGTTCGCTGCAAAATCAAGGAAGAGTGTTCCGCAAGAAGCTAATACAACTGCGAGTATCGTACCGACAATCACATACCATCGCCGCAACACGATCCAATTGGCATAACGGGATGTAAGAGTTATACGGTCTTTTACCAAGTCATTCACAAATACGGGATCGTTCTAGTGCAAATCTATCCAATTAACAAGTGATCGCGACAAAATCGAACAAATTAGCTGTGATAAAGAACTAGTATTTAGTAGACAAAATGAAAACAATTTAGCCAAGTCGGATTAAACCTTTAGTAGGAAACGAAGGAGATTGCGATTCTCTTCCTTAATCGGCGTTGCCTTCGTAGCCAGCGTGCGTTTGAATTCAATCTTCGTCTTCGAGCTTAAATTCAATGATTAAACTGACCGAATCTTCTTGAACCGGTTGACCGTCGCGAATAGTCGGCCGATATCTTGAAAATAACACCGCGTTCATTGCATCGAGATGGAACTTTTTGCCTGGTCCGGAACTTTTAACGTGCACATTCGTGATGGCACCCGTTTCAGTGATTGTAAAACCAACTTCTACAAAGCCTTCTAGATTTTGAATACGAGCGTATGGTGGATAGTATGGAGTTACACTGACTACTTTTTCGTACAGGTGATCTCCTTCAAGATCGGGTATCTCAAAAACTTGTTCGGCGCTAGGTGTATTCTCCAAGTGATACACCTCTGCCGCGATCGCGGCGCGTTCGAAAGCATCAAGTCGTGCTGTTAATTCAGAAGAGGATATTTTCTTACCTTTTCGAATACCATAAACTAGCCAACTACAATCTCCCGGCCAAACAGGCTTTCGCGAATTGAAGATTACAGTAAACGGCACACAGAATTCTCTAGCGAAAGTATTCAAATCGTATTCCCACCCCTGCCGGTCAGCATGATGCATAGTTTGTAGATAGGTAATTAGTCTTTGTTGGAACATCTCATAAATATAGTCAAAGACGCTAGGTTGAACTTCGGTTGTAAACGAGACTGGCCATCGATAACTCTCCGCAGTATGTAAGTAGTCCAACAACCACAAGAATTGAGTCTTGTAGTACTCCATCAAACTTTCATATTTACGATTGAAATCAAGAATGTTGTGAAGCAATGCTTGTTCGTTGCCTAAACGGATCGCTAGAGCGTGCAATTTATCTTCGTAAAAAATACTTTGACTTTTTTCCCCGATAAATCTCCTGACCTCTGATAGATCTAAACGCTCGCAACGTTTCAACATCCACCGAGTGTGTAAGACGACATCCCAGAACTCATCCTTTTCCCTTGCCCTTCGCCGGGCATTGATACCGTCCTTGTCTTCACTCTCATCATCCGTATGTTTGTCAAGACTGACCCCTTCCAAAGTAGACCGAAATATCTCGTGTTGGTTTTCGTTTTGAGTATTGAACAGGTCTGGAAATCCGGCGAACACTTCTTCAAATATCTCACAATTTAGTTCAATTAGATGTACTCTAAACAGTGAGTCAGCTGAACATTTTTGATTCAGGGCTGGTCGAATAGTTTGCTGTTCATCCAATCTACATTCAGGCGTGGCTAAGACTGAACTAACTAGTTGCAAATCTCTCATTGGATCTAGAAACGTGTCGGCATGAGTGAGTCTTTTCGCTAATTGCAGAGGATCAAAGTATCCATTCGATGCATGCGTTACATTCGTAGGAAAATTTAAAAAAATTGAATCTAATGCTTCTACACATTCGTGAGACAAATCATCATTAATCTGATGACATTCTTGCAAAATATTTGATATTTCAGAAGACGTCAGAGACTCAACAACGTCATCGATACGACTTGCAGTATACTGAGATCGTAGATAGTCGATGTTGTTGCGGTTAAAAGTCGAACGGTGACTTCGTAGCTTGCCTAGATATCGTTCTTCTTTTGTTTGAATTTGCAATCCCAAACCAGTCTGTGATACAAACTCAAACATCATACCGGTGAACAATAAAATCAAGACTAAACCAGTGAATTTTTGTAAATGTAACTTAGTCATTTTTGTATTTTCTAAACCCTAAAAAGGAATCCTATTTCAATCTAAATTGGGTAATAACTGAAGTCGATTGCGAACTCTAAAATGTCCGTCATTCGGCTTCCTGGAGCACAAACCTTACCCGATTTAGAATACCGTCTGTTCTCACCGGTTGACCGTTTTGAATCCTTGGTCGATACCTAGACATCAGTAATGCATCGAGAGCCGCGTGATTGAAAGTTTCCCCGGGTTCCGAGTTGACAACACTTGCATCTATGACTGCACCGGTTTCTGAAACGCCAAAACGAACCTCTGCAAATCCTTCAATTTGATCCCGCAACGCTTTCTCAGGATAAACTGGGATTAACGACACAACTCTCTCGTAATCATGATCTCCTTCAAGATCATGAAAGCCGAATACTGTCTCCGCTGCCGGAGTTTCTTCGATTTCGTACACATTGAGACTGATTGCAGTTTGTTCGAATTCATCAAGCAAATCAAGTAGACTTGCTCCTGTTAACTTCTTCCCTTCCCTAATCCCGTAGACTAACCAACTACAATCGCCGGGCCACGTAAGCTCTCTAATACCCCAATTTATTCGCAAATAGAACGGACTACAAAAGTCTGTAACGAATGCCGAAAGATCATAGCTCCAGCCAAGTTGTTTGGCTTGATGCATCGTTTTGATGTACTGGATAAGTTGTGATTGGAATGTATCAAAAGCAAAATCAAACAAGTTAGTACGGTCCTTGGGTACCAGCGGAGAATAGTCTCGGGCCAGCTCGTCGTAGTCATCCAACCATCTGAACTTGGTTTCGATATATTCGGATACCGCTGGAATCTTCGAGTTTATCGCTAACAGTGCGTGTAGTAATGCTTGTTTTTCTCCTAACCGTGCGGCAATTTCCAATAATTTGTGTCGCCGAACAAACATGTCACCGCGGTATTCTTGTGACAAAAGCTCAATATTCGACCGATCCAATCTGTTACAGCGATTTAAAACCCACCGTGTTTGGAGATTAATGTCCCAAAGTTTATCCCTTGCAGGAGCATCCTGGCTTGCTTGTAGTTCTTTCTCAGGAGTTTGGTCGGTTGGCGGTTTATTGAAAGTTGTCTGAAACAACCTATTCGTGTTTTCGCTGTCGGTATCAAACAACACGGGAAAGGTTTCGTATATTCCTTCGAAAATTTCGTAGTTTAGTTGAACAAAATGTACTCGTGTAAATGCTTCCGCATGACACTGTTGTTGCAGTTCCGGCCGGATTTCATCGCTTTCATGTACCAAGCATTCTTCACTTTCTAATGCTGATTTGACATCTTGTAGATCTTTTTCTGGACTTTGAAAGATGTCGGCATAGGTTGGTCGGTCGACCAACCTGAGTTGATCAAAATACGCATTACTCCAAATATGTGTATTAGCGGGAAGTTGCAGAAAAATCGCATCCAAGGCATCGATACAAGTTTTTGACAATTCACCATTCACGTTGGAACATTCGTTCAAAATATGTGCAATTTCAGATGGCGACATGTGCTTCACGATGTCTTCAATATCTTGTGCTGCGTACCAGTTATTTGTGTAGTCTTCACTGCGACTAATGGTGGTGCGATGTTGTCGCACCATTGTCAAATATCCTTCCTCCAAACTTGCAACCGAGGAAGCAAAGTTCTGGCTAGGTATCATGAGAATCGGAATCACAAGAAAAACTAGAAATCGATAATGTACTTTCATACTTGGACTAAACTAAGTTTATTTCGAATTTATGGTTGTTGAGTGAAAATTCTATTCTAACTCAATAGGCAATTTATTGTGAAGAGTGGTTTGGACGTTGGACGCAGGTCGTGTTTTTAACTTCAAAATATACCCCAAAACTGTGATATAGCAATTCTGGCAATGTGTTAACCCTACAGACAGCATCGCTAGAACAATAGTTCACTCAGATTTTAGCGCAAATGTTGAAACGGATAAATTTATACTTGGTCGTTCGGGTCCGTTTGGGAAATCCGCCAAATCACTCACACTATACAAATAAAAGGTGCGAGCAAGTGTAAATTCAAAGTACCGAGAACAACGACAACTAACATCGCAACAAGATTCAGTATATGTTTTGTTAGCACAAACCTGTAGTACGGCGGCAACGCGATAACTACACCCAAGAGAATTACAACTTGGATTCGGTTAAACGTAGATAATGAAGCACTGACGTTTTGGAATCTTAAAGGTTTGGGCTAACTGGCGCAACGATTGACCGCTTTCACGCGATTTCCTTTTGTTCTTGGTTTAACGCTTCTTTCCGTCCTAAATCCTTACTCTGGCACGGACATAGCCGATAGTCTTATCCAAGGGGAAAAGAAAAGGTAGTCAAGCAAAATTAAGAATTCTATCCCGTTTTCTTAACTGTGTGTTTCGAGAGTTAGCGAACGTTCGCTAAGCGTTCCGAAAATGAACGTCAACTTACCTTATTCTTGAAACATTCGTCAGAAACTAGACTAAACGCAGAGATCTCTGACCTATGCCTTGTTACAGGAACGAATGGTAAAGATTTGCATATATGTGCATATCTTTCTTTTTAGTTAATAAATATGCAAAAATATTGCGGGTGTGGGGGGGGGTTGTATTTTGTAAATATATGTGTGCAATACACACTTGAAAAAGCTTTGTCGCTTTCTCTTTCAACATACTTATTGAATGTTGAAATTGCTCAATCACCGTGATTTGACTATCATAAAGGGAGAAAATTATGAACACAATCACTAAATTAGCCTACAGGTTAATGCTCGTCGCCGCGGGAATTCTTATGTTTGCAGGTGTTCCAGGCGTAAAAGTTGATCAAAACGTTTTAGCAGATAGAGAATCAGATGGATATCACGGCCCAGTTTATGACGGTAGCGCAGGAGCTGCATGTTGGTCGGAAGCTCCAGCAACCGATTTACTTATTAAACACCATATAAATCATTGTAATTGGGTAGCACTTACGGGTTTGATAATTTTACTAGCTGGAGTTGTCGTTGGTATCGCGGCTTTCGTAGCAGGAAGCGGAGGAGGCGGTTTAGCCGCAGGAATAGCTGCTGCTTTAACTTCTGCGGGTCTATCACTAGCGTTACTTGGAACAATAGGAGTGGCGTGCGGTATAAGCTGGACTAATTACGAGATAGATTGTGCGGAAGGTAAAATTGCACCACCAACACAAAACTCTGGACCTCGTTAACAGTCAAAATATGAAAAACACCAACAACGATATATTGCCTAGACTAATGAGAATGACACTTTTTCATGCAGCTTGTTTGGGTGCAATAGTTATTCCAACAACCCTCATAACTTTTTATTCTTTTTTAACAGTTTTTCCGATCATACCAACCGGAGATGTAAATCAAATGAATAAGGTGATTTATTCAACCATAGGAGTAATCTTGCTTGTTATGACGACATATTGGACGACAGTGTGGTTCAGCAGCGATCCAAACAATAAATATGGATTTCGTTCCTTTTTTGTTTTTCCGAACAAGCATAGTAAAACGTGAAATGGTATAGTTACCTATGGCTCGGTATAAGGTGTTTGCTGTTTTCGATTCTATGGTACATTGTTCTATCTCTAGTTTTTGGATTGATACTCGGAATTTTGCTTTTAATAAACAACGAGTTCCACGACACTCATGATATCGTCCATTTGATAGAAGACGTTTCATTAAGCTCCTATGTTCAGTACATGGGGATCTTGTGTCTAGTAATAGGATTTGTTTCAGCATTTCAGGTATTACAAAAAAAAACATCAAACCAATCACCAGTGCAATGAAACCAGTTAGTCCGAGATCACTGCGATTCTAGTGATGGTCGTTGTCACTGGGGAGTGACGACGACAGTCGCCTATTCCGCACAGGATACCGCTGCTACCTGTCGGCAGTGGTATCTATCGTAAAGGACAGCCCCAGCGACCCCCCCCTCAGTGATGCTTAATTGACCGGGGTTGCACGAGTCCTTAACTATACGTATAATCATCGCTTAAATATGTGCTGACTGACACCCTTCAGTCCAGAAAGCCGCCGAATTCTTGAACCAGCTTACGGTGTTCTTGGTATGCGAAGAGCTCACCGGAATTCTCATTCTACTGCCATCACCGGACGGTGTATTACACATGTTCCACGATCATTTATCACTGTCATGCGGGACGCCGCAGACTCATCTACCGACAAGTTTCAGGAGGTAAATCAACGAAACTACTTTTCTACCATCATGCTTATCGCCCTTTTAATCGCTCGCTAACGGGTCGTAAAGCATCTAGAAAAAAAGATCACCATTTTTCGTTTCTATCGCTAATGAGGGCGTTATCGCTTCCCAGGTAAGTTCTCATACTGGTTGTGTAGACAACCAGCATCATGCCGCGCTCACATCGCCAGCCAACGGTGGGGCAAACTCTTCCTGTTTAGGTGCTATATCACCGGCAGCAAGAACTGCAAACGTTAAGCGCGGACTGGGGGACGGTATCCCTTCTTGACAGACCTATTACAGGGCTTGTGGGTGTTTCGGTGCTACAAGAATCTTCAAACACCCACCGAAGTTTAACGATACCACGATAACCGAAACGATTACAAATTAGTTAACAAAGAACAACTTTTAGATGAACGATGGACTTCGCGAGCCGTTTAGTTTAGCCACCCCAAGGGACTAAGTACGCACCCAAAATGCAGTAAGTTCGCTTTGTAAGCTAGCTAAGTCCACTATCGTTGGATTCCAATGTTGAGGAAAGTAAGACTGATACTCGCCACGACTAAAACGCGGGTCGACCAAGATTACAACACCGCGGTCTTGTACCCCTCGAACTACCCTACCCGCTGATTGAACCACACGTGTCATACCGGGCTGGCGGTATGCTAATTCGTAACCTAAATTTGACGATTGTTTTATTTTTTCCAGTTCGACCGACAGGGGGGGTAGCGCCGGACCTATAACAATAACTCCAGAAAGTGCGTCTTGGGCATAATCAACCGACTCGGTAAAAACTCCTCCCATCACGACAAATCCTAATATCGAATTCGGTGTGTTCAGGCGATCAATAAATTCTTTTCGATCTTCAACGGACATTTCTGTCTTTTGTCTGAGTACCGTCGATTCAAATTCTTCGGGAACTTGTACTAGATTCAAATATTCGAATGAAGGAAAGGCTACTAGCCAGTTCCCATCAGAACTACGGACAGCCGTCTGAATTACAGAGTTAATCGCAGGAGCAGACTTTTCCCGATCTTTGAAATATGTTGAGATTTGTGGAAGGATAAAGACTCGCAGTCGGTCCACATTCGCATGCATCGTTACACGCGAGGTTGCGCCGGCGACACCGTGTCCTTCCTGAAAAACTTCGAATGGCGACAACGTACCTGAAAATCGAACAGTACTCTGAAAATCCCCTAGTACCTGTTTAATCCATGATCCTGGCGTGATGCATCTTAAAAGTAGCACGGTATCTTCGCCCGTTTTGGTAATTAGATAAATGTAAGCTGCTGTTTCGCAGCGATTGCGACCTTCGTTAAAACGTAGTGTAGCGCTCCAACATTGATTGACAACATCGTGAGTAGATTCGATTGGCGTTTCTTCAACTGCTTCGAGGAACGCACGTAACATCTCCCAAAACTGCTCATCAGGAATGTCGATCATCGCTTCGGTCGAGTCCTGCAAATACTGATTCTTAAGCGTGTCAATCCCAATAGCGATGCTTCGAGCTATACGACCGATGGTTTGTGTAGCAAATTTTTCGTGTACCTGCGTAAACAACTTTGCACTGAGGGAAGCAGACAACATTTCTGACGCCCGTTCTCCCAATCTATGGGCTTCGTCAATAAGTAGCGATAATTTTCGGAATTGGCGAGATTGCAATCGTTTCAGGTTAACAAAAGGATCAAACACATAGTTGTAGTCACAAATCACTACATCGGACCAATCTGCACCTTCCAAAGACAATTCATAGGGACACACCCGATTAGCCCGCGCAACCAACTCTACCCCTCTCTTATCAGCAACCGCACGTTTGAGTAAGTCTTCCCGCGCCTTAGGCAGTCGATCGTAATGCCCCTTTGCAAACTCGCACTGTTCGGGAACACAAAGGGCACCCGGAGTGAAACAAACACGATCTTTTGCAGTTATAGTAACCGCCCGAAGATGTGGATTCGATTTACTAAGTTGCTCCATGGTCTCTTGGGCAATCGACTGACCTGTTGTCCGCGCCGTAGCAAATACAATACGGTCAATTAACTTTTCACCTAAAGCTTTCACTGATGGGAACAAAGTAGCGACAGTCTTGCCAGTACCAGTCGGTGATTCAAACATCAAGTTTTCACTATCTCGAATAGACATATACACTCGTCTCGCAAGATTAAGTTGCTCGTCCGATATGTTGGTAAATGGCATTTCCTGGTTTTTTGCAAGCTCGTTGCGGTTTGCAAGTCTAGCAAGCAGAGTTCGAATAAACTGTGTGTACACTTCACACGTTTTTGAAAGAAATTCCTCTAATTCACCAACAGAAATCTTTTCGTCAAATGAGTGATGTGACAGTGTATCGGGATTGAGGTAGGTTACCCGCACAGTACAGTCTTCGAACTTACACTCTTTTAATAACAGTGCTGCGTACAACGTCCCCTGCGCACGATGCACCAAACCATTTACACGATAAAAATCTTCTATATTCTTGCGTGTTGTTTTAATTTCCTCAACTAATACATTAGGTTCAAGCATCATACCGTCCGCTCGCCCCTGAATTTGTAATTCGAACCCATCACTCTTATATCGGTCTTTGCAACGCACTTCGGTCTGATAATTTTTGAACTTTTTCAACATCATCTCTTGGTATTTACGCTGCACCTGTAGTCCTTCAGTCATGTCGGTCGATTCCTCTCGTCGAGCATCTATATCGCCCCGACGGTGGACGAAGCTAGCGAGTTCGGTAACTGATACTGCGATAGTTTTCATGATTATGAAACCAATCGTAAAACATAGGCATTCAGTTCTGAATCGACAAGTTCTGTCAACCAGAGATGCTGGTTGCGTTGAACTCGGTCACGCGCTGCCTTGACTTCAACAAATTCTGAAGTTCCGTCGCTATGCAACACCATTAAATCTGGAAACCCTGAACGAAACTGCCGAAGATCAGAAATGAAAATCTTTAGCAAAGCTTGAATTTGAACTGTTCCCAATGCCACGACGACAGAACTGAGTAATTGAGGCGTAAAAACGTTCCACACAACAAACGGGTTAGCAATCCCCCATTTCAATTTCGCTGTGGATTGAATACGTGTGATCAATTGGTGAGGACTTGCTAACGGATCGACACAGCTTCGGTGTCGCACTTTAAAAAACTCGGACCAGTATAGATCGCGCGGTCCAATCTGAAATTGGTTTGTGAACGCTCCTGGAATCGGTGCATAGATCCAGTCCCAGTAAGCAATTCCAAACAACATCGTCGATAAAGTATTCTCAAAGTGCCACGCGTTTGCGCCTTGTTGTTCAAAATGCTCGATCGCGATTTGTTCGGGATTTTCGATACGATTGTCATCAACAGAGTGAACATGCTCTTCATATCGACTTGACTGCGGCGTTCTGCGTGGAAATCGCTGTGCGAATAGTTCTTCTTCCTTGTTCCAAGGCTCCGAACTGATGCGTGCCAACATCTCGTCTCGCAATTCGAACAACTTGCATTTGTGAAAAATGCGCGATATTCTTTCACGTGCTGGTGCTAAAGAAGACAGTCTATAACTTGCAGTCGCGAGCTCGTAATCACGATTGCGTTCGTATTTTTTACCAATTTGATTCAAGAGTTTTGAGCGTAATCGTTCAAGAAATCTGTTAGGCTGAATTTCTTCGAGTTTACCCACATATTCCCACAAGTCTGGCGTCTCGTTGCGTTCTGAAATTTCATCTATCGCACTACCCCAAGTCGACCACTCAAAGAGCAAATCCAACTCACTTCTCGAATCAAATTGTCGGACACTTTTGTCGACATCATAGTTTTCAAATCGAACAATTCCTAAGTCACGAACAACAAAAGACGAAAGATCGTGGTAACGATCACCAAAAAACAATAGAGAGTATTTCTCAAGAACCTCGCTTACACAAAGGGTAATCCAGCGAACCTGCTCAGTTAAGTAAGTGTGAATCGAAGTAGCGCTGTGTTTTTCCAAAACTTCGGAGATCATTGAGAATTTATCTTTACTTAACTCGCGAATTGAGAAAATAGTTGAGATTTGAGATTTCGTAAGTGTTGTTAACAATTCTTCAACAGGTATCTCATCGTTGAAACTAAGCAAACCGGCCTTCCCTATCTCTTCAAGGGCGTTATCTCGATTTCTTACTTCAGAATAATTGAGTTTGTTGATAAAGTAAACTGGTCCCTTTCGACTCAATATCCGCGCAAACAAACGTATCGCATCGGTCGAAAGATTAAATATGCTATAAGCAACTTCCAGCTCTTCTTTGTTTAGAAGGTCCTGATACTGACGGACTGTGTGGTGCAATAACTTACAGAGATTGTCGACGTAGTAGTTCGGCGGTGGTGGTGTCCGCGGTGTCAACATTCGAATATTCAGTGATTTATTACTCAGAAGTATAGATTACCAGAAATCGCAATCAGGAAATTGAAGTATCTAACATATCATTTTACTAGAATGTTACAGAATCTATTTAACGCACTCTCTTAACTCATAATTCACAAAGTTGTTCTGTGGAATATACAATGTTGCGAAATTTTTGGAAGCTAAAAAGTGAACGCAAATTACCTACAGGCTATCGCCGAAATCACGGCTCCAGGTGAACTATACGAAACCACTACGATCAAAGTCGATGAGGTCGATTACGTCGGGTTTGCAAAGGCACCTAAAAATCTACTGGAAGTATTCCGCGCCGGACTGCAATTCTCCAAAAATGACTTTTACGTTTTTCAAAAAGAAAGATACACATTCGAAGATACATGGGCTGAAGCTGCTAGGGTAGCCAATACATTACTGACATTAGGGATTAAACAAGGAGATCGCATCGGTATAAACTGTCGAAACTTCCCTGAGTGGATATTTGCGTTCATGGGAATTACCGCGATTGGAGGTGTAGCGACGGCACTGAATGCTTGGTGGTCGAAAGAAGAAACAATTCTTGCAATTAAAGACTCTGGGTTGGAGTATTTGATAGTTGATTACGAAAGATACACCAAAATTCAAGATTTGATTGAAGGCTTAAATCTCAAACTTATCACTGTTCGCATGCAGCCACAAGTCGGTGCAATTCCATGGGAATCATGGCTAAGAACTGCGTCCACCGAGATGCCGGAACTGGATATCCCCGGACACGAACCGGCGACGTTGTTGTTTACATCTGGTTCGACTGCTCACCCAAAAGGAGTACTTTCAAATCATCGAGCAATCGTTAGTGCCCTATTAGGCTGGGAAGCTGGTGCAATCATAAATTGGCGCGCGCAGCAACTGGAAATGGAAGCACAAGGCTTAAATACAACCGATCTTCCAGACCCTCGTAAACGTTTTGGCGGACCGGAAACTTCGAAAGAACTTGAAAACCCACCAGCGAGCATCCTCTCCGTGCCTCTCTTTCACGTAACCGGACTTTTTGTGCAAATGCTCACTTCGTTTCGTGGTGGGCGAAAACTAGTAGGAATGTATAAATGGGATGTCGATGAAGCACTCCGCATCATTCAAGATGAGAAACTCACCTCGTTTAATGGTGTTCCTACTATGTCTTGGGAACTCACTCAATCGCCTAATTTGCATAAGTATGACTTAAGCAGTTTGCATAGTGCTGGTGGTGGTGGTGCTCCCATGGCACCCGAACATTCCAAACAAATCGATGAAAAATTGTGCAAAGGTGGTCAATTGACTGGTTGGGGTATGACGGAAACTCAGGGTTATGGCGCTAACATCAGTGGATCGGACTTCGCTCAACGTCCGAAAAGTTGTGGTCGTGCAATTCCTCCTATCTGCAAAGTACGAGCCGTAGATGAAGATGGCAATGATGTGGGTCCGGGAAACGAAGGCGAACTCTCAATTTGGGGAATCATGAATTTTTCGGGTTATTGGAGAGACCCTGAGGCAACTGCACGAGCAATATCTGACGGTTGGGTTCGTTCTGGCGATATCGGTTACGTCGATGAAGAGGGTTTTGTGTACATAACCGATCGAAAAAAAGACATAGTAATTCGCGGTGGTGAAAACATTAGCTGTCAGGAAGTGGAATCAGTGCTGTATGAACACGGTGACATTTTGGAATGTGCTGTTATTGGTATACCGCATGAACGTCTCGGAGAAGTCGTCGGTGCAGTGGTCTGTGTTGCAAAAGAATCCGCTCTCACAGCGGCAAGCGTTCAAGAATGGGCGCGCAACAGACTAGCCTCCTTTCAAGTCCCCGAAAGAGTTTGGATACGCTACGACCGACTTCCGAGGACCGGTTCAGAGAAAATATTTAAACGAGTAATCCGGCGAGAGATCCTCAAAGAATTAGCACAAACTAATCAAAACGGTTAACGTTTAACCACAAAAAGGGTTAGCCAATGTCCCGCCACCTCACGAAAAAAACCTAGCCCCGTTTCTACCAATTTCGTAGAACGTAGTGTTGTTGTCGAACGGACTTTGAAAGTATGTGCGGCTTCATCGAAATCTACGTGGGCATCAGGTAACGTTAAAGACTCTAGAGTCAGAGGGTGTACAGCTTTATAGACAGCTTCTTTTGCACAAAAATAAGCCGTGTTCAGATTTGGATCGCCGCGCATTGACACCACCTTCCGCTCTTCATCCAATAACGCTTTTTTAGCGACTTTCGAGCTCACGGCATTTACCGGAAGGATATCCACTCCGATCCCTAAGAAATCTTCACTTTTACCGGCAGCAGCGAACGCTAAGCTTTTAGAATGAGCAATGTTTCCGACCGTACCAGTCGGAAACTTGGGACGTTTATCTAGTTTCAGGATTTCTTCAGTCGGATTCCCTAGTTGTCGCAAAGCATACTTAGCCACGCGTCGTCCTGATGCGAACTGTTGCTGCCGCGCCGGATTATTACCTGGTACGATTGCTTGTTCTGATGTACTCAATCCGGCGAAAAAGTCGGCGACCTCACCCAAAACCAAAGATAGTCCAGCAATCGAAAAATGAACCTCTTGGGAGGAATCAATGCCATCTAAACAAACAAGTACAGATCGTTCGGTATGGATTGTCAAGGATGAACACACCGTCTGTTAGTGGTGCCCAGGGAGGGAGTCGAACCCTCACGCCCGAAGGCACAGGAACCTAAATCCTGCTTGTCTGCCAATTCCAACACCTGGGCTAGATTTCAAACCTCTACTCAAGGACAAAAATTTTAGCAATCAAACATTCACATACTTCGAATACTTGAAGTGAGTCGACCAATAAGATCAATGTAACAGACGGAATAGTGTAAATTCGACGCACGTTGAGATCTTTTCTTTAACATTGTTTACTCGGTCAATACGAAGGTAGTAAATCAGATCCTTACAACGAAATGTAACAAAATTTGCTCTCCCATAGAAACATTTTTATGGTCACAGGACGTAAATAAAGTCGATAAAATGAATTGTCAACATAAAGTAATTCCATTTTTTGTTTGTGGGGAAACCGTTTTAAGACATAATTGTGGATGTTTCTCTGAACTGGTCTTATATCGGAAAAAAGACACGAAACAAGTGATTGATGCTGAAAGTTCGTAGCGCTAACGCTCAAACCAATTACATGTTGCTTCAGGTACTTAAAACTCTGAATCCAGTTCGGAATGACAAAACTGTACATACGGAACGAACAAATAGGAACCTCTGAGGGGGACTGTCATGACACAGAAAAGACTACTCTTGATTTTTTTCGGAATCATTGCTTCTGGCCTATATGCACAAACCGGTAGTCCCGATAAGCCTTTAAGGGTGAGTGCTGTTTACCCAACGGGGACAGAAGTAGCTTTAGGCGATAGTATTACTATTGAATTTAATCAAAACATGATATCGTTTGGTAAATCAATGTTTACTGACGATACGGTACCGATCATTATTGAACCAACTCTCGAGTGCGAATGGAATTGGGTTAAGTTGAACACTCTCAAGTGCGAGTTACCGTTTGATTCCAGACTTGCTCCATCCACCAGATATCAGATAACTGTGCTTCCCGGAATTGAAGCGCCCCGAGGTCAATCACTTGAGCAAGAACACGTACATGTATTTGAGACAATCACACCTGCGATTCACCGCGTTAACCTAGTCTCGTGGATGTCTCCGAATCAACCAATCTTAAAAGTTCAGTTCAACCAAGAACTTACCCGGGAACAATTACTCGGAAACGTGTACCTTTACGATGAAGTTTCTGGTAAAGAAATACCAACCACAATAAAGCAGCATTCATATGATTTAGAACGGAGTCTTAGAGACGATTACTTCGGTCGTTCGAAACGTTATTTATATAAACGTCGGTTTACGCAAGACGATTCGGTGATGGTTCTACCTGACGAGAACTTATCTTTCGAATCAAAAGTCTCGGTTGTGTTATCGGCAGGGGTTTCAGGCGCTTCGGGTCAACTAAAATCAACAAAACGTTCAGTTATTGATACATCGATTACCACGTTTGCGGAGGAATTTCGTTTGCTGGGACTCCATTGTCGAGACATCCACGGTGAACCACTATATATTGAAATTGATCAAACATTAGATTCTCTATGTGCTGTCCAGAGATCAATTTCGTTAGAGTTCTCGTCACTTCTCGGCGATATCAGATTTAGTGACTATGTTCAGCTCCAACCCAATGCAGATATCAATATTTATCCGCGTTTAGGACCAAGGTTCCCTAGTTCACGATATGGCCATCAAAGTACACTAGCCCCAGATACCAACTATCTCCTAGAAGTTAAATCGGAACCTGCGCAATCAGTAGAAGGGGGTAACCAGTCGTCGCTTGCAGATCTCAAAGATGGATTTGGAAGACCCCTAATCGGATCCAATCAAATCGCGTTCAAAACTGCTCATCGTTCTCCTAGCATATTTTTGACTCGTTATCCGTTAGTCGTCGATTCTGCTGACGCTTATGACCCATTGCTCTCTCTACAAAACGTGGAAGATGTATCGGTTACTTATGACTTGTTCGACGAACAAGGTGTCGTTCGAAATCAGACGCTACAACTACCGAACCTCGATCAAATCGATGTTGTTCAAAAGCAACCGTTGGGCCTGAGATCAGCTCTTCGTTCTGCTTCAGGTGTAATGTATGGCACTATTGTCGGAAGTGCAATGTTTGAATATCGGCAAGAAAAGTTAGAACATAACTTTTTTGCTCAAGCAACACCCTATTCAGTTTTCTTCAAAGTAGGTGCACTCAGCACTTTAGCGTGGGTTGTGAATTTTCAAACGGGTGAACCCGTCGCTAATGCGGAAATCGAGTTCTTTAAGAGTGTTTCGACCAAGCTCTCTAAATCAGATTCAGCTATTATGATGGGGACAACAAACACAGATGGTGTTGTTGTTCTGCCCGGTTTTGAAACGTTCGATCCTAATTGGGACTTAGTCGATCATGACTTGGATGAAGAATGTGACGAGGATCGTGAATGTACCGCGTACTTTTTGCACGTTGAAACGGACCATGGTCAGGCAATCCTACCTGTGGTAGATGACTATCAGTTTGGTTTCTCAGGGATGGACTTCACTGACTATGTTGATCATTGGGCGACAACCTCTCAGAAACTTTATCAGCCGGGTGATACGGTGCATATCAAGGGTTATGTTCGTCGCGATCGCTATGAACAGAGGGAAATTCTTCAAGAAGGTCACTTTGCCCTTTGTGTCAGCGGACCAAGAGAACACGAGTACGAAATAAACGATGTCACGGTGAATGAGTTTGGTGCATATGATGCGATTCTCAAGTTGAACAAGCAGACGACGTTAGGCGAATACAAAATTGTGCTGGTTTACGCCCCGGATTCGTCCTTAGCGGAAGTCTGTAGGGTAGCGGTAAGAGACTATGACGAAGTAGACGTTTACTCGGCGTTGGAACTGGCAAGATCGGACTCAGTTCCTTATGAAGACGAGGACAAAAATGTTCAAATTATTCAGTTCAGAGTAGGCGGCAAGTTTGAAGTTCACGAATTCAAAACCAATCCCATTCGTGTCACCCAAACATTTGATGCAGCACATTATGACCGTGAAGACGCCATGCTCATTACCACAACTGCTGAATTACATGCGGGTGATCCGTATGCTAATGCCCCCGGTCGAGTACATGTATCAATTACGTCGAAGACTCCACCGGTTAAGGTAGATGATGATTACGAGTATAAGTTCAGTGCGGGACGTTATGGCAGCGATAGGACCTATTGGCGGGAAGTTAATATCGTTTTCGATGAGTTTGAACTCAATTCTAAAGGATTCAACGAATACACCATTGAATCGCTCACTAGTGACTTTTACTATGGTGAAATCACTGTGGAAACAGCAGTCGCGAGTGATCGTGGCAAATACGTCGCGGTCAGTTCTTCGGTACCGTATTTCGGAGTCGATCAATTTGTAGGCATTAGACGACCGGCTGGTTCGAACTACTGGTATCCAATCAATCGACGCATTCCAGTCGGCGAGCCCTGGCCTATCAACGTATTGGTGGTTTCGAAAGATAACGCTATTGTACCCGATAAAGCCGTCAGTATTACAGTTTATCAGCGCGGCAAACAAAGATCAGACTATAGCTATCCTTGGTATCGAGTGTTTGACTGCGAGGTGATTTCAACCGAACAAGCAGAATCTTGTGACTTCACCCCACGCACGGAAAACTATTACAAAGTTCAAGCCAAAATTGTAGATTCCAAGGGAAATCCACACCAATCTGAAGTCCACTTCGTCGCAATTGAGCGTAAACTTGAACGTGAAGAAGAAAGGGTCGAGCTCGAGTTGCACTGTAATTCTCAGCAAGTTGCAGTTGGCGATGTGATCAAATGTGAAGTTAAGAACTATTTTGATTCGACACCGGTTCTCGTGACGATTGAACGGGCAGGTATTGTCGATCAATGGATTACTGAGCTAAATCCTAGAAAACCAGTTATTGAGTTTTCGGTTGCAGAAACTTACGCCCCCCATTTCAAACTCTCAGTTATTGCCATCGCCAGACTTGATGCCGGCGATCAAAAATATTCCAGTTTTTATCGATTCGCGAGTGCCAGATTTGAGCTTGAAGATTCGCGATTGATTCCGTTAGAGGTCAGTGTGTCGTCGGATAAGTCTACCTACAGTCCTCGAGATACGGTGAAATTAACCATTAAGGGGGAAACAACAACACCGGTAGAGTATGCTGTTGCTGTCATTGACGAAGCTCTGATGGACTTGAGTCAAGCTGGTGAAGAGTATTACGACCCTACTCAGAAGCAGTGGTCAGTCAGAACTGACCTCGTTCAGACCTTCGGTTTGATCCACCTGCTGAAGACTTCAGTGCGGAAGTTGGTTAAAAGGTCTAGCGAGACTATTTCAGGAGTCATAAACCGGGTTGCTTCAATGGAGGAAATAGTAGCTACTGGAAGTGGTCTGCGTGCTTCTGGTGAACTTAAATCCTTTCAGAAAACGACCGACTCGAAAACAAGGCGCGTAAATAAGTTTATTGCTTACTGGAATCCTTCGGTGATCGCGACCGACGAACCAGCTGAACTAGAGTTTGTGTTACCGGACAACTTAACGAGTTGGAAAGTGGTTGTAATGGCAGCATCGACTGATGATCGATTTGGATTTGCTTCGACCACATTCAATTCAGTGAAGGATACTGAAATTCGAACAGTTTCACCCAACGTAGTGACAGAAGGAGACACTTTTCATGTTGGTGCATCCATTTACAATCGCGCCAATCGTGAACGAAATTTATTAGTCGAATTAAGCGCTGATGGGTTGCTTGCAGACACCGTCAACAGTGAATTTAGAGAACGAATTCGCTTTGACCCACAGGAGCGTAAAGTTGTGACCATTCCGTTAGTTGCAGGTGAGTTACCAGTGGACTTTCAGAATTTGCAACAAACAGGGGAAATTAGATTTGTCGCCCGTGTACGTGATCGCCATGATCACGATGCACTTGATGTCCGCATTCCGGTACGAACCAGTCGTTTTCCCGTTTCGAGTGTCGTTTATGGAGCTCTAACCGGGGATTTAACGTCCATTCCTTTAGAAGTACCGGAAAAATTGGTTGATCAAACCGGAGAATTAAACCTTTCTTTAACCACTGAAGAAAAAGTCAATTTCGACGGGGTGTTTCAATACGTCCGAGACTACCCGTATTTTTGTTGGGAACAACATTTGACGAAAGCGGTTTTGGCATTGCATTATTTACGTCTTGAAGCTGAGGGGGACAAGCACGGTGTCGAGTGGCATGAAGCACAAGAAATCATCGGTCAGCTTCTAGCAGCAGCGGTCGATCATCAAGCACCCAATGGAGGTATGGCTTTCTTCGCCCCTCGGGATGATGCAGCTCGACCGTACTTGTCGGCGTATACAGCCATTGTCTTTGCTTGGTTAGCAGAAGCTGGGTATGACGTGCCTCGCAAAGTCAACGAAAAATTGATTGGATATCTGAAAGAGTATTTGGCGTCGGATTTGACTGATGAGTATGGGTGGCCTTCAGAACAAAATTCGACTGTGCTTTCAGGATATCAAGCAACTATCGGTAGTTTGCTTTTACATGCACTGTCGATTTCTGGTGAACTCGGAGTAGCTGAGCTAGATGTTTACTCCGAACAGATCCATCAACTACATCTATTTGGATTGTCACATTACCTGCTCGCGGCATTGAAAGTCGATCCAACTATGCCTTTGATCGACAAAATTTTCACACGCATTATGAATCATCGTTCGTTGGTCGACGGGGCAGTGGAATTCAGAGAGAACGCAGTTCCTTTAGCGTATGTGCGCATGTTACATTCAGACACTAGATCTCTCTGTTCGGTACTTGAAGCATTAACCGTGATGTCCGCAAAGACTACCCAGGGTATAGATATTGGAGAATTGAAGGAGTTAGCAAACGCTGTACGATATGCACGGGACAATTTGCCACGGTGGATGAGTACACAAGACAATGTTTTTTGTACTAATGCGATGCTCGAGTATTCGGATTTTGTTGGTAGCAACTTCGACGAAATTTTTGCTACTGTTGATTTACGTAGACAGGATACTGGGCAAACTACGCGCATTGCCGATGCTTGGCAGTTTAACGCCGAGACCACAAAGTTGCAGACTCGATTTTCCTTGCAACCGCAGTTACTACGTACCAATGGCACAATTGATATCGCACGCCAAGGAAACGGTACCGCGTTTTACAATGTGAAATTGTCGTATCTGAGCAAAGCTGACGACGATCTAAATCGGTTTTCTGGTTTTGAAATCCATCGTGAGTATGTCGTACTTCGAGGTCAAGAAACTTCTATTCTCAATCCCGGAAATTCCGTAGAAAGAGGCGATATCATCTATGTCAATCTGTATTTGAACAATAAGTCCGATCGGTTTTTTGTTATGGTTGACGATACGGTACCGGGTGGAATCGAACCAGTCAATTTTGCACTAGGAACCGAATCTCGGTTTATGGATTCTCAAGATGTCGATGACATCTTGCCGTCGAGTAAATTTTATGAAGATTTTCGACTAGCCCGCAGAGTTTGGGCAGATTACACTATTTCAAATGTGTTTTGGGATTTATATGATATACGTGGTTTTAGACACAGAGAACTAGGGTTTCAAAACGTACGTTATTTTGCCGAAGAACTAGAGCGAGGAAAGTATCATTTGCAGTGGATTGGCCAAGTGATCACATCTGGTGAATTCACGGTGATCCCGACACATGTTGAAGAGATGTATCGTCCAGTTATGTTCGGTAAATCAGAATCCTGGACATTGACTGTTGAGCATTGAACATTACATTCTAGTCTAAGGAAGCACCTATGGCAATGAAATTTTTGGTTTTGATAGTTATTGGAATCCTGTCCTGTGGGCTCTATGCACAAAGCAATGCTACAGATAAACCTTTAAAAGTCCGAGCAATTTACCCAACGGGTTCCGAGGTTCAAACTACCGATCAGATTACGATAGAGTTTAATCAAAATATAGTCTCACTCGGTGCTTCGATTTTTATCGATGATGTCGTTCCAGTTGAGGTTGAACCAGCGCTCGATTGCGAGTGGAATTGGGTGAAATTGAACACGTTAAAGTGTGATTTACAAAGCGATGCAACGTTGGAGGTATCGACCAGGTATCAGGTTACTGTACTTCCAGGAATTCAGACACCACGTGGTAAAACTCTCGAACAAGAATACGTTCATGTGTTTGAGACAATTACACCTGCTATTTGGAGGGCCAGCCTCGTTTCATGGATCTCTCCTACTCAACCAATCATAACAGTTTGGTTCAACCAGGACATTGAACGCGATGAACTTCATAATAAAGTCTTTCTGTTCGATGAAGTCTCTGGCCGGACCATACCTACCTCAATCAAACGAGATGACCGGCAGTTCAGATCGACTCTCAACGACGACTATTTTGGGACTGAGAGAGAGTATCTGAATGCGGATGATTTTATACGGGGGCGCGCCGTACTACTGCTGCCTGATGAGCTGCTTTCACCTAGTTCGAAGGTCTCTGTTGTATTGGCGTCTGGTGTAGCAGGAGCGACCGGTAATCTGAAGTCGAAAGAACGCTTGGTATTCGATCCTTCGATTACTACCTACGCCGATGAGTTTCGATTGCTAGGATTTGGTTGTCACGACGTGTTTGAAAATGTTTTGTATTTCGAAGCCGGTAAGCCTGACATTCCCCATTGTAGTATCTCGTCACCGATTATCCTCACTTTCAGTTCTCGGTTTGCAGAGAGCGAAATTTTTGATTACGTTCAGACCCAACCATCCACTAGCCTAGTCGATGACTCTGGGTATCGCAATTGGTATACCCCCAACCTAGAGGGTTTTGAAGGTATACATTACACGGTAAAAGGAGAATTTGCCCCCAATGAGACCTATCAATTCGTAGTCGCTCCAGAACCTCCTCAGGTAGCTCTTGAGGATATATATCCGAGTGTTTTACCCGTGTACGATGGTTTCGGGCGACCGTTGGTCGGACTTAATGAATTTGCTATTCGAACCTCTCGTCTTGCACCTAAAGTGAGTTTGGAGGCAACTACTTTAGTCGCGGCTACTCACACTAGGTTTGACCCAAAGATGTATCTTCAAAATGTAGACGACATCACAATAAATTACGATACCATTGATTTGCATGGAGTTCGGAAAGATCAAACATTCACTCGCCCAAGCCCTGATCAAAACGATGTTGAGGAAATACAGTTTCTTGGTCTACGAGATGCGCTAGACTCGTCCTCGGGAGTCATGCGCGGGAAAATTGTCAGTAAACCAAGATTTGCTGGGACAGTCGATCAACTAGAAGAAAATTTCTTTGCTCAGGTTACTCCATATTCGGTCTTTTACAAATTGGGTGAATACAGAAGTGTTGCGTGGGTTTTGGATTTGCAGACCGGGGAACCTGTTGCGAATGCAACCGTCGACTTCTACGAAAGTACCATGGCTGACTTTTTCGAACCTCAAGCTAAGATTTACTCCGGGTCGACAGATGGTAACGGTCTCTTAGTCTTACCAGGCTTCGAAACCTTTGATCCAGGTTGGGATCGAGCTATCAGCTATTTTGTACGTATAAACAAGGATGAAGATCTAGCGTTTTTACCACTCTCCTACAGTTACCTTTTGCAAAGACCTTACCGTATAGATTTTGACGAGGATGTGGATCATTGGGCAACAACTGGACAGAAGTTGTACCGGCGCGGTGATACTGTTCAGGTCAAAGGATATGTTCGTCGAAAATACGACGAACAAAGGGTGATTCCAAAAGCAGGCCACTTCGGTCTTTGCGTTGATGGTCCGGAAGATCGTACTTACGAAATCGACTCTCTCTCTCTGAACGAGTTTGGAGCATATCACGCGAAGTTTAAATTGAATGACCGCACGACATTGGGAGAGTATCAGTTGATTTTGGTATACGATCCCCTCAAACCGCTCTCAACTGTGTGTTCACATGTTGGTTATAAGGCTCGCAGGTCGAGGACGGAGGGGATCCGAATCGCAAATGGAGGTGAGTTTGAAGTCTTCGAATTTAAAACCAACCCTATCCGGGTGAATCAAAAACTCAATGCGACCAGGTACGAACGCGGAGAGTCGCTAACAATTACAACAGATGCTAAGTTACATGCAGGCGGTCCTTATGCCAATGCCAAAGGTCAGATTGTGGTTGAAATTTCCCCCGAACAACCACCCATTGACTTGGTGGATACCGATCTTTGGAAATTTAGCAGTGGGACCTATGAAGAAAGTTCAGTTGCGTGGTATGGCGAAAGAATGGCTGAAGACAAGATTGAATTAGACGCATTCGGAGAGAACACCTACGTTATCGAGTCTCTGGATAGTGGAATTTACTATGGCGAGTTGATCTCGGAAACTGCGGTTGCCAGCGATCGAGGTAAACATGTCGCCACACGAGCTTCGGCTATATACTACGGTGTCGATCAATTTGTTGGCATACAGAGACCCGACCGGTACGATATGTATTCCGTCGGATACCACCAAGAAGTTCACGTGAACAAGCCTTGGCCCATTAATGTATTGGTCGTTTCCAAAGACCAAAAGATAATAGCCGAAAAGGTCGTAAAGGTCACGGTTTACGAAGGCAGCGAACAAAAAACAGGATACCGTGAGTACGAGTGGAATGAAGTCTTCGACTGTGAAATAATCTCTCAACCACAAAAGGCGTCATGTGAGTTCACACCGACTGCAGAAACCCAATATCGAATTGAAGCTGAAATAGTGGATTCGAAAGGTTATTCACACCTTTCTCGTATTCAAATTGAAGCCATTGACGACATACACGGATGGCTAGATGAACCGAAACCCAAGGAATTTGTAGAACTAGAGTTGACCTGTAACAACAGTAAGGTCGAAGTGGGTGACTTGATTCAATGTGCTGTTGAGAACCACTTTGACTCGTCTCCAATTCTAGTCACCGTAGAACGTAGTGGTGTTCTTGATGAATGGCTTGTGAGACTAGATGATGTGAATTCAGTTTTAGAGTTTGAAGTATTCGAGACGTATGCGCCGCACTTTAGATTGTCGGTTCTTTCCACGGCACCGAGAACTACGGAGGGTCATGTCGGAAATTTCTATCAGGGAGATTTTTATCAAATCGCTACTGCAGAGTTCGAGATCGAGGACCCACGGGTGATCCCGTTTACGTTCTCGGTAGCAACCGATCGCGAGACTTACAGTCCGCGAGATACAGTCAAATTATCAATCACTAGTGAATCCCCCTATGGACGTTCGATACCTGTGGAGTATGCGATTGCTGTGGTCGACGAGGCTTTGTTGGATTTAAGTGGTGGTGGTGAAGATTATTACGACCCCACAAAGAAGATCTGGGATATCGATGTTAATGGAGTACAAACTTACGGTTTGATTGAGAAGTTGATGAACACATCACGAACGATCACCAAGACTAAGACTTCTTTCCGGGATCGCGGAGGAATAATGTACTCAATGGTGGGGCCCTACGAAGATCCGCATTTAAATGAGAAGTTGGCTAACTCTGAGACACGTCGAGTCGATCGGTTAATTGCCTATTGGAAACCTTCGGTTATTGCTACAGGTGAACGAACGAACCTTGAATTCGAACTACCAGACAATTTGACGAGTTGGAAAGTGATGGTAATGGCGGTTTCGATCAATGATCGGTTTGGTTTTGGTTCGACTACTTTTGGATCGATCAAAGACACTGAGATTCGTGCCGTTGCCCCTAATGTTGTAACAGAAGGTGATAAATTTCACATCGGTGCATCAATTTACAATCGGGCTAATCGACATCGTACCTTAACAGTGGAATTACATGCAACAGGGCAACTATCTACAGAGGGAGAGAACTCCTATCGTGAGAGATTACGGTTTGCTCCTAAAGAACGGAAGTTAGTTACTATCTTTGTAGAAGCTGATTATTCACCGATTGACTTACATAATTACCAAAATTTTGGAGAAATTTCTGTAGTCGCTAGCGCGGGAGATCGTCGCGATATGGATGCTCTAGCGATGAATATCCCTGTACGTTCGAGCCGTTTTCCCGTATCAAGTGTTGTTTATGGTACATTGGAGGGGGATTTGACGTCGATTCCGTTTGAGGTACCAAAGCAACTAGTGGATCAGAACGGTGAGTTGACATTCTCGCTCGCGACCGATGAACGGGTGAATTTGGATGGCGTATTTCGCTATATACGCGACTACCGCTATCCTTGTTGGGAACAACGACTCACACGCGCCCTATTGGCGATGCAGTATTTGCGAATCGAAGACAAAGGTGGCGAACACGGTATTCAATGGTCAGATGCCGAAGAGATAATCACAACAGTTTTGGACGAAGCGATCAGCTATCAAGCACCAAACGGCGGAATGGCATTTTTTGAACCAACGGACGCTAACGTTAGTCCTTATTTGTCCGCTTACACCCTGATTGCTTTTGCCTGGTTAGCGGAAGCAGGACACGACATACCTCAATCGATCAAACACGATTTGGCCGGCTTCTTACGTGATTACATGACCTGGGATTCCAAAGATCTTGATTATCGTACCCCGAACGAAGAGAAGGAATTGTTAAGTCACTTCCAAGCAACCGTTGGCGCGGTAGTTCTTCATGCACTAGCGACGACTGGTGAACTTAGTGAGCGAGAACTCATCGCACATTCTGAACACCTAGAACAAATGGATTTATTCGGATTATCTCAATACTTACTCGCAACATTGGAAATAGATCCGAAACTACAACAAATTGACGAGATTTTTACGCGAATTATGAACCACCGCTCACTAGTCGATGGTGTGGTGGAGTTTATTGAATATGTACCACTTTCAAGTGGTATCCGTTTACTGCATTCAGATACTCGATCGCTTTGTTCAATCTTGGAATCGTTAACAAAACTGTCCGAATTTTCCCTACCCGGCCTGGATCTTGGTGAGTTAAAAGAATTGGCTAACTCGGTTCGTTACGTCCGGAACAGTTTGCCGCATTGGATGAGTACACAAGATAACGTTTTCTGTACGCAAGCGATGCTGAAGTTTTCTGACTTCATGAGTTCGCAAGTGGGAGAATTTGTTGCTACGGCGGATTTAAGTAGTCAAAACTTAGGGACAACCACTCGTATTGCTGATGGTTGGCAGTTTAACTTAGAAACGACTCGGCTACAAAAAAGATACTCACTGCTCCCTGAAATGTTGGGCACCCATGGGACTATCGGTATCAGTCGTCAAGGCAAAGGTACCGCATTTTATAACGTCGAGTTATCGTATCTGACTACTGCAGACGAGAATCTCAATCGTTACTCAGGTTTCGAAATCCATCGAGAATATGTTGTCTATCGTAATCAAGAAGCACATATCCTACAACCGGGAGATCATGTCAAGAAGGGCGAAATCGTTTTGGTCAATTTGTACTTGAACAACAGATTCGACCGCTATTTTGTCGTGGTAGATGACACCGTACCAGGTGGATTAGAACCGGTTAATTACGAATTAGGTACCGCATCTCGATTTGACGCGTCTCGTGGGCGGCAGTATGTCTTGCCAACAAGTCAGTGGTTTGAGGGCTTTGAAGACGCATCGCCGGGCAGATGGGCTTTTAGCTACCATGAACTGGGCTTACAAAACGTCCGTTATTTCGCTGAACGAATTAGTCGTGGCAGATACCATTTACAATGGGTTGGTCAGGTGATCGCGCCGGGTGAATTTACGGCGATACCGACACACGTCGAAGAGATGTATCGTCCAGTTATGTTTGGCAAGTCTGAACCGTGGACACTGTTTGTGAAGGATAACTAAGGGAATCCCGTAGTGCAATTGAGAAAAATTGTTCGCTTCAGTCATTTATAGACCTAGCACGTGCTATTATCATTTCAAAATAGCAAAGCGGGGCACTAGCTGCTCGTCAGCAAATGGACGAATACGTAAGGATGCAGCGTAGTTAGAACACCTTGTTTATCAAATTTAAAAATTCCAATCATTTATCATGGTAAGACATTGATTTCGTACAATATTGTTTCGATGCCCGGGTGGCGAAATAGGTAGACGCAAGGGACTTAAACCAAAATTTGAGCACTCAGGTGGCAACAGCTGACGTGAATGGAGTCAAATTCGGGGAAACCTTGGACATTAGTCTGGCAATCCCGAGCTAAGCGTCGCGTTTTGTTAAACGTGTTGAAAGTGTAGAGACTTGACGGCTCCCCCTCACCTTCATGAGGTGAAGAGAAAGTCCAGACCACAAACGATGGATTACGTCGGCGGCGAAAGTCGTAGTGGTAAGAAAATCCCTCGGAGGTAACTCCGTGCCGGTTCGATTCCGGCCTCGGGCACCATTAGCCGCTTTCCTTGTCCACTGAGCCATGAAATTGATACACGGATGTTGCTTGCTCGGCGGAAATTAACTCTTCCATCAAATCATTCTCAACTAATTTTCGATCCCTATCAGTTGGTTTACCAAGACCGCCTCCACCAGGAGTTTCCATAACCAAAGTTGCCCCCGACGGAATATATTCCTTACCTTTACCTGCATATTCCTCACCGTCTTTCAAATAAACTCGACCAAGACTACCAGGTCCAGCACCTTTTCTTCCATGGGCAGGATGTTGTACTCTTTCAAACATTTTCGAAATCTCGAAGGGTGCTCGATGCATATGTTGAATTTCGATCACTTGCCCTAACCCACCTCGAAACTGCCCCGGTCCCCCGGTATCAGGTAAAAATTCTCGTTTCAAAAAGATCAATGGGGAAGTAACCTCATTCACTTCGGTTGAAGTGGTACGCACCCCTGAAGGGAACGCCGTTGTCGACAATCCATCCTTACCATTCCTCGCGCCGGTACCACCATTGAAGATTGGATTGATGACAAAAGGCGGTGAATCAAAATTTCTACTCGCGATAGGAGAACTCATCAATACCGGATTCCATATACAAGAAGCACCCTCGCAAGGAACTTGATCTTTTAGGACTTGACTTAAACATCCAATCACAACATCAGGAAGCATTTGCCCGATCGCATGACGTGCAGAAACTGCACAAGGTGGTTCTGCATTGAGTATCGATCCCTTGGGGGCTCGAACATTAATAGTCGATAATGATCCTGCATTGTTCGGAATATCGTTTCCAACAAGGCATCGAACCCCAAAACAAGCATAAGCTTCAGCATAAGGTAAAGGTACATTAATGCCGTACTGAGAGATAGGTGAAGTCCCATCAAAATCGATTTCGATGCAATCTTGCTTGATAGTCAATGCACATTGCAGATGTATAGGTCGATCGTAGCCATCAATATCCATCGAATAGCAATGGGTTCCCGGTGCTAATTTTTTAACCTCCGCTTGCATCGCTTCCTTGGAAATTTCTAATATCGAATTTCCAATTTCATCGAATCTTTTGATACCAAACTCTTCACAGGCTTGAATGAGTTTCTGCGACCCAAACTCATTGCAGGCTGCGAGTGAATACAAATCACCCTCAGCCACTACAGGATCGCGGACATTGGCTTTGATTAGTTTTATGAGCGATTCGTTCACTACACCTTCACGAAACAAGTACATGATCGGAATCCGAATCCCTTCTTCATACACATCGTTGGCATCCGGACCAAACCCCCTCCCGCCTACATCAGCAATGTGACTTGTGGAGGCGAATAAGGCGACCACTTGCCCGTTCACAAATGTAGGTGTGACTAACGTGAAATCGTTAAGATGTCCTGTCGCCAACCAAGGATCATTGGTAATTAAAACGTCCCCGGGTTTCATTGCGCTAATTGGTACTAGCAGCAGAAAATGCGGTACCGCCTGGGCCATGGCATTGACATGACCAGGTGTTCCCGTAACGGCTTGCGCTAACATATTCCCTTGAGTATCAAACACTCCAGCGGAAAGATCACCCGCTTCACGAACAACCGGTGAAAACGCCGTACGCATCAAGGCCTGTGCTTGATCTTCGACTATCGCCAATAAACGATCCCAAACTAACTGTCGATTAAACGCCTGTGATCCCTTCATGTTTCAATCCTTTCAAGAAGTAAATGATCTGTATCCATTCGTTGAATGTGAAAACCAGTTGGTACAACTGTTGTGGTATGCGGTTCAACGATGAGTACAGGTCCCTCTATCACAAAATTTGGTTCAAGCGATTCACGGGAAATAACTTTCGCTTTCTTGGAACCAGATTGTTCAACGCAGGTTAACTCTCGAACGTCTACATCTATTCCATCTGTCGACGATGCTAAAGTGGCAGAGGTCGTAATGTGATCTGTAAAAGCAGAAACGTTTAACGTCCATGACATGACCTCTAGATCGGCGTTTGGAATGATTTGACCATACATAGATATATAATTTTCTTCAAATTTCTCACGTAAATTATCAGCATTTAACGCATTCAAATCTAGCAACACCGATACTTCGTGTCCTTGTCCGACATAACGAACATATGCATGTGCGGTTTCATCAAGGGTTTTGCCAACTGTCGAAGTACTAATAACTGAACGAGCCTCTTCACGCATATCGTCAAACACATCACCAATGAGGTTAGAGTTAAAGTGTGACAACAACATATGGCGACTGCGCACTACTTCGAACGCGATTGGCGCGCTGAGAAATCCAATCGCCGACCCTACTCCGGCATGAGTTGGGATCACGACTCGTGCTAAACTCATTTTTTCCATGAGTCTCGCCGCATGTAAAGGAGCTGCACCGCCAAACGCAATTAGCGTGCGATCATTTAACGATTTACCCCATTCAGAGGCGTGGCTCCGAGCGGCTGCGGCCATATTCTCATCAACTATTTCAGCTATACCAAGAGCAGCTTCAGTATTCGTCAAACCTAAAGGATTCGATACATGAGTCGATACAGCGTTTACAGCTGCTTCACGATCGAGTTTAATGGAACCAGCTGCGAAATAATCTTCGTCCAACCGTCCTAATAAGCAATCTGCATCAGTGACTGTTGCGAATTCACCCCCTAAACCATAACAAGCTGGTCCAGGATTTGAACCAGCACTTTCCGGTCCAATTTGCACACGATCAAGTTGATCAACCGTCGCAATCGAACCTCCCCCTGCACCTATTTCGACCATTTCGATTACCGGGATACGAATGGGTAACCCACTACCTTTCTTAAATCGGTATACTCGATCAACTTCAAATGAACGGGATAACAGAGTGTGACCATCGTCTACCAGACACAATTTAGCTGTCGTACCGCCCATATCGAACGATAACACCTTATCTAAGGCAAGCTCTGTGGCTAGCCGTTCAGCGAGAATAGCACCACCAGCCGGTCCAGACTCGACCAACCTTATGGGAAATCGACGCGCCGTGTCGAAACTTGTCAATCCCCCACCCGAAGTCATCATCAAATAAGGACAGGAAAAACCAAGCTTTCCTAATCGCTCAGCAAGGTTTTTCAGGTATCGAGCCATCAACGGCAGCACATACGCGTTAGCACAAGTCGTGCTAAAGCGTTCATACTCTCTTATTTCTGGACACACCTCGCTCGATAAACTAATCTCAACGTTCGGTAGACGACTTCGAACAGCGTCCGCGACAATTCGTTCGTGTTTGTCGTTTACGTAGGAGTGTAAAAAACCAATCGCAACACTTTCAACTCTTTCTCGCGCAACCGCATCTAATGCCCTATCGACCGACTCCATAGACAAAGCGGTAAAGATTTCACCCTGTGCATTCATTCGTTCTTCAATCGGAATTCTGAGCTTACGAGACACTAATGGTCTAGGTCGTTCAATATTAACATCGTACTGCTCGAAACGATTTTCGAATGCCATTTCAAGTATGTCGCGATGACCAGCCGTAGTTAACAAAGCCGTTTTTGCACCGCGCCGTTCAATCAAAGCATTTGTAGCTAATGTAGTACCATGCAGGACAAGTGAAACTTCCTCATAACTAGACCTACAATTTTCAAATATTTTTTGGATTCCATCAATTACAGCATCACTTGGGTCTTGATGAGAAGTTAAAATCTTGGTCGAATGAATCCCATCTGAATCTTGTAAAACCACATCAGTGAAAGTTCCACCAATATCGATCGCTAAAGTAGTTCTCATACCAGGTGTCCCCAACGAATTACCTGTTTATTCCCGTTATATTCAATCATGCTGTTGCGATTGGTGTGATAGTCTAAACTTAGATTACTAAAATTATTTCCATTCGGAAAGTGAACTCTTAACAAATATAACAATCAACTTATTAAATCCAAATAAGTCGCACAACGTTAACGATTAGAAAGACCGATGCCTAACGACATCAAACTCATTTCCGGAACGTCGCACGAAGCGTTCACTCGCAAAATCGGCGAACATCTTGGAATCCCCCTCACCGAAACCGAGATCATTCGTTTTGGCAACGAAAACATCATGTTTCAATGCAAAGAAAACGTTCGTGAATCTGACGTTTTCGTCGTGCAGACGTCTTGCTCTCCTTTATCCGACTATATTGTAGAACTCTTAATCATTATCGACGCACTAAAACATGCCTCAGCTCGGCGTATAACCGCGGTACTACCTTACTTTTTCTATGCGCGATCAGACAAAAAAGATCGCCCAAGAATATCGGTAACAGCCCGTCTCATGGCAGATCTACTCGAAACTGCAGGTGTTCATCGCGTCTTGACCATGAACCTACATTCTCCTCAAGTAGCAGGATTCTTCCGCATTCCAGTAGATCAATTGAACGCCACTCCAATGGTCTGTGATACCTTACGCGATAAAGCTAGTTTGTCAAATTCTGTATTGGTCGCGAGTGATGTGAGTGAAGCCAAAGATGTTCGTGAATACGCTAACCGATTAGATCTACCCATCGCCATCGTTGACAAGCGTCGAGTTGACGATGCTGAACGCGCCTTAGCCGTAGGACTAATCGGAGATGTCAACGGTAAAAATGCCCTACTTGTCGACGACGAAATTGCGAGCGGTGGAACCATGCTAGAAGCCGCGCGGTTTTTGCGTGAACATGGGGCACAACAGATCGAAGCAGCTGCAGTACATCCCGTTCTATCCGGTCGCGCAAATGAAAGAATCACCGATTCGCCAATCGAACGTTTAGTCGTAACCGACTCGATCCCTATCGATCCCAAAGTCATAAGCGACAAGATTGAAGTAGTAAGTGTTGCCCATTTGTTCGCGGATGCGATCAAAGCTATTCATTCGGGTTATAGTGTGTCAACACTCTTCAAGTAACGACAAATGGAGGCTGGGGTCGGAATCGAACCGGCGTAAACGGAGTTGCAGTCCGCAGCATGACCACTCTGCCACCCAGCCGAATTTACGTAATCATTCGCTTCCTATAAACAGTGCATTGTAACGTTCAGTTACCTACCGTTAAAGCATTTACTTACTGAAAAACTCAGACCGAATCGTCGGCCATGCCGCGCGCATGTGAACAACCAGCGACCAAAGCGTGAATAGTGTCGCAAAGTACATCAACACAATCCCGATAATCACTAAGGGTAAACTCAATTTAGGTGGATTGGACAACAAGATAAAAATCGCCAACATTTGCAGAAAAGTCTTCACCTTCGCCAAATTGTTCACAGCTACCTTTGAACGGACATTCATTTCTGCCATCCATTCACGCAAAGATGAAATCAACAGTTCGCGCCCGACAATCACAAGTCCTGGTAGAGTCAGAAGTAAACTCCCGAAAGAACCAATCAACACAACTAAAGCAGCGATAACTGCCAACTTATCCGCGACCGGATCAAGAAATGCACCAAAGCTCGTGGAGATTCCGTACCGGCGAGCAAGGAAACCATCGAGCCAATCGGTCAATGACGCAATCGCAAAAACCACACCCGCTAACCAACGATGTTCGTCGGTTACGAGATAGACAATGACAAAAATTGGTACTAAAGCTATTCGGTAAACCGAAAGCATATTTGGTGATACTAGTGCACGTAATCTAAACCGCATTGAAGTGTCCGTAAATGTGCTCGGCTAATTTTCGATTAATACCAGGTACCTTGGCAATTTCTGCTGCACTCGCTTGACGAATTGTAGCTACTGAACCAAAGTGTACCAGTAAATTTCGCCGACGTTTTAGTCCAACACCACTAATCGCATCTAATTGGCTACTTCGACGTGCTTTTTGTCGTGCTATTCTGTGTCCGGTAACTGCAAATCGATGGGCTTCATCGCGAATCTGTTGGAGCAAATGCATAGCCCCACTGGTAGGGTTGATTACTAGTCTACCTTTACCAAACTGCCAAATTGTTTCTTTGCCTGATTTGCGAGTTGGATCTTTAGCTATTCCAAGTAACACTATATCTTCATCGAGCATCGCCGAGATGCTTTCATACACAATGTTAATCTGACCGGTTCCACCATCTATGATAAGTATATCAGGTAACGATAAACCTTCAGCTTGCACACGAGTGAATCGACGAGAAACTGCTTGTTCTAGGGCATGATAGTCATCGCCACGGTTCACTCCAGCTATCTTAAAACGGCGATATTCAGATTTCACCGGACCAGTGTGATCGAATACTACACAACTCGCTACCGTTGCTTCTCCTTGTGAATGACTGATGTCAAAACACTCGATCCTTTGCGGTGGTTCTGACAATCCCAATAGCAACTGCAATTCGATGAAACGATCAGCTTCCTGCTGGCGGGCTTGTATGTAAGTTGACAACGAGTGTTCAACGTTCTCCCGCACTAATTCCAACCATTTTGCTCGTTTTGTCCTAACTTGAGTGACTACATCGATCGTTCTACCAACGTGTGTCGACAAGGCTTCTGCCAATATCTGGCGATCGTCAAAATCCATGTGAGTAATCACTGTTCTAGGAATTTCTCGTTCGACACTACCCAAATAAAACTGTGCAAGAAATTTCCCAAGAAACACATTCGGTTCTAAACCGAGTTCATTCGAAGGAAACCAGTTTCGATGACCGAGCAAGCGACCGTCTCTGATAAACATACCTTGAATACAAACGTGACTGTCTCGGGAGGCGACCCCAAACAAGTCAACCGAACCCGACGATGTATAGATGGATTGATCTTCCTGAACCTTACGCAAAGACTGAATTTGATCACGTAGTCTAGCAGCTAATTCATACTCTAAATCGGTGGAAGCCTGGTGCATTTGCTGCTTAAGTTCGTCCATCAGAGTTTGACTTTTACCATCCAGAAACAGAGTTGCCCGACTAATGTCTTCGGCATAATCTGATTCATCAATCATGCCGACACACGGACCACTACAACGATGAATTTGGTACTGTAGACAAGGTCTAGAACGATTTTTAAAGTACGAATCGGAACAAGGTCGTAATCGAAAGACTCGTTGCAGTAATGAAATACTATTCCGGACTGCCGAAGCACTGGGAAACGGACCAAAATACGTGCCATGCTGAGATTTTTTCCCACGATGTACGCGAATTTGTGGAAACACATGATCGGACAGGTAAATGTACGGATAACTTTTGTCGTCTCTGAGCATAACGTTGAACGGCGGTTTTTCACTTTTTATGAGTGATTGCTCGAGTAGTAATGCTTCAGTTTCACTGTTGACAACGGTATATTGGATGTCCTCGGTTTTTGATACTAGATTGATCGTTTTGGTCGATAGGCCCGTTGGCTTAAAGTACGATGAAACGCGCGCTTTGAGATTACGTGCCTTGCCAATGTACAGAATACGGTTTTCGTCGTCCACCAGTCGATAAACACCGGTCCGTGTAGGTAACGCGCGTAAGAGTGATGCGAGTCTAGCCTGTTTCTCAGTCTGCTCATCGGACAAATTTGTTCGTACTCGAACGGACTGTTGTTGTGGAACTAACAAAACGCTTGTATCCCTGTTTGCGCACGCCCTAAGATCAGTGCATGTATATCGTGTGTACCTTCGTAGGTATTGACAGTTTCTAAATTCGTTACGTGCCGAATGACATGGTATTCGTCCACAATACCATTAGCACCATGCATGTCTCGTGCCATACGGGCGATTTCAAGTGCCTTTCCACAATTGTTTCGCTTCAGTAGTGAAATACTTTCTACCGGTAGTTGTTCTTCATCGAGTAATCTACCTAAACGCAAACATCCTTGGAGTCCCAGAGTAATGTCCGTCTGCATATCGACTAACTTCTTTTGAATGAGCTGGTTTGACGCAATCGGTCGACCAAATTGAGTTCGGTCTAAAGTGTATTGACGTGCCGCGTGCCAACAAAACTCAGCAGCTCCCATAGCTCCCCAAGTTATACCGAAACGAGCGAGGTTGAGACATGAAAAGGCCGAGCCGATTCCTTTCCCGTTAGGCAGGATACTACTCGACGGTACATGCACATCGTTAAGCACTATTTGCCCGGTGGCAGAAGCTCGCATGCTCATTTTTCCTGCAATTTTGGACGTAGCAAACCCTGGAGTGTCGCGTTCCACCAAAAAACCGCAAATTGCACCATCAAGTTTCGCCCAAACTAATGCGAGATCTGCGATGGGTGCGTTGGTAATCCATGTCTTCGTTCCATTCAATAAAAAACCTGATTCAGTCGCGACCGCGATCGTCTCCATATTCCCCGGATCCGAACCATGATTTGGCTCTGTTAAACCAAAGCAACCAATTAACTCTCCCGTAGCTAGTCGAGGCAAATACTTCGCTTTTTGCTCTGGGGATCCAAAGGTAAATATTGGATGCATGACTAACGACGACTGAGCACTAACCGCCGATCGATAGCCGGAATCGATTCGTTCAATTTCTCGAGTCATGAGCCCGTAGCTAACGTAACTCGCGTTCGTCCCACCGTACTCCAAAGGTAGGGTAGCGCCAAGGAGTCCCATACGACCAAAATCCAACATGATTGAACGATCAAAAGACTCATTGCGAGTATCTTGGATCACTCGAGGCAAGAGGTGTTGTGCCGCAAATTCAGCTGTGGATTCTGCGATCAATCGTTCTTCTTGAGTGAGTTGATCATTAAGCAAAAAGGGATCAGCCCACTGAAAGCTTTTGGTTTTCATGACACTACGAACTCTTGAAACTGCTGAACGCTAGATTCCATTATTCTAGGTTTTAGAACGTAGCAACTCGACAAAGTCGACGACCCTACGCTGAATTAAGGTTTAACGACTAATGCTCGATTCCAGAAGACTGCTGACTGTTCGACTTCGTCTAGGTACATTTCTGCAGACACATCGTGCTGTGTAATACCTCTTGAACAGTTTATAACAATCCCTAGGCCGTCTTGTCGACGCGCTAGACGCAGTACTTCAGCTGTGTCGCCCCCCTGTGCGCCCACTCCCGGAATTAGTAACCAGACATCGGGCGCGGTTTGTCGAACTCGCTCCAATGCATCCAAGTGAGTTGCACCCACTACTAGCATGATGTTTTCTCGTGCAAGTCGTTGCACGTGCTCGGCGATCCGTAAATACACAGGCTCTGGTTCACCAATCGTCTGTAACCAATTCGAACCAGGATTACTGGTTCTACACAGTATGAACACACCCTTTTCTTCGTATGACAAAAATGGTTCAACAGTATCCCAGCCCATAAACGCATTAACAGTCACCGCGTCAGCTTCAAAACGATGAAAAGCTTCATATGCATAACGTGCCGAGGACGACCCGATATCGTTTCGTTTAGCGTCAAGAATTACCGGTAATCCTGGGTATTCGGCATGCACCCAACGAATGAATGTAGCCAACTGTTGCTCTTGGCCAACTGCACCAAAAAATGCGTGATTTGTCTTTAAAGCACAGCAATAAGGTGCTACTCTTTCGACAATACTTTTACAAAAATCTAAGAACCTGTCTGCAGTTTGCGGGTACAGCTGTTCAACAAGCGCCGGTGTTGGATCAATCCCAACACATAGAAAGGAGTTACTAGTCAAACACTGACTAGTTATGGTTTGGTGAAACGAAACTATGAATCCACCTTGTTATTGATTGGCAAGTTGCTTACACCAGAATTTTGTAGGTAATTTTCAACAGTCGATATTATTGTTTGAGTTTGTGCGTCAATCTCTAGATTCAACTCAGTACCAGTGCGCGCGAACCGTAAATTAGTTCGTTTTAGTGTTTCTGGAATCAAATACACTGAACCAAATCCTGTTTGATGGGAATATTCTGCCAGCGTTAAACTCACTCCATTAAGTGCAATAAATCCTTTCGGGAATAAGAAACGTCGCCAATTGATTGGAATTTGTATCTCCAATCTAGTTCGTTCATTTTGACTAATTACAGAATTAACTCGCGCTAACCCAGCGATGTGTCCTGACAAAAGATGTCCACCGATTTCGTCGCCTAGTTTTAGTGAACGTTCGACATTGACCCAATCCGAGCTCGTTAACTCACTTAGATTAGTTGTCCGAAGGGTTTGATCGACGACATCGAATGAAACATTCGAATTTTCAATTGCTATGGCAGTCAGACAGACACCGTTAACTGCGACAGATTGTCCAACCTCTAGATGAGTAGCGTGGTTCCCTAGTTTAACAACTAACCGAGCTGAATTGTTCTCGGTGATCAGCGAATGAACTTGACAAGAAGCATGTACGATTCCGGAGAACATTCAGGGCTGTACACAGACGGTTGAGTTCAAGATACAGCTTCAAGAAACGGTTTGTAACAGCAATTGGCAAAGTACACTTTCGCTACCAACAAAGTTGCCAAATGCTTTGACTTATTCAGGCAAGGAGCCTCACATGCTCACCGATCACAGCGAGATGCGAGCAATCTAAGTCGATGATTGTTGACGTTTGCGTTTTTCTTCGAGGTAATCCCGCTCCCGTTGTTCGACTTCCTCTCGATACTCGATTTGCCGTTCCAAAGACCTAATGTAGTTTAAGTAACTCTTTGCTTTCTTCTCAGTCTCCTCGTCGTCTTCACGTATAGCTTCTTTACGAATATCTGTAAGAGACTTCGTTGCACCTGACAAATCACCTGTTTCAATCATACAAAGCGATTGTAGAATTTTTAGCGATGGAACATCTCGAATCACTTCTTGTTCTTTGTCTAGCTCAAGTGCTTTGGCTGCCGCTTCCACACAGTCGGTAGGTCTTTTAACCGCAAAGTATCGCATCGCAATTTGATGGTAGACTTTAGCATCTTCCTCTTCCTCGAGGTATTGTTCAAAGTACTCAATGGCGCGATCTTCTTCTCGACTCAAACTCGCATATTGCCCTTGGGACTTGCGAATTTTAGGACTAATCTCTACCAATTCTGCATCAATTTCATTCTCAAGTATCCATAGTGCGCGAATGGCTGAAAACGTCCCTCCAAGCTTTTGAATAAAACTGACAATAAGATCGGAAGTATCGAGATAACCGGCCCAATAAGCAGCCTCTAAAGCGTAAATGGACTCGTCAGTTCGATCAAGTGCAGCAAGTGATTGATGCATACCAATAAAATATTCTTTCTTCGGATGATTCGTTGCGAGCAACTCCCAAATTTCAAGGGATTCTTCGAACTGTTCAAGTCGATCATGGGCAGCCACCAACAATCTCCACCAACTTTCACGAATAATCTCAATACCTGGTATCTCTTCCTCTGGCACTGGTTCTTCCCCATATTGTACTTGAAGTTCTGCTAAGGCTTCTTCTTGTGCTTTGTCAATGGCAGTCGTCACCCAATGAGTAACCTGCTCAAGATGGGGTTGCATTCTGGGTCTATATGAATCAAGAATCTCATCTCGTAATTCTTTTTTCTCTATGGGTTCTAAACCAGCAGTCCTGCGATCGATTTCTTCAAACGCTTCTTCCTCAATCTGATATGACAGTGCCCAATAAGTGTTGGCGAGAAAATAAACATGCTTGGAACCATGGTTTAATGCTAAATCCATCCATTGCATTAGGTAGTCTAAGGTTTCTTCAAAATCTGCCCTCTGAAAGGCATATTGAGCGATTTGATAAAGCACTCCCTCTTCTATGTGGTAGGGTATTTCCTCACGGTACTCAAGAGCCTGTTTTAAATAGTCCACAGCTAAGTCTTCTTGATTGGTCTCGTTTGCCCACCAAACCAAATTTCTATAGATATTGGCGATTTCGTTACCGTTCAACCCACGCCGCTTGAGCAATCGGTCCAAATTTTCCTTGGCTTTGTCGAGTTCGCCTTCATCCATTAATTCACCGACTTTAGTCAGCTTGTCGTATGTTTCAAGCGACATCGGCTGGACATTCCGTTCGGGACGTGGATCTTCGTCCTTGGATGACTTAGCCATTAGCATGGATGAAGGAACGTGCACACCGTCGAAGGCAAACAGTAATCCAAACGTAATTGCGAGCAACCAACAAACTACTCGTACTCTAATCATTCTCAAACTCCCTGATTTCCTTTTAATCTAACTTAGCTGTAGGTCTAAATTTCAACAGAACTTAATCGTTTGTGTTTGACTATTCATTTTCTAACTCAAAGATGATCCGAATTTGAACTCCTTTCACGCGTACCGGCTGTCCATTTACCACCTTAGGTCTGAAACGCATCTTTTGGGCAGCTTTTATAGCTTTGTCGTCGAACAGTCGTTTCGGCTTAGCATCCACCACAACGACATTTTCAATATGACCCGTCTCTGTAACGTCGAACTCTACAACCACCCAACCTTCGAGTTCAAATCCGTTTTTCCAGCGTGGATAAACCGGCTTGTATTCACCATCTACGGTATACCCACGTGGGTCGGCATTCACTGATCCTACAGCCGATACGTCGAGTAGAGTATCTATTAAACTACCAGTCTCAAGTATCCTAGTCGGCTCTTCCAATTTTGGCAGCATTTCATCGATACCGCGTGGCTTTTCTATTTCTAGTCTACCAGGGGGCCATGTGTCAATGTATGCGATCTCGGGGTGTATGATATCGGTGGGCCAGGATTCGAACGTGTCCCCGTGTATGCATCGATCTTTCACTAAGTTCATCTCGGTTGAAACTACGGCTTGCATTCCCCAAAACAAACTGATCGTCACAACCGTGCTAGCACAAAGCCCGACACAGTATCGTTCAATCAATCGTCGCACGGTTTGGTCCTTACAGATGAGTTATTCCTTTTCTAACTCAAAGATGATGCGATTCCGCACGCCTGTCACTCGAATGGGTTTTTCGTTCACTACCTTAGGTCGATAACGAAACTTCTCAGCAGCCTTTCTCGCGGCACTGTCAAACACACCTTTTGGTTCAGCATCTACGACGACGACATTTTCAACATTACCAGTCTCGGTAACGTCGAACTCGACGATAACCCACCCTTCAAGTTCAAGTTGTAAAGCTCGTCTTGGATAGATCGGCGCAACTTTGATAGTCGGTTCGTATTCACCATCGGACATGTACCCGCCCGGGTCTGGATCTACTGTACCTGGGTCAACATCTGGTTCAATGGGTCCCCCAATGTCGCCACCTGGTTCTATTTCAATATCAGGAGCGTCTGGATCCGGAGGCATTTCATCGAATTCGGGAGGTTTTTCTGGTTCCCGGTCTTCACGTTTCGGCGGGATATCGTCCAGAAGTTGAACCCAATTCACGGGCACGTATTTAACATCCTCGTTCAAAGGATTCTTGTCTGTCGAGATCACAGATTGCATTACCCAAAGTAAACCGATCGTCACAATCGCGCCTGCACACAGTCCGACACTATATCGTTCAATCATTTTTTGCATGGTTCGGTCCTCACATAGTGATTCAGAATTAATTAGGTTCGGTCGCTAAAAATACGTTGGGCTTTGTTATTTCACCGAAGTAACCAAAACGACCTGGATTCTTTAACAGCCAGAAAAACCTGGCGACCATCACTCCGCTTCCAACTCAAAGATAATTCGATTTCGTACTCCTGTCACACGAATGGGTTTTTCGTTCACCACCTTGGGTCGATAACGAAACTTCTCCGCGGCTTTTCGGGCGGCACTGTCGAACACACCTTTTGGATCAGCATCTACGACGACAACATTTTCGACATTACCAGTCTCGGTAACGTCAAACTCGACGACGACCCACCCTTCAAGTTCAAGTTGTAAAGCTCTCCGTGGGTAGATCGGTTGAACTTTGAAAATCGGTTCATATTCACCATCGGAGGTATATCCACCTGGGTCTGCTTCTACTGGGCCTACATCAGAGACCACATCAATTGGTATCCCAATCGATCCACCATCATCGAGTGATAAATCCGGTTCTGGTAAATCAGGCGGCATTTCATCGATATCCGGTGGTTTTTCCAATCTCAGATCCTCACGTACCGGCTCGACGTCGTCCAAGAGTTTAACAAATTCCAAATTACGGTATGTGACATCCTCGTTCAAAGGATTCTTGTCCGTTGAGATCACAGCTTGCATGACCCAAAGTAAACCAATCGTAACAATCGCGCCAGCACAAAGTCCGACACTGTATCGTTCAATCATTTTTTGCATAGTTCGGTCCTCACTTAGTGATTCACAATCAATTAGGTTCGGTCGCTAAAGATACGTTGGGTATTTTCGCACCTCTTGCAGCATTCAATACGACCCTTATTTTTTCGAAGTCGGCATTCACATCTGGCTTTATCACTAGGTCACCCTTGGGATTTTCTGCGTGAAGTCTTTCGATTTGCGCACGCACATGATCTGGATCAACCCGTTTCTTATCGATCATGATGTCGCCATTAGCAGTAATACCCACTAATACACTGACCGTAGGTTTGGGTCTTGAAGTCACTGCTTCAGCCAGTCTCGGATCAGCGCCAGTTTGTTTAATAAAAGTTGCCGTTACGATGAAAAAGATCAACATAATAAAGACTACATCAAGCATCGGTGTCAAGTTGATGTCGCTTTCGTCGTCAGTCGACGATCTTTGTTTTCCTAGTGTCATAACTTAGTTTCTCTAGTGATCTAGTGTTAACGCCTGATCTAACAATTCCGTTTCTGTGTTAATCTTACGTCGAAGGAAAGTCGATCCCATAATACCCGAAAGCGAAGCAATCATGCCAGACATTGTCGGAATCGTCGCCGCCGATACACCAGCCGCCATTGATCGGGCATTTCCACCTTGCGTCGCCATCGCATCAAAGACTTGAATCATACCCGTCACGGTCCCTAAAAGTCCAAGTAACGGACACAGTGTGATACAGGTCAAGATAATGGGCATGCTACCGCGAATTTTTGACTTGGCGTCCGATAACAATGCTGTACGTATAACGTGCGCGGACCACGACGTCCGTTCGTCACGATTCTCCCAATTGGTGAGAACACCATTGGACATCGCCTTGTGTTCACGAAAAAAATACCAGAATCGTTCTAGAATCAACATCCACATAACGAACGTCGTAGCGGCAATGAGCAGAATCACATCGCCGCCTTGGTCAAAGAACCTTGTGATGTCTAAATACAGTTCCATTGCTTCGCCTCTAAACGAATATTAACCGATTTTAGGCAGTTTCGCGAATCGGTGTACCTCGGTCTTCAGCATGCTGTGCAATGATCCCTTCCGATTGTTCGTCTAAAACATGAATAACCGAACGACTGAATTGGGAGGTTAATGCATGTAGCAAAACAGTTGGAATCGCAACACAAAGACCTAATACAGTGGTCATTAGTGCTGTAGAAATACCACCCGCCATAATCTTAGGATCTCCGGTTCCAAACAACGTAATGGCTTGGAAAGTCTGAATCATACCAATTACTGTACCAAGTAACCCCATTAGAGGTGCGACTACGGAGATCACCTGCACAATCGAAATGTGTCTCGTCAGTACTGGCATTTCCGAGAGAATAGCTTCTCCCATTTTTAACTGTAACGTCTCGTTATCTACATCCCGATTACTGTGATAGATTGTCAATAACCTACCCAACGGATTGTCGTCTCGAGGATTCTCGAGATCTTGACGTTGCGCAGTAACTTTACGACCAATGAAGAACAAAATAATCATGCGAGTCACAGCCAGTATGACCCCAATAATCCCGACGAGAATAATGATCGATCCGACGGTCCCTCCTTGCCCATCACAAAACGGCAAAAAACAACTACCATTCATAATTCCACCAAACGGAGTCCCCACCATTTCTCCCAAGGTCGCACGTTCAGTTTCCAAGCTAAGTAAACCACCTCGAGTTGGATCAATCGCAAACGCGACGACCTCACCTGGTCTAGCACGACTCATACGTTTTGCGGTACTAGCAAACTCAGCAGACGGTTGTCGTGGTAACTCGACGATTTTTTGCAATGTCGTATCAAAATTGACGTAGCCATCTCGAGAGACAATGTTGAACGCACCAACACGTAGCAAGGGAGTCTTTACTTGGTTTCCACTGTGAGTTGTAACTTCACCAGTGAATCGAGAGACACGGCCTGTTTCATTGATGTGCTGTTGTAGATAGTAGAAGACCATGGTTAATTCATCAATGGTTGCCAAATCGGAACTAGTCCCCATTTTCACGGCTAGATCACCCAAAAACTCACCACGTTCAGGGGGTAACTCCCCACTGACTACAGAGGCATTAAACACTCCACGGGTATCGCCAGCCACCTGTTGAATGACGCCAAATAGCTCTCTTAATGTACCTAATTTTGTATCAAGTTCTTCTTGCTTATTGGCAATTTCAATTTTGTTGTCTTCGAATTGCTCTTCGAGGTCTTTTCCGATACCTTGTTGTCGAACGAGTTCATCTTCAGTTTGTTTCAACAATGTTTGTTGATCATTAGCTCGACGTTGAAAGTCTAGAACGCGTTGTTCGTGCATATTGTTTTCAGTTATACGACCTTCTTTAATATTCTCTAAGAGTTCGTCTAAACTAGCAGCTTGGTTAATCGTAAGTCCTGAGTCAATCAAGGCATTTGAAGACTCGGTTGATTCATCATTTTCCTGGGCTGAAACATAAAATGCTGTCAACATCAATACAGCAAGGAATAAAAAGCAGCGTGTCATAACAGATTTCATATTTCTTACTCCTCAGGAACTAGTATTGGAACACGGAAAAGACCACCAGTCATGGTTTTATTGGCCATTTTTAATCCGTTACGTACATGCGCGGTATAGCTATTGTCAAGTGCTTCCCAATCGCGCACACCTTCTGCTGGATTCCACCAACCGGTATGTTTCCCGTCGGTGGTCTGATACATTAACGCGATTCTGCCTACTCGCAAGATATCCACATCAAATTTATTTCCATCGATTTCAAAGTTCTCAGCCCGCGTCGCATCCATAGTCCTACCGTACTCAGATTCGATGCGGAAACCGCGCAAAATCTGGGAAAATTTTTCTGAATTAGATACTCCTGGATCCGTCAGCATATCTCTTAACTTGAGCACACGATCGGTCCGTGCTTCGTAAAGGAACGGTAAGTCGTTTTCAACTAACTGATCTAGTGCTTCAACCATCTCAAACATCAAGGGAACGATATCGCGTTGAATACTCGTGACCTCTTCAATGGACTCATTGAGTGTTTGTAATTCATCGTTTTGTCTGTTAACCAGCAATTGCCTACTTCTGTTGTACACCTTCTGTCCATCGACAGCGTGGAGTACGCTTTCGTATTTGGCAACGGCTTTCCCGATTTCATCGTCGAGATGATCAACTTGTGCTTGCGCCGCGATTGCATCTTCATTCATTTGTTTCGCAACATCGAAAATATCCTCCAGCGTTGCCTGTGCGAACAGACTTCCGCTGAGAAGTACCAAAGTTGCGATCAGAATACATTGAATTCGGGTGTTACAGTTCTCTCTTCCCAAATGGGTCATAAAGACTCCTTCCATTCCTGTACTGTACTAAACTTAGAACAAGCTATTTAATTTCTTTGACCGCTATAACTGTCGCCGATTATCCGATAATCTCAACGGGTAAACGATCTAGAATTAAATTTTATACTTGAACTGAAAAAGTTATTTTACGATTTAACGATGCTGAAGCGAAATTAATTTCAAACTTGTGTCTGTTGTTATTCGTCAACGCATCGGCACAACATTTTAACCACAATGTCTGATTTTCTACAACACTTACACGCGAATTCAATTTCGCAAAGAGTTTAAGGCGACTAAATCTAGAAGTAAATAGGTAATTGTTATGTGTCAAACGTTTAAACAAATCGTGTCAAAAGAATTGGAATAACTAGTCCTTATCTATCAAGGTATATCTCGACTGTATATGGTTACCCGTGTAGTACAATATGGGCAATTCCTCTGAGAGTTACACGAATTTCCTACACAGCATCTCGACTACTCTGTTTGAGTAGCGAATGCACTCACACGCGGGCAATATGCTCGTAAAATATCCGTTAAGCTTCTCACAACAAGTTTTCGTGAATTCAAAGGCACTTTGTTCCAATAATCACAAAGTGTTAACAAAACTGTTATAGTTTTTAAGTTTAATACTGCCAAGCTTAAAACCACCGTCAGATTCTCAATCCATGAGTACTCACTCAGTTTTAGTCGTCGAGGATGAACCCGACGTCTGTGAACTCTTAAGATTTACTCTTAGCCGCGCTAAATTTGACACAATTGTTGCAAGTACAGCCGAAGAGGCGTTACAGATTCTTGAGAATCGCCTACCATCAATCGCGGTAATCGATTGGATGCTACCGCAAATGAGTGGGATTGAACTTACGAAACGCATTAGAACTAATCCGATCACGGAAGATTTACCTATCCTTGTCTTGACTGCTCGACAAGAAGAAAAGAGTAAGTTGGAAGGGTTTTCTTCAGGAGCTGACGATTACGTAACAAAACCATTCTCACCAAAAGAATTGATCGCCCGAATTAAAGCATTGTTACGAAGGATAAAAATTTCCAATGAAACACTAAATGTTCTCGGTATTGAGTTGGACCCCATCGCAAGGGCAGTTACAGTCAATGGGACTCCAATCCATTTACGACCTACAGAATATCGCCTCTTAGAAATTTTTATGCGACAGCCGAATCGTGCATTTAAACGTGACCAATTACTCGACTTGGTGTGGGGCCGAACTGCCTACGTGTTTGAACGTACGGTTGATGTTCACGTGTTACGGCTCCGAAACGCCCTCAAACCGTTTAAACATGATCAACTTATAAAAACAGTGAGAAGCGTGGGCTACCGATTTGATATGCGAGAACCTGAATCTTGAGTTGGCGACCAGTCATTCAACTAAGTGTTTTAGTCGTCCTCTTGCTAGTATTTGGCTATTTGCTGCAGGTTCTTGTTTACACCACCATGATTGCCGTTGCGTGTTGTATGGGATGGATAGTTTTTTCAACTATCCAAGGACAACAATTTGAACAGTGGTCACTCAATCCATACCGAAAGGAAACAAACATTCTGTCTGTCTACGCTTCGGTAAAACAGAGATTCAATAATACACTTGACAACCAAAGAAATCGAACCAAGAAGTTACTTAGTACAGCACAACGATTCAAGCAAATGTTTGACGGGCTTCCAGACGCCTGCGTCATGTTAGACGAGAACTTCGCAATTCGTGCAACGAATCAACGGGCTGATGAACTCCTCGGGTTAAATCCCGCCGACATCGGAACAAGTGTTTCCACTTTCCTCCGCCACCCCAGTGCCCAACAACTGTTGCGCACCAACGGGGATTCTCAAGACGAAGTAGAAATCCCCTCTCCTGCGGCCGACAATGTTCACGTACAGCTACGACTTCTCAAACTAAGAGATAACAGTCTGCTATTAATCGCGCGTGATGTTTCCGAAGTCAACCGTATTCTGGCGATGCGAGAAAACTTCATTGCTAATGTTTCACATGAACTCAGAACACCATTAACCGTGTTGATTGGATACCTAGAAAGTCTCTCAGAACAAAAACTTGATCAAGAAGCAGTATTCGAGATTATCAACCGTCTAAACACACCCGCCCAACGCATGAAATCTTTAGTAGAGGATCTGCTGACACTTTCACAACTTGAAGCCTCACCAAAGCCAGATGTAGAAATGATTACTCTCGTCAATGTCCCAAAAGTGATCGCCGAACTGGTGGAAGAAATTCAACCCATGATGAGTACTGATCACCTTGTAGAAACCCATATTGCTCAAGATCTTAAAATTTCTGGGGTTAAAAACGAACTACGAAGTGCATTCTTAAACCTGGTAACTAATGCACTACGTTATAGTCCAGACGGTGGTAAGGTAACGATTCGGTGGGAAAAATTAGGTGAGTTAGCACGCTTCGAAGTAACCGATGAAGGTATCGGAGTTCCATCGAACCACATCCCACGCATCACCGAACGATTTTATCGTGTTGAACCAAACATCTCCCTCGCGACTGGTGGAACCGGACTTGGATTAGCCATTGTAAAGCATGTGCTGTTACGACATCAAAGTAAACTTGCTATAGCAAGCAGAGTTGGTCGTGGTAGTACGTTTTATTGCGACTTACCATTAAAACCTTACTCAATACCCAAGGAACTACAACCATGAGACGAACTCTTAATCTATTCATGCTTACTTTGTTTGCCAATGGGATCGGAACAAATTTGGTAGCGATTGACGATTTGCCCGACTACGAAAGAGTCAGTGGCGTATCCGGTACTCTGTCGAGTGTCGGTTCCGATACCCTCGCTAATCTCATGACCCTTTGGCAAGAGGAATTTGAGAAACAGTATCCCAATGTAAAGATCCAAGTACAAGCCGCAGGCTCGGCTACGGCACCTCCAGCTTTAACTGAAGGTGTTGCCAACTTTGGACCAATGAGTCGAAAAATGAAAGACCAAGAAGTCGAAGCATTTGAATCGCGGTTTGGCTACAAACCGTTGGGAATTCGTGTCGCTATCGATGCCTTAGCAGTTTACGTGCATAAGGATAATCCAATAACTGCTCTTACTATCGCGCAAGTCGATGCGATTTTTTCTTCAACCCGACGATGTGGTTATGAGAACGATGTACAGGTGTGGGGTGATTTAGGGTTGGAAGGGTCGTGGGCAAAGAGACCATTACAACTTTACGGTCGAAATTCTGTATCCGGAACATATGGATACTTCAAACGAGTCGCGCTCTGTTCAGGTGACTTCAAGAACACAGTCAACGAACAACCGGGTTCCGCGTCGGTCGTACAATCCGTAACTCAGTCTCTCAACGGAATCGGTTATTCGGGAATCGGCTATATAACCTCTGGAGTCCGCGCTGTTCCTATCGCTGAAATCGAAGGAGATGAACCGGTTGACGTTGACTTCGAAAACGCGAGAAATGGTTCCTACCCTATTACGCGCTATCTATACGTGTATGTAAATAAAAAACCTGACACACCACTAGCACCGTTAGAACGAGAGTTTTTGAAGCTCGTCTTGTCTAAACCAGGACAAGAAATAGTCCAAAAAGATGGCTATGTACCATTAGGTCTTGAAACACTTGACAGAGAACTGGATCGAATTGAGTAGCTAATCAATGGCTTGTCATTTGATTGTCAATTCTGTCTCCCCATAAACTGGTAAAGTGAGCGAAAAATACCAACTTCCAAACCTTTCAAAGTCGCGTACTGTTGTTAACAGCGCGACTCGTTCTTTAGTGCGCGTCGGTGGCATAGCTGTGATCGGTGCGATCGTTTTAATCATGGCGTACTTGTTTTGGGTGGTTATACCTATGTTGCTGCCTGCATCGGTATCGTTAGACCATCAATTCGACTTGTCTACTGAGGGTGTACTACACGTTTCTTCGGATGATAGTTTTGAGGTGATATCTTTGATAAATGCCGACGGCTCAGTGGTATGCCGCGACGCAGAAGACATGTCAATATTGGATGAAATTGAAGTGTCTCCCTCACACTTCAAAACAGTTAAACCACTTTACCCGTTAGCAAATACTTTCGTTGCCCTGACCGAGTTAGACACATTGGTATTCTTTCAAATCGTTCATCGTGTACGTTTTCTCAATGAGATCCGAACCATCGAAAACCAAGTTGATGTGCTATTTGATGACTCGTTCATCGATGTCGGTTCGATTAATGATTTCGATGCCTTTCGAAGTGACGAAAAACTACGCGTTGTATTACTCAATATAGATGGTTCAATCGATCTTCACGAGTATTTAAATGTCGATGATGCATACGAACTTGAAGAACCAAAGTCAACTACCATAGACGCTTGGAGTCCATCGCCGCGCAACGTCGAGATAATGATCGGTCCTCTGGGTAGATGGTTGTTTGAAATTGACGTCACAAATGGCGATTATCGCCTTATCAATGTCGCTTCGACGCGACGAACATCTGTCGAACAGGTCGGCAGTTTTAGACTGGAAAACAGTTCGTTTCAGTTTGCAGAACCGGTATTAGGACGATACTCGTTTTTAGTCGCGGACGATCAAGGTAGAGTCGATCATTGGATATTGGGACCGATTGGAGCGAACCAAGGCTTGCGGATGGTTCGAACTTTTGATTACCCAAAACCAATCAAAAAGATCATCTTGGAGCATCGTAGAAAAGGGTTCCTAGCAGTTGATCACTCGGGTCGTGGATTTATTGGTCATACCACTTCAGCCGCTAAAAAACGGACCGTAGTTTCACTTGAAAAAGTTCCCCGTCTGATTGCTTTTTCACCCCGGGCTGATCGATTGATTGCAATACATGATGATTCAATCGATATTTTCCGAGTTAACAATAAACATCCGGAAACGTCTTGGACGACTCTCTGGGGTAAAGTGGATTATGAAGGCTACAAGGAATCAGCATTTACTTGGCAAAGCTCGTCAGCCGATGTGGAATTTGAACCGAAGTTCTCTCTCATGCCATTGTTATTCGGGTCGATTAAAGCCGCGTTTTATGCGATGTTAGTCGCCACACCCATTGCTATACTTGGGGCGATTTATACCGCGATGTTCATGTCCCCGCAAATGCGGAAACTTATCAAACCCGGTATCGAAATCATGGCTGCTTTACCTACCGTAATTCTTGGTTTCATCGCTGGTTTGTGGTTAGCCCCTTTGATCGAAAAACATCTAACCGCCATTATGTTGCTGTTGCTCATTCCACCTTTAGGTGTCTTACTCTTTGCTTATTTGACTACCCTGCTACCTAGTCGAATCCGGGCTAGTCTTGACGGGTGGTTCGGCGCGCTGACAGTTCCTCTTCTGGTATTATTGGGATGGTTAACCCTAGCAAATAACGAATGGTTCGCAAGTTTGATCTTTCAAGGTCACGGCGATGCGAAAACCTGGTTGTATGAAGTTCTAGGAGTTGACTATGACCAACGAAATGCACTCATCATTGGTATCGCCATGGGATTAGCCGTGATACCGATCATTTTTTCAATTGCGGAAGATGCTATTTACGGAGTCCCACAACACCTTGTGCACGGATCACTCGCGTTGGGTGCTACTCGCTGGCAAACTTTAGTTCGAGTTGTATTGCTAACGGCGAGTCCCGGTATTTTCTCAGCCATCATGATTGGGATGGGACGTGCTGTCGGGGAAACCATGATCGTACTGATGGCTACCGGCAACACCCCGATTATGGACTTTAATTTGTTTCAAGGAATGCGCACCTTCGCAGCGAATATTGCGGTCGAAATGCCGGAATCAGAAGTTGGTTCAACGCACTTCAGAATACTATTTCTCACAGCATTTGTACTGTTCCTGATTACTTTTCTTCTCAACACTGTTGCCGAAGTTGTTCGACAAAGACTGAGGGCGCGCTATGGAAACTTATGACCGGTTGCCTATAGAACCGGGTCTGCAGCGTAAACATAGCGTTTCCATACGTAGGTGGTTCCGTTCCGGTGATCCATGGATCTGGTTATCGGCGACGGCAGTCGGTGTTTCGATTGTCGCGGTCGTCGGATTGATTACATTAATTGCTTGGAAAGGTCTAGCACACTTTTGGCCCGCAGATGTACATACTATCGAGTACCACGATGAATGGGATGAGTACGTCTTAGTGGGTGAAATAGCACAGCGCGAATCGATTTCACGAGATTTGTACCAAGAATTCAATCCCAGTGATACGGAACTCCCACCCGGAAGTGTTCGTCGATGGATGATGAAAACCGGGAACCGTAAGGTCAACGCGCCAGATTTTCGTTGGATTGATGTTCATCTGATCGAATCTAAGATTCAAGATCCGAACATGGTGGTGTTTGAACGTTCCGAATGGGGTAATGCTTACGGTACAATCGTTGAACTTCGAGAGTCTGGTCAAACGATAGCGGTGGATGATTTATGGTCGGAACTCAAACGGCGTGTGCAACGCGCCAGTTCACTACGAAACACATCGGAGAAATTGCAGAAAAGATCGATTGATCAAATCAACTACCAGTTGGAACGATTGCGGTTGCAACAACGAAAGAGAGAATTGCGTGGCAATTTTGAAACTGCTGACTTAAATACCAAACGGTCGGAATTGATCCAAGAATACGAACTGCACGAACAGAGTCTTCGAGAAATCGATGAGAAACTACAGCGTGATCAGGTAGTAATTCGGATTGCTAATGGTTCAGAATCTATCATTGAGTTACGTGATATCGAGCGCTTGTGGCGACCGAATTCAATGTCGTTTTTAAGTAAATTTGGTCATTACGTTTCCACGATTTGGAACTTTCTTACGCAAGACTCGCGTGAAGCAAACACGGAAGGAGGAATCTTTCCTGCTTTGTTTGGAACAATACTGATGGTCATATTGATGTCAATCTTAGTTACCCCGTTCGGTGTGATAGCAGCAATCTATCTGCGGGAATATGCACGACAAGGGACGTTAGTTCGGTTGATTCGTATCGCCGTCAATAATTTAGCGGGAGTTCCGTCGATTGTTTATGGCGTATTTGGTCTGGGTTTCTTCGTGTATCTCATCGGGGGAACGATTGACGACTTGTTTTTTGAAGCGGCGAAACCAGCACCGACTTTTGGGACGCCTGGTCTTATTTGGGCTTCACTGACACTTGCGTTATTAACCGTACCGGTTGTTATCGTATCGACTGAAGAAGGACTCACTCGCATTCCTAGTGCACTGCGAGAGGGAAGTTTAGCCTTGGGTGCCACGAAAGCCGAAACACTCTTTAAGGTAGTTATGCCTATGGCTAGTCCAGCAATGTTAACCGGTGTGATACTAGCAATAGCGCGGGCTGCGGGCGAAGTCGCACCGTTGATGTTGGTAGGTGTGGTTAAACTTGCACCATCGTTACCAATTGATGGTAATTTTCCATTCTTGCATTTGGATCGTAAATTTATGCATCTTGGTTTTCACATTTACGATGTTGGCTTTCAGAGTCCTAACGTCGATGCTGTTCGACCGCTAGTGTTCGCTACGGCACTCCTTCTCATTTTGATCATAATTGTTTTAAATCTAACTGCGATACTGTTAAGAAATCGGTTAGAAGCGCGTTATCGAGAGGCACTGCAATAAACACCGAAACATTACCTAAAACTTCATCTGCGAAAGAAGACACCGGTCTGCAGTTAGCGTCGAATCTTGTCGGTTCGACCACTCAAGCTGACCCAATGGAACTCCCTGATTCCGACATTAGTCTCAACGTCGTTAATCTGAGTCTATCGTATGCTGATAAACCCGCGTTGCAGAACATCACGATGAAAATTCCAAAACAGCGGGTAACTGCACTTATCGGACCGTCTGGGTGTGGAAAGTCAACACTTATTCGGTGTTTTAATCGGATGAACGATTTAATCGATAGTGTTTCAGTTACCGGTCGGATCGAATTGAACAAATTGGATATACACGATAAGAATGTGGACGTTGCACAACTACGTCGACAAGTTGGTATGGTCTTCCAACGACCAAACCCATTTCCAAAGTCGATTGAAGAAAATGTGGCATACGGGCTACGATTAACAAAAGAAGTGCCAAAGTCTGAGCTGGAAAGTCGGGTCGAATGGGCACTCAAAAGTGCTGCACTCTGGGATGAAGTGAAGGACCGACTAAAGGACACGGCGCTAGGACTATCTGGAGGGCAACAGCAGCGCCTGGTCATTGCCCGTGCCATAGCAGTTCAACCAAGTGTACTATTATTGGACGAACCCGCTTCAGCGTTAGACCCTATTTCGACCTTGAAGATTGAAGAACTCATTGCCGAACTCAAGACGCAGTACACTATTGCAATCGTGACTCACAACATGCAACAGGCCGCGCGAGTTAGCGATTTCACGGCGTTTTTGTACCTCGGCGAGTTGATCGAGTTTAATAATACACGTACTATCTTTACTAATCCAAGACAGGAAAAGACCGAGGACTACGTATCTGGACGATACGGTTAATTGCTTTGAATACATGGAGTTGAAAAGACTATGCAGAGACATATTTCAGGAACCTTTGAAGAAGAACTTGAGAGTTTAAAGACTGATTTCGTTGCACTTGGAGGCACTGTTGAGCAACAAGTTGCAGATGCATCACGAGCCTTCATTCAAAATGACTCAGAATTAGCTGAATCAGTAAAGACTATGGAGTTGCAAGTTAATCGTCGTACGGTTGAGTTGAATCGTCTTGCGGAAGGGACACTCGCTTTACGGCAACCCGCTGCTTCAGATTTTCGACTGATCGTCGGAATTTTCAAGACAAGTACTGATCTAGAACGTATTGGCGATGAAGCTGATCGTATTGCAAAATTCGTCGGTCAAACTTGGTGTTATAGTGTGAACCGTGAATATCACAATATCATGACGGAATTAATGGAACAAGCTGTCAATGCAGTTCGCAACGCTCTAGATGCTTTCACTCGATTGAATGTTGAACAAGCTAAGGAAACAATCGTTCGTGATGGCGAAATCGATCGTCTCTACGACGAAGTCGTCGCTAGTTCCACCTCGCAAATCGTCGAAAATTCTGCTAACCTCAAAAACGATTTAGCGGCACTATGGGTCGCACGATCGCTAGAACGAATTGGCGATCACGCGAAGAACATATCAGAAACAGTGATTTACCTAGTTGAAGGCGAGATTGTCGTACACAACATTGCCAATGCAATCGAACCCGATACTGACGATGAGTAATTAGTCGAAGTAGAGTGAGTGGTCAACTGAGAGTATCTCGTTTGCTGGTCGAAAAACAGCAGACTCGATACCTGAATTTCGCCGCGTACGACCAGCAAAAAACTGGAAACCCGGTCCAGATACCTGTTCATCACAAGCTAGACAAGGGTTAAGGTTGCCGTCTTCATCGTTATGTGGTTTATTAACGTTATTTCTTAATAAATTCCACAAACCGTAGTGTTTTACACATATATCCGTACAATATTTCCGAGTGTGTTGGGAATTGTAAGCCCAAGCTTCAGCACACCGTTCTTGTAACCCCATTGATTCCATTAAACAAATCTTGACGTTTTTAGCACCTCGTTTTCTACCACAATCTCTGGCTTCGGTTGTCATATCAAAAATTTCAAGGTAAACAGCCAAGTTTTTCAATGATGAACAAGTACCGCAGTGGTTGTGATGAGTCACTATATACCCTTCTTTTTTAGCATCTGCTGCACTATTAAAAGTGCTAAGACGATAATCAACCTTATCCTCTTCGATGAACTGAATAGCACACACTGCTTGATTTTCAGTTTTACCACTATACCACTGTAATACTGGTTCTTGTCCCCGGAAACGAAAGTATTTATCGGCTCTTACTAATTCCCAGCTGTTCTTGTTTTCGGGGATTGTATAGGTCAGAGCAGTGAGTTCGATTTCGAAGGCCGGTTCATACGGATTGTGTGTGAGAAAAGACTGGTGCTTGGGTCTTTCGGAGGGACCAATACCCTTTGGGCCCGTCAAATTTAGTTGAGTGTAGATTTTTTCTTCATTTAACAGGCGAGTATTTCTCAATCGTTCAATCAAGTCAAGCCTCGTTTGCGAATCTAACGCAAATTCGACTGGGATTTCCACGGTGTTTTCGGCAACACTGGGAATCGTTGTTATTAAGCCAAACAGAACTGTATACACAATACTGATGCTATATACGCGACGGTTGAACTGAGACATTGAATCCAGATACAAAATAGCTTTAAAACAAAATTGTATCAAAAATGACGAACTGGAATTCTATAATTTCTCCTTCAAAAATAAGGTCTTTCTATGCATACTCTTAAATATTTATCCATTTCTGTGGCACTATCTGCGTTCACAACGTCACTCCTATTAGCGGACGAATCCAACGAGTCAACCGGTGATGAGCAAGACGAAATTGAAGAGGTTATTGTCAAACCGGTACTGTCAAACGTAAGTTACTCTGCAAACGTCAGTTCATATGAGCTGTTGAGTCATGCGACCGACGTACTAAATTTGTTCCCTAGCTTAGCGTTTGATAATAGTATTGGACAGATTCGTAGTCGCGGCGCGGAAGCTAACCATCTGGGTATCCAGGTAGATGGTTATGACATTGGCGATCCCGTTTCAGAATTTAATTTCGCGACGATGTCTTGTGTCGGTATCGCAAGTATTCAGTTTAACCCGACACCAGCCTCTGGAGCTATTGCTGGAGTACTCAATCTCCGATCGACTATTGAACCAGTACGGTCGTTGATACTGGGTGGGGGTTCGGCTGGAAATTTGATGCAGTTTTCCTTAGGACTCCAAAATCACAGTTTAGCACTTTCGAATCGTCATTGGAACGGCGTCGATGTCCGCAACGACGGAGATGTTGATTCATTGCAACATCTAGTTTTTCACTACCATTTTCGAGCCCATAATCAATGGGAGAGTACGATTAGATATGGACAAAGTATTCAAGAGTACGATCCTGGTGTCGCAAACATTGAACAAAGTTTAGTTGGGATAACCGGAAAGATTCTCAACCGAATCGTCGTGCGCGCCTCAAGTTCAATAAATCGAGCTGTATGGGAAGAAAGCTTTACCGCTAACTCTTATGGTTCACGAACAAAACTTGGTGTTTTGATACCGCTCAATGACTTTTTCAGTATTGATACTACGAAAACGTACGATGTGAATAAGTCTTTTGTTCGAGGTCAGGCTGTACGAAAACCGATCAATACTAGTATCGTAAATTTCATTTATCAGCAGAGTATTAGTGCTTTGAGTTGGGTAGGCTCGATACGAATGATCGATAGTTCACAAGACTCGGTTATCTTCTCTACCAAATTCCATACGTTTTGGAACATACCTTCGTTTCTACTAGACGATGTCGATGTGAAATTATTTGTTGAAATCGATGATAAAACAGTGGCATTTCCATCGATGATCGATCGATATGGCTGGGGCCAAGCGTGGTTACCTAACCCACAAGTTAAACCTGAACTTGGGTCGGGTATTGATATTGGATTCAAACTCAGTGCACCGGCTGGGCATGTGCAACTCACTCGATTTCACAATCGACTGCGCGACAAAATTTCGTTTGGACGAAATGTGAGCGAGAACGTTGACTATGGTAGAAATCGAGGAGTAGAAATACTTTGGAATTGGGGATGGACCACCCGATTATCGTCGCAATTAAGTTATTCTTATCTCGATTCAGAAACCCGGCAATCAAAAGTACATGCGTATGTCAGAACACAACGGCGACCGTCCAATATTTTGACTGGTGTAGTGGACTTCACGACCAACTATTCTCGGACCGTCGTACAAAGTCGTTGGGTGGATAAATCGATAGATGCATGTTGGCGCGGATGCGAAACTCTTGATCCTCACTTGTTAGTCAACTTTACTTATATGCGACAAATCGGGCAGCGAGTTAGCGCGTCAGCCCAAGTCTATAACGTGTTCGATGAATCCTATGCGTTAGTTTACGGATACAACACGCCCGGCCGCATGTTCACTTTGAGTTTACAGTTGAATTTTGAGTAACCAGCTTCAAGAGAAGGCCATTCTCAAAAAATGAGCTAACATCGCTGAAAGGGAATCCACCATAAGTCATCGGTAGTAAACCTCTTTTAACTGTTTGTCGACTACAGACCTAAAGCTCGACTAATCGCCTGCCAGGGAACAAATTTGAAGTTTTGGTTTTCGTTCATTGAACCATTCTTGGTCGCTACAGTATTCTCGCCGTCTTGAGCAACAAACAATCCACCTTCAAACCCTGGAAGCGTTTGACTGGAAACTGCAATACCATCGGTGTCTGAAGTTCCATCAATCTTCAGTCCCATCTTGTTGTCAACAATACTGAATGCACCCACAAAACTCGAATCTGCGGTATTGAACACCGAATATGAGCTACTGCCTTGACTAGATGCGATGAGTAGGGTCCGTTCCTTTGTTTGATACAGTGATATTCCCTCAATATCGGCGACAAGCTTACCCGAACCCACTCGTGCGAATAATTGCAACAAAGGTTTTTCCGTGGGCGCAGCATCTAGTGACCAAATAGCACTCTCCTCTTCTCCAAGATAGATCACTTCGTTCTCATCGTCCACGACACACCCCTCAGGCTGTGTTTCAGTCTTCCAACTACGAACCAAGGATAGTTGCATTTCCCTGTCAATGAAATACTGATGGAACGTGCCATCTTTATCGTTAACAATCGCATAAAGCTTAGCGTCGATAACTGCTGCACAGATACCGTAAGGTGTTTCAAGTTGTAAATCGAAGTGTTGTAAAGGATCCACATCGCTAGAGGAATGATCTAACGAGAGTAGTATGAGTTGAGATGGTTCGCGTCGTGTCGCAACGATCAAAGTGTTGTCATTTTCATAGGGATTTGATCTAAGATCGACGTTGTTGACTTTTCCTAGCTGTAGATACTCCAATTCTTGACCATTCAAATCAAGTATTTGCAATCCACCTTGTTTATCGGTACCTAGTATTCTGCTGTCCTTGGGATTGCTAGGGTTTACCCAGATTGCTGGATCGTCTGCCGCATCGTCACCGCTAGGGACCGGAGTCGATTCGACAGTTGCACTGACCAGGAACAGCCCTTCCTTTGGGACAATGGGATCGGCTGTGCAGCTACTTGACAGTAGCCACACTAACACGCTCGAGGCGGTTACTGCAACTCGAATGATTCCCTGTAAATTAAGAGTTTCGATTTTCTCAATGTGTTTAGAAACGATATTGAATTCCCATTGACAGCGTTCTCCCGTAAGTTTCGTACTGTGCGTTATAGGCCGAGTCTTGAAAGTATGCGAAATACGGCTCATCAGTCAAGTTATTTCCATCTATCGAAATTCTCCAGCGTTCACGCGGGAAGTACTTTAAGCTAAAGTCAACTTGGGTATGCCCTGATTGATAAACGTCAAATTCCGGATCAGTTGGATCTTCCAAACCAATCAACATATCACTCTTAGAAGTCATCGCTAAACGGAATGAAAAAGTTTGTGTGTCATACCCAACGCCAAGGTTAAACACTCGGTCAGCCTGTTTGGGCATAGGAATAGTCGAATCTCGTAACTCCAAAGTAGCTTCACTATTAGAGAAAGTCGCATTGCTAGTGAGGAGTAATCCATTAAATGGTGCTGGTAATTCGTTGAATTTTTTTGTCCAAGTCAATTCAAAACCTGTGATGTTTGCGGTTTCGCCGTTAATCGGTGCTATTAGTTCGGCATCGTCGACTTCAATGTTACCGACAAATTGACTGAGATCGGTCGACTCAGCAACATCTGCTAATACAACAAAGTCATTGACTTGTTTGTGGAAGAAACCGACAGCCACGATACCAATACCTTGCAGATAATTTTCGATCGACAAATCAAAGTTCGAGGCTGTTAGAGGTTCTAAACCGGGATTACCAATCTCTGCTTTGAATTCCGTCTCACCGTCGTCCTCTGCAAATTCAACCTCACCGCCTGGACTCAAATTACCAAACGAAGGTCGGGCAACCGTTTGAAAGTAAGCAGAACGAAGAATAAGGGATTCGTTAAACTCATACCGTAGATTTGCGCTGGGCAGAATCGATTGATAATCCTGCGATTCTTCGTAGGGGTGTAGCATGGGATCGCCATCGCCACTGACATCGTCAAATACAACTCGTTGGCCCATCGTACTGAAAGATGTGGATTCGAACCGGAGACCATAAATCAAGCGAATCTTATCACGCTTGTATTTGCTCATCAGATAGAACGCGTTAATGTCTTCTTCTAGTTCGTAGTCACCTACGGCCGAACTGATAAGTGTATCCTCTGTGGCTAGATCAAATTGACCACGATTGTTATGAACGTACGCAGCAATGATCGCAGGATCAAGCCCGGGTCCAAAATCGTCGATTGAATATTCAGGTGACGATGCAATAAACGGAGTCATGGTCGGATCATTAGGAAAACCGTCGTAGACGGCGATTTCTAAGTCGTTATCTTTTTGACGGCGTCTGAGTTTGACACCAAATTGCAAGGTTACTTCGCTATTTTCAAATTGGATCGAACGCGACAAATTGATAGCATACGAACTCTGATTATCTGCAGTACTGTTGTCCTCAACGACGATTTCATCCAAATCAAATTCTTCTGGATCGTTCGCTTTTTCACCAGCAATCAAGACCGGTTTTGATCCAATATCGCTATAACCCAAATCAACTTTCTTCAACCTGAAGGTAGTATCGATTCTTCCAGGTTCTTCTTCTTTCGCTCTTGATAAACCAATATTAAAGTCGACATTCCAGTCTCGATGGCGTTGTTCACCTCCCACAATCAGCGATAGGATGTCTTGCGTTTCATACCGATCTTTCATACTACGCTCTAAACGGGAATCTTCCCACATCGCACTCGTTGACGTACCGGAAATAGCATCGCCTTTATCAAATTTGTATTCCTTACGATTGCGAAATTCTTGATCGCTAAACGCACTAAATAGTGTTCGAATGTAGTATTCGGCAGTAATATTTGGTCGAAAGTCTAAGTTTAGTGCATAACCGGTTCGCTTACGGTTTACTTCATAGTTTCGTTGTTCGATCTCCTCTGCACCTTTAAACGTGATGCCGTCTTTCGTTTCTAAGTCTGCAACCCAACCTCCATCGGTTTCAATATTGTCACTACCGAATTCACGGTCGTACCACGACATGGATGCAGCGATTCCAAAATTATCATGCCCCGAACCTACACTGAGTCGATTACTGAATCGAGCACTAATTTTTGGGCTGACTGTTCCTTCCAACTCGTTATGGTTGAGTTCGTACTTAAATCGAAAACTTTGTCCTTTACGATCAAATGCAGAAAAACTCTTTACTTCAATCGCACCACCCAGTCCTTCAGGATCCATGTCTGGTGTGAAAGTTTTCTTAACGGTTAGGGTCTCCAAAAGTTCGCTTGGAATCACATCTAGCGCAACCGCGCGTGTATCGTTTTCCGGGGCGGTTAACGTTACACCATTGATGCTAGTCGAGTTGAGCCCGGGGTCGATGCCGCGGACACCCACGAAACGTCCTTCGCCCTGATCTCTTTCAAGAAATACACCGGGCATGCGTTGTAGAGCTTCACTCAGATTTCCATCGGGTAACTGACCGAATTCATCGCTTGTGAGTACAGACGACACAACATCCGCCGCTCGTTGTTGATTGAGTGCAGCCGCAGTACTTGCAGCCTGTCCATACACCTTCAATTCTTCCATATCGTTAGTGATACGAATTTCAATGGTCGAAGTTTCGTCATTCTCAACGGTAACGGATAGTGTTACTTTCGCATAACCCAGATATTCGACGACTAGCTCTGCGGTTCCGTTCGGAACATCAGTAAAGGTGAATTGTCCATCCGAATCTGTTGTGGTTTCGAGCGAATGGCTGGGTATGGTAACTTTCGCTCCGGCCATCGACCGATCGGTTTGATCATGGACGACGGTTCCGACAATTAGTCCTTGAGCGTAGGAAGAGATACCGACTAGGCAAAGAGTGAAAAGGGCAAGGTAGCGCAAGGTGAACCTCCAATCGTGTAACGCTAGCAGTGGAATTAGAGGTAAATGTTAGAATGATTTGTTACAATTTAATTAACAAAACCTTGTAACTAACTAAACGTTTTCCAATCAAGGACTTTGACAGGGTCTGCGATCAGAAAAGGATCATTTTGTTAACCACTTTTTGATAACAACCCCCAAGTGCTACCCTGCAGTATCATGCATTTGAATACTTCAAACAACTGGTTACTTGTCCCGAGCGATGAAGTCTTTTAACTAGCTCATTGAGTAATTCAATGCAGTCTATCCGCCTTCGATTCTTTGCATAAAAAACACTTCACTCGTTGGACCGATCTTCTCAAACCACGCATCTTGATAAATCTGTCCGTCAATTGCTACAGCAGACTTACGAAGAACATCGCCGATGCCGGGATATAGATCATCGAGTTGACGAACTAATTCACGAAAAGTTGCCGAGGACACTTCAACTTCCGTTATCCCCTCTGTATAGTTCGTCAGATTGGATGGGAATACAACTCGAGCCATAGGTTAGATTTCATCTACATAGCTAGTTAACTAGCGTTATCCAATGCCTCAAGAACTCGAGGTGGAGACATGGGTAAGTCATTGATCCGAAAACCGAGTACATCCCGTACTGCATTGGCGGTAGCAGCTAACGGCGCGACGATAGGAGTCTCTCCTACTCCACGAACCCCATAGGGGTGAGAAGGATTAGGTACTTCGACGATTTGACAGTCAATCATCGGAACATCCGACGCAACTGGTATCCGGTAATCTAGAAAACTTGCATTTTCCAAGACTCCGTTGTCGTCATAAATATATTCTTCATTGAGAGCCCAGCCGATACCTTGAACAGCTCCCCCTTGCATTTGTCCTTCAACATAAGCGGGGTGTATAGCACGACCAGCATCTTGAATCGCAGTGAATGCTTGAACATCGACCTTCCCGGTATCGCGATCGACGGTAACGTCAGTCCAATTAACAGAAAAACATGCACCAGCACCTTGAGCATTAACGCTAGCACGACCTACCAAAGGACCACCAGTACGACCTGCGGTTTTGGCAAGCTCAGCAAAGGAAACAGGATCTACGTCAACGTTAACACCAGGGCGAGGTACGGCAAAACCATCTTCCCAATCAACCTGTTCGATATCTAAATCCCATGTCATTGCTGCCCGTCTTTTACACTCAGCAATGACATCCTCACAGGCTCGGACAACGGCTAATCCTGTCGCAAATGTCGTTCGACTACCACCCGTCAAATTACAAAAACCTGTCGATTCGGTATCGCCAATCACGGCATTTATAGAGTCGTAGGGAATCCCTAACGTTTCTGCAGCCATCAAACACATTGACGCGCGTGAACCACCAATATCTGGACTGCCTTCCATGATTGTTACCGCACCATTTGGTGCTACCCAAATCTCGGCACTCGACTGCATGCCAATATTGAACCAGAATCCCACAGCTACACCTCGACCAACATCCTTTGCAGGCTTGTTAACGTAGTTGGGGTGAACTTTTGCAGCTTTAAGACACTCGACGAGACCTATTGCGGGGTACTTTGGTCCGTAAGGTGCTTCCGTACCTTCATCAGCAGCATTCTTGAGACGTAGATCAATTGGATCCATGTTTAACTTACGCGCGAGTTCATCAACAGCACTCTCCATGGCGTGCATCGATTGTGGTGCTCCAGGTGCTCGATAAGCTGCTACTTTTGGTTTGTTCACTAATACGTCAAGTCCATCAATGGCAAAGTTTTTCAAATCATAAGGAGCAAAGATCGACATACATCCTGGCGTGACCGGTGAACCAGGGAAAGCCCCAGCTTCATAGGCCATCCATGCTTTAGCTGCGGTGATTATCCCATCTTTATTTGCGCCAACTTTAACTCGACAAACTGTCGCCGAACATGGGCCCGTAGCACGAAAGACTTCTTCCCGATTCATAACCATCTTGACCGGTCGACCGGCGAGCTCAGATAATCGAACTGCGACCGGTTCAACATAAACCACCGTTTTCCCACCAAAACCACCACCAATTTCTGAAGGAGTGACCTTTATGTCGGAAATCTTCTTCTGCAAAACTTCGGAGATGTAATTACGTACTTCAAAAGCCCCTTGCGTACAGCACCACACTGAAGCACGACCTTTTTCATTGACATCTGCTACACAAGCATGCGGTTCAATATAACCCTGATGAGCAGATGGAATTCGGTACTCTTCCTCGACGATATAGTCTGCTTCTTCGAAACCTTTATCAACGTCTCCACGTTCATAATGAACAGTCGCGGCTACATTACTTGGTATTAACGATTCATCGCCGTTAGTTCGGAGGTTTTCATCGACGAGTGGTGCGTCTTCCGCAAGTGCGGCATCCGCCGAGAGCACAGGCTGTAACACTTCGTACTCTACTTTGATAGTGTTAATCGCTTCCTCAGCGATGCTTTGTGATCTAGCCGCTACGGCAGCCAAAGCATGACCGTGATAAAGCACTTTTTCGCGTGCCAGAATATTGCGGCTCATATCACTGGGATTCTCTTTTGGGAAATCAGCACTCGTAATAACCGAGAATACACCTTCCATTGCTTTTGCTTCGGACAAATCGATACTTTTTACACGTGCATGGGCATACGGACTACGTAACACTTTACCGTACAACATTCCGGGTAAGGAAAAATCTGCTCCAAAATTTGCTTTACCGGTAACTTTCTCGACTCCGTCAGGGCGGATCGGTCTTGTACCGATCGCGGTAAATTCTCTCACTGCTTCTGCCATTCATCTATCTCCTTTAACTTGTAGTAGTTGCTCTGAGTTCTTGCGCTGCATCTTGCACTGCCCGAATGATTTTGTCATATCCGGTACATCGACAAAGATTACCAGCCAACCAATACCGTATTGTTGTCTCGTCTGGATCAGGGTTTTTGTCCAGAAGAGCTTTCGCTGCAACGACAAACCCAGGGGTACATACACCACACTGAAGTGCGGCATGTTCTAGCAGTTTCTGCTGGACTACATGCAAACCATCTTGGTCAGCAATTCCTTCTACAGTAACGACTTTCTTGCCATTTGCTTCAGGTGCTAGAACCAGACAAGAACAAACCAAGCGTTCGTCCATCAATACGGTACAAGCTCCACAATCTCCTGTACCACAACCTTCTTTGGTACCCGTTAGGTGTAACTCATCGCGCAATAAATCAAGTAAAGATTGTTGAGGTTCACAAAGGACTTCCTCTGGTTGACCGTTGACGTTTAACTCAACATGGACTTTACTCATAATTGTTTCTCGTTTGACTCTGTTTAAACTCAGTTTTGACCATTAAGAATTCGATCGCGTGCAATCACTCCCGCACGATAACACAAAACACCAACCACTTGGCGCCGATAAACTACTGTACCGCGTTTGTCAGTTATTGGTGAAGCGGCTGCACGACACGCATCAGCCGCTGCTTGCAAACTTGTCTCGTCACATTGGGTACCAATCAAAGCTTCAGCAGCTTTAGTAACGAGTAATGGGGTTGGTGCAACGGCACCTATACCAACTCTAGCATGAGTACACACTCGATCGTGATCCAACGTCAGTGATACTCCAGCCCCTGCGACCGCAATATCCATCTCAGTACGTGGGATGAACCGAAGATAGGCATCCTGTGTTCTAGGACGAGGTCTCGGTAATATCAACCCAAGCAAAAATTCGGTACGTGTCATGCAGTTTGTACCAACACCAGTCACGAAGTCTTCGACTGGTACGTTTCTAGTCCCATGGGTTCCTGCTATCATACATTTAGCAGCGTTTGCAATTAAGGCCGGAATCGTATCGCCGGCTGGCGAAGAATTACAAAGGTTTCCCCCGATTGATGCACGACCTTGAATTTGAGTAGAACCAATCAAGTCTGCCGATTCCAATAAACCAGGGTACAACGACTTGAGCTTTTGATTTTCGTTCAGTACACCTGAAGGAATCGCTGCACCAATGTAGGTTTCATTGTCTTCAATCGAAACTCGATTGAGTTCTTCAATGTATTTAACATCAACCAGAGTTCTTGGTTCTCGGTCAAATGTGCGCATTTGGACGATAACATCGGTCCCGCCAGCAAGAATTTGTGTGCGTTCGCCGCGCGTTTCATAATTGTGCAATAAGTGAATGGTGTCGGCAACTGACTTAGGCGCAACATATCCGAAGCTACTCACAAACTAGTCCTAGTAATCATTCTGAAAACCTCTAAAATTTTACAGATTGAACTTAAAATAATTTTTACTATTAGGCAAACGTCTGCACACGTTTCGAATGGTAAGTAAGTTACGGAATCACGATGAATCTAGTATCTCAAGATAAATATTCAGAACACCTAGTACAGCTTTCGAATACTTGGTCGAAACTGTTAACAAAGCACAATTTCGATTGTGCGCTCATCGTCGCAGGTAAAGCGGACTACTATTACGACGATGATCAAAGCCCGCCGTTTCATGCCAATCCATATATCCTTCAGTGGATCACCTATGACGACTGCGAGCACTGCTTGTTGCTTGTTAAACCGTACGAAAAACCGACTCTATTGTGGTATACACCAAAAGATTTTTGGTATCTACCATCGAGCATACCAAGTTGGTTGCAAGAACATTTCACATGTGAAATCTACGAAACCTTGGGCGAACTGCAAAAATCTTGTAAAGAATACATACGTCGAACGGGTCGAACTGCTCTAATTGGAATTGAACCGTTTTCGCTTGATGAACACGCAAACGTCGAAAAACCTGATGAAGTATTCATTCAGCAACTAGCATATACTCGCGCATATAAATCTGATTTCGAAATCTCGCAAATCTCTCGTGCAACAGAAATCGCCGCGCTTGGACACCGCGCCGCTTACGATGCTTTTAAACACGGTGAAAGTGAGCTAGATATCCATCTCGCGTATTTGCAAGCAAGTCAGCAATCTCACAGCCAACTTCCCTATCCCAGTATAGTCGGTCTAAATGAACACGGCAGTGTTCTTCACTATCAACATTACGATACAACCCCACCACAAACACACCGTAGTTTGTTAATTGATGCAGGAGCAAAGTCGCATTGTTATCACTCAGATATCACACGAACTTACGCGCATGAAGAGGGAAGTGAATTTGCGACTCTAATTGAACGGCTAGACGAAATGCAGCAAAAAGTTATTGGAGCTATCAAAAATATGTCCAATTTTGTGGAACTGCACGAAGCTACTCATCGCTCGATTGCTGATGTACTTGTAGATTGTGGTATCGTGAACTGTAGTGCACAGGAAGCATATGAACAAAAGTTAACTGACGTTTTTTATCCCCACGGAACAGGACACCTGCTAGGTTTACAGACCCATGATCTCGGGGGACACATCGTTGATAGCGATGGAACTTTAGGAAGTGCACCAGAACGATTTCCGACTTTACGATTGATCCGCAAGATAGAACCAAATATGGTGTTTACAGTAGAACCGGGAATCTACTTCATTCCTGTGTTGTTAGACAAAGTGACGGGAAATGAAGAAATAAATTGGTCCTGTGTAGAAAGGTTAGTCAAGTTTGGAGGTGTTCGAATTGAGGACAATGTTCTTGTACTGCAAGACTCCACTCACAATTTCACGCGCAAATTCTTGTAATATCATCTAAGTATTACAGGACGCAAACAGCATAAACTGATGGGTCAATCAAAAACACGTTGTTCGATAGCTACTCGTTCGAATTCGCCGAGAAATGGAAGTCTACCATCTAGCGGATCCATCCCCAATTGCAAACTCTCGATCATCGTTTGACAACTAGGCGCTTTCGAGGGGTTCAACCTACCGTCAAAGTCGCGTGATCTTATTCGATGGTGTTTGCAAACAAATTCAACTAGCCACTCCATGTCATATCCAACACCATTCTCTTCCATGCTTTGCACTAGATCCATGGCAGCAGATAACCGTTCTACACTAGGATAAGACTCTTCCCACATAGTCCGCCAATGAACCCTCCACGGCTGTTTTTCGTCGAAGTACTCCCTCAACTCCAAATCCGGACCTGGGAAGTAATTCAACGCGGCAGCTTCATCTCCTAGACGCGCACCGATAGAAAGCAGTATCTCATGGACCGCCAACATATCATCGCCATCAGACAGGTCAACTACCCCTCGAAAGTGAACCCTGTTTCTACCAATCTCCATCAGCTGTTCATACAATTCGGGATGCTGCTCCAATGTAACGCGTCGTAACGACAAGTCGTATTGAAGACAGTAGTCGTCAAACCACGATGTTTCTAGGTACTTTTTCCATAGATTGAGTATATTTTCTCTCATCTCTTCATTCGGGGGGGCTGTTGTATCGGTGATGTGTTGATAATTTGTTTCATAGATCCAAGTGATATTAGATCCAGCTCCCGAACGGCGACGACAAAAATCATAAAACATCGCGAAATTTCCAAAAGACTCTGCATGACAAGTTTCTTTGAGTTCCCAGTTAGCTGTCATTTCTTCTGTCATACACTCTTCTTGATGCAGAGCTTCCAAAATATTCGCAAAATCTTGTTTTGGGTCAGAAAATACCTGCGCTAGATTTCTAGGTTCTTTAAAAGACACGAATCTGAAAATATTTTTATCTGGTTCAAACGGTCTTGAGAGCATATACTGCTCACGCGCGGTTAGACATTCGTTAGACACTTCAAAATCTAGTCCCCACCATTGCTCTATGCTCGGAATATTGATTGTCGCGGCCCATTCGTGAACCGGACACATTTCCCAAATATCCAAACCCTCTATTGAATCATTACCTGAATGATTGGACTCTTCAGACGCTCTATGTTTCAAAAACACACTGTTGCTGACCGTTTCATCGAATTCTGTTACGGTAACTAATTCTGGTTCATTTGTCTTGCCCGGTTGATAGGGTACAAAAACTAGGACAATCAGTGTCGCAATTAATGACACTAAAACAACAAGTGTACCTATTAATATTTTTCGTCGTATTTGGTTCATCAATCTTCGACAGGACAAAAGTCGACGTGTTTGCCGCTATAAAGTCCTTCATTGAATTTACCCCCGAGTTTGTTCTTCGTTTCGATGAAAAAATCTACTAACTCATTGGCTTCACTTAGTTCATCGTTGGAAAGTCTACCTTTTGCCATAAGTTCTTTCAGCCGTGAAACCTTGTTTTCCCATTCTGGTCCTTTGATTCTTTTCACTTCTTCATCCGTGTAGTACGAATATGGAGGTTCGTGTCCATAGATGATCTTATATCGAAAATATGCTTTCTTTTGTGCTTCGGCTTCATTATCTACTAACAAATAACTTGTAGCGCGGGTAACCGCACCTTGTTCCGAATGTATCCATTCGTGCATCACAGTCTGCATAATAAGATGCCAACGATTTACGTTTACTCCGTGTGTCTCTGACAAATCCCCTGCAACAAATATTGAATTCAAATCATAAATTTGTATCAGTTCTCTGTCGTTAAACGTTTGTCCTAACAGATACGGATCACCATTAGTCCCGGAAACATTCTCGACTTCGATTAAATATTCAGTATCCTCGTAATCTGCTATCTTCAATTCAGCACGAGCTTTCCAGCAAGTGTTATAGGTTTCTAGATAAAATTCCGTTTCTTCGGCAGGATTTCCCGCTGGTCCTCTGTCTTCAGGGGGAGGTCTTGGCGGTTCACCAATTGGAGTTGTTGGTATGAAAGGAAGTTGCGGTTTTTTTCTTCCAATCGAGACGATAACTTCGATACATTTGTCTGGTTCCGATACATAGTAGTATGAGCGGTATCTAATGTCGTGTTCGTCTTCATAAGCTTCCATTTCCGCTATGCTCGCAAACTCTTTTTTGTCTTCACCACGGCAAAAACCATCCTCAAAAGCTACAATTGCTTCATCGCTGACTTCCGCATTGCTCGCAAAGTAACAAAATCCAGCTATACAACAGAACACTACAACTGTAGCAGCGACTATGTTTTTACGTATGGAATTTTGAGAATTCTGACTTGATCGGGAGTGACTGGTTCGTTTGGTCATGATTGGTAGAAGATATTATGTTCCAAAGAATCTATGTGAGCTTCCGGTATAAATCATCATGAACTTGGTCTACTTTGTATATTTTATTGTAATGGGAAACTCTCGACTATTAGCAAACTTGCCTTGGACTATCCTAGTTCCCGAAAATTGTTGCCACCCGCATTCCGCAACACAAGAGATTTCGTTATTGACCCAGAAACATATACAAATGGATGCAAGAATATTTCCATTGTAAATCTTGACCCAGCAAACCGGGGGGAACCATCGATGACTTATTTGCCTAAATTTCAGTTAAACAACCAATGTTCGAGGATAAATCAAATACAGCAAACTGTTAGCGAATTCTACTCCATAAAATCAGCAGCCGTTCGAGGTGCAGTTGCTTATTGATCGAACTCGCATCATGATAGGCTCGACGCGTAGCAATCAATTCATCCCAAAACTTCAATGCACGGGATGATCTTCGATTTTGATACAACCTTTCGGTAATACGCATCCACCGAATCAATAGATCATCAAAATCCTGTTGCAGCAACGGCTCGACAACACTCAGATCTAGGCTACGAGTCTTCCAAATGTCAAGTAGTAACTCTCGAAGTGGTTTTCGCTCTAGGTCTTGACTTTCAAGGATTTTGTACGGAGCATCGCCGTGTTCATACATCAAATGCTCTAATTCGTTTTTCGGCACCCCTTGTTCGATCAACCATTTATGAACTGTTGAGTGTGGTGCTTGACGCAAAGGAACTGATGTACAACGACTCCGTATGGTTGGCAACAACTGATCAATCGAAGTGGTTATAAGTATCCAATGTCCTCCGTCTAACGGTTCTTCAAGAGATTTCAACAACGCATGTGACGCGGCAATACTCATCGTTTCAACTGCCTCGAGCACGGCGATACGACGACTAGATGCTTGCCTTGTACGTTCCATGAACTGGATTGCATCGCGAATTTGATCTACGGTCAGAGTGAAATCCGAAAGTTTTAATCGCCGTTTTGAAGAAGTCGTGTCTCGGTCTTGCTCTTTAGGTTGGACCCACAGGATATCGGTATATGGAGTTTCTCGTGGGTTACACGAAGGATCATCCATAATACGCTGTAACCACAAAGTTACGAAATAACTTGCACCCCATCCCGGCAGAGCATCGATAATGATAGCGCTTGGTAGTCGTTCAATAGGTAACGAACTCACAACCTCGTCACAGCGTTGTGCAATCCATGGTGCGGTCATTTACTCGTAGACACCCTCACAAACTCCCGAACGAGACGACATACTTCGTCTTTAACCTCAGAACGCGGTCTTGATGCATCAATTTGCTTAATTCGAGGAGTTCGGCTAGCCAACTCTCGATACCGTTCTCTAGCTTTTCGAAAAAATTCTAACCCCGCGCCTTCTATTCGATCATCTTCCGAGTCCAGACGCCGTTTGCGGGCTAGCTCAACATCCACATCCAAGTACAAAGTAAGGTCTGGCCAATAGTCTCCATGAACCAATTCAGCAAGCGAATCGATAAATGCAGCATTAATATTCCGACCACCACTCTGGTAGGCATAACTCGCATCAGAAAATCGTTCACAAATTACCCAAACACCTCTATTCAAAGCCGGTGCAATGACCTCTGTTACATGTTGTGAACGCGCTGCAAACATTAACAGTAACTCTGTTGCCGGAGCGAATTCCTCATCCCATTTCAAGAGCAAAATTTCCCGCACGGCTTCAGCTACTGGTGTCCCCCCCGGCTCACGGGTAATTAGAGTCTTGAATCCATAAGTACCGAGTAGTTCGTTGACGCAAGGAACTAGCGAGCTTTTACCAACCCCATCGATACCCTCAAGTGTAATGAACTTTCCGTTTGCCATCAATCAGTGTCGTGTTAGTTTTTGATATTTCTGAACAGCTCGATTGTGTTCAGTTAAAGTGCGCGAAAATTCACTAGTGCCATCTCCACGACTGACAAAATAAAACTCATCTCCTTCAGTGGGTCGAGCAGCAGCTTCAAGAGAATTCAGAGAGGGAGAACATATTGGCGTCGGAGGCAACCCTCGACGCATGTATGTGTTGTATTCATTGTCGGTCTTCAAATGTGCCCGTGTCAAATTACCGGTAAATGTATCGCCCAATCCATAGATTACCGTCGGATCAGCTTGTAGTCTCATGTTTTTCTCTAAACGATTGAAAAACACCCTGCTGATCCGTTTTTGATCTTCAGCTAGCGCGGACTCCTTTTCTATGATTGATGCAAGCTTAATGAGATCATAACGACTGTTAATGTGCTCTGAATCAAAGCGCGTGTTCCAAACTTCTGCTAATCTACTTTGCATTTCTCTGTGCGCTTTCAATAAGATTGAAGAAGCAGCGTCTCCAGCTTGATACTCGTACTGTGCTGGAAAAAACCAACCTTCGCCGTGACCATTTGTTATCCAGTCAGAGTTCACCGTCAATCCAAGTTCATCCATGACCGTCGAAACTTCAAGATGTTCAATGTCATTTTTCAAATGTGGTAGATTTGCAAGGATGGACTTGAACTCTAAAAAGGTACCACCCTCCGGCAACATTACTGGGAATGCGTCAACTTCTCCAGTCACCAATCTTGATATGACATTATCAACATCGACTGAGCCCGAAAACGAATAAAGTCCAGCTTGTAAATGCTCGCTGAAGTTGTTCAATCGCGCGTAAACTTCAAAATACAATTGATTTTCAATCAGCCCAGAATCCGCGAGAGTTCTCGCGATCTCTCGAAACGAGGCGCCACTCTCAATGTCTATGCTGATGCTATCTGAAAGGGAAATCTCACGATTCTTCCACGTTTCAAAGTGACAGAGGACAACGACTGACGAACCCAAAACAAGAAAAGTACTTAACGCAACTAGCAGAGCGCGAGTGCGACGGCGCACAACTACACCCGTTTAAAGATCAGCGTACCGTTGGTACCACCAAAGCCAAACGAATTACTCAAAACGGTATCAATCGGTATCGATCTAGCTGTATGTGGAATGTAGTCCAAATCACACTCAACATCAGGCTCGTCTAAATTGATAGTCGGTGGCGCACATTGATCGCGAATACTCAAAATGGAAACAATCGCTTCAACTGAGCCAGCCGCACCAAGTAAGTGACCTACCATTGACTTAGTAGAACTAATAGCAACTTTTGTCTTGTCGCCGAAGACCGTCTTAATAGCTCTGGTCTCGGCAATGTCACCCTGCGGTGTGGAAGTGCCATGTGCGTTGATATAGTGGACTTCATCAGCGTTGAGTTCAGCACTCTGCAAAGCATTCTGCATGGATAACATTGCGCCTCGACCATCGGTCGGTGGTCCGGTAATATGATGGGCGTCTGCACTCATACCAAAGCCAGCAACCTCAGCCAAAATATTGGCGCCACGCTGTGCTGCATGTTCGTAAGATTCAAGAACTAGCACGCCCGCTCCATCGCCAAGCACAAAACCATCACGATTTTTATCCCAAGGACGACTCGCTCGTTCTGGATCGTCATTGCGTGTAGAGAGTGCTTTCATGGAAGCAAAACCTGCTATCGTTAGGCGACAAGTCGACCATTCGGCGCCGCCAGCGATCATGACATCCGCATCGCCTGCTTGAATCATTCGCGCGCTCAGACCAATATTGTGCGTAGCCGTAGTACATGCAGTAACAATCGCAATGTTGGGACCTTGGTATCCGTGTTCAATCGACACTAGACCAGAAATCATGTTCACAATACTCGAAGGAACAAAAAATGGTGAGACTCGGCGGGGGCCGCGGGCAACTAGAGTGTTCTGCTGATCGTTGATAGTGCGAATACCACCAATACCAGAACCGATGGCAACACCTACCCGGGCGGGATCATCAGGATTCTCTAACCCAGCATCGCGAATAGCTTGAACCGCAGCGGCGTAGCCAATTATGATAAACTCGTCGTAACGGTTCGCGACTTTAGCATCGAGGTAATCTTCGGCATTGAAGTCTTGGATACTGGCCGAAAATTTGACTCGTTGATCATCAACGTCAAACCCCTCAATGAATCGTACACCACTCTTTCCAAGCAGAGTGTTTGACCAAAATTCGTCAACTGTATTGCCAATGGGAGTAATTGCTCCCATTCCTGTTACGACTACGCGTCTAGTGAGCATCCGAACATTCTTGTGCTGTAAGCACGATCGAATTGTAGGCTAGCAAGAAGATTCTTTGTAGCCCGTTTGTTGTTTATTTAGGAATCGTCCTGAACGTTTTGTTTGATATAGTCAATCACTTGATTAACTGTCGTGATATTTTCTGCGTGTTCGTCTGGAATTTCCAATTCGAACTCCTCTTCTAACGCCATGACTAACTCTACTGTATCAAGTGAATCTGCACCGAGATCATCCATTAAAGATGCTTCGTTTGTGACATCGCTCAATTCACTCTTTAGTTGTTCCGCGATTAGTTGTCTAACGCGGGCTTCAATAGAACTCATATCTGTCTCTATCTCCTATCTCGGTGTAATTTAAAAAAGACCTATACCAACTAGGTCGGAGAAAATATTTTAAGGAAACTTAGTTATCACTAGTGTGCTAGCAATCCACCATTTACGTGAATTGTTTGTGCAGTGATATAACTCGCCGAATCACTAGTGAGAAAAGCGACTACTCCCGCTATGTCCTGAACCGTGCCTAATCGTCCTAACGGTACCCGAGACAGAAATGTTTCGACTACTGCTTCGGACAAATTTGCTGTCATATCAGTATCGACAAACCCGGGAGCAACACAATTGACCGTAATTCCACGTGAACCGATCTCAAGGGCTAACGAACGTGTGAATCCTTCAATCCCAGCTTTTGAGGCGACGTAATTGGATTGTCCGGGATTACCCATGGCACCAACGACCGATCCAAGGTTTACGATTCGACCCCAACGTTTCCGCATCATATTTCTAAGTAATGGTTTGGTAATTCGAAAAGTCCCAGTTAAGTTCGTCTCTATGACTTGTTGCCACATCTCATCCGACATCCTTAAAACCAGGTTATCTTGCGTGACGCCAGCGTTATTGACAAGAATGTCGACAGTTAACTTTTCCTCATTCAAAGTACTCAAAAACCTATCAATTGAGTCTCTACTGTCCAACTGAAGTTCCAATCCGATCCCATCAGTTCCAACAGTAGCTGTAATGGCTTCAATCCCCTTTGCTGACGTAGCCGTACCGATCACAAAATGACCGTCTTTAATAAGTTGTTCCGCAATTGCTTTACCGATTCCGCGACTTGATCCTGTTACTAATGCGGTTCGTCTTTCACTCATAACTACTCTGGCTTAAATTTTCAAATTCTTTAGGATCACTCAATGCGCTTGCGAGTGTAGTCCGATCGATCCGTCGCATGAGTCCAGTCAGTACTCTACCGGGACCACACTCCAAAACGCTACTGATTTCGGTGTTAATCATAGTCATAACGCAATGATGCCACCGCACCGGGTGTGAGAGTTGTGCGACGAGATTTTGTCGTATGACATCAGGATCGGTTGTTGGTTTAGCTGTTGCATTCTGCACAATCGGGACTGTCGGAGTACGAATCTCGATTCGGTTCAACCTTTCTTGAAACTGTTTCTTAATACCCTCCATTAACGGACAATGACTCGGCACACTGACATCTAAAGGTAATACTCGTCGAGCACCCTTTTCTTTACAGCGTTCTCCAACAAGTTCTACTGCTTGTTCCTTGCCTGCTACGACAACTTGACCTGGTGAATTGAAATTTGCTGGTGTAACAATGCCATTGACTTCAGCACAAATATTTTCGACAATAACATCATCCAATCCGAGCACTGCCATCATCTTACCCTCACCTCGCGGAACTGCACCTTGCATGAGTCTTCCACGGTCATAAACTAACGATACAGCATCGGTAAATTCCAACGCTCTGGCACAGGTTAAAGCGCTGAACTCACCTAAGCTATGCCCAGCCATCAATACCGGTTGGATACTAACAAAGGATTGCAGTAAATCGTATAGACCCACAGAAACAGCAAGAATTGCTGGTTGCGTAATTTCTGTTTGATTGAGTAAGTCTTCAGGTCCTTCGAAAACAATTTTGGATAAGTCAAATCCAAGAATCTCATTTGCTTCCGCTAAACGATTTTTGATGGAATTCCCGTAGCGCAAATAATCGGCAAGCATACTGACTGACTGCGAACCTTGTCCAGGGAATACAAACGCAATTCTCATATCGAAGTCCCTGCAAGTTCTTGAAAATGCATCTTAAGACGCTTTGGAATGGCGGCTTGTACTTCATCCCGCGCGAGTTTTAACGCCGCGTCTATACCTACGTTATCCGCATGCCCATGACTCTTAATTACTACACCATCAAGACCTACCAGACTTGCACCGTTGTACGATTGAGAATTGAGCCGAGAATTAACGTTCCGCGCGATACTCTCAGCTAATTCATGATTAGACAATGCAGCTTTGTCTAAAGCCTCGCGAATGTAATAATGTGTGATCTTAGCTGCACCTTCCAGAGATTTCAGCATGATATTACCGCAAAAACCATCCGTAACTACGACATCGGCTATACCGTCAAATAAAAGGTCAGCTTCAATAAATCCAACGAAGTCGAAATGACGTTGGCGAGAGAGTTCGACAGCAACTCGACGCAGAACCGCCGGTCCCTTATGAGCCTCGGCACCGATATTCAATACTGCTACTCGTGGTTTCGTCGTGAGATGCATTGATTTCGCGTATGCCGTTCCTAAATACGCAAATTGCAGGAGTAGATTCCGTTTGCGCGCAATGTTAGCACCTAGATCTAAGATCCAAAACGGGGACTTCTTGCCTTCAAACCGTTTTATGATTGCAGGTCGAATCCAACCGGGCAACATCGGTAAAGTATGTCTTCCCAATGCCATTAACGCGGCCGTATTTCCCGTGGACACAAACGCATCAATTTCTCGCTCAGCTAGTAAATTCAAACCGACGTGCATCGACGAAGAGCTTTCACTCCGAAGAATTTCGACTAGTGAATCGTGCTGGTTGATCGCTTTTTCACATTCGATAACTGCTAGACCTTCTGATCGTACCGGAGCTAAATCGTGTGTCCGACCAATACAGAGGATTTCACACGCAGAATTCGTCCGAGCAAATTCAAGGACACCTTGGACAATTAATCGAGAAGGTGACTCCGAACCAAGAGTATCGACACCTATTCGATACACCACAATCGTTTACTGCAATTAAAACAAACACCAACCCTTAATCTTCTTCGTCTTCATTGTCTTCCTTAAGCGGTCGAACTAATTCACCTTTGTAATAACCATCAGCGGTAATGTGATGTCGACGGTGTAACTCGCCAGTTGTGGAATCTTGACTGTAAGTTGGAGTACTAACTCGGTCATGCGAACGACGCATATCTCGGCGCGATCGAGTCTTCTTACTTTTCTGGACTGCCATCCTAATTTCTCCTCTATTGTTTGTGTCTGACGTAGGTGTTCAACTCAGAATTTGCTTGATGTTCTTAAACGGATGATACTTGGTCGACTCAGTATTAGTAGTTTGAGGTGATATTTCCCGTGAACACGCGATACCTTCGTCACAAATCTGAGTCGGAATACTGAGCAGCAAGTCGTCTTCAACAAGATCTTGAATAGTCATTGGACCATCGGGTACAACAATGGCGTCAAAGTCGCCGAAAATTTCCTGTGCTTCGGCCTCAGTTGATACCAAACGGGTGTCAATTAAGGAATAGATTCTACAAGTCTTTGATTTCATACAACGATAGCACGTCAATTGTGCATGCGTTTCGGCCGTCCCTGACAGGCATATTCGATGATTGAAATCAAACCTAAACTCTAACTCTACACGGACGCAAGAATCTCGCTGGCCTAGCGCCGCACATAGTCGTTCAAATGTTGTTATGGGGATATCCCCCGACCACTTTCGACTGGTTCGAGCCCATTCTATAGGATGAAAAGAGACCATAAAAAACCTGACGAAGAATAGTAACATTATGATATAAGCCGAAATCAAGATGTCAACATTCCACAATCCAATATCAAATTGATGGAAATGTTTCGTGTGCACCTCAAGAAAAACCGAAAATTGAACTCGCTAATACTCGCGTCAGAATCACCCCATCGTCGCCAACAACTTGAACAGTTGGGTTATGAGTTTGAAGTTCGTTTTCCCCGTATTGACGAAACCCCTCGTCCGTTAGAAGAGCCGAGTGATTTAGTACATCGTCTAGCTGTCGAAAAAGCAAGCAAGATTGCTGCTGACTTTCCCAATTCGGTCGTAATCGGTAGCGATCAACTAGGTGTGCTCAATAATCGTGTGCTCGCTAAACCTAGAACACGCGAGGAAGCATTGAAAATGTTGATGAAATACCCCGGTAATCGGGTCATGTTCCTGACCGCAGTCTGTTTAATCGCGCCGGAACAATCGCCTATTGTTCACACGATTCCAACTTACATCACTTTTCGAGACTTTACACTTGCAGAAGCTGAACGCTATCTAGATTTAGACCAACCCGTGAATTGTGCTGGGGCATTCAAGTCGGAATCCCGAGGTACATTGCTATTTAGTTCTATCATGTCGTCAGACCATACCGCAATTGTCGGTTTACCTCTGCTTGAAACAGTGAGATTACTTCGAGATTTTGGTATCAATCCGCTGCAATCAAAGTAGCCCAATGGACGGAGAATGATTCTTCAAGTGGTACATTTACCACGAGACCGTCCGTAAATTCAATACTAGATGCATGTAGCATCAACCGTAAACTTGACTTGTCGTTTTGGCTACGTGTCGAGTATTTGATATCGCCGACAATCGGACATTGTTGACTCAGACAATGCACACGAATTTGATGTGTTCTACCTGTTCGAGGTTTAGCTTTGAGCCATGTATGACACTCGGCTTGAGAGACAATTTCGAATTGAGTGAGTGCGGATTTACCAGCTTCATCGACCACAACCCTTCGCTCACCAGTTGGAAGGGTAAATTTTCGTAACGGCAAAGAAACTTCATTAACTTGAGTCGGCCACACCCCATCGACAATCACATCGTATTGCTTTTGGATGCGTTGTTTTTGAAAAGCGTGATGCAGTTCAAGTAGACCGATACGGGTCTTGGCAAGTATTAAACAACCTGAAGTGCCTTGGTCAATTCGATGGGCCAGTTCCAACATCTCATTGTCAAATACTTCGCGAGCTGTTTCGATCACACCGACTTGGACAGAACCACCAGTGTGTACGGCAATACCATGAGGTTTATTTAGAACTAGCATTCGATCGTCTTCGAAAACAACACTGGCAGCCACGACTTTTCTCAACCATGTGGGAACCTTCACGGTTGTTTCTTCATCTAACCATACTGGTGGTACTCGTATCCGATCACCTTCTTGCAACTTGGTGTGAACCGGTGCCCGTTTCCCATTCACACGAACTTCACCTTTACGAATCATGCGCATTACTCGACTGCGAGGTACACTTTTGAGTTCACGGAAAAGGTAGTTGTCCAACCTTTGCCCTGCATGATTTCGTATCGAAAAATACTGTACGCTCGTAACATTTTGAGTTGGGGTATGTGAGATCATCAGGTCAATAAAATGTCCTAGACTTGAAAAACATTTCAATTTCAAGTATCATATAGTACTGTATTCAACAATGACATATGAAAATTGTGGATTTCCATAGATTTAGCCACAATGTTCTGACTACGACTTCGGGGTAGACATATAGTATTAAAGAAGAGTGTAGTAATGTGATTTTGAATAAGAAATTTAATAACCGGTTTAACTAGATATAGAAGATTTTGAAACCGAAATTCGTCGAAGTAGAATTTTTTATCGACGGAAGAATTGAACACAACAAAATAGGGAACGCGCGGCCGGGTGTGGTACGCGCTATGAAATAGGTAATCATATTAATTTGGTTGTCACGAATATTTGAGATGTTTTGCGGTAGTTTTTGTACCATTCCTTGGTGGCTAGTCGCCTTTAGACTAGCCGGTCAAGATAGCACGGAACTTAGTTTGTCTTCCGTTGTGAGCTAGTATAGCGCACTAGACGTTTCAATCGGTTTCGAAACTTACAAGGACGTTTCGAAACTATGAAAGTAATGTTAGTCAACGTACTCCCAGAACGGGAAGTACGAATCGCCATCGCCGAGCTTGGTGAAGCTCGCGAACCCTCACTTCTACTCGACTACTATGTCGAGAACTTTGCTAAACGCAGTACCACTGGTAACGTTTATAAAGCGAAAATCGCTGCAGTAAACGAACAGTTACAAGCTGCCTTTGTCGATTACGGTGATGTTAAACAAGGTCTGTTGACCTTAAACAAGATCAGTGGACGACACACCTACCGAACTCGCAGCCGTGAGACGCAGAATGAGACAAATATCACTGAACTTGTGCGAGAAGGCGACGATATTCTAGTACAGGTGGATAAGGATCCCCGCGGCGAAAAAGGTGCATCCGTAACTTGTTTTTTACAGATCCAAGGGCAGCATATCGTGCTAAATGCCCGACGTACAAAGTTACATATTTCGCGCATGATCACGGGTAAAGAACGAATTCGCCTGGAACGTGTTTTAGAACAACTCGAAATACCCAATAACATGGGGCTAGTCATACGAACTTCAGCGCGAGACAAGTCGTTGGAAGTGATTCAAGAAGATCTCGACGAATGTGTTTCACTCATGCAATTGATAGAAAAAGCCTATGAACAAAGTGTCGCGCCGAGACTTCTCTATGAAGCCAATAACATGGTTCAAGAAGTCTTACGTGACAATCTCCACAGCGACATCAAAAAAGTTTTCATCGATGATTTGCAAGTCTACAACGAAGTCTTGACATTTGTCAAAAATTTCATGCCCGACTTTACCGGTGAGATACAAAACTATACCGATGCATTGCCATTGTTTACCAAGTATCGAGTTGAGAATCAAACCAACATCGTGTTTGACCGGGTCGTACAACTACCTTCTGGCGGCCAAATTGTACTAGATCCAACTGAAGCATTACTAGCTATTGATGTAAATTCCGCGCGCTCTCACTACTCAAGTAACTTTCGTGAGTTGGCCCTAAAAACTAATCTGGAAGCGGCCGAAGCTGTGTTTCGACAATTACGTTTACGCGATATTGGTGGGCTCATCGTAATCGACTTTATCGATATGTACTCCGAAGAAGACGTTAAGGACTTAGAAAATTTAGTTGATCAACTTTGCACACGAGATAGGGGAAGGACACGTTGGGAAGCTCTATCTCAATTTGGGATGATGCAACTCCAACGAAGACGTTCAAAATCTTCGATTTACGAAACGGAGTTCGATACATGTAAGTATTGCGGGGGACATGGAATTCAGCGAACAATAGCTTCAGTTAGTCATCGAATACTGCGCGAAATTGAAGCTCGCTGTCATGGTCGACATATTACGTTAATCCGCACACACATTACCAAAAGTGTCGCTGATTTCATTACAACCCAGTTACGTACCCATATGGTTCAGATAGAAATGAAGTCTCTTGCGAAGTTAGAGTTTGTACTTGACCAACATCGCGATGATTCAACGTACACGGTTGAAGCATTCATGCATCCGAAAAGTGCAAAACCTATTCAAAAACGAAGTTACGAACGTGGAGTACCTGAAGGTATTACGAGTCGAAATAGAAAAATTATCGATCGACCTGAACCGGTGAAAGAAATTCAACAAGCTGCTGTTGTGAGACCAGAAATAACGCGAACCGCTGCAAAGCAGGCAAAGGTTACGCCTGAGCACCGGCAAACGAAGTCAACCTTCATGGAATCTTTAATGCGAATTGTACGATTTCCTGTTTGGATTACAAAGCGGCTGTTTGTGGTTGCTCCTGAACAGCAAAAAAGGAATGAGAACCAAAAAGGCAAGAAATCGCAATCCCGTGTGTCACGATCAAAATCAAGAAAGAAGGAGGCAGCTTCAAGGAAGAACTTCGAAAAGACTTCTTCAACCCGAAACAAGGCAAAGAGATTTAACCGTAATGTGGCTACCATCGAAACCAAGATTAGGGATAGGCATACACAAAATGTTCAAGCCAAATCTAGCAATCAAGCAAGCTCTCAGAAAAAGCAAAAACCGAACGCTTCAAAAAATCATGATCGACCACAAAGAATCGAAGCTCACGTACGTCAAAAGCCGATCGAATTGAGCAAAAAAAGCGATACCAAGAGAACCCCGCGTAACGCTAATAACTCGAAGAAAAAACCAGATAAATTGGTTCAACAAGATCCCCCGAGACAAACAAAAATAGCAATGGCTCCGGAGAAAAATAGGATCGTGAGTCCAAAAGACATACAGACAGCACCAGATCTGGTTACAAATCTATTAAACGAACCAACGACTGTACCGCAGCGTAAAGAAGCTAGTGAAACCGAGAATGTCGGCGAAGCTAAATCGCCCCCGGCAAAAACCAGAAAACCACGCGCTAACTTCACCGATCAAATCAAAATTTCGCCAATTGAAACTGATGTACCGACATCACTTGTGCAAAAATCCGATGAGATTAACGTTCCGCCCACTTCCAAAGTGAATCAAGATAAGTCAAATGGAGATCCAAACCTCAACGAAGACGCAAAGAAGACACGGGCTGGTAACGATCCAAGAAGTGAATCCAGAAAAAATCGAGAAATCTCAATCATCATTAGCTGACTGAGTTAGCTCTTAACGCTAAATGACTGAGAACGGAGAAGCTAAGTTCTTCAATCTCGTCCTAATACTACTGGTTCAAGCTCTAGGTCTATGTCAAATCTGGACTTTATACTGTTAGCAATGCTAGTTGCGACTGTTAAAAATTGCACACCTCGACGCGCGCTTCGATTGACCAGAACCAAGGGTTGTTTTGCCCAAACCTCGACTCCGTCAATGCAACGACCTTTCCAACCACAAACCTCAATTAACCTAGCGGCTGGAATTCTTACTTTATCCAAGAATGGATAACCGATAATCCCAACTTCTCGATTCAGTTGTCGATATTCGGCTTCTTTAACTACAGGATTCTTAAAAAAACTACCTACATTGCCTAGTCGTCGCCAATCGGGTAATTTGTTACGACGAATTTGTATCACTGCTGCAGCAATACGTCTAGCGGTGATTTCGTCGCGTGAGTATTGATTCAACCGTCGTTGCAGGTCAATGTAGTCAAAACGAAGTCCTTGCTGACCGAGGACTAGATTAACGTGAGTAATCACACACCGAGTTAATTTTTCTGTTCTGAAAACACTAGTTCGGTATCCGAACGAACAATGAGCAGACGATAACTTTCGACGTCGTCTTGTCACAATATCAAACACCTCGACACTTTCGATCAGTCTTGACAGTTCTCGACCATAAGCGCCTATGTTCTGAAACGGGGCAGCCCCTGCACTTCCTGGAATCAAGGCGAGATTTTCGAGACCATTGATGCGTTTATGAAGTGTATAAGCAACTAAACGATGCCAGTTTTCACCTGCACCAACCCGTAACTTGTACGAACCGTTACTACTAGGAATGCATTCCACACCTCTGATACTGATCTTGAGTGTACGACCTTCCAACTGACGTAACAATACGACATTAGTACCTTCACCCAGCAAGTAAAGTGGGCCATCAAATTCCGTTGCCCTTTCCAATTCCTCAAGAGTACGTATGTGTACTAACTCGGAAGTCTTACTTTCTACTCCTAAACTGTTAAAAGACGTAAGAGAAATTGCGTTAATCTAGAAATTTCCTTGAAAGCGAACCAATTCACTTGCAATTTTAGTTTTGCATTGGGTAACTAGTCTTCATTGCAGAGGACCATGCTGGATCACATGGCTTTGTATAATCCGATGTTTTCTCAATAACAGATTAGGGATGTAAAAAAAAATGAAAATTCAAGATAAAGTCGCGTGCATCACAGGTGGAGCTTCTGGTCTAGGTGCGGCAACCGCGAAACGGTTCGTCGAACTTGGTGGAAAAGTCGCGCTACTTGACCTTAATAGTGAGCTTGTCAAGAAGATCGCAGATGAACTAGGTTCCAATGCGACAAGCTATTCTTGTAACGTATCGGATGCTGCAGCCGTAGAAGAAATAATTCAACAGGTATCTGATCAATTCGGCGCGATTCATGTGAATGTCAACTGCGCGGGTGTTGGCGCGGCGGTCAAAACTGTTGGTCGGGATGGACCGATGCCACTAGATTATTTCAATTCAGTAATCCAAATTAACTTAGTTGGTACCTTTAACAGTCTACGTTTGTGTGCCGCAGTTATGCAATCTAATGAACCAGACGCAGAAACAGGTGAAAAAGGTGTAATCATTAATACAGCGTCGGTTGCCGCATTTGAGGGTCAAATCGGTCAAGTAGCCTATAGTGCTAGCAAGGGCGGAGTCGTCGGCATGACCTTACCAATCGCGCGCGATCTCGCTCGAGATGGAATACGTTGCTGTACCATAGCACCCGGTATATTTGAGACTCCGATGATGGCGGCTGCGCCAGAAAAAATCCGCCTTCCACTACTTGAAAGTGTACTCTTTCCAAAACGTTTAGGAGAACCGGAAGAATACGCGTTCACGGTTCAACATATCGTAGAAAACACTTATTTGAATGGTGAAACGATACGTTTGGATGCGGGAATTCGGATGACCCCACGTTAAGCAGATTTAAGCTCGTTGCGTAAACGTTCTAAATCTTCCTGGGTGTCCACACCCGGTGGCACTGGTAGTTCTGCTTGCGCCACGACTATATTAATCTGATTTTCTAAGAAGCGCAACTGCTCAAGGCGTTCAATCTTTTCCAAAGGAGAAGAGCTAAATCGCGTAAATTTCTTAAGTGCCCACACCCGATATCCATAGAGACCGATATGTCGTTTCGAAGAACTTGCTTTACCTATTGATGCACAACTTGAAAATTCTTCGCGATCCCATGGAATAGGGGCGCGTGAGAAATACAACGCTCGTGAATTGATATCGCAAACGACCTTAACAACATTTGGATTCACAAATTCTAAACTGTCAGTTATGAGTTCGTATAGAGTACTCACCCCTATTTGTGGATTATCGTGCAATAACCTAGCTACTTGGTCAATTGATCCCGGCGGTATTAAAGGTTCATCACCTTGAACGTTCACAATCACACTCTGAGATGCCCAGCTAAACTTCTCCGACACTTCATTTACTCGGTCAGTACCCGACACATGTTCTGACGAAGTGAGAACAACAGAGATACCTACTGGAAAGGCAACGTTTGCAATTCGTTCATCATCGGTGGCAACAATGACTTCTGACGCTTGGGACTGCAAAGCTCGTTCCGCGACTCGATATATGATCGGTTTGCCATGGAGGTCCTGCAAAACCTTCCCAGGTAATCGTTCAGAGCCATAACGGGCAGGAATTACAACTCGATAATCGTTCATGCCGGTACCTGTAGAGTCACGCCACAAGATTTAAACAGATTTTGGAGAAACTCATCGACTTCATCTGAGAAATTGATTCCAATCTCTAGACACCAGCAACGACTGGCTATGGTTGGTAGTTCCTTAATCTTTTGTGCATCCTTCTCGGTCACAAGAAAAATATTTTCCGAAAATTTTTTGAAATCGTTCTCGGTGTATCGATAGTGATCAGGAAACGCAACGCATTTCACATCAAACCCTAAATTTTTCAGCAGTGTCTTAAATCGGTTTGGATTACTTATCCCAGCTATGGCAATAGTATTTTTCGTGAAAGAGTCGCGCGCTGCGTGTATCGACTGACGTGTTCCGTCACCTAAATTTATAAAACTCTCCGGTGCAACTTGCATGATCCATTCCTCTTCCCAAACACCACTAGCTTGACTATTAGATACAACCCAATCCACGTTTTCTAATCGTTTAATTGGTTCTCGTAATGGACCAGCTGGAAGAAACCGGCCATTTCCCACACCGCGAGTACCATCAAATACAGCCATTTCCAACTGACGTCCCAATGAATAATGTTGAAGGCCGTCGTCAGACAGTATCACATCCACTGTATGTGAACTAACTAAAGATTTTGCCGCCCTTACCCGGTTCGGATCAACGATAACCGGTACCTTAGTTTTCGAAGCAATCAGCTTCGGTTCGTCGCCACACTCAGAAGCTGATATATTTTGATTCACCTCAAGTGGGTAACGATTCGAGGAACCACCATATCCCCTACTAACTACACCGACCTTGACACCTCGAATAGAAAGCCACTGTGTTAACCAAATCAATAACGGTGTCTTCCCAGTACCACCTACAGTGATATTGCCGACAATACAAACCGGTACCTTACTTCGCCAACTTCTGTGTGGATTACGTACGTAATACCGATACCTTACGTGAACTACCAGTCGAAACAACCAACTTAGTGGAAGAAGTAACCGCGAGGAAATACTGTCGCGATACCAAAAAGACTCTTTTTCGGCGATAGGTTCAGGATCAACCAATGGTGCACCCGACATCAGTGGCAAACATACTTCCAGGTATCATTCATTTCCTTGGGCCTGTGATTCGTACAACAAAGCATATCGTCCTTGTCGTCGCAACAGCTCTTCGTGTGTCCCTTGTTCGACGATTCGTCCCTCTTCCATCACGGCAATCGAGTCAGCACGCATGATCGTTGATAGCCGATGAGCAATCACTAAAGTTGTTCTATCTTGCATGATTTCTTCCAATGCTAATTGAATCAAGCGTTCAGATTCAGTATCCAACGACGATGTCGCTTCATCCAAAATCAAAATAGGTGCATCTTTCAAAATAGCCCGCGCGATCAATACTCGTTGCTTTTCACCTTGCGAAAGTGTTGACCCACGATCACCTACATTGGTATTTAAACCCGCCGGTAGTAGGTCTGAAAAAATGTTGACTCTGGCGCGTTTAGCCGCGTGTTCAATCGCACCTTTGTCTTTTTGACGCAAGGAACCGAGTGCCATGTTTGCTTGAATCGTATCACTAAACAACATGACATCTTGACTTACCACAGCGATCTGGTTTCGTAACGAACTTTTACTATACCTACTGATAGATACACCGTCAATGAGGATCTCTCCCTCTGACGGTTCGTAAAATCGAAGAAGTAGTTGCGCCAGGGTTGACTTCCCTGCACCAGTCGAGCCAACGATCGCTACAGTCTTACCTACCTCGACACTCAGCGTGATATCGTGCAGCACCTGTTTACTGGTTCTTGAATAATGAAATCCAACTCCGTTAAACTCAATGGCCCCAGATATGCCTTGTAGTTGCTCAATGCCTTTATCGGTTTCCGATTCAGTATCAATGTGTTCAAATATCTCTGTAGCAGCAGCTAGCCCAATCTGAATACGCGCATTTACGTCCGACAAACGTTTAATCGGATTTGCTAATGCTCCCGCTAAACCAACATAAGTAACTAGTTGCCCTGGTTCCATACCTTGTGAAATTTGATTCATAAACAGAATTCCAACGACAGCTGCTATGGCGAACGCAACTAACAACTGAATAAATTGTGCGCTCATCGCTTTAGTAGCAATCATTTTTAGGTGCTGTCGTCTATTGAGTTCACTCGCAGTATCAAACGTCTGATGTTGCTGATCCTGGGCGTTATATGCTCGTATAGTCTTCTGTAAAGCTACCGTTTCGTTTCCAACATGCGTCACTTCACCCATCGATGTTTGAATATTGACACTGATTTTTCGAAATCGTTTTGACGCGATGTGAACAATGACCGCGACAATTGGAGCCAAGATAAGAAACAATAAAGTGAGGTACAGATTCATTAATAGCATCGCGGTCAACATGAACACCAATTTCCCACCATCTTGAAACAGAATCTTGAATACGTCGGTCGCTGTATCGCGCAACTTTGCGGTTGTATCGGTGAGGCGATTGGAGATATCTCCTTGTCGACTTGAATCAAAATACGAACAAGGTAAAGTTAGCATTTGAGCATGTAATTCACAGCGAATCGTGTGTACCACGTGAAATGACACACGAGAAAGCAAAAACTCACCGACGACATTCGAAAACGCTCTAACAATCGCCGCTAAGCCAATCATGCCGGCAAACAGAAGAGCTAGTGGCCAGTCGAAATACTGTAAGAAATATCCGGGTAGCCAATACCATTGTGCGGGTATTGAGGCATCAACAGGTTGTTCGTTTTTGAACGAATCTACTACGGCGCCGAGAATTTGAGCAAAAAACACCTCGGCAAGAGCGGCCAAACCAAATGCAATAATTGCAACTACAAAATACCAAATTCGACTCTGCACATAAGTCGCGAGTCGCCGGTACGTTAACCAGTCTTTTGACGAAGGATTAGATGAGTCATTCATGGGGTTCGTTCGAGAAAATTCTAGAGTCTCTCAACAACGTGCAACTCATTAATTTCTCGCATGACCAATGATCGATAGGCTTAGCTAACATCAACACAAAAAAATCTCGTTCCATAGATAGGGATGCTTTTCTCTCAAGTTGTATCTGTTACTGAGAACCCGGGGTGATTTTGGTCCACCGAATCGCATCGGCAAACAAATGCTGAGTTTGCTCACTAGCCGTGACAACGACCTCGATAAGACCTTCGTCTAACCAAACATCGCCGACTGAAACCCAACCAAAATCGCTCTCATCGATGCTAAGTTCAAACGACATGTTTTGCCCTGATATCTCAGTCGAAAATACATAGTCGCCATTGAAACTGTGCCAAAATGCTGAATTGTAATTGGGAAAACGCCAACCAAAATTATTGTTAAGACGAGCTCGTAAATCAGGTACGTGAAACTCCAGTTTCCACTGCCCTCCCTCTGGTATGGTCGCGGCAAATATTGCTCTTTTATCTCGATCCGAAGCTGAATAAACAAAGGTCGGTCGTTTTAACCCCCAAGCCGCAGAATACACATACCTTGTCCATATTGACCTGCTCTGTTCAACCGAATTTCGTCGGTCGACGGAAAACTCTGCATCGAGATCATCGATGACAATTCCTGTATCTTCTTCCAATGGGGTCCAATCACTTTGTCGATATCCTACAAATTGTTCGACAGGTGCAAATTCGGTGCCCGTTTGATCGGTAAATCCCGTTTCCCACAAAGTTGTAAAGCCGCCTCCAAATTCCAAATCTGTGTTCTGTACGTTGACGCGATAGGGTTGTGTTTCAGACATGATTCCTACTTGTACCACTTCCCCTGGAGCGACCCAAACGGTCGGTCCGGGAGTAGATGCTTCACTGGCTAGTGGTCCCCAAATTGCTAAATCCGCCTCACTTAATCTGGATGTGATGGTAGTTTGCAATATACCAGTCGATTCTCCTTCATTCATTACGTCAAAGAATGTTTGAAAGTAAGGTGAACCAGTCGGATCTAAACGCAAGAAAGTCTCTAAAGTCGAAAATTTAAACACAGGATTTTGTTCTAGTTCAAACCAGTCGCCAAGAATACTCTGCAAGGGAATGTCTTCCAAGTCAGCTAATCGGTAAACATCCTGTAACGAGAAATTCCTGAATTGATATTCCTGAACCAACTTCTGCAGAAAGTCCCTCGCTTTTTCCCTACCAAGCGCGTAAAAGAGTTTTTGACTCAGGGTTACGCACTTCAATCGAATGGCTTCAATAACCTTCGGCGTTAGAGGTTGTGAAAGTAATTCGTGCAGCGAATTCTCCAGCGCCATTGTTTGTATAACTTCCGATTCTAACTCTTGATTTGACACGGAAAGCATCTTGTCAATGTGCATAGTATGGGTTTTGAAATGGTGTGAAAAAAACCACATCACAATTGAAAATCGTCGATACATCGCTGGTGAAAGTCCAAAATTTGAACTAGCAGGTTTAAATTCCATACTATGGGGTAAAAACGCGCTGATAGAAAATTTATCCATGTATCTTCCAGCACCCATGGGTTCAGTCCAGATAAGATCGTGTAAGTACGATAAGATGATCTCAAGGGTTACTGCTTCCGGTCCCGTAACTCCAACTTGATAGTCAAAAAAATTGTTTGCTAAATCCAATCCGAGGTTTAGACCAAACCGATTCTCACGAAAATAATATTCGATATACGCTACAAATGTGTTTGAGCTGTCTTGCCCCACCCAAAGGATGTTATCCGGTATCATAGCGTCGAAATTCACCGTCCAAAACCCATGTTCGCGTAGGAGAAAGTAACAGGGGCCAGCCGTGATTGAATTCATAAACACTCCGTTCGAATATAAACGTAAATTGTGTGGTACACTAACTAACCTCACAGTCTCACACGAATTTTTATACCCCTCGTCGTCAGCGACAGTTAACAACTCTGAAATTCGCTCGAAAAGTCTGTCCTGATGCTCGGCAAAAATTGCTAGAGTTTCCAATTGCTGCTCGGTAGCTAAAACAACAAACTCGACTCCTTCCAAAGTGGTTGAACGACGTTGTAATGGTCCTGCGAACAAATCAACCCTACCTATAGGTGTATTGGAGACAAATCGAAGCGATCGTTCGCCTTTTTGCGCGACATTGGAAGATGGAATGAGTGTTCCAGGTAAGGATGCCTCCCATCCCGCCGGTACAGATATTGTGAAGTCTGTAGTGAAAAAGTCTTTCGAACGAGAATAGGGTCGAAAATTATCTAATGCCAATGGTAACCAGGACACACCATGTGGTAGCGCCGCGTATTGTCGATTAAATATTGCATTTTGAGTACCTAAATATGACAGTAGTTGTTCTCCCACTGGCACAGAATCAACATCAATCGAACTATCCAAATAACCAAAATTAGTATTTGGTCGACCCTGGTAAACAAGTCGAACTGCTGTCAAGGTTTTTGGACTAATACTTGTCGTAACAATGGAAAGGACTCCATTTTCCGAAGCAAAATCAGCAGAGACGCCATCAACGGATGCGCTTAAGACTTGAAATCCAGGATTGAGGGAAAACAACAACTCAGGTGATTGGTCTACCTCTCCCGAAACAACGAGATCTAGCCCGACTTCCACACGTATTGTCTTGCCTGGCATAACTAGCATTGTCGCATTTATTGTTTCAATATCGATGGTATGAGTTTGTTCACTAGCTAGCAATTGATAGGCTTTTCGCCATTCAGTAATCTGCGTCGTCGATGTAGAGTAATTCAACAGCAATCCACTAGCAGTGGTCGTGCAGACTAAAGTGAGAAAAGCGGTTATTGACCAATAAACTTTGTTAAGTGGATCAGTGCGATTCATCACTACGACAGTTAGAAAGCAACACAGAAGAGCAATCAATACAAAGTTTAAATAGCGTAGTAAATCAAGGGGAGAAATCAACGACTGAATCATATCGGAACCAATGCTACTTAACATCGGTAGTGCTTCGAAGAACACAAAGCTTTTCGGGGTAACTTGACCAAGCAACTTGAAACACAGCATGAGTACACCAAACATTACCGCAAGTGTCAGCAGATTAAAGCGACAAACTCGATTAACGAGAACACACAACGACGCAAAAAGAAAAACTGAACACGGACACGTAATAAACAAAAATTTCAACAACGTGAACGGTTCGAAACCACGTACGGCAGTCACGTCAAAAATCGCATGTAAACCAGCAAAAAACTGAATACACAATATAAAAGTGTAAACTGGCAAACTAGTAACGATTACTAACACGATCACTTTGCTCAGTACGATTCGTAAATTTACTGCAGGTTTGGAATTAACGACTTCGTCAATTCGATAAAACCGATCTTTAGTGAATACATTTCGGCCGTAAAAACAAGCCATGAGTAACGACATGGCAAGTACTAATCCCCCTAAGAAATCAACCATATAACGGGGATGGGGAGAAACCGGACTATTTATCTGAAGTTGTGCGTGATCCCATGAATATACAGAGTACAGCGTCAACGAGACCACAACAACCAAAGCAAAGGTAACCCAATAGACTACTTGGCGGAAGTAAATTCTCGCCTCGTGCAAAATGAGATGAATCACGAAGGACTGCTTTACGTAAAGTGACTAACCCGAGTAAGAATCGATTCTAAGGTCGACACTACACATCCATTTGACCATAAAGAGTCACTTTTGTCGGTAACAATAATTCGTTGCGTCGACAAATCCTGGTAGTGATCCACAGTCAAACCTCACTCCGGCAAATCGACACGCGACGACTTTACTTGTCCGGGCAAGCGCACCTAAAGCATCCGTAAGTTGAATCTCACCGCCATAACCCGGGAGGGTCCTTTCGAGTTCGTCAAAGATTTCCGGAGTCAAAATATACCTGCCCACAATACCTAAATTGCTAGGTGCTTCCTGAGGTTCAGGTTTTTCGACGAGATTGTGGACCAAATAAGTTCCATCCGTCTGCAGTAGTCCGTCTATCACACCATAACGATTGCTGAATTCACCGGGAATTTCTTGTACCGCGACCACACAACATTCATGACGTTGATAGACTTCGACCAGTTGACGGAGTACGCCTTTGTCAGGATTAAGACATAGGTCATCCGAAAGAACTACAGCAAATGGAGAGTCACCAATTATCACACGTCCTGTCAAGACCGCATGCCCTGTCCCTAACATTTCACGTTGGCGAGTGTAGGCGATTGAACAACTATCGATTAAAGACTCCAACGCTTCTACAGTGTCATCTCTCCCGGTTTCTTTTAGCTTATTCTGAAGTTCAATATTTAGATCAAAATGATCTTCAATCGCCCGTTTACCGCGACCGGTTACGATCGCGATTTCATGAAGACCGGCCTCAATCGCTTCTTCGACCCCATACTGGATCAAAGGTTTATTCAAAATTGGCAGCATCTCTTTGGGCATCGACTTGGTCGCAGGCAAGAAACGTGTCCCATAGCCACCTGCTAAAAATAAACACTTTTTGAGCATTTGATTCATACTATCTTCGCTAATCCACCAAAGAGATACGTTAGAGTTTTACGAGTTAACACATTAAGACATTCGGTGACACTATATCGAGAATCGTAACCAACTAAACTTTGCTTAGTCATATTGTTCGGCCGAGTGCTTCAACTGGATCCTTTTTATACACCGTGGAGAGGGGCCAAAAAATTGCCAGAACACCAATAACCGTTGCTAACAATATCGTCCACGCCACGTCACTGAGGTAAATAACTGAATAACGTAGTAACGAACGCAACATTGGTACCGAGTCCCCAAACAGTTGCTCAACCACAAATGCGATTATGTCCACGGCGAAATGAGAAAGAAGTATACCGCACAACGTGCCAAACACAACTCCTAGGATTACGATGGATGCACCGTGCAACAGAAACGTCGCAGTAATCCAACGTTGCTCAGCCCCCATCGTTCGAAAAATAGCAATATCTCCACTCTTTCGATTAATCAGCATTGCCTGCCCTGCGACTACATTCAGGGCTGCCAGAGCCACAATTAACATCAACATGACGAACAGCAGTGTTTTTTCCATTGCAAACGCTTGAAATAGACTACCAAATTGTTTAGTCCATGTGTGTACTTCTGGGATCCCTGCTAATACTCTATCGACGAGAAAGGGATCTTCCACAGTAATTCTGAGTTGCACTTGTTCCTGGCTAATTAGACCACTCAATAAAAGATCTTCAATCGTGGCAACGAGGAGATAGTTGATCATGTACGATGGGATAGAGAAATTGTGCAGGACCTCAAATGCTCCCGTTTGCGCGGATAAACTGTTTGAATTGACTTTCGGAACGGTCATCGAGACTACAAAACTATTACGAAACCTAACACCTGTCGCTAGTCCAGACATTGCAACTCCGGGAAGATTCTCAATGTCGCGTCTTTTGGGTAACCGAATTAACGGCAGCTGATCCAACTTCTCCTTTTCTAACCCGTACACTGTCATTGGTCGAATTTCGCGGTCGTGTTCGATTTGAACTAGTGCTTGAAAAACAACAAATCGTTCGATCGCTTCCACTCCAGAGCGTCTTTGAATCGCATCAAGATCATAAGAATCGATATCCTTATTCGAAATTAAAGCATGAGGTACATAGCGAAAAAAATCGTCGTTACCGGCTTCAGTTAGTCCGTTATAAACGGATAGTACTACGATCAACAGTGCAATTCCAAACGATATACCAACCAACGACACCCAATTTGTGACTCGGCTGAGTTCACGACGGCGCGACCAGGCGTAGCGAAAGCCGATTCGAAAGGCAAGTAGTATAGGAGTATTAGGTCTCAACGTTACTCAACCTACCACTTTTTAATGTTAGTGTTCGATCCATCGACTGAGCCACTGACTTGTGATGTGTTACCAGCACGAAGGCAGTGTTTGAAGTGTCTCGCATGGTGTGGATGAGTTCAAGCACACCAGCAGCGTTGTCGTCATCAAGATTACCTGTTAATTCATCGCCAAGAACAACAGCTGGTTCAGAAATCAAAGCACGCGCGACCGCTACACGTTGCTTTTCACCACCGGATAATTTGTGAGGGAAATACCGCGCCCGATCAGCCATATCCATACACCTGAGTAACTCAATGGCTCTCTGCTTTGCCGTCTTTGCCATCTCTCCACCGCGCAACCATAAAGGCATTGCAATGTTCTCTTCTGCTGTGAATTCCGGTAAAAGGTGGTGAAATTGGTACACAAAACCCATTGATCGATTCCGAATGCGCGCTCGAGTGCCCTGTGACGCATCACTCATACATTCACCAGCAATCCTTACCGAGCCTCGATCCAATCCCAGTAATCCTCCAAGAACATGAAGTAAGGTACTTTTACCGGAACCAGAACGTCCTAAAATGGCAACCGTTTCGCCCGATTGAACGGTTAAATTGACGTCAACTAGTATTTGTAGTGTTCGACTGCCATCGCGAAATGCTTTCGCGACCGACTGAGCTTCAATTGCACTATTCATATCGAAGTACCTCCGCAGGGTCAGTTCGAGTGGCACTGTAAGCGGGCAGCAACGACGCTAGCAAGGCAAGCCCTAATCCTAACAAACATACGGTAATGACATCGGTTATCTGAAAGTGTACAGTCAAGGTAGATACGAAATATTCCGCTAACAAATCGGTTCCAAGTAACGAGTTGATCATGGGTAACGCCGCTTCCAGAATCAAACCAATAAGCCAACCTCCAATACAACCGAGTATTAAACCTAACACTGAGATCAGCACTGCCGTGGTGAGAAAAATTACGCCAATAAAGGTCCTGGTTGACCCCAAAGTCCGATACACTGCAATATCCCTTACTCTTTCTCTCACGAATACTACAACAGTCGACACTAGATTGAAGGCAGCAACCGCAACCAACAACGAGAAAATAAAAATCAAAATATACTTGGATTCCTGAATAGAACGATAAAGGTATCCGTGTCGGTTAGTCCATGACAACACATAAAGGGATGGTTCTTCAAGATTGAAGTTAAGTGCACTCGCAACGTTTGGTGCAAGAAAAGGATCATCCAGTTTGAGTTGAATACTCGATACCGTATCGTTTAAACGCAAGAGACGTCTTGCATCTTCGATATGAGTATAAGCAGAACCCGAGTCAAAAATCGTACTGGTGTCAACTATTCCCCCCACTTTAAATCTTTTCTGCCTAGGTAAAAAACCTACCAGTGACAACGTTGAATTTGTTAACCAGACGACGACGGAGTCACCCACCTCGACACCCAACCGATTGGCTAGCGTGCGCCCTAAATAGATGGTGAAAGATTCTGCTCGTAACTCTTGCGAGGTTTCAGCATTTTCGATGTATTGAAAAACGGTTGAAACTCGAGAATATTGAACTGGATCTATACCGTTTAACCGCATCGGTTCGACTACTTGATGAGAAGAACTGGTTGCGTTACCTGCAGCTGCAAGGGGCGCTACAAGAGCCAAAGTTTCGACCTCTACAGCCCACTCGAAGTCCGCTGTGAGATGTTCATGAACACTCTCTATTACATCAACGTTCACCCCATTGTCACGAAAGCTTGTGATTTCTAAATGAGGCATCACACCAAGCACTCGATTTTTTAACTCGTATTCAAAACCAGCAACCACTGCTTGGACGACAAGTAGGATTGCAACAGAGAGTGCTAAACCAAGCATTGCTAAGAGTGCAACTGACTTGAGAAAATCGCGTGAAGAACGTACGTATCTCCACCCAATTGCTACTGCTAATTTCAAACTCATAAAAGTACTAATTGACACCCCACAAATGTTGGATCTGTGATTTTTATCGATTTTTTATAAAAAAACTAACAAAAACAGTAAAAATCCATTTTTTCTCCATCGGTTCTCCATTATTTCTCCATTATTTTTTACAAAATATTAACTAGTGATTCTCCTTTGTAAGAATTTGTCGTGGTAGGTAGACGTTTATCTCTCCTCCCTTTAGTTGTCATTCGTCGCAAAAGTGACAACTTAAACGTTCCTAACTCCTTTTACCTACCACGACAACTTCTGCTGACCAAGATCAGTATTCAATGATTGCTTCCATTGCGGTCGACAGTTGATAATCTAAACCCTCTCTCTCTGATAGAAATGTCACAAAAACGACAGCGATATTTTTTTGTTCCGCATACTCCAATCCCGCTTCGATTCCCATAACAAATAAACCTGTACATATAGCATCGGCCTGAGTTGTAGTGGTAGCATATACAGTCACACTAACGAGATGAGATTGTATGGGATACCCTAGCTGAGGATCAATCAGATGCGAGACTTTTGATTCTTCATAAGTTCGAAAATTTCTATAAGTACCCGAAGTCGCAACAGCCCCTTCCAAAATCGCAAGTTTAAACTGAACTCGTCCAGACAAGTCTGGAGATTCGATAGCAACTTGCCAAGGGGTACCATTAGGATTGTGTCCCAGAACACGAACTTCACCACCTATGTCAATCAAATAGTTTTCACAACGATTTTCTTCCAAATATTGTGCCACTTGATCCACTGCATAACCTTTTCCAATACCCGATACGTCGATAGACAACTCTTGCTGTTTACGCAGCGCTGGTTGAATATATCGCCATTCAATCGCGCGATAGTCTACTAGTGGTAAAACCTTACGAATCTCATCTGCTGTAGGTGATTTCTGAACGACCGTTGCACCAAAACCCCAAAGATCAATTAAGGGTTTAACGGTAATGTCGAATTTTCCATTGGTAGCTAGACTCACTTGTTCTGCTAATTCAACAACATTCACCAACGATCGATCGACTGCTACCCATTTCAACGGTTCACTCTGATTGAATCTTGTGATATCCGAATCAGCTCGATAAGTTGACAAGACAGACTCCAACTCGTCGAGCTTTGTAGCTATAACTTTCGGCTCGACTAGTTGTTCGCACTGAGAGACAATACGATAGCTCGTCCCCATTGTATAGCCCTTAATTTCCTTATACGATTGATTGCTACAACCCGCGAACAGCATCGTGGTCAACATAAGAATACACGCCGAGTTACAAAAATGCTTAGCAAGCAAACAAGTACAGTCTAAAATACTTACCATGAAACTTAAACTTTTACTTTTATCTTTTTCTGTCTTAGGATTTTTTTTACACGTGCAAGCACAAGATTCAACAACAGACGCCGACACTGACACTGACGAAGTCCCCAACGTGGTTATTGATACCTCTATGGGTAGTATTATCATTGAGTTATACCCCGATAAAGCCCCACTCAACGTAGCACATTTCTTAAAGCAAGTCGACAATGATCATTATGACGGTATTGTTTTTCACCGGGTGATGACAGGTTTTGTTATCCAAGCCGGCAGTTTTGATGAAAATTACAAAAAACACACCGTCGATGAAACCGTCGATAACGAAGCTAGACACAGTGTATCTAACAAGAAGGGTACTATAGCCATGGCACAAAAACCGGGCGACCAAAATTCGGCTTCGTCAGATTTCTTCATCAATTTAGTAGACAACAGTCATCTAAACTATCGATCAGCTGGTTCATTGCAAGGTAGAGCAGACGGATATACCGTCTTCGGTAAAGTGATTGAAGGGATGGATGTGGTAGAAAAAATCGCTGCTGTAGCGGTCGAAACTAAAAAATTCGAAGATTCTCCCCTTAAACTTGAAAATTGTCCTGTAGACAATATCGTGATCAACGAAGTTCGCCGGGTTGACGACGAAAACTCTATTGAGTAAGGCAAAGCTAAGTTCGCAATTTTTACACGAAATTACTTCAAACACAACCAATAGCTTATTTACAGCTTTATGAATCCAAGAAAACTATATTTTTTCGCCTTGATTGGTTTCATATTTCTGTGGTCGGCGCTGACCGCTGAGCTAGCACTACGTTATTTCAAAGTCGATCCTTACGCGTTAGAGAATAGTACATTTGTACCGTTTGTAGCACTTTTTGTCATAACAACACTGGGTTTGGTGTTAAGCAACTTTATTACTTTTCAAATACTAAATCGAAGTACATCCACCACTGCCAAAGACACGAAGAAAACATCGAGTAAAAACCACCAAAAGAAGACTAAGAAAAAGGTCTCAGGGAAAACAAGCCAAACGGATAAAGGCGAGAATAAATCTACCACCAAAGAATCCGCAAACAAGAAAAGAAACAAAAGTGCTACGAAAGGTGTCAGTGGTCGGGTAAAAGTCTATTTTCGAAAATCATCATACGGTTTCGTCGAAGATGATCAAGGTAATCGAATATTCTTTCATAAGACCGGCTTTAAGACAAAAGTCTCTGATCATGCCCTCGTCCAACGACCAAAAGTCAAATTTGATGTCGGAAAGAATGAGCGGGGTCTCGTCGCCAACAATATACGAATAGTCGAGTGAGCTACTGCAATCAATCTTCGATTCGAATTATCTAAAAGATTTCAACACACTCTCCAGTTACTCGGTTTTGAAAACGCTAACGCGCTTGTCTTTCGTGCAAGCCGTCCGGAATTTGGCGACTATCAAGTCAATGGTGTGATCTCGGCAGCCAAATCCACTGGAACGAACCCACGTTCATTGGCACAAACGGTCAGTACTCACAGTTCTCTAAATTCACTTCCTGCAAAACTCGAGATTGCCGGTCCTGGGTTTATCAATGTCACACTAGATCGTCAATACGTAGAAGACTTAGTTGAACAACGTCCCGCGATTGCGCCGACAGCTCGACCAGAACGCATCGTGATTGACTATTCTTCGCCCAACATCGCGAAAGAACTACATGTCGGACACTTACGGAGTACGGTGATCGGCGATGCCGTAGCCCGGATGTTGCGGTTGCACGGTCACGAGGTGATTCCGCAGAATCATGTTGGTGATTGGGGGACGGCTTTTGGGAAACTAATCGCGCACTTGGACTCCTTGAGCGAATCTGAAACTCAGTCGCTTTCGGATATTGAGCGGTTGTATGTTGATGCGAGTTCTCGTTTTGATAGCGATTTCGAGTTTGCTAACCGAGCTCGCAATGCTGTGACAAATCTACAAGCACAACGTCCAACAGAAATGGAAGTTTGGCGACGCATTGTCGCCAAGACAATCAATCATATGCAAGGAATCTACGGAGATTTGGATGTTTTGCTACAACGAGAGGACATTCGTGGCGAGAGTGCCTACAACGCTGAGCTCCCAGCCGTTATTGATGACTTAAATGCAGCAAATCTTTTATCCGAATCTGAAGGTGCGAAATGTGTATATGTAGATGGTTTCTTTAAAAAAGATGGTTCTCCACTCCCGATGATTGTGCAAAAGTCCGACGGTGGGTACTTATACCATACTACTGACTTAGCAGCAGTGAAACATCGAGTAAACCAATTGCGCGCAAATCGGTTAATGTACTTCACTGATGCCCGCCAGATTCACCACTTTAAGCACTTGTTCACCGTGGTACGCGCGGTTAAATACGTCCAAGATTCCGTCGAACTCGAACATCTGGTATTTGGCTCGATTCTTAATGCTGATGGTGCTCCACTTAAATCTCGAACTGGGAGTAGTATCCTACTATCAAGTCTTATCGAAGAAGGAATCGAACGAGCAAGACAAGTCATTCAGGACAGGGAAAGTTCAAATCGAGAAGTTGATCCACAAGAAATTGCGCGGCGGATCGCGATCAGTTCCATCAAGTACGCGGATCTATCTAAAAACAGAATCAATGACTACCGATTTGATTGGGACACGATGCTTGCGTTCGAAGGAAATACAGCCCCTTACCTACTCTATGCCTACGCTAGAGTGTGTTCCCTATTTGAACGCGGAAAGGTATCCGAAACACAATGCAGACACAATAGCATCAAACTGACGGAGAATGCTGAACGAGATCTGGCGTTAGCGATCCTACAGTTTCAAGAACTATTCGAACAGAGTACGGAAGAACGAAAACCGCATCATCTTTGTACGTATCTATACGAACTGACTGTACGATTTATGCGTTTCTATGAACAGTGCCCGATTTTAAAAGGAACTTCAACAGTACAACAAGAAAGTCGCCTAGGATTATGCACCAAGGTCGCGGAGATTCTGCGAACTGGACTACAGTCGTTAGGGATTTCTGTGCTAGACCGAATGTGAATAACTCGGTTGTGGAACGGTTAGCGTTTTCAAGTCGGCGACGAAATCTTTGAGTTCTCGAACGTTAGAGGTTTCAGCATCTGTACACCACTCCTTGAATTCTTGCAAGAGTTCTTCAGTACTTCCATTACGTTTTCTCCAAAGCTCGTTAAGTCGTAGCTTTAGGAGATACAGTCGTTGAATCAACGGACTAGCTTGAGTTACTTTAACAATTTTGGTTCTATCGTGATCATTTAGGATCACTTCATGAGCGCATAGCGCTCGGTTCGCGCGTCGAAAAGTTGCTTTGATTTGGTGACTGTTTGCCCTCTTCTTCTCCGCGCGCACATTAGGTTTCATGACTCGTTCCGCGAACTCTGCCATGATGCGAAAACGATCATTAACAGCTGCCCACAAAGTATTCACGTCGATGGATACTTTGTTATTGACTCGTTCAACTACCGGACCGGTATGTAAGGGTTTTGCTAACTTCAGCATCGCGAGCAACCGAATGTACTGCCAGCCCAAGTCAAATTCCCAATTCTTAACCGAAAATCGCGCTGAATTTGGATAAGTGTGGTGATTGTTGTGTAGTTCTTCTCCACATGCTAGCAATCCTACTGGAAAAATATTTTTCGCATTATCAGCGCACTCAAAGTTTCGATAACCAAGAGCATGTCCAATCCCGTTCACCACACCGGCTGCCCAAAACGGTGTCCACATCATTTGTAGTGCCCAAATAACAATCCCCACAACACCGAATAAAAAGAGATCGATTACCGCGAGCAAAGCAACGCCAAGAATAGTAAGTTTAGAGTAGATATTTCGTTCGACCCAATCGTTGGGGCAACCTGTACCGTAGGTTGCTAGGGTTTGCTCATCAATCGCATCACGATAGTACTCAACTCCCTTGAACAAGATATTGGGTAAGCCATGGATTACTGGGCTGTGTGGATCTTCTTCGGTTTCAGTTTTGGCGTGATGTTTTCGATGTACGGCAACCCATTCTTGAGTAACCATACCCGTCGACATCCATAGGACGAATCTAAAGAAGTGACAAAGTACGGGGTGTAAATCTAATGCACGATGTGCTAAACTACGATGTAAGTACAGGGTGATTGATATGAATGTAAAGTGCGTAGTGAGAAAGAAGTAAAGAAGAATCCAGACTAGGGAAAATCCCACAATCCCAAACAACCAATCAATTCCTAACACGTAGTACCTTCCTTAATTTCAGAACAACAGATGACAACCTGACCGTCGAGGTAATAACGACGACCACCAATGTTTATATGGTTCATTCTATTGAAAACAGCAAAACCACATTTGTGAGTAGAGTTGTATATACTCGCGGTCGTCGCAAGTTGTAAGTAACCTTCTCGCGCACTTAGAATGCGCTGCTATTTGCAATAAAAAACTCGAAGTTCGCACAAAATTCTTTGTTTGGTTGTTGAAGGGGCGTTTGTGTATTGAGAATCTTCAAAAGGTTGGAACTTCGAATAAAATCACTACGTTTCACTAGATATGAATCATTACCGTCTATTTAATTCTCAACAACACTTGTGATAAACCGAATGTATCTGGGCATTTGCGGTCAACATTCAAAATAATACCGTTGTACCATAGTAAAATCGAAAAGTATTGGCATACGACTATGCAAAATTTTTTGAAAACCTATTTTTATTTAAGGACAATACATTGATGTGGAAAACAGAGGATAATCTCATTTCACCTGCAACTTTGAATTCGATGATAGAAGACGAGACCATCGTCCTATTCGACTGTCGGTTCGATCTTAGGAATAAGGAACTTGGCCACCAGCAATATTCACAAGGGCATATTCCAAACGCTCGGTATATTTCTCTGAACGACGATCTAGCAGACAAACCAGGAAATCGTGGTCGACATCCTTTACCGCAGCGAGAATCTTTCGCTGCTGTACTGAGAAAGCATGGCGTAAACAATGACTCTTACATTGTCGCATACGACGATTCAAACTCCATTTTTGCATGTCGTCTGTGGTGGATGGTTAGATGGGCTGGACACGAAAGAGTAGCCGTTTTAAATGGTGGCTTAGGTGCGTGGACACAAGCTAATTTCGAATTGACCACCTCTAGTTCAGAACCAATTCTCGGTAACTTTGAACTACGAAAACCGCTTACACGTCAAGTCGAAGTGCAGGACGTACAAAGTCACACCGGCACACTGATCGACGCGAGGTCCGTCGATCGTTTTCACGGACAAAACGAAAACATGGACCACACTGCGGGTCACATTCCAGGCGCTTTGTGCTGCCCTTTTTCCGAAAACTTAGATAAAAATGGTCTCATTGAATCAAACGGTAAGAATTTCAAAAGCATATCGAAAGACGACAATGTCATCTCGTATTGTGGTTCTGGAGTGACTGCAACTCACAATATCTTGGCCTTAATTCTTGCCGGTTACGACGAACCAGCGTTATATGCAGGCTCTTGGAGCGAATGGATCGAAGATCCCTTGAGGCCAGTCGCCACGAGATAACACAACCAAACGTTGCGTTTGTAGACGGTCGCCTCTACTCGAAAACGTACAACGACTTTTATGCTGACGCTGACGCGGTTGGCGAATGTCAGCGAGTTCACATCTCGCCAGCCAGATTGGCACCAAGGTTTCGAGAATCTCCTTGCTTTACTATTTTTGAGTTCGGGTTTGGTGCTGCAGTAAACTTTTTAACGATCGCAGAAACCTATCTAGAGAATACCTGTAATACAGCAAGACTGCGTTTCATTAGTTGTGACAGTTCTCCCCTTGACCATAAATTGCTAACTACTGTAGTCAAGAAACTCGACTTGCCCAACGAATTAGTTTCCGAGTTTTTGTTTGACTATCCCCCTGTGGTGGAGGGAATCCATCGACGCTTGTTACGAAATGAAAGAATCGAACTCACATTGATCTTTGCAGACGTTCAGCAAGCATTCCAAGAGTTTCTATCCACAGATTCACAGGGTGTGGATACTTGGTTACTTGATGGTTTCACACCTGATCGCAACTCATCCATGTGGAGTACTAAATTGCTTTCCCAGCTCTCGAGTCGTACCAAAGACGGTGGTACGGTAACTTCGTTCTCGGTCGCTGGAAAGGTTCGTCGTCCCTTAGAAGATTCTGGTTTTAGAGTCGAACGAATTTCTCACACCAACCATAAAAAACATACATTATTCGCAACATTGAATCAACTGCCTATGGAACCTATTTCTACACCTAAACAGGTCAAAGTCTTAGGTGGGGGATTTGCTGGTACAAGTATCGCCCGTGCACTCACTAGAAGGAAAATTAACGTTACTCTATGCTCTCCGACCGGTACTGTTGCAGATTCGACTTCGGGAATTCCAGTCGCGGTCTTACACGGACGTTTGAGTACCAGTTGCCAATCTAGTGTACAGTTTAGAAATCACGCTTACTTTTACTCGCAACCGTGGATTCAACAAGTTACCAAACTACAAGCGAGCGGTGCGATACACATTCCTTGCGAAAATATGCCCTGGACCAGACTCCAAGATATTACGGCACAACTGGATTCTCGTTGGTGTCGTCGGTTAGATCGATTGGAAATAAATAACTTTTTCGACCTGCCAATCCAATCCAATGGGATTTTGTTTCCTCGATCAACGATTCTCGAAGGTCCAGCACTTTGCCAAGCTATGGTACAACACCCTCTCATTGACATCAGATCAAGCATAGAAAGGGAACAATCGGGTTCTGCGATAGAGGAGGTGAAAGTCTTAGCAACAGCATTCTCTCTACCAAAGGAAGTACAAATTGCTTCGCCCGTCGAAATGATCAAGGTTGAAGGACAAATTGACTGTTTTACATCGCCGACTCAATCGTATCGTTCAGATCTCGCGCTTATACGAACCGGTTATATAGCACCCCATAATGAGAAATTCTGGGTGGGATCCACATACGAGTATCAACCTTGGCCTGATTCCCGAGCAATGCAACACAATCTCGAGACGCTACAGACGACGACCACATTGACCGGCTGGAAACATCACGTAAGTTTTCGCGGAACCAGAGCGGTAACTTCGGATAAGCTACCAATTGTTGGGCGAGTCGTACCAACGATTTGGTTAAATCTTGGACATGGGAGTAGTGGGACAACAACAGCACCATTTGGTGCAGAAATCGTCGCAAGTCAGATTGCCGGAGAGTTACCACCGATATGGTCCAAACACCTAGGTGCGATTGCACCAGGCCGATTTGAAGTTCGCCAACAGCGTCGAGCAAATCCATTTCAAGTCAATATGAACACGTGTCAATATTTGATTGATCCGTAAGAATTCAACGATATAAATTAAATCTAGCGTATATACTCATAGGTTTTGGTGTCTAATTTATTTAATACCAAAAGATACAATCTAATTTGTCTTCAGATTTGTCTATGGAAATAAAGACGATCGGTTCACACATTAGTAAAAATCTTATCGCAGGGCAACAAGGCTTCAGTGGTGCATGGAGAGAGTGTAACTACGAATTCAGAAAGACTTTTCACCCAATCCTTGAAGAACATTTATTGACTTATGTAAGAGATCTTGCCGACTATCTCGATTATGCAATTGAGAAGTCCGAAGATTTCGATGTTGGTCAAAAATATCAAGCAATAAACGCTGACGAATTTGAAAAGTTTAGACAAGAACGACAGAAACGATGAGTTGTTCAAGCTTGTTGTTGAAGCATATAGTCGAGATAGATATCTAATCTAGAAATCGACTTGGTTTCGTAAGCTGTGGTGGAATTTGTATAGCCACCCCAACAAATCTTAGGTTAGTCCTCAGAATAGAACCCTACCACGGAAGTTTCACGTAGAGAACATTTTCTGCATTACTGAGTACGAAGTACGTTTTAATGGAGTGTCCATTCCTCCAACGACGACCCCAAGATTTACAATTTACAAGTGGTACTACAGTTAGTATTCTTACAAATACTGCAAAATTATCATTTGACAGACATCCACCTCCTCCTAACTGGAATTGACTTATGCGACAGTACACTTACCTTGTAGGCTTTCTCCTTATTACCTCACTGCTCTGTTCGTGTGGAAATCAAGAACAACTAGCAGTCACCGATTCGGCTAGTTCCGATGTAGAAGGCACAGTAGAAAATACTGAAATCCCCAAACCGAATGATTTAAGCGATGATGCAACAACGCTCAAGATTCTTTATTGGCAAGCACCGTCCATCCTCAATCCGTATTTATCGAGTGGAACGAAAGACATCGAGTCGAGTTCCTTAATCGTTGAGCCATTAGCGCGCTATGACTCGGTGGATGGCGAAATGGTGCCTTGGTTAGCAAGTACAATCCCGACGATGGCAAACGGTGGTTTAGCATCTGATTATCGAAGTATTACATGGAATTTACGGACTGACATTATTTGGTCGGATGGAACTCCATTTACAGCCGACGATGTTGTATTCACTTGGATGTATTGTTCAAATGAAGAATTTGGATGCGTCTCCTCAAATGCCTTCAAAGACGTAGCACAAGTTGTCGCAGTCGATACTCATACGGTGCGAGTCGAATTCACCAAACCAATGTATTTTCCTTACGGACCTTTTGTTGGTTCGCTTACACCGATCATACAAAAAGAACAGTTTAAAGACTGTCTAGGAGCGGCTGCTCAAGCCTGTACCGAACAAAATTTTAATCCAGTGGGTACGGGCCCCTTCATGGTCGAAGACTTTAAGGCAAACGATGTCATAACCTTTATTGCCAATCCTAACTACCGCGAAGAGGGTAAACCTTACTTTCAAAAAGTCATCTTCAAGGGTGGCGGCGAAGCCTCCTCTGCCGCTCGCGCAGTCCTTGAAACGGGCGAGTTCGACTATGCGTGGAACTTACAAGTTGAACCCGAAGTGCTCGAAGGTATGCAAGACACGGGTAAAGGAGAACTCTTGACTGGATTTGGAAGTAACGTCGAACGAATCATGGTTAACCAAACAAACAATGATTCTTCTCTGGGGCGTGAAAAACGGTCACTCTATCTCGATGGAACTAACCCTCATCCCTTTCTATCTGATCTCAACGTACGACGAGCACTATCGTTAGCCATCGATCGCTCCATTCTCGTCGAAGTCGGCTATGGAGACACCGGTCGACCTATGTGTAATGTGATACCCGCGCCGTCGAAATTTGTTTCTGATAATAACGAAGAATGTAAAACGCAAAATATTGAAGAAGCCAACCGCCTCCTTGACGAAGCTGGCTGGGTTCGAGGTCGAGACGGCGTACGCGCCAAAGATGGGATTCGACTAAGTATGCTCTACCAAACATCTACCAACTCAGTCCGTCAAGATACCCAAGCCCTCGTCAAAGAGTGGTGGTCACAGATCGGTGTCGAAACTGAATTACGACATATTGACGGCGCCGTATTTTTCGGCAGCGATCAAGGCAGTCCCGATACGCTCGGAAAGTTTTACGCTGACGTCCAAATGTACACAAACAACTTTGAAGGAATTGATCCATCGGAGTACGTCGAGAGCTGGGTGTGTGAAGAGGTACCAGGTCCTCACAATGATTGGAACGCGTCAAATATTCCACGTGGTTGCTCGGCGGATTTCGACGCTTTAGTTGAGCAACTAGAGGTAACCGAAGAGTCGCAAGATCGAATCGAGACTATTAAACAAATCAACGACTTTGTGGTCCAAAATTATTGGGAAATTCCGCTAATCTGGCGAGCTCGGGTATCCGCGAAGTCTGTCTCACTTAAAGGGGTGAAAATGAACGGTTGGGACTCCGAACTATGGAATGTTGCTGATTGGTATCGAGAGTGAAATGCACCTAACCTAACCTTGTCTTCCACTAAACATGCTATAAACTAGTCGCTTCATGCTGAAGTACACCACGCGGCGCTTAATGTTCGCCATCCCGACACTGATTGTGATCAGTTTTGTCCTGTACGTGTTATTGGATTTAGCACCAAGTGATCCAACGGGAAATTTACCTCTCACAATTCCACCTGAAGTCCGTGAAAAAATTCGCGATCAACTGGGGGTAAATGATCCGATTCATGTTGGTTACCTCAAGTGGATGCGACAATTTTTTATCAATGAACCGCTCCATATCTTTGAACAAGCGACTGGACTTTCGATAGGCGATTCCTCAGAACGAGTTAGAGTCGTCTCGTTTACCACCCGTAGTCCAGTAGTCGATCTCATTTTGGATCGACTCCCACAAACTCTGTGGGTTGTAGGTCTTTCCTACGTAGTCGGGATATTGATTGCCTTACCAATCGGAGTGATATCTGCATACAAGCAGTACAGCTGGTTCGATCAGATTGGCACCTTCGTGTCGATGGTAGGGTTTTCAGTACCGACGTTTTTTACGGGGTTACTACTCATCATTCTGTTTAGTTCGACACTCGGGTGGTTACCATCAATATACGATACGACGCTGCGGGTAACAGACTTTTCTTCATTTTGGCAACAAGTCAAGCAAATGATCATGCCAGTTACAGTATTAGCGTTTTACAACGCTGCCCAGCTAAGTCGTTTTATGCGTGCTTCGGTGTTAGAAAATCTTAATCAGGATTACGTCCGCACCGCGCGCGCTAAAGGAATGAAAGACCGTGCGATTCTGGTCGGGCACATACTGCGAAATAGTATGTTACCAGTTGTGACTATGATTGCACTAGGGGTTCCCACCATTTTTAGTGGAGCAATCATTACGGAACAAATCTTCCGAGTAAACGGCCTAGGCCATTTATTGATTCATGCCATTCAGAACGGAGATATTTATCTAATCCAATCCTTGACATTCATTTTTGCCGTACTCATTGTGCTGTTCAATCTCATCGCCGACTTGCTTTACGGCGTTCTCGACCCACGGATCAAATACACGTAATAGCATGGCATTGAAAGGACAACAAGCACAGTATCAACAGGCATTGTTGAACGCACAAGAACATCCTTCACCATGGATGATTGTTTGGATCGCGTTACGAAACCATAAAGGTGCTTTAGTCGGTGCTGGAGTTTTTGGATTCATCACGTTCGCCGTATTAGTAGGTCCCCTCTTCTACCCCTATGATCCATCGGCTATAGATTTGACGGTCCGAAATCAAGGTATGTCATGGGTTCATTGGTTCGGGACGGATAACTTAGGAAGAGATACGTTAGCACGGATCTTATCAGGGGGACGTGTCGCCTTGTCAGTGGGATTCACCGCGATGGTTTTGTCGTTAGTTTTGGGAACTGCTATCGGGTTACTAGCGGGGTACTACAAACGTCTCGATGGACCGCTAATGCGTTTCACTGACTTTTTCCTAGCACTCCCTCTCCTCCCGTTGCTGCTGGTAATCATAGTGTTTTTCCGCGATGCACTAAGTTCTACGTTTGGTCAGAACATGGGGATATTTCTACTTGTCGTTGTGATTATCGGTATCACAAGTTGGATGCAGATCGCGCGAATAGTACGCAGCGAAACACTTGCTTTGAAAGAACGTGAATTTGTGAAAGCAGCAGTTAGTGTGGGAACTTCTGGACGACACATCGTGATCAATCACATCCTACCCAATATTTTGAGTCCAATTATGGTGTCTGCGACACTAGGGATCGCGAATGCTATCATTACGGAGTCTACACTGTCGTTCTTAGGTCTAGGGTTCCCTTCTGATTTTCCGACTTGGGGACGATTGCTGTTTGATGGTTCTAACTATATTCAAATCAATGTGGAACGTGTAATATGGCCTGGACTTGCTATTTCACTTACGGTTTTGAGCATTAATTACATGGGCGATGCTCTACGCGATGCTATTGACCCAAGAGTTCGCAACAAGTGATGTCGTCTAACTGGTTCGAACACTATTTCCACGTATGAAACTTTTCGTAAAAACGTACGGTTGTCAGATGAATGACTACGATTCATCCAAGATCTGTGATGTACTGAAAGCTAGTCACGCCGCGACCATTACAGACAACCCACAAGAAGCTGATGTCATTCTGATGAATACCTGCTCAATCCGAGAAAAAGCCCAAGAAAAGGTGTTTCATGAACTCGGTAGATACCGTCGTCTCAAACTCGATAAGAATGATCTACTCATAGGTGTAGGCGGCTGTGTGGCATCTCAGGAAGGGGACGCGATCCTGACACGTGCGCCATTCGTCGACCTAGTGTTTGGTCCACAAACACTGCATCGATTACCGAACATGATCGATCAAGTGCGCGACGCTGGACAACCAGTGGTTGACATCTCCTTTCCTGAAATCGAAAAATTCGATCGGTTACCTACACCTAACACAAGCAGTGTCCATGAGTACGTATCTGTGATGGAAGGGTGTAGCAAGTTTTGCACTTTTTGTGTTGTTCCGTACACGCGCGGACCAGAAGTTAGTCGACCTGTGAGTGATATCATGCGGGAGGTCGTTGCTCTTGTCAACCAAGGTGTCAAAGAAATTCACTTTTTGGGACAGAATGTGAACGCCTATCGCGGCACTTTCGAAGGTGGTAAGGCTGATCTTGCTGAATTGATTTTTTACACATCGAAGATTGCTGGTGTAGAACGTATTCGATTTACAACTTCACATCCCGTTGAGTTTTCGCATTCACTAATTGAAGCTTATCGAACAATTCCAACGTTGGTAAGTCACTTGCATTTACCGGTGCAGTCTGGTTCTGATCGCGTGTTAGCTAGGATGAAACGCGGTCACACGGTCTTGGAGTACAAGTCGAAAATCCGAAAATTACGTGAGGCTAGACCAGACATCGCGCTATCTTCCGACTTTATTGTTGGCTTTCCAGGTGAAACTGAAGAGGATTTCGTAGCAACGATGAAACTGGTCGAACAACTCAACTTCGACACTTCCTTTAGTTTTATCTACAGTGCTCGCCCAGGTACTCCGGCGGCATCGATGGTCGATAATACCCCAATTGCACAAAAACAAGATCGTTTAACACGACTACAGTCGCTACTACGCAAGCAAGCAAACGCCCATGCACAATCGATGGTCGGTACACGTCAACGTGTGCTAGTGACCGGTCCCTCGAGACGAACACCCCAGGGGCTACAAGGGAGGACTGAAAACAATCGTGTGGTAAACTTTGTTGCTCATAGCTCCGTTCCATCACTTGTTGATGTGATTATCACAGAAGCATTACCGAATTCTCTTCGCGGAGAACTCGTTCAGACCCATTAAGCGAACCCAATCGGTCGAACATCTATCACACGTTCGATGGCACGCAGTTTGTCTAATTGTTTGCCACTCGGTTCCCGATCAAGATCGATGAGATGGTAAGCTACCGCGTCACGCCGACTACTGTTTAATCCTTCGACACCTAACTCAGCTACCCCAAGCGTCGACAGCACAATACTCAGACAATCTGTCGCCTGTAGTGTTGTAAGTGAAACGCGAAATCCACGTGTTCGTTCTAAATGCACGTTCGGAAAGTTCACTGAATTGACAGTATCTCCATGATAAAAGAAATTTATCAATTGGTTGACAGCCATCGCCGCTGAGTTTTCTTCCGCTTCGACGGTACTTGCACCTAAATGAGGTGTGGAATAAATACTCGCGTGACCAGAGTATTCGTGCATTGGAAAGTCGTTAAAGTACTTTGCTAACAATCCTGTTTGTAACGCTTCTAAGACATCGTTGTGATTGACAACTTCGGACCGTGCGAAGTTAAGCAACACTGTCCCACGTTCACATTCAGACAGTAGTGTCCGATCGATTAGTCCATGATTATCTTTGGTTGCAGGTAAATGTAAGGAGATGATATCGGATTGCGCAAACAATGCCTGCAAACAATCAAGCTTCTTCACTTGTAACGGTATACGTGGCGAGGTGGGCTGTAGTAGATACGGATCGTACCCGAGTACTTGCATGCCCATCGCAAGTGCAATATTCGCAACCGTGGCACCAATTGCACCTAAACCCACAATTCCCAGAACTCGGCCTTTTAGTTCGCGTCCCACATACTTCTTTTTACCATCTTCGATGTATTGTTTAAATGCCGGACCTTGTAGGTTTTTCGGTATTTCATTGACAAACTTTACGCCTCCAAGTACGTCGCGCGACGAAAGCAGCATGGCTGCGACTACAAGCTCTTTCACCGAATTAGCGTTTGCCCCAGGCGTATTGAATACAACGATTCCTCTTTTGGTACACTCATCAACGGGGATGTTGTTGATCCCAGCACCAGCTCTAGCGATTGCTAGCAGCCCGGAATGGAGACTGTCAACCGAAAGTGGGTGACTTCGGAGCAACAAGGCATGAGGATTACGTAATTCAGGTCCTACGGAAAACGATTCCGTTGGGAATAGACTGAGACCACTTGGCGCGATACGATTAAAGGTTTTTACACGATACACAGTGAAACGAAATATTGATCAAAAAGTCGCTAAATTTTATTTTTGTTCAAATGTCAAGCCCGTATTACCGCGTCAATCTCTGCAACAATGACCTCGACGGCATCTGGTACGCTAAAAGCAGTTAAATTTGATTTATACCGAGTCTGGTTGGTAACTAATTGATCTACGCTATTCATGAATGTTTCTTTCGTCAGTCGTTCTTCAGGTAACACGAGACTCCAACCACGAACCTCAGCATACTCAGCATTTTCAATTTGATCTCCCCGACTAACGGAAAGTGGTAACGGAATTAGGAGGTTGGGTTTTTGCAAATAAAGCAACTCGAAAAGTGCGTTCGCACCAGCTCGAGACACAACGAAATCAGCCAATGCTAAAACATTGCCCCATTCTTGGTCTATGAATTCAAATTGAAAGTAACCCTCTGTTGCTTGTAAAGAGACTTCTAAATTGCCTTTACCACACACATGAATGACGGTAAAGCGTTCGCTGAGAGAAGCTATACAGTCCCGTACGATGTCATTGATCGACTGTGCACCTAAACTTCCACCAACTACTACAATCACTGGACGTTGATCAGTGATATTCAACCAATCTCTTGCACATTGAGGATCACCTCTGTTCAAAAACTCTCGAATCGGAGTACCCGATACGACGACTTTCCTTGCCTCAGTCTTAGTTTGTTCAAATGTCACGCACTGAGTTTTTATAAACGGAGTACACAAACGTGTTGCTAAACCAGGTGAAAGATCAGATTCGTGTGCAACAACGGGTATACGTAATAACCACGCAGCTACCACTACCGGAAAGGCGACGTATCCACCCTTTGAAAAGAGCGCTTTTGGTTTCATCCGCAACAAAATTAACAATGCTTGTAATACCCCTATGGGTATCAGAAACGCATCGACAAGGTTTTTCAGTGAGAAATATCGGCGCAATTTTCCTGTTGTGATACCGTAATAGCGAAGTTGCAAGTCCGCTAAGAGTTTTTCTTCTAAACCGCTGTTCGAACCGATAAACACCACTGTGTGTTGTAAATCTAGAATTGAAGAAATTACCGGTATTGCCGGTATCACGTGACCCGCAGTACCGCCACCAGTGAACGCAATCGTAACTCTACCTGTCACAAATCGAGTACTTTCTTGACGAACGGATTGTGATTCGTCGATCGTGGGTGATGGACTCGTTTTCGAATGTGTCAAGAAGCCACATCCAAGTTTGCAAACGATGAACTCATGACAAAAAATTACCCCACGACCTACTAGGTGTAACCCCGTCCTCTGCCGAGAAAAGAGGATGAACTTCGGTTATATCTCACTGATAAAGGGGGACACGTATAGTCTACTTAGTACGATTACTTGTGACGTTCAAATTTAGCGCCGATTTCTTTCCCAAATCCTAACATTATTACCGCCGATTTAACACCATCGTTATGAAACGGACAATGCATCGCATAGATCGTATTGCGCTTCTGATGACCTTCATACACCTTGTAGGAACCGGCTAATTCCAACAGTTCACTTTCTAGCAACATAACCGTGTTCACCACCTTAACACCATGCACACTAGTCAATGCCGACGTCAGATTAACGCCATGATTAGCCTTGACTCCGTTATGAGTTTGACGGCATGATTACCCTTAAAACCGATACTTTCCAGCGCCGTATCCAACTCTAATCGATTCACTACCGCTCCCGCATACAACTCCATTAAATTAGCTAGATTAAACCGTGCTGAGATTGTGAGGAAGTAAGGGGATAATCCTTAAAACTCTTCACGTTGATCACGTCAATTCGGTCTCCTTAACGCAGCCGAAATGATTGATTAAAACCAACCAATACCCACCTCAGCGCGCGTCAATCGTACCACCGACACGCCTGAGTGTGTCGGTTCGTTAATTCATGGAATTATAGACTAACAAAACATTCCTCGCCTTACGTGTCACCGCGGCACCATCTTCAAAGCCCGCAATATCTTTAGTTTGTAGATTTATGTAATGCTTTCCCGCTCCAGTAGAAGTAATTTTTCCAGTTCGGGACGCGTACGGTTGGCACCTGACTCCGTTTCGACAAAGATTTCATCACCACCAGTCTGACTTAACAGTTCTAGTTGGGGATCGCTGGTTTGTTTAGGGGTTGAGACGCGGGCATAGCCGAAGGTCTTATTCAAGAGGTAAAGAAAGGTAATCAAGCAGAATTAAGAATCCTACTGCGTTTGCCTAACCGTGTGTTCCGAGAGTTAGTGAACGCTTGCCAAGTGGTCAGAAAGTGAACGTTAATTATCTCATTCTTGAAACATTCATCAGAAACTAGACTAAACACAGTAATCTCTGACCCATGCCTTGTTACAGGAACGAATGGCAAAGATTTGCGTCTATGTGTATATCTTTCTTTTTAATTAACAAATATGCAAATATATTGCGGGGGGGGGGGGTTTTTTTTTTTTTTTTTAAATTTTTTTTTAAAATACACAATTGAAAAAGATTTAACGATTAAACTGACAAATAATTTAACCAAATGAAAAATTTTTTTGAAAAAAAATAAATTTATAATTGTTATGTTA
>JAPPMF010000004.1:0-133929 GCA_028819195.1 Gammaproteobacteria bacterium | reverse complement strand
GAATAACTCAATGTTAGATTCTAGCAATTTTGAATTAAACACACCTTCCTTAACTGAAGAATAGTAAATTGGATAAGACAGACCACCTCGAAAAAAACAATGGTAAGTTCCAAATCTGATTCAGTATTATTATTAATGAAAACTTAGGTAGGTTAACAACGAATTTCTGCCGCCAGACACACAATTATCTGGACATATTGATTAGTATACGTTAAGTTATTCACAACACCACAAATCAATGCAAACAGAAAAACCCGATGGATTGAAATTAACGCCAGAGGAGATGCGGAGTCTAGCTTCGCTGGCGACCGAAATTTTGATTGATCGTATTGACGGCTTAGAGCACGCCAACGCCTGGGATGGCGAATTTCGCAAAGTTCTCGAAGATCATTTAGGCGGTCCTCCACCTGAAGATGGACGTCCGGCGGCGGACGTTCTCGCGCAGGTTGTGCAAGAAGTACTTCCGAACGCAGCGAGACTAGATCATCCGCGTTTCTTCGGTTTTATACCTTCATGTCCTACCTGGCCCGGTATTCTCGCCGACTATCTCGCCGCTGGGTTCAATATCAACTCGTGCACATGGCTCGTATCGAGTGGAACCAGCCAGTTAGAACTCACCGTTACCGACTGGATGCGCACTTGGATAGGATATCCTGAAACTGCAGGTGGAATACTCACTAGTGGTGGTTCGGCAGCGACGGTGGAAGCGTTTGTTGCTGCCCGAGAAGCTGCCGGACATCCAGATCGCCCTGTAGTCTATATGAGCGACCAAAGCCATGGTGCACAAAAAAAAGCAGCACTAATTGCTGGGGTTCGGCGGGAACATATTCGCGTAATTCCTACCGATGCTAATTTTCGAATTGACTTGGTACAGCTAAAGACGCAAATTTCAAAAGATCGTGCGAGTGGTCTGCAACCAGTGACCGTGGCTGCTAACGCCGGTACCTCCAGTACCGGCGCTATTGATCCACTAACGGAACTATACGAGTTATGTTCTTCAGAGGGGATTTGGTTGCACGTCGATGCAGCTTATGGTGGGTTTGCGCTAGTAACTGAGATTGGGAAAGAACTACTCGAAGGCATCCATGAAGCCGATTCCATCGTTATGGACGCACACAAATGGTTTTTCCAGCCGTACGAAATAGGTGCTTTAATGGTGAAAGACAAAAAGCACCTAGAGAGCGCGTTTTTTATCGGCAACGACGTACTGCAGGATACAATTTGGGGGACAAACCATCCTAACTTCGCCGATCGCGGGCAGCAGTTAAGTCGCGCGGCAAGGGCACTAAAAGTTTGGGTATCAGTGCAGACCTTTGGGATGGTAAAATTCCGCGCCGCTGTTCAAAATGGCTTGGATTTAGCTCGTCGTGCGGCTGATTATGTCAACTCGAACTCTGTGCTAGAGTTGATCACTCCAGTAACCTTGGGAATTTTGTGTTTTAGAGTCAATCCAATCAATTCTGAATTCGACGAAAGTACGTTGGAAACAATCAATCGTGCAGTTCTTGTACGAGTGTTCTGGGACGAGTACATGTTCTTTTCCTCAACTTCGCTCAAGGGTGTTTTCTCATTGCGGTTGTGTATTACTAACCACAACACAAGTTGGGAGGACGTGCGTCAGACTCTTGACCGAGTTGCCCAACTTGGTCAGGAAGTATTGACTGAAATGTAGCTCCATTCTCTACAACCTATCTTTACACTCACATTTACACGACACGGTTCCTAACCCGAACTACGACTAAAAATGTGGTAACTCCAGCATCTTTGCAGTGTGTATCGAACATAACCAATCAATTCGGTAAGTTAATCAACCGTTCTTCACCAGTCTTTATGCGGTCGGATAAAATTTACTTTTGAATTTAAAGCACTTTCGGAGACTAACAATTAGAAATCTGCTATCTCATATCGGCATATTAGCCGTTCTCACTTCGCTTACTCACTCGCTATATGCTGACGAACAACCATCAATGCTCGATACTATCGAAGGCAAAGGGGAACCACCTACCGGTGAAATTCTCGAATATTTTGAAAAAGCAAAGGGATACTTATCGGTTCCCGAAGGCGAAGGACCATTTGGTTCCGTTATCCTGATCCATGAATGGAATGGCTTAGTGGAACGTGTAAAACAAGTAGCTGATTCCCTCTCAAAAGAAGGTTATATTGCATTAGCTGCTGACCTATATTCCGGTAGAATCGGTACCAATCGAGAGGAAAACATTGCACTTGTGCGTGAAGTACGTGCCGACGAACAAACCTTAATCGATAATCTTAACGCGGCAGTAAACTACCTCAAATCTCGCACCGATTCAAACGGTACCGTTGCAACTATCGGCTGGTGTTTTGGCGGTGGAGTAGCACTAACGTATGGGATGGGTGGTGAACAACATGAAGGTACTGCTATTTTTTACGGTCAACTTCTAGATGATCCTGAAAGATTAGCTGGTATTCACCATGAAATCCATGGTACCTTTGCCGGGCAAGACCGAAATCCATCCGTCGAACAAGTCGAGAACTTTGTCGAGGCTTTAAGAAAAGCGGGAATCCCAAACGATATTCACGTTTACGATCCTGTACAACATGGATTTTGGCTATATGTAGAACGCGATCTAGAAACTAACCAAGAACCGGCTAAACATGCGTGGGGAAGATTGCAAGACTTTTTACAACGTGTTTTACAATCCGAGCAGAACGAAGGAAATGAATAACTTTGATGTCTGAACAGCAACACTATCAATTGATTGTTTTGGGATCTGGTCCAGCCGGATACACCGCGGCACTCTACGCAGCCCGTGCAAACCTCAAACCGGTGATTATCACAGGATTGGAGGTAGGCGGACAATTGACCACCACCACCGACGTTGAAAATTGGCCGGGAGATGCTGAAGGTCTGCAGGGACCAGATTTGATGGAACGTATGAAAGAACATGTCTCTCGGTACGGTGTTCGTCTCGTTTACGATGTCATAGAAGCTGTCGAATTTGGAGAATCAAAAACATTGATTGGAGAAACAGGGACCTATACTTGCGATGCACTCATCATTGCGACTGGTGCTTCGGCTAAATATCTTGGACTTGACAGTGAAGAACAATACAAGGGTCGAGGTGTCAGTGCTTGCGCTACTTGCGATGGATTCTTTTATCGAGAAAAGGAAGTCGCGGTAATAGGCGGTGGGAATACCGCCGTTGAAGAAGCGTTATATCTAGCCAAAATTGCTTCCCACGTCCATGTCGTACACCGCCGTGATGCGTTGCGTGCCGAAAAAATCTTACAGGACAGGCTCTTCGAACAAGTAGGCAATGATAAAGTGACCATGCATTGGGACCATGTGCTTGGTGAAGTATTAGGCGATTCTGCTGGCGTTACGGGTGTAAAAATTCAACATACCAAGTCAAATGACGTTAAACACCTTGAATTACCAGGGGTATTTATTGCGATCGGTCATACTCCGAATACAAAAATATTCGAAAAGAGTCTTGATATGAAGGACGGCTACATCGTCATTCAGAGCGGTCTCGATGGCGGTGCAACGGCAACAAGTGAGCCTGGTGTCTTCGCGGCGGGAGATGTGTCTGATCACGTGTACCGTCAAGCGGTTACCTCAGCTGGTTTCGGTTGTATGGCAGCTCTTGATGCCGAAAAATACTTGTCTGCTCTCGAATAGGGTGAAACGATTCGGTATTTTGACAACTCTCCTCAGATCATGGGTCCAAACGACACGTTTGATGATCCGCTTTATCGGGCGAAACATACACCAGTAGCACTGAGTAAAACACTCTCTGTTAAACTCTTTCTAGATGCTTATTCCAAAGGCATCTTTCCGTGGGACAAAATAGGTAATATCTTCACTTGGTGGTCGCCCTGCCCTCGCGCTGTCCTAAATCCAAACGATTTCCATGTTTCTCGGAGTCTAAAAAAATGGATACGTACACACCAGTTCTATGTTACCGTAGATACTTGCTTTGAGAAGGTGATTCAACAATGTGCAGCGACTTCACTAAAAAGACCACAAACCTGGATTTCACCTGAATATACCAATGTCTACAAGCAACTACATAGACTTGGATATGCACATTCGGTTGAAGTTTGGATAGACAATAAACTAGCTGGCGGAATTTTTGGTTTAGCATTAGCAGGTATTTTCCATGGCGAGTCGATGTTCTCAGAGAGAAGTAATGCATCAAAAATAGCCATGTTATCTCTCTGTGAAATCATGATCGTCAAACAAATTCATACACTAGATTGTCAGTTAATGCATTCACACCTTGCGTCCCTCGGAGTAAACAGTATAGAAAGAGAGCGTTTTCTTCAATTAGTTAAATTAAATTCTAAATTACAGTTTACGACCGAAAAGTGGGACATCAATGAATTTGGACTAGAATTCTCACGGAAAAGTAGCGGTAGTGGTAAAATCTAACTTTCATTGTGTTCAAAACAACTGGAGAATGAGTGCCTAAAGAAGAACAGATAGAAATGGATGGAGTCGTAACTCAGACCCTACCCAATACCACGTTTAAAGTCCAACTCGACAATGGGCATGAGATCACAGCCCATATTTCCGGCAAGATGCGAAAGAATTACATTAGGATTTCAACTGGTGATCGAGTGAAAGTTGAGTTAACCCCTTACGATCTCTCAAAAGGACGTATCACGTTTCGAGAAAGATAATCCTTCCAAATACTGTCGGAACTACATAAACTCGCCATTGTTTTGTATTTCCCCGTCAAAACTTCCTGCTGGATGCGGCACATTTTCCAATCTTTGTTTCAGGCTTTATTCCTTTTGACGGCTATTAAACCGTTTTATATCACATAGTCCCAAGAAATTGTCCCAATTAATCTCACTGCGTATCAGAGGGCGCAGATGCCTCTCAGTTTACAAGCAATTAATTTGTTGCTTGTTGTTGTCCGTATGGGCGATTAGTTCAACCGCGCACCCAGAACCAACACTACATCATAGTGATGACTTTGACCAATACCACTGGTTGAGCACTGTCGGTATGTTCGATACGACTGTCCCTAATGCAGAAATACATGAGTTAATAACTTCAGGGTTAAAGCACAATGACCAAGTGATTATCGATTGTACAATTGGAGCACTCGCGACATTTGTCAGTGGGTCACGAGAATCTAGAACGAAAGGACTCACCTACCATATTGATCGCGGGCTACAGAAAAAGAGTCAATGGTACGAAGTATTGGTTGAAATTTGGGATGCCAATTGGAAAAGAGCCGGTGAGAAGTTGCCAGTTGTGGGATATTCCGATAACTTTGAAGTTGTTCTAAACAAAACAGCTTGTCTAGTCGGTCAACCTACATGGGCTCTTCTACCAGATGTAATGGCATATCTGTATCCACAGGATTCAAATGTGTACGAAATTATCTTGAGTGCATATCCGATACCTGAAGGTGGTTTTCGTGGTGGGCAAATTGAAGACGATAATAACCCACTCCCGCTGTTAAATGCTTTGTTTGATGGACAATTCAACAACCTCAAAGATCAACAGCTTCGCATAGAGTTATTGTCTAATCGAAAAATTGCGAGAGCGATTGCACAGTTGGCGGCGCGAAGTTTAGGCGATTTTCGTTCTGACGCTGGGCTCAATACTTTAATCAAAGTTTTAGAGGAAGATCGTCACGAATACGGAACACCTAAACTTGAAATTATCGATGCGATCTTGAAATATGACGTGCAACTTAGTGGCCACCTACCAACGTTACAGGACAGTTTAGAGAGCGTCGTCGCAAAAGGAAAATTCGAACGAGATCTTCTGGCCACCCTCAGCGGAAAACTTACAAAATTAAAGGAAACATTTGCCGAAAACACTCGCGAAAATGAGGAGTAGATCTACCGTTAAATAGAACCCCGGCAAATTAAGTGTTTAGTAGTTTTAAAAACTTAGCTCAGAACTAACTGAAACTATCACATATACGAAGTTAATCGACTTTTTCAGTGTCTTCTAAGTCTTTAGTAGAAGACTCACGAGCTTTTTTGAGATTCTCCCTTGAAGTTGCTTTGAGGGTGATCTCGTTCCCATCATGAGATACCTCGACCAAACCTCCTCCTTCAGCAAGATCTCCGAACAAAATAATTTCAGCTAACGGACGCTTAATCTTGTCCTGAATTAGACGTTGCATCGGTCGGGCACCCATTTTCTCGTCGTACCCTTCTGATGCTAGCCAACGACGTGCCGCGTCGTCAGCTCTAATCTCGACTTTCTTCTGATCAAGTTGTGCTTGCAATTCGGTTAAGAACTTGTCGACTATCCACTCGATTACATTGAATGGTAAAGCATTAAATTGAATGATCGCATCTAACCGATTTCGAAACTCAGGTGTAAACATTTTCTTGAGGGTTTCCATTACATCAGTCGAGTGATCTTGTTGATCGAACCCAATCGATGTTCTTGCGGCTTCTTGAGCTCCAGCATTGGTGGTCATCACTAAGACTACATTGCGAAAATCAGCTTTGCGACCATTATTGTCAGTTAATGTACCGTGGTCCATTACTTGAAGTAGCAGATTAAACACTTCCGGATGCGCTTTTTCGATTTCATCCAGCAAAACGACACTATGGGGGTGTTTTGTAACCGCATCAGTCAATTGACCCCCTTGATCGAAACCCACATATCCGGGTGGTGCTCCGATTAAGCGAGATACGGTGTGTCTCTCCATGTATTCAGACATATCAAAACGTAACAGTTGGACTCCCATAATCAAACTCAATTGACGACAAACCTCGGTTTTCCCGACACCAGTTGGGCCGGCAAACAAAAAAGATCCAATGGGTTTTTCTTCAGACTTTAGTCCGGCACGAGATAGTCGAATCGCAGAAGTCAACGTATCGATCGCTTCGTCTTGTCCGAACACGGTTACCTTCAATCGTCTATCAAGTTTCTTGAGTGAATCTTTATCGGAGACCGAAACTTGATTCGACGGGATACGCGCGATTTTCGACACGACTGCCTCAATGTCGTGTGGACCGATTGTTTTCTTTCGTTTTTTCTCCGGGAGAAGTTGTTGAGCTGCACCTGCTTCGTCGATTACGTCAATGGCTTTGTCAGGCATGAACCTGTCAGTGATATAACGTGCCGATAAATCGGCTGCGGATCGCAGTGCGCGATCAGTGTATCGCAATTGGTAGTGATCTTCGTAACGTAGCTTTAGGCCCTTAAGAATTTTGTAAGTGTCGTTAATGGATGGCTCAGTGATATCGATCTTCTGGAATCGCCGAGAAAGCGCACGATCTTTGTCAAATACCCCACGATACTCAGAAAAAGTTGTTGATCCCATACAGCGAATGTCGCCGGACGCTAGGAGTGGTTTAAGAAGATTCGAAGCGTCCATAACTCCACCCGAGGCTGCCCCGGCACCAATAATCATGTGAATCTCATCGATGAAGAGTATGGTTTTTTTCTCGTTCTTGAGTTCCTTAAGCAATGCTTTAAATCGTTTTTCAAAATCGCCGCGATATTTGGTACCCGCTAACAAACTTCCTAAATCTAAAGCATAGACCACGCAATCGCTTACCACACCGGGTACCTGTTTATCCACGATACGTTTAGCTAAACCTTCAGCGATAGCCGTCTTGCCAACCCCCGATTCTCCGACCAGCAAGGGGTTATTCTTACGTCGTCGACACAATACTTGTATCGCTCGTTGAACCTCATCGTCTCGACCAATCAACGGATCGATGAGCCCCTCTTTTGCTGCGTCATTCAGATTCGTCCCAAACGTCTTTAACGCGCTAACTTTTTCTGTTTCAGGTCGCTTCGATCGTGGACGACGAGTCGAACGATCTCGAGAATAAAGAGATTTATCTCCCTTGGTCACACCATGTGAAACGAACTGAACGACATCAACTCTGCCAATGTCTTGTTTCGCTAGAAAATACACTGCTTGGGATTCGCTCTCATTGAACAATGCAATCAATACATCTCGCGCGCGTACCTCATTCGGTCGCCCAGGAGTTCCTTGTACGTGAAATACAGACCGAGTTATGACTCTAGAAAACGCTCCGGATTGTTCCGCTCGACGATCTTCGCCCGACGGAATAATCGGCATAAACTTCTTAAGGTAATCTTCTAAATCCTCGCGCAAAACGTCAAGATCAGCTGAAACACCAATCAACACATTTTTAGCATCTTCATTGTCGAGCAGAGCAAGCAGCAAATGTTCAACTGTGACGTATTCGTGCCGCGCTAATCTAGCACGTTCGAAAGCCAAATCTAAAGTTACCAGTAAGTCACTTGTAAACATAGAACTAGTCCGTTTTTTCTATTGTCGACAGCAGAGGATGATCATTTTCACGCGAATACGAATTCACCCGTTCACTTTTAGTTTCCGCAATTTCGAACGGATATATACCAACCGTTCCCTGTCCGATTGTATGAATAGTCATCATTAATCGCCAAGCTTTATCAAAATCCATACCAAATAAGTGCTCAAGTACGTGTACCACAAATTCCATAGGTGTATAGTCGTCGTTTAGTATGATAACTCGATAGAGTGGTGGTTTCTTAAGCTTAGGTTTTTCCTCTTGGACAATGACGTCTCCTTCTAGGTCATTGTCAGTGAAATCAGATTCGTTCAAAGGAAGGTTCCTCTATTGATGTGTTCAATGCTAGATTTCTGAATTTGACAATCAAAACAAACCATTTCAAACTGTCATTGATTGTACGTAAACCAGTTTCCTTAGGCGTTGGAGAACTCATTCTGTCATAGACCTTGGCTGCGACCAAACTAATAAATCTACATCATGTCGATAATCGCGTGCCCAAATTCTGAACATTTCAAAAGTTTAGCATTTTCCATTAGCCTCTCAAAATCATAGGTTACTGTTTTGTTGGCAATCGTTTTTCCCACAGCTTCGATAATCAAGTCTGCTGCTTCATTCCAACGAAGGTGTCGAAGCATCATTTCAGCAGAAAGAATCAAAGAACCAGGATTAACTTTGTCCTGACCAGCGTATTTCGGCGCGGTACCGTGGGTTGCTTCGAACACTGCGACATCGTCGCCGATATTTGCACCGGGAGCGATACCAATACCACCAACTTGCGCCGCTAAAGCATCAGACAAATAATCACCGTTTAAGTTCAAAGTAGCAATCACGTCGTACTCACCAGGACGGAGTAATACCTGTTGTAACATTGCATCAGCAATAACGTCTTTGAAAATGATTTGCTTACCCGTGCGCGGGTTTTCTAACTCGTGCCAAGGACCTCCATCTAACGGTCTAGCATTAAATTCTCGAACGGCAAGATCATACCCCCAATCCTTAAAGGCACCTTCCGTAAATTTCATGATGTTTCCTTTGTGTACGAAGGTCACCGAACGGCGATCTTCGTCGATGGCATACTGAATAGCTTTACGTACTAATCGTTCAGTTCCTTCCCGTGAAATCGGTTTAATACCAATCCCGCAGTGTTGTGGAAATCTGATTGTGCTAACCCCAAGCGAACCTTGTAAAAACTCGATCAATTGTTTGGCTTCAAAACTATCTGCTTGCCATTCAATTCCGGCATAGATATCCTCGGTATTCTCCCGAAAAATGACCATATTGATCTTGCCCGGTGATTTCATTGGGCTTGGGACACCATCAAACCATCGAATGGGTCGTTGACAAACATAAAGGTCCAACATTTGCCTGATCGCGACGTTTAGCGAACGTATACCCCCTCCGACTGGAGTAGTCATGGGACCTTTAATCGAAACCTTAAATTCCTTCAAACAGTCGATTGTTTCATCTGGCAACCACACGTTTTCACCGTATTTTTTCAGTGATTTTTCACCGGCGAATACTTCCATCCACACGACCCGTCGTTGACCGCCATAAGCCTTAGCAACCGCCGCATCCACTACCCATTGCATTACCGGTGTGATGTCAGTACCGATACCGTCCCCTTCAATAAAAGGAACGATAGGGTTATCGGGAACTGTAAGTCTCCCATCGTGTTGACTCTCGATCTTTTGTCCATTAGAGGGAATGACGATGTGTTGGTAGTTCAAAATATCTCCTTAACTACTAGTTGCGTGGGGGGAATCTAGATAGATTCAATTAGGTAAACGTGGTAGGAAATTCACTCCCAGTGCTTGGAACGCTGATAATCAGTATCGAGAGATTCAATCCATGATGAGCCATCATGGCGAATTTCCTTCTTCCATAATATAGTGTCAGTTTTTAAAAAATCAATGATAAATTCGCAAGCGCTAAACGCTTCAGCGCGATGCACCGCACCGACGAGTACAACCACAATTTGTTCCCGACTCTTAATTCGTCCTACTCGATGAATCACAAAGGTATCAAGAAGTTCCCATTTTTCTTGAGCTTGGTCAAGAATTTGATGAATACTCTGTTCAGTCATTTCTGGGTAATGCTCCAGATAGAGTTCTTCAACCTTAGAATCTTGATTGAACTCTCGTACGATCCCTGAAAAACTCACGACAGCACCGCCTTTACCTTCGATTCGTCGCAGGAACTCAGTCCACTCCTCAGTAAATGCGATAGGCTCTGATTGAATGCGGACTAAAGACAACTTTACCCTCCTGTTACCGGGGGAAAGATAGCGATTTCATCGTTAGCTTCAAGCAACGCGTCGTTCTTACAGATTTGTTTATTGAGTGCCACTACGTACGACTCGCGGTGGAATTGACTCAGCTTTGCTCCATGCTCTTGCATGACCATGGCTACGACAGTTCGCAACGAACGGTTAGCGGGAATTTCAACCTCTACTTCTCCCACTCCAACTGCTTCGCGGATAGCTCCAAAAAACAACACTTTGACGACGCGTTCTGTAGAACTCATCTGCTCCAAGATCCTGATTTACCACCGGACTTCGAAATTAGTTGCACACATTCAATAACAACTCCTTTTTCGACCGATTTGATCATATCGTAAACTGTAAGTGCGGCAATGGCAGTAGCAGTCAAAGTCTCCATTTCAACACCCGTACGCCCATTGACCCGGCAGCAAGTTTCAATGCGTAATGTTTGCTGATCTATTCGTTCAAAATCAACTTGCACATGTGAAAGCGATAGCGGATGACATAGTGGAATCAACTCGCTCGTCTTCTTCGCAGCTTGGATGCCGGCAATCCTAGCAGTGGCGATAACATCTCCTTTGGGAATCTTATCCGTCAGAATTAAATCCATCGTCGTACTCTTCATTGTGAGAAATGCTTCAGCAGACGCTTCACGAGCGGTTTGATGCTTCGTCGAAATGTCGACCATCGACACCTTTCCTGAGGAATCTACATGTGATAATTTTGACATAAACGAGTTCTAATGGTATAGTTAAACTGGTATGATCTATTGATGAGAGTAAACATTCTAAAATTGTTTATTTAACTTCAAGTTATATAACGCCGAAATTGGAACGTCTCAATAACAACATCGTGGTTGCACTTTCTGGTGGAGTCGATTCAGCTGTTGCTGCATTGATGCTCTCGCGAAACCACTACGATGTCAGTGCGATTTTTATGAAAAATTGGGACGAAGATGATGGAACAGAGTTTTGCAACTCAGTTCAAGACTTCGCTGATGCTCAACGTGTTTGTGATGTACTTAAGATTCCTCTCACCACGATAAATTTTGCACATGAGTACTGGGAAAGAGTATTTCGCACTTTGATTCGAGGCTATGAACAAGGGATTACACCAAATCCAGACATACTCTGTAATCGGGAAATTAAATTTGGGATGTTTCTTTCATACGCACAAACTAAAGGAATCCCCACAATTGCCACGGGACACTATGCGGCTTTAAAGGAAATAGATGATCAAATTTACTTGTACCGTGGCAGGGATAAAGAGAAAGATCAAAGTTATTTTCTTAGTGGGGTTCCGCGACAGCAGCTTAGACACTGTATGTTTCCGTTGCAAGAGTTAACAAAGACAGAAGTACGACGAATAGCCAAAGCAGCTAAACTGCCAGTGCATAATAAAAAAGATAGTACCGGTATCTGTTTCATCGGTAAACGGAAATTTCCGGAATTTTTGTCAAGATATATCAACGCGACTCGCGGAGAAATTGTAGATTCTTGCGGTACAGTTTTAGGTGAACATGAAGGACTACCCTACTACACCCTTGGACAACGCAAAGGTATTGGCATTGGCGGAACGACAAACGGTGTTGAAGCCCCATGGTACGTTGTGCAAAAATTATTCGATTCCAATCGTCTCGTAGTTACACAAAACGAGTCTGACTTAATGAGTACAACATTGCGCGCTTGCGAAATTAATTGGCTAGTGAATGAACCAAACAAATACGTGAATTGTGACGCGGTAGTGAGGTATCGACAACGTCCTACACCATGTACTTTTGTAATGGAAAAAAGTTCTGTAACTGTAACGTTTGCACAGCCTCAACGCGCGACAACTCCAGGACAATATGTAACCTTCTACGAAGGTGAACTTTGTTTAGGGTCAGCAAAAATAAGTGAAGTTCTTCAGTGAAAAGGTCGAAAATGGATACTGACCCGTTATTAATGATCGGACCGCTTGATGGGAGGTATTACCGACTCTGTGCCCCGCTTCGTGAGTATGTGAGTGAGTTTGCGCTGATTCGGTATCGAATTTTAGTCGAAATCGAGTGGTTCATCTATTGTTCTAAACACATTCCTAACTTCCTTGATAATCAACGTGTAGGCGACGAGGAATTCGTACAGTGTCGGCAAGTTTTTAAAGATTTTTCGCTTGCCGATGCACAGAGAGTACGTGCCATTGAACGCGAAACAAATCACGATGTTAAAGCCGTGGAACAATTCTTACGCGAAAAGTTTTCAAAAATTGGTTTAGGTCCGGCGTGTGAATTGATTCATTTCGGTTGTACATCTGAAGATATCAACAACTTAGCTTACGCCCTAATGACGCGCGATATTAGACAACAAATTCTGCAACCTCATATAGGAACTCTAATCACGGCGATTATCGACTCTGCTGAAAAACTTGCTGATGTCCCTATGTTGGCGCGTACTCACGGACAACCAGCTTCACCGACAACCATGGGGAAGGAACTTGCGTTATTCGCGCAGCGACTGCATCGAGCGACGGAGATATTCGAAAGTACTCCAATTCTTGGAAAGATAAATGGTGCGGTGGGAAACTTTAATGCACACAAAGTCGCTTTTTCAGAAGTTAACTGGCTTGAACACAGCAAGAATTTCGTCGAATCGTTGGGACTCACGCACAATCCATTCACTGCTCAAATCGAACCGCATGACTTTTTAGCAAATTATTGCAATGCACTTCATCAAGTGAACACTGTTTTACTAGATTTTGTGCGCGATATGTGGGCTTACATTTCCATCGACTACTTTCAACAACGGTTGAAAGCCGACGAAGTGGGAAGCTCCACGATGCCACATAAAGTAAACCCCATCGATTTTGAAAATGCCGAAGGAAACCTTGGGATTTCCAATGCACTATTGCAACACCTTTCCGCCAAACTTCCAATTTCACGGTGGCAACGGGATTTATCGGATTCAACCGTCCTGAGAAACTTAGGTGTTGCCTTTGGGCATGCTTTTATCGCATTCAATAACGCACACACTGGTTTTCAGAAGATCGACGTCAATCTAGCCCAGCTCAACTCAGATCTAGAGAATTCCTGGGAAGTACTATCGGAAGCAGTGCAAACACTAATGCGGAGTCGTGGGATCGACAACGCTTACGAACTTGTGAAAAAGTTGTCACGAGGGGTATCCATGGATAGACTAAGTTACTTTGACCTTGTGGATGAACTCCCCCTGGACGAAACAGATAAGGATCGGCTGAAGTCGCTAACCCCTCATACCTATATCGGTTATGCATCGGAAATAGCCAAAGACATTATTAGTCGTGTCAGTGCAAATTCTGACCGACATTAACCATGTCCGAACAATCAGTAATAGTTCGCGTGGCTAACTGGGAAAGTGAATCAGACCAGATAAAAAGCGTTAGGCAAACTGTATTCGTTGAAGAACAAGGAGTTCCGTACGAATTAGATTTTGATGAGCTGGATGCCCAAGCGTGGCACTTTCTCGCACACGTCGAAGATGTTCCGGTAGGTACAACGAGGTTGTTATCTACTGGACAAATTGGGAGGATGGCAGTGTTATCTTCGTACCGACGACAAGGTATTGGCAAACTTTTATTGACTCATACACTTGAACTTGCACAAACACTAGGGATGTCAGAAATCCACCTGCACGCTCAAATCAGTGCGATTGACTTTTACCTAGCCAATGACTTCGTAATCTGTGGCGACGAATTCGAAGAAGCTGGTATTCGCCATCGAAAGATGCAATATCAACGACTGCATTAAATCAAATTCACATGTCTTTGAGTGTGAAATTCAAAACCATCTCAAAGTGAAGTCTTTTACCTTTCTTTTGTATGAGTTTAAAACCGAATGTTGGTAATGGAGTTGCGCGGTCAACGATTACCAAAGCCTCTTGATCGAGTAAGTCAAACCCACTGGACTTCGTTATCTTTACCTGAGATACCTCTCCATTATCATGCAATGTCATTGATACATTAACCTTGCCTTCGATTCCTTGTTCACGGGCTTCTTGTGGATAGGTCAAATGTGATTTGATGTGTTTTGCGACAGTTTGAAAATGTTCCATTTCAAGATCCTCTGCCTTGCCGTCGCCGGTTGGTTGAGGACTATCGAAATCAAGTCCGACCTGTACCGGGCCGGTCTCAATCGCGCCAGCATCTAGAGTGATAGAGAGATCCGAGGTTTCAAATCCCAAATCCGATGCTGGTAGATCTAGCATCGGTTGAAATTGTTCTTGGGGACGTTCTAGAACTTCGGGTTGCGGTAAAGTTTCAATTGGTACCTCTCTGTGTACCACAACAGTGGGCGAAGGTTTTTCTTTGAGCTCAGGGATCTCTTCACTCAAAAGCTGTTCCTGTAAATTGACCGAAAGTTGATCTGCTGAACCGCCTAACCCTTGTTCGCGACCGAAGGCAAAAATAGCAAACAATACCATGCCATGTACCATCACCGACACCGCGATAGAAATGGACACAGCCTTCTTTTTAGTTATTGAATCGGTCATTGCTAGGGTTGAATCGAGGTTGTTATCGTTGCGAGCGATACGCGAAGAATACCTGCACTACGCACTATTTTGAGTACTTCTTGTGTATCTTGCGCTGGTACTCGAGCATCAGCTTGTACCATCAAATCAAACTGCCTCACTGTCGTCGACCGTTCACGCAACTCTGTTTCTAGCTCCGATAACTCCACTAGTTGTCGATCCAAATAAATTCTATTACTTTGATCTAAAAATAATACTGTGTGGTGATCTTCTCGTTCTCGCTGACTCTTTGATTCCGGTAACATTAAGTCGATTTGTTCTTCAAATACATCGTCTTCAGTTTTTCTGACTTCACCCGCAATCATAAGAAAAGCAAGCATCAAAAACACAACGTTGATCAAAGGAATCATGTGCGAATCACTCCATCGATTCGAACCGTTGTTGTCTGTAAGATTCAACTTCATTGCAAATTGATCGTGAGGTTAGTCGCACCGGCGTCACGCATACGATCTAGTAAAGAAATCATCGCTTGGGTCGATACTTCGGGCAGTACATCAATGACATAACTCGATTCAAAACCTAAACTCCGTAACCATTTCGACAATTCCTGGGTGTCCAAACTCTCAATCTTGTTTGATCCATTCGAAATCACTCCTGACTCGGTTTCTAGCAAAACATGCACCGTATCAACCTGTTTGGTTGTTTCCAACAGCTGTGAATTCATGCTCAATTGACGATCTTTGACAACTGCTGTCGTCAGAAGAAAAAACAGCAACAGGATGAAAACAATGTCAATCAACGGTACCAGACTGACCGACTTTTTCGTGCGTGGTAAGTTTGTGAGTGAATCGAGCATTGAGTTGCCGACCCTTAGTTTTCAGTCCGCCTCAAGTGATACGTAGTGTAGATGCGAGTTACCGAATCGTTGATTAAGGCAGCAGTACGTTGAATTATTCGATCCATCCAATTAAAGATCACTAAAGTTGGTATCGCTACACCGAGACCTAGTGCGGTTGTGAGCAACGCCTGCCAGATACCACCTGCTAGCGACGAGGCATCGACTTGACTCCCAGCGATCTCCATCGCTTGAAAAGCGCTAATCATACCTAATACTGTGCCGAGCAATCCCATCAGTGGGCTCAGAGTACCAATGACTTCTAAACTTGGTAGCATCGAACGTAAATCCGATAATTTAGCAAGTGAAATACGTTCCAATTCCTCCTTAACCAAGTTGCTATCGTGACTTTCGTTTTGTACGGATTCCATCGCAAACTTCAATACGTCCGCACAAAATACGTTGGAATCAAGTCGGGCAACTGCTCCAGAAAAATCTCCGTTGCTCCACAACATAAGGGCTTCGTCTAAAACTTCAGAACTTTCGGGTTTAACGGTATAGAACTGCCACAATTTGTACACAATAATGGTCAATGCAACGACTGAAGTCAAGAGGAGTATCCAAACTACCGGACCGCCAACATCCAAAAAGTTTAAGAAAGACTGAAACATGTCGTTAAGTACTAATATGTTTGAACCGCTGACGCGAACTCAGCGGTTCATAGAATCTTCCTTTAACGATAGTTTATACCGACTTCTATCCAGAATCGGCGACCCTGGGTGTAGCGTTTTCGAGTGTCAAATCGACTTTGATCGACGATCTGGTCAAACAGATTATGAATTTCAAACTTCGCAAATAACTGAAATCGATCGCTGATCCTACCCGTCCAGTTAATCTTTGAGTCAATCGTTACAAGATCGTCAAAATCAAAATCTTCATAAATGTCATGATCAACGCCCGTATTCGGATCAGTGTAATCTTCTCTGGAGTCTCGCGCAATAGTACCACCGCTACGATGGTTTAGAAAATTAGTGATTGAGAGACCCCAAACGGGAATTTCAGTCACAGTGAAGAAATTCAATGTAAATGGAACGTTGTAATCCCACGCCGGAAGTTCATCATAGGTAATCAACTTACCGTCATAATAGATTAAATCTGGATCAATAATGTCGTCGTATCCGCCATCGTCTTGATTATTCGACGTGCGATCACGGAATCCAAGACTGAAGGATAGTTTCGTTTGTGAAGGACCGAATTCGACTAGTGCAGAGTTTGCAAACGAGGTGGATATACTGTGAGTCGAGCTTTCGCCATCATTCGTGTAAAAGTACTTTCCATCGTCATCGCGCTGACGTGAAACTCCATCTTTAGACTGTCGATTGACGTATTGAATACTCGTATCGATGTCCCAGATCGAAGAAGCCCATCCAATCATCCATTCATTTGAATATGGTGTGTCTAAATCCGAAATACCGGATCGATCTTCGATAGTGCGGTGGGTGCAATTAACGAACTTAGTATTTGAACAAGGAACTTCTTCGCCGGCACGACCTCTCGGTCTTGCTAAGTGTATAAAAGTCTCTCGCCAACCGTAAATCTCATCGTTTAATTCATAGCGTAAAAAACTTCTTCCGTAATAACGACTAATACCAAAGGTTAAGTCGCCACCAGCCATAGCTCTCGTCGCACTGACTCGAGGTGAAAGATTGACATTCTCAAGATAACTTTCCCAATCCAACCTCAGACCAAGCGTCAACGATATTGGATTAGCAGAGTTTTCGCTAATCGAAACGATATCTTGAATATAGCCAGAAAGTTCTTCGTACGATACGTCTACTTCACCCGCGTAATAGAATGAATTCGCGAAAAGGTACTGATCGCCCGCACTACTGACACCATCTCCATCTTGATCTTGACAGCCATTGCGACCGTTGTCTCTGACACAGAAATAATTTTCAAAGACAATGTCTTCTGGTCGTTTATAGAAACTATTCGTCATGCGAAACTCGCCACCAAAGGATAGTTGGTGCGAATTAAATAATGTTCCACCTTCACGTGCATCAAGATTCCAACTTGGTTTAAAGCTCCAACGAGTTTGTTGTTGTTCAGAGTCACCAAAAGCACCCTCATAACGAGATTGGCCACTGTTCTCTAAGTACTCGTTGTGGGAAAAGAAGCTTGAATCACTATCCAGTTCATCGGCAAGTGTATCAAGAGAAAACAGTAAATTGAACTCGTTCCCGGCACCTTTACGAGTCCACTTTGCTGATCCTCCCAAACCTCTATGCTCTTTCACGAACATGCCCGTATAGTTAGTCGAAGTGAGACCATCATGCGACCGCGTCGTCGATCGGAACGAAAGGTCGAGATCGTGACCTAAAAATTTAGTATTGAGTTTGCCAACTACATTTTGAATCTGATCTTCGTAATCAATCATTTGAATCGTATCGGTATCGTCTTCAAACTGCTGTGCAAACGTGGAATAACGACTAGTAATCCCTAGTGTGATACCCATTCCTTCTGCCAAACCATACTGTAATGAGAGATCGTAATTCGCTTTCTCATAGTCTGGGGTATACACTCCTCGCCACCGATCGGCTGACGAAATGTCGTCTTCAGATAAGTGGTACTCTTCCCACTCGTCGCGTTGTAGTCCGTACTTAAACGAGAAATTATTTTCTCCCTTATACGATTTCAATTCAGACTTTACCACACCTCCGGTAAAACCACCGTACTCAACCGGAATATTACTGTCATACACCTCTACCGAGTCTAGTAATTCGACGTTTATGTAGTATCCTTGCGGGGAACTACCACCGTGCGGTCCGACCAGACTTGGAGTGCTCCAAATATCAGAGGCGTCGGCGGGGTTAATGTCATTGGTTGTATCGGCCCCATCAATCAAAAATAGGTTTTGATAAAACTCCTGGCCATGAATCGAAATCTCGTCGGGACGTAGGCTAGCAGAACCTGCAGATAGGTCGCTCTCTCGCGAAAAGTCCACATTTGGATTCAGCTTGAGCAAATCGGCTAGGGTACCTTCGCCGGTTGGGGTGTTATCGATAGCCTCCTCAGTGTACGTAGTTTCACCAGGTTCGGTTACGATGGGAGTTGCTTCGACGTCGATTTCGATCACTCGAGAATCTTCTTGTTCTTGGTCTTCTTCGTCTTGTGCTAGAACGACTCCACAAAATGAACCGAGCGCTAAACACAATAGAAATAGATTAAATGTTCTCACTGTCTTCTCTCCTCTAGATTTGAATATAGGTTTAGTGCCTTGTATACGAACCTAACCGCATAAAGTTAGCACACAAGCACGTATCACTAATTAAATACTGTCTCAGTCTATTAGATTATATGAGGTCACAACTTGTACTTTTCAAGGAATCGTGAAAGTGTATATCAAAAGTTGTATAAAACTCAGCGTTTTTCAAGATAACCGCTACGCTGAGGTAGGTACTATTTTAAATCGAACTTTGCGTAAATCTCACTCTGGTTCTAACTCAACCATAAGCGGTACGTCCGTGTAATAAACAACACACTTCACAGGTCTATCTTCAATCGCTTGCAGAATCCGCGCGTAGCCACTCAGTTGTGTCTGGTAATTCTGACGAGAATGTTTGACAATATCTTCCGGTTTTTTGGTTGGTGAAAATGCGGTCGTTTTGTAGTCAACAATCCAACGTATGCCCTGTTCATCTATGAATGTTCGATCAACAATAACATTTTGAATTTCTCCTTTGAAATACCCAGTATAGGACACTTCCGATTGTGCATCGACGTGATCGCGATTAAGAATGAACCGTCCTTTCTCGTCCGCGAGGACATTTTCCAATTGCCGTGCCGTCCGCTCAAGCATTCGCGGAATGTCTTCATTAGTCATACCTTCAGACTGCAGAAAGTTCCGCCAACTCGTTGTTCGATTTGAGTCGAATAATTCAGAATTTAAATCGCAGCGTGAGATGCGATGTAACTCTTTGTGCACTAAATTTCCCAGAACGAGTTCTAACTGAAAGTTAATGGGGTTGTCGACGGTAGCATCCGCCTCGATAGGTAACTTAAAACTTTCATCGATTTCAAAGTCTGGTACAGGTTCACTCCAAATGAACGCAGGATCTAGTCGAAACAGCATTTTGCTTTTAACTTCTGGCTCTTCAATCATTGCAGTTTCTGGAGACATAACCGTCGCGTCGTCAAAAAATGGTTCTAAATACTTTAACAGACTACTCAATTCAGGTTTCTGCTTTTCATCCTTAAAGCGACCATAAACAGAAACCGTTTTCTTTGCGCGCGTTATTGCTACGTAAAGCAGTCGTTTTTGTTCATAACTGTCTCGAATTTTTTCCTCATCTAGCAGAAATTGATAAAACGGATCTGGGTTTTCGATATCGTTAAACGCGATCAATAAGGCTCGTTGATAGTTCAACCAGTGCACAAGTGGGTGAGAATCAGCAACGGTCCGACGATTCGTATCGACGAGTAAGACATGATCAAACTCAAGCCCTTTAGCTTTATGAATTGTCATGACCTCGACGTCTGCATCTTTACCAGATTCAGACACATATTCGGTATCGATCTTTGACCACAGTTCATCAAGTCTAAATCCGCCTCGAGATGCCGACTGAAGAAGTTCGAAAAAACGCTCGGCATTAATCAAAGAATCGACATCGAAATAAGCTAAATTTCCACCAAGACGATACCACAAACGTTCAATTTGCGAACGAAAAGTTAGATGACTTTCCTGTAAAGTCCGCTGAAATTCACACCGCACTCGAGATAGTAACTTGTCTCCTTGCTCGCTCAGTTTGGTGCAATTCAACATCTCTTCAGCTGTTTCGAACTCGGACAACTTTTCTAGATCCGGTAGCGTTAACCCACAAAGCGGAGACCGAAAAACCGACATCCATGCAAGCTTGGATCGCCGCTCATTGAACGCTTCGACTAACGAATACAAGTCTTGGACCACCGGTGCATCAACTAGCTTGACGATATCAACACCTTTCCACTTAATCCCCCGATCTTGAAATACGCTAAAGTATGTACTCAAGCGAGTCCGCGCCGAAACCAATAGTGCGATCGAATCTTCGTAACCAAACTTTTTCTGAATATCTTCAATTCGCTTTGCCACTTCCTGTGCTTCTTGAAACCCGGTCGCATCGTTTTGTATCAACAATAGTTCCATAGTTTGCACATCGTCGTCAAGTTTAATTGAATAATTCGCCGGTGAAGATTCTGCGAAAGCTACGGCACTATAGTTTGTGTTTTCCCTGCTACCCAGAACATGTTCAAATACTGTATTCACGGATTTAACCAATGCCGGTGCTGAACGGAAATTACTACTCAATTTTCGCGCGTGAACATGTACATTAGGTAGTCCTTCCTTGAAAGTACGTTGAAAAAGTTGGAGATTTGCATGTCGAAAACGGTAAATTGATTGCATAGGGTCGCCGACTGCAAAAAATGTGTTGCCAGATTCTGGAGACCAACTAGCCATAACACTTTCAAAAAAGTCAAACTGACTTTCGGAGGTGTCTTGGTATTCATCAATCAAAATATGCGATATCCTGTAATCCAATGCTAGAGCTAAGTCGGTCGGCTCACTGTTGTTAGTTAAGGCTCTCTGCGCGGCAAAGTTTAACTCTGGATAGTCAATGCATTCTCGTTGGCGAAACACACTATTGAGTTTTTGTAATAGGATCGGTAATCCTCTACACAGGCTATCGAATTTTTCGCGTTGGCTATCGGCAATTTCACCACTTACCAGACGTTTCATCACCCTTAGCGAATCCAAATAGTCCTTTTCTTGAAGTTCGTCTACTACTTGAAGCCATATATTTTTTTGCCGCGCCCGTTCATCTATTTGATGTATATTCGGTGGATCGCGGTAAGGACATGGTGGGAAACCTTGTGAAACATTAATCGACTTTCTAAAAACATTTTGTGTAGTCAAGAATAACTCGCCCAAAAAGTTCCAATCACTAGTATGCTTGAAATCACCAAAGAAGACATCCCTGTTATGTGCAGCATAGCGGCAAAGATCCCTACATCGCTTTAACAGGTCGTCGTCAAAATCACTTCGAATAGTGTTCAACAGTTGTTCTACGTAAGTATTTCTCGTATCTTCTAACTGCTTGAATAATCGATCAGACGCTACGCCGTCACGCAAGGCTGTGAGAATTGTTTGCATCGGTTTGATCCAATCATGTCGTCGTTGCAGCATTTCTGCCAATACTCTCTGCCCTAAAGATACATCGCCGTCAAATATGCTCAATACTTTGACAATCGTTTCCACGAGTTCATCTTGCTTATCCGCGAACATCAACTCGAAAAATTCCACAGCCGCGTCGTCATAAACGGAAGGTGCAGTTTCTAGACTAGCATAATCTAAACTTAACTGGCTTTCCAACGGCATTCGACGCACTAGTGAATAGGCAAAACTGTCAATGGTCTGAATCTTGAGCCGTTGTGAATTCAAAGTGATGTTCCATCCGAGTTGCTCACTTCGTTCTAGTGCTTTTTCCGCGATCTCAGACGTAGGATTCAGTAGTTGGGAAAGCACACGCCGCTTCATTTCTTTCGCAGCTTTATCAGTAAATGTTATAGCAAGAATTTCTTCCGGTTGTCGAACAACACATAACAAATTCAGGTACCTTGTGACTAGCAAAGTGGTCTTACCAGAACCTGCCGGAGCTTGGACTATGTAGGAACCCTTAGGTGATACGACTTCGTCGCGAACCTGTTGATCAGGAACCTGCGCGACTGCAGCCGTGAGCATGGAATCAGACATCGCTTGTAGGTGCCTTCGGAGGTGTTATAAATGTCGTATCTTCGAATTGTCTACAAAAACTCATCAAGTGACAGTAACTGCAAACGTTGGGGTGGACCGGGTCTACATGTGCATCGCCAGCAAAGTAGCGCTTAATGAGGTTTTCAAGTTCAACTTTCCATGCTTGTTTCACCTCGTCCCACGACTTCTTGAATTTGTTCGATACCCCATCAATCCCTTTAATTGCTGTTTCTAGTTCGCCGTATCCCATAAACCGGTTGGGTTTACCTCGGTTAAACAATAAGTAGACTAACCCTTTACAGTCCGGTACAGCCGTCGCGTACAAAGGCATTTGTGTGTCGCCCAATCGAGGCAAGCGCCAATCCCCCCGATTCACATTCCCTGTCTTCAAATCAATTACTAAAACCGAACCGTCGTCTAACTTGTCTACACGATCGATTTTGTACCGCATCGAAACGCCACCTAATCCAATCTCGTGACTTTTTTCTACTTCCAAGACTTCGAAAGGGGTGCGGTCACATTCGAACTCCATCCACTGATTCACGATTTTTTTGAGTCTTTCCTGTTCTTGGTCGACAAATTGTCTTGGTAACTCGTCTAGCCTTTCTGCTAAAACTTTAGAAATCACCTCAGCGATTACTTCTTCTGTAAGCTTCGAAATCCCAATTTGATTATTTGCAATTTCAAGGAACTCCTGAATCAATGCGTGCAATATGTTTCCACGTTCAATAGCGTCTGGAAACCGATAAGGTGCTTGGTGATCTTTTATACCAATACGGTGGATACCCCACGCTCGAAATGGACATTTCGATTGGTTTCGGAGAATACTCGTGGAAAAGTGGGTATCAGTTTGCGGAATTTTGGTACCAAAATCAGAAAAATACTCATTAATGTAATTCTCATCTTGCATATGTCGTGCCCACGGATGATCGTGTGATACGGAACCCGGTTCATCGATCAATGTCGATAGTGATGCTTCGGGAAAAGTGGCAAGTAGCTGACTTACGGCTACCTCAGCTTGAATGTCTTCTTGTTCCTCGTCAACATAACTAAAAATAACCTTTGGGGCACTTTTTGACCATAGATCAGTTAAGTTTTGTGCCCAGTCTAATAAATTCGGATAAGTAACACGATGAACTTGTGCTTCTCGTTGCACCGGTAGTGGAATCATCGCATTGGGTTGCATTGGTGGTGGCCATTGTGTATCGGCATTACCTAGTACCCACAAAGCATCAAATTGCATTCCAACGGATTGTTCTCTAGAAACAACTTGAATTGGAGTAAACCGGGACTCTGATTTCATGGTGTGTTGGAGTAGCGATACACGCGCTAAACTCACAAAAAAAGACCACTTAATTTCACCTACAAGTGGCGATAACTTAATGACTTCACTAAATACCTGGAGGACTTCTGTGCGAGCTTGTTGATTAACAGTTACGTCCTTGTGGTTTTCCCACCCGAGTACTTTCAACGCTTGAACTAATAGATCTACCCATTCATTGATCGATCGATTATGGTTGCCGCGTAGGAAGGAAAGCGACTGCAATTTTGTTTTTAGTTCTTTGTTTTGTTTGCTGAGGTAGTAATGAAGGTCAAAGCGTTCGTGGTAACTATTTGTAAAGACCTCGGGAATTTCTAATTCAGGTAGAAACGGTGAACGCCCGAGTTGAATCACTTCCGAATAATCCAATGGATGAACTGTCCACTCTAAAAATTTAATCACGTCCTGACACAGCCGTGTTTCTCTCAAGGGAACTCCAGAACCGATATGGACAATTGAATCGATACTGTGACAGTCCCAAAATGTAGCCTCGAAACTTCGCTTTATTTGTTGTGCCAACTCACCAATGTGAGGACAAACGATACCAATCCGGGAGTTTATTGGTAGAGTCGAAAACTGTTCACGTGCCCACCCAGTGATTGTGCTGAGTTCACGACTGAGAGATTCAAAACCGATCTTAACGACTTCACCATCAAATCGATGTTCGGGTTCTATGTCGATCACGTCGCAGCCAAATTGCCGTAATTGCGTGAGAAGTTCTCGTCGCCGCGGAGACTTCTCTCTCACCGCGAACAAAGAAATCTTTTCAGGTTTCCAAGTTTGATTCGTAACCGAATTTGTGATTAATCCGGGTAATTCGGGGATTGTGAGTAACTGCCGTTCTTCACAAAACTCCTGAAAGGCGTCAATCCAGCGTACAAATACTCGCCCGTTCTCGGTGACTTTCAAATCCGGTTTGACGCGGCTGAGGTTCCATTCCACGTAAATCCGCCAAGCTTCGACGACTGCAGCGGAGTGCTTGACAAATTCTTCATCCGGCGCACAGACTTGAAAAGCAAGATTCAGCGCAGCTCCACGCAATAAACTCCAATTCCCACCTTCGACTCCTAAACGATCCAGTTCTTCATATGCCGATACCAACCAACCATCAAAATCATAAATACGCGGTGAAACAAAGCCTAAATTGCCACCCAAAATCTGTTTGTGGCTCCAAGAGTATCGGAGTTCTTGCGCTTGCCGAGAGGTAGCCGTGACGACGACTCCTTTCTCAATAGCTTGCTGCAGTTCTTCGGTTATGGGTATCAGTGGTTCCCGCACGACTAAACGACCCTTGTTCCACACCAAAATCGAAGTGTTAGACTACACGAACTAAGTTTGTAAATATTCAATACATTTTCGTACGTTTGAAACGATGTACAGCTGCAAATCACTAAAATACTACCTTCCTCAAACTCCATCTAACACTATGTTTAAAGCTCTTTGGCAAGATTTTGTGGAACAACCCTGGTTAATGAAACTATTCCTAATTTGGGGTTGGCTAGCAGTAGTCATAATGGTCGGCGCACTATTTTCGCCTTATTTTCAATCTTTGGCATTCGTCGAATCTGTTCAATCTGTATTTGGTAGTGGTTCAACCTCAGAGGTTCCTGCCCATTAGCAGACAGCGTGTTTAATGTAAACGGCGATCTAACGTATCGCAGCTAAACAACAATTCTTTTAAAAACCTTCTTTCCGTGCAGTTAGTACGCTCTTGCGGGAGACAGTCTTCACTCTTTAAACTTTCTCAACAACAAGTCTTTTGCCCGATTTAATTCAGCTGCTAAATATGTCGATCCGCCTTGATCGGGATGCAATTTTTGCATGAGACGGCGATGCGCATCAACAATCTCTTGCTTACTAGCGGTAAGCTCTATTCCTAATGTCTCAGCAGCTTTTGTGGCTGTCATCTCATTCTCTGTTGTTTCACTTGGCTGAGAGCTGTCTCCTTGGGTCAAATGCGGGCGATGTTTCGCAATGTATGCCTCGAGTAAACGTTTCGACTCAGGATCTTGAATCTCTTCACACAAAGCAATAATGTGTTCGTCTTGTAGTTGACTCAATGTTGACTCTTGGAATTGACCACTTAACACTTTACCGTCAATCGCCCCAGTCTCATGATCGAGAGTCATTGATAAATCGTCAGTCTGGGTGGAACTAGAAGTTTCGTTCGGTCGAGTATTGAACAAATTTTGAAAAGGATTGCCTGTTTGGTATGTGGAACGTGCTAAACTCGATAGAATGGGCCAATGTGATATAAACCTGATGAGGAGAAAAAATAACCCCATAAGTCGTCGCAAAAACGGTAGAACCATCATTCCCATTGCAGCTAATGGGTGAAATTTACCTTGAAGTGTCGCAAACAACAATGCCCCTCCAAGTACAGCTGCCGCGATCAACACGATTTTCGAGTTGATACGTATGTGTTTAGTCCCCCATAGCAGACGGATCAGTAGGATGAATGCTAGCAAACCTACACATATAACAACAATAGTCAGGATCATGATTGGAGTTGTTCCAACAATCGTGTAGTAAATCTACCTTTTAACTGATTGACTGCTGCGGTGCCTCCAGTCGCATATGCAGCAACGGTACTTAGTAACTCGGCAAAGGCCTGTGCCGAACCTGGCGAGAATGGTATGTGAACACCTTTGGTGCGTCTCGCTATTTCTGCAAATACCGCTGCTGTATCTGATTCAAACCCTTCTTGAAAGAGAAATACCGGTACGCCGATTAATCCAAGCCGACCTGCTATGCTGTACAACTCTTGTGGGTCTTCTTCACAGGCATCTCCCACAAAAGCGAGAGCTTTGACATTCTCGCGTAAAGATTCCTCATAAGCATGAGTCAGTACTCGTAGAATTTGCGTTCTTCCACCTAAGCATCGAACCATTTGCATAGTTTGGTGTAATTCAGTGGCTGTACTATTCCAGGTCGAAGCTTGGAAATCAAAGATACCGCGATAATACACTAGTTGGACGTTCAAGTCTTTTTCTTGCGCGGTCCGGAATAGTTCGTCGTGCAATTGGGTAGCAAGATCCCAAGAATGTTCACGGCTTGCGGTCGCATCCATAGCAAAAATGAGTCGCGCTGGTTTCCAGGACGCTACAGCACCTTGTTTTACCTTTTCCAAAAAAGTGTTAACAGAAACTTTTTTAGAGGGTAGTTGTTTCATGTGTACAAATTTTATTGGAAGGAAAATTTGGCGAAACTGAATTTCTAAAGCAGTATGCTAATCGCAATAAAGCATACTCGAAAACTTGCAGGCCGAAAGTTCATGCGCTTTGTGGCGGTACTTATACAGCGACCAAGTTAAGCTTAATCACTCTAGAGTTGTGAGCCAATGAATTACTTGACCGCCGAGGCTACCTTCATTTCAGTAGAAATGCCTCGACGAAACATCAATCCTCCTAACGCACGGGAACAGTACACGCTAGCAATCATGACAGTGACTATAGCAAGATAAAGAGGCCAATCTGGTAGCGAACCCGATCTACCCACCATGATCAGTGGAGCCGCTAGAGGAACAAAACAAAAAATATTCTGTATCAAGCTACTCGGTATCAAGAGTACAAGAGTTGCCGGAAGCAGTACCGCACCAGACACAAGTAAAAATACGATTTGAGAAACGCCAAGGGCCGTGTTCACATGGCTGAACAAAGTCAAAAAACCAAGAAAAAAGTATCCATACAACGCATACAAGAGAATAAAAAATAGTAGAAAGTTCAAGACAACGTCGACTTGAGCAAAGTATCCTATAAACTCCGCCGAAAAGGTAAAACTCCAGGCGTTCGAAATTGTCACTAGAATCGGGATAAATATTATCCACGTAAACGTCACTGTTAATGAAATCATCGCAGTTCCCCAGAGCTTCCCATCCAAGAGATGATTCTGAGGTACAGTGGCGAGTAGCTTATCCACTAGTTTCGAAGATGTTTCATCTACCATGACTCCAATCATTCTCAAGCTAGCTCCAAAAAAAAGAATAAACATCAACATGGGAAGGATGAAATAAACATATTGACCCAAAGTGTTTGTGTCAAAGGTCGTAACCACATTGGTACTTGATTCCAGTACTTCGATATCCTCAGTAGCAAAATCTGCTCGATAAGATAATGCTTGTTTTGCGGTCGGTGTAAGTTCACTCGCATCCACTCGAAGTTGAAACATCACATCGTTGGCAATGCTCCGATACCAGTTGACGAGATCGATATATTCATGCTTGCGGACTTCTCTTTTAGTGGTGAAAGTGACAACACTCGACCACTCTCCTCGGTCTGGTGGCAGGATAAAGTAGCCAACAATCTCGTCTGTTTTGAGCAAGGTTTCGAACCCATCTACCGAGTTTCGATCGTCTATTGGAAATACTTCTTGAAACAAATTAGCAGTCAAAGAAGGCACAGCGATTTTGATCCTATCGGAATATTTCTCCCACCACTCGGTGAATGTGCGCAAAAAGGAAGTCTTAGTACCGTCAGATTCAATCCCAACATAACTTGTGAGACTAAAAATTTCCCGGAATTGCTCTTTGCGCGTTGTTCCTTTAAGTGTTTGATCCAAATCGCCCAATGAGTTCTTCAACTCCAAAACTGCATCTTTACCAAGAACTGCGACGAAAGCATCGTACTCAGCACCGTCAATGGTGTAGTAATAGTTAAGGAATAGCTGTTGATCATTTCGCAAAATACTTTCACGAATCTTCCTAACTACTTGGTTTTGAGCGTCAAAGACTCCATACCTTACTACTGATGGCGACAGATTGTTTCTTATGTCAAACATTTCATCTACGAGATATTCCCAACTCTTAACTTCCTGCGATTCCAATAATTTCTCTCGTGGATCTTCTGTTACAATCAAGTGAAAGAGGGTGTAGAGTAGAATCAGTATGAAAGGTGTAAGCAATGTCGCAAGCCAAAACTTTAGCGATCGTACAGAGAGTAGCCATTCAGTCTGTATGACGACCCAGGTACGCTTTAAATTTCTAAGAAACACGACTGTTTGAACACGTTATTTCGAGTACACTGAATACTGTAATCAAAAACAGATACCATTTATGTTGATTGACCAATCATTTGAAAAATCTTTCCGTAGTTTCGCGGTACATGATCAGACAACAATCCTTTTTCGTAGACTCTCATCGCTACCTTTCTTACAACGAACACGCTCAGACACATGATCATCACAATCGCAAAGTATTCTGGCCACTCTGGTAATGCTGCAGTTCTACTTACCATCGCAAAGGGTGAAAAAAGTGGAATATAACTCAACATTTGAGCAGCTATGCCATCTGGTTTGAATAAGACTATTGTTGCAGTAGGAAACACCCCGAACAAATAAATCAACTGCAGCGGATACATGACCGAAGATATGTCTTTCATGTCATTGCACAGCGAACCCAACGAACTTTGAATGTATCCGTAAAAGAGATAACCGAGTATTAAAAACAATAACCAAGTCATTACCGTTGCGGTGTTTATGAGGTCTCCTATATCAAGTTCTTGTGCGCCCAATACACCGCCTAATCCTATCATAACAGTTGATACTGCTACAGAACCAAATACTCCGACTGCAGTCAGCATGATAAGACCATTTCCCAGTAGTTTGCCGTCCATGATCTGAGCTGGCGAGCAGCGTGACATCAACATCTCAGTAGCCTTTTCGTCGACGGTACTTGTGATGAGTCTATTTACTGTGAATAATAGCATCATTATGAACATATATACGAGTGGTATGTTCGCTAACTTCAACCAATTAGGTATAGGTACTGAGATTTCACTAGAAAGCAGTTTGTTGTCTGCGTCTCCTGCATCAGAAGTAGGAAATGTACGTTTCGCAATTTCAATCTCCAATTGATTGAAAAATTCATCCGGTCGGCCATCTCGATCTCTTCGTTCCCCCCTATAGTGATTCTCACGAACAACTTGTGTGAATACTCCCTCAATCCAATACTCCAATTCATCCAACTTGTCGATGTGTTCTTGGGTTGCAGAGTCCGGTCGAACGAATCGAATACCGGAGCGAGTTGTCTCAAATTCTTCAGGAATGACAAAATAACAGTCGAGCTTACCTGTATTGAGATATTCGTTCAACGTTTCTAACGTAAGTTCAGATTCGAGATTTTCATGGAACTTTCGGTAGCTTAGTGTGGGGTAGGATGTAATCCTATAGCTATTTGGATAATCTCGGTAAATATCTTCTCGAAACTCGTCTAGCGTTTCGAAGTGAAAACGTTCGGGATCGAGGAGCGCCGGTGGAAAAGTTCGTCTGATGTTTTCCACATAAGCTTGATGTTCGCGTCGCAAAATTTCTGAACGAATCGATTGAGCGTAGTCTTGAGGCGTCAAATCAAGTACGTAGTATTTAACCGGATCTCCCCAAGAATTTAGTTCGCGTTCGTACCGAAATTCTTCGAGCATGGTTTGATACGTTTGTAGAGAGTACAGCGACATGTACGACGAGCGGGGATTACTCTGAAGCAAAATGAAATTTAATGACAGCATCAAAAGAATAAAGGTGACCATGACCGTCCAGAATACGAGAATAAACCAGAAACCTTTTGTCTTCAGCGTCGAAAGAAGTTCTTGCTGTGCTATAATCCACGCCAACCTGAAGTGGTTGCCAGCTCTACGTTTCTTTGGTAAGTTCAAGACTCGAAATTTCCATGATTCAAAGTCGGAATTGATAACCAAATAAGCTCGTCAAATCGGCAGACTTCATAGTTATTGCACACTCACTGGGTGCTCATTGATTAATTGCGTAATCGACGGTTGAACGACTAACTCGATTTTGGAGTTGGTGCGTCGCAAGTTAGTGAACACTAGGCACCTTCACCTCGACTGTAATGCCGCGCTGAAACATTAATCCTCCTAATGTTCGCGATCCGTACACACTTACGAGCATAACTAAAACGATGGCGCAATAGACTAAAGGACCCGGTAGTGTTGCAGAGCGCGCCACCATCACAAACGGTGAAATTAACGGGAAGAAGCTGAGTATATTTTGTATCGTAATGGGTAAAAGGTGTACAAATGCGGCAGTCAGAATCCCAACAAACGCTACCCCAATCATAACAAACATAAAGAGACTAACGGCCGTGCTCAGTTGGCTGAACATAGTAGTGAATCCCAGCAAGAAATAGCCAAACAACGCGTACGTCAGTACAAAAAATAGCAGAAAATTGAGGATTACGTCAAACCGAAATAAATGCTCAACTAAGGCTGGATCAATGACTACGTCTGATACTGCCGAAAAAGGTATGAATAATACAATCAGGACGAACCAAGAGATTAGTACCGTAACCCAAATTAACGCCGTGCCCCATAACTTGCCATCCAATAATTGATTCGGTGGTACTTTAACCAAAAGACTATCGAGTAAATGAGATGACTTCTCAATCATAAAAGCTCCAACTAATCTAGTTCCAGTCAGGATAAAGACGAGAGACAGTAGGACCGACAATCCAATGTAAAGAAATTTGTCAATATCTTGAAACAGAAGAATTGAACTCGGTTCCACTTCAACAAAATCTTCCGTCGCAAAATCCGGTCGTTTGACCAAATATTGACTCGAAATGTCCAATTTCGCCAAGTTAAATCGTTCTTGAACTAAGACATCGGTCGCAATACTACGATACCAGTTGACAAGTTCAAGATATCGACTCTTCGGAGTTTTAGTTCTAACCACAAAGGTAGCCGATGCGGTCTCTTCATGAGCATTCGCGGGTAATACAAAATATCCTACGATTTCATCAGTGGCTAAGAGGTTTTCAGCGAATTCCCGATTGGCGATGTCAGCGTTAACCGATGCCTCCTGGAAGGAATTTATAGAGACTGCAGGAACTTGAGACTTGATCTGATCGAGATGTTCTGACCACCAAATTGAAAATTCTTCCAAAAACTCCCTAAATTCCGCATCTAGGAGTTGGGATCCATACAGAGTTGTGTTTAATTTCAACAGCAAATGTTCTTGCTTTGCAACCCCTTCCAAATCACTGCTCGCCGTTTCCAAAATGTTGATTAGTTCCCCGACAGCTGGTTCTCCAAAAATAGCCACTAAGTGATCGTACTCACCAACACTTTTTTGGAAGAAGTAACGCAAGAACAATGATTGATCGATCTGCAAAGTCCTGTCTCGAATTTTCTGGGCTAGACTTCCGTTTTCATCTAGGACCATATACTTTAATAAGTCAGATTTGGCATCACGATTCAGACTGATGAACTGTTCCAACATTGATTCAGTATTCGTCACGAAATCTGACTCCAACAGTTGCTCTCGAGGATCTTCGATAACAGCAAACTTCACCAGAAATTGAAGTAGCAAATAGATCAAAAAGAGAATGACAGGCGTAATCAACGTAGCAATCCAAAACTTTGGATCGCGAATCGGCAACATCCATTCGTTTTGCATGACTACCCAAGCTCGTTTCAGTGTCCAAAACTTCATGGGTTCAATTGCCTTTTGCAGAGAAAAAGTAAATCAAAAACTGCAACTCGTTCATGAATGTTCTCGCGACAACTTGACCAATCGCCGGTAACTCTTCGGAGCATGCTCTGATGTCAATCCTATGGTGTACACTCTAGAGGTGAGCTTTCTAATCAAATACATACTGAAACACATGAATAGCATGATTAACAGGTAAGTTGGCCAGTCAGGTAACGAAGCTGTTCGGCTCACCATTACGTATGGCGAGATCAATGGTATAAAACTCAATACTTGTGCGACCTTTCCCCCTGGGTCCATTAGAACAAAGATCACACTCGGCCAGATACCGATGAGTTGCAGTAGTGTCATTGGAAGAAAGACAGATCTGAAATCCTTATCGTCGTCACACAAAGATCCCAACGCGCTTTGAATGTAACCAAAAGTCAGAAATCCAATAACTAAACACAGTACCCAATTAATAAATTTCAATGGATGAAGGAAATTCACGATATCAGTAGGGTTTAGTACGGTATTTACGGTATTAAGGACTAGCACCAAAGGTGGTCCCACAAACACACAAAAAACTACTAGCCCAACAAGTCCGATTAATCCGCTCCCTAAAAGTTTTCCGTCCATAATTGTGGTCGGAGACAACCGCGACACAAGCATTTCAGCTGCTTTACTTGACTTTTCTTCTAGCGTATTTGCAAGTACAAAATTAGAGATGTTTGCCAGAACCGACATAAATAGCCATAAAAATGGAATGGTTGCAAGCTTTAACCAAAGACCAACAGGTGAAGAGTCACCTTGACGAGTTCCTTCATCCTTGGTATCCCCAGAACTGACCTGCGTAAGAGACTTTTTCTCAATATTGACCGGTAAGGGGCGATAAAGTTCTTTACGTAATTCATCGTTGTGTACATAGTTGCTTGGCAACTGAAGTTCACGTAATACTTCAAAAAAGATTTGCTCAATCCACAACTCTAACTCATTCAATTTGTTGACATTGGCTTGAGTAGTTGACTTTGGGCGAATAAATTGAGCTCCATCGTAGGATTCCGTGAAGTCTTCAGGAATGACAAAATAACCTGAAATTTCTCCATCGTCTAACCGCTCTTCTAATTCTGCGATCGTGAGATCTCTGTCTTGTATTTCGTGATGCCTCAGAATAGATAATTGGGAATTGCCAAAGAAATTTCTTTCATAGTAATCTTCCTGAAACTCCTCAGTACTCGAAGGTTGTTCGGAGTCAGACAAAGTATTCAAATAGAGTTCATAATCAGTTTGTAGGATTTTGTACCGTATAGCCTCATCGAAATCTTGTCCTGTTTCGTCGAAAATATAGTAGTGTAAGTGTTCTCCCTGAAACAACGACTTCACATAGAACTGAATCTCATCGAACATCTCTTGCCTTTGCTCGGGCGAAAACTGCGCAGCTAAATCGGAATCATTCTCCACCATAGTTTTCAAAAAACCAACTGCCGGCCAAGAAAGGTACAACATACCGCTCACAACTAGTGGCATCGATACTACCAAGAACCAATAGGTCTTCGTCGTCCACATGGAAAGGACCTCGCGCTGAGCTATTGACCAAATTACTCGAAAATGGAATCGTTTTCTTTGTCTGTCATTTATCATCGCGATGGACGGGAAGTGATTAGATTGGATCGTACTGCCACAATGTGGATCTAAGTTCGCACAAGCCGAAACAAAGTAAGTCTTTTAACACACCACTTTGAGAACTCGATAGAGATGAATTACCACTATTTTCGAGAACCGAATATTGGCGACATCTTTGTTTCAAGCTCACCCAATATGCCTTTAGCAAAGGCTTGACTAGCTTGATGTCGAGCCCACCAAACACTAAACAACATCACAACCACAATAGTCGAGTACAAGGGCCAATCAGGTAAATCAAAAGTACGTGCAACCATCACAAATGGAGTAAACGGTGGAATGAAGCTTACGATATTGGAATAAATGTCTCCAGGAAATAGAGGCATTATTACCAAGAAAGACGGGATCATTGGTAAAAATAAGAGAAAATTGAATGCTACGACAGATTGTATGGCTTGTTGAGAAGTGTTTGTTTTCGCAACCATTCTACAAAACAGATAACCGTAAAACGCATACATTAAAAGCAGAAATAGTAGGAAATTAGAGACCACTGGTAGTTGAAGAAACGGTACTATATGCTCTAAACTATGCACTAGAGTCGTATCGTTAAACAGCATGACGAGTAGTCCAAAGACCATCGCCCAAATAACTAACGTCGTAAGCGTTACTAATACCACTCCCAAAAATTTCCCGTCGAGCAGATAACTTGGTCGAACCACCGAGAGAAGTTTGTCTGCAAGTTTGTTTGACTTTTCCTCGTGGATGATATATGCGAGCCGATACGAGCTTGGAAGAAATGCACCGATTAGTAATAAATACGGTAGGTACATATAGATCGTTGGCGAGATATCCGTCACACGTACTTTTGGTGGTTGGTCGTAGGTTTTTGTTACTATTTGAAAGTTGATATCGTCAGCGAATGAAAACTTTAGCTCAGTATGCAGGTCAATCTTATTTAAACGATATTCGTGAAGTGCTTGATTTGTAACACTACGATACCAGGTTGCGAGATCAAGTACTTGGAGTTTTGAGGTATTGGCTGAAATAGTAAACTTGATATCCCTAGTTTGTTGCTCGAGTGCTGGTGGTAGTACAAAATACCCGGTAATTTGGTTATCGTTCAATAATGCGTTCAACGACTCGATGGAGGCATCTGGCACCACGACTTCCCGAAAGAATCTAGTCGAAATCTGGTTTTCCATTTTCTCGATTGGGACTTGATTATCGTAATACCATGTAGGAAATATCCGTATGAACTCTTCGGGAATCATGCTGGAACCACTCTCCTGAAACTGTAGAGCATAAATTACCTCGTCTACAAACTGTGTGCTCGTGTGTCCGAGCGAAGCTTGCCGAAGCAACTCAAACGCTTCCTGCCCTCCAGATACAGATTCAAGAAATTCCTGAAATTCACTGTCGTTTAACTCCAAAATCGATAGGAGAAACAAACGTTGATCGCGTTCAGTAATTGTCTGTCGAATGACCCCTGAGACTCCGTCGCTGTGATCTAGTACGGCGTACAATTGTTGCGGAATGATTTGTCCCCAAAAGCGTAACTCTCTATATTCGAGTACTTGTGTGGGATCTCGCAACCGTTCATCGGTTAACCAATCTTCTTCAGGAAACTTAGTGTTGACGTATCTGTAGACGATTACCAATACGAAAAACACTATCGGCATTATGAGCAGAAATCGCCAAAACATTGGCGTTTGTATCGTTGCCAGCCACTCGCGCGAAGCTATGATCCACACCGTGCGTAAATATTTCAGGTTCAATTGACTGGTCTCGTGGCTAATCGGAATAACGTTCGAAATCCCATTGCAGTTCGTTCCGCGAGAAGACCGTTGTTGAAAATCCTTAGACACACAAATCGTCCTAGGACAATACTCATTGATAAAACTCCTAGCGCGGCCACATAAATTGGCCAAGATGGTAAATCAGAACTACGTGCAATCATGACATAGGGTGTCAAGGGCGGAATGAGAACTAGGACTTGGGTCAGCACACTATGCGGACTAAAGAAAGCATACAAAAGCGCCGGAAGTGCCCCGAAAGAAACCAAATAACTCACTGGAAACAATGTACTTCCTACTTCCTGCAGGTCGTCACACAATGAACCAAGTGCTGTAAGCATTGGACCATAAAGCAAAAGCGCGCCCAACAAAAATATCAACCAGTGTGTTAATTTCATTGGAGGAATAAATGTCGCCAATAAATCTGCTCGACTGAAAGAGTCATTAATCGAGAGCAACATTACCGCGGCGAAAACCAAAACCCCAACAAGGGACAATACAACTCCGACGAGCATGACATTGCCTAGGATTTTCCCGTCAAACAGTTGCTGAGGTTGTATCGTAGCGCATAGAATTTCATTGACACGAGTCGACTTTTCTTCTACAGTGTTTGTGATCAATACCGTGCTACCGAACAACAATAAAGCCAGAAATAACCCGGTGTACGAAACTGAAACTACACCATGAAGATTCGAGAGCACGTTATCCGCGACACCCGATGATATCGGGTTGTTTGCGCGCACTAAGTTTGGACTTGACTGAATTTTCTCAATAGTCATGTCCACATTATTGACGAATTGGATACGACCTACCTCATCTACACCCAAATCCTCCAAGCGTGTGTATCGCAAAGCAATGGTGGCCATATTTTCGTACCATGACTTCAGCCTAGTCAGATTGTTATCCCGGATTACTATTCCGGTCTCTCGCGTAATAAATAGCGCGTCGTTTGGTGATTCCACAAAATCTTTGGGTAATACGAAATACCCGTCGATCTTTCCCGATTCCAACCAATTATCGGCGGTTGCTATTGAATCAAACGGGTCTTGAAGTTCACGAAATTCGAGTATGGGGGAAGACGTAAACCATATTAACTCAGCATCATTCCCATCATTTATAAAAAGTCTTATGTAGTCGCTAGTGTCAGCGTCGACGTTCCATTGCTCGGCGTGCCTTCTAATGGCGAACCTAATCCTGTCACTAAATCCATCCGTGTTGTCGATTACGCCATAGACAAGCATGGATTCACCTTGCGTGTGTAATAGCATGTCTTCTTGCTCGCCAACATTTTTAGACACGGCGAGTTGCAAATCATCCACATTCGGAATGAGGGTGGTATTGGAACTGAACATTGCCATTAACCCAAACAATAATACTAGCAATGCTAACAAAGCCGATATTGAGCCCCAAATGAACCAAAAAGCAGCCGATTGAAGGTGGACTAGTAATTCTTTCTGAGCTACAACCCATATTGGGTACCAACGATTAACCGACACGTCGAAACACCCTGTCTAGCTCAAGGACGACAACTTAAGGATAGCTAAAAACATGCGAAACGAGTGAGCGTGTTACGAATCTCGACTTCAAAAAGAGCACGGTTTAGTACTGCCTTTCTATGCGTCAATAGATTCCGAATGGCTCACTTCATGCAAGAAAATCTCGTGAAGCGACACCGAATTTGTATGGAATTGGGTGCCCTTAGTTCGTTCGAAAATTGTCTGCATTTCGACACCTCAGTTTAGAAAAAACTATCTGATCCACTTCGGCTAATTCTATAGAATGTGTTTCGGTAAACTTGCCTCTAACCCATTTATTTAGTTTTGGTGTAACATATAAGGGTGCGAATACCTCAATTTGAAAATTCACACTATCCTTCCCGAACAATTCCATTGTTCTTTTTTGCATGAAATTACTAATCTGTACCCCGTGCTTACTCCTAAGCTTGAGTGTACCGATTACCCTGCAATTTATCAGTCAACTTACATCGCTTGAGGAGGTTTAACTTGAACGACGATAGCGACACTCAATTCACAATCGAACAGCTACGTATCGAACACCGAGATCTGGATGAAATCATCTCTATTCTCATTAAGACTGGGCATGAAGATGAGATGCGTATCCAAAGATTGAAAAAGAAAAAACTGTCGTTACGAGATCGTATCGTGTGGTTAGAGAATATGCAGAAACAGCACGTCAGTGCTGAACACGGTTAGTCTCAAAACAAGAATGCAATCCATTCGTCGCGCGCGACGAATGCAATTTAGTTTACCGCAGTACGCTAAAGCCTGTAGTCTTGTCGAAATAGCTGAGTTAAAGTATGTACGTACTCTGTTTAGATCTTGAGGGAGTATTAGTTCCAGAATTTTGGATGGAACTCTCAATCGCAACCGGTATCCCGGATTTAGGTAAAACAACTCGCGATATACCCGATTATGCAGAACTTATGCGAATGCGCTTAGGATTGATGAAAGAACACCAAATTCGATACACAAATCTGCAACCCATCGTTGAAAAAATCGAACCATTGACCGGTGCGAAAGAATTTTTGAATTGGGCAAGACGTATTTTTCAGGTCATGATCCTATCCGACACTTTCTACGAGTTTGCTAATCCAATCATGTCAAAACTCAATCATCCTTTCTTACTTTGCCACCACCTTAAACTGAGTTCAGATAGTAGTATTGTGGGCTATGTTCGCCGACAAGAAGACCCTAAAACTCATGTGATTCGCGCGTTGAGATCAATCAAACTTTCGACAATAGCAACCGGTGACTCATACAACGACGTCGGTATGATAAATGAAGCATCTCATGGTTTTTTCTTTAATCCACCAGCAAATGTAATAGCCGACCATCCGGACATAGCGGTCGTTAAAAATTTCGAACAACTTAAAGAAAAACTAGAAAAATTACTGAGTTCACAGGTCTAGACATGTCACCGGGAAGTAGATTTTGGCAAGCAATCGCTGACGAGAAACCACTACAGATTGTCGGTACGATTAATGCCTATTGTGCTAAATTAGCAGAAGCGGCTGGATTTAAATGTATTTATCTCTCAGGGAGTGGAGTCGCGGCGGCTTCATACGGCTTACCTGACCTTGGGGTTACTTCGTTACACGACGTTTTAACCGACGCAAATCGAATCACGAGTGCAACAGAGTTGCCCTTATTAGTTGATATCGATACCGGTTGGGGAAGTGCATTCAATATTACTCGAACAATAAAAGAATTAGAACAAGCAGGTGTAGCCGCAGTACATCTCGAAGATCAAATCGGCCAAAAACGTTGTGGACATCTCCCAGATAAGCAAGTCGTATCAATTGACGAAATGTGTGATCGCTTGAAGGCTGCAACCGATGCCCGAACTGACACTAAATTTTCAATTGTCGCTCGTACAGATGCTTTTCAGCAGTTTGGTCTTGAAGAAGTTCTTGAACGAATCACAAGATTTATTGAGGTTGGGGCTGATGTTATTTTTCCTGAAGCAATATACGATTATCATACGTACTGTAAAATAACAGAACATTCAAGTGTTCCTGTTCTTGCGAATCTGACTGAATTTGGTAAGACACCACTTTTTTCAATTGATGAGTTAGCAAGTATGGGCATCGCTTTAGCGCTCTATCCTCTTTCAGCGTTTCGGTCCATGTCTAAGGCAGCACTTGAAACCTATAGTGCGATTCGCCGAGATAAACAAATAGATACCTTGAGTAAGATGCAAACCCGGGAAGAACTTTACGAAATGTTGAACTATCACACGTGGGAAGCTGCGATAAATTCAACTGAGGACTGAAATACGAAATGGTTGATAAAAAGTTAGGTGGAGCAGGCTTACGAGGCCAGTCGGCGGGTGAAACCGCTTTGTGTACGGTCGGTATGTCTGGAACGGGATTGACCTATCGCGGATACGATATAACTGATTTAGCCCAACATTCAACTTACGAAGAAATTGCCTACTTGTTGCTATACGATAAGCTTCCTAACACAACTGAATTAGTTGACTTTAAACACCGAATTCTTGCTTCCACCGACTTGCCGAAAGAATTGCTGCAAACGTTAGAACTCCTACCTCCAACGACTCATCCGATGGATGTTTTACGTACGGGCATCTCGTTACTTGGAAATTTTGAACCCGAAACAGACTTTTCGCAACAAGACTATAACGCGGAACGACTTCTTGGGGCATGTCCTTCGATTGTGAATTATTGGTATAACTACTCTCACAATGACCGTCGGACTGATGTTTCTTCTCCTGCGCGTTCTCTAGCCGAACATTTTTTAAGAACTTTGCATGGATTCGAACCCGATGAATTGCATGCCCGTGTCATAGATGTGTCGTTGATTCTCTACGCTGAACACGAGTTCAACGCATCGACTTTTACCGCTAGAGTTTGCGCATCAACGTTAAGCGACTTTCATTCATGTATGACTGCAGCGATTGGTTCCTTACGAGGTCCGCTACATGGGGGTGCTAATGAGGCTGCAATGGCAATGCTTGAACGTTTCGAATCTCCCGAACACGCGGTGCAGCAAGTAAAACAAATGCTCGCGCGCAAAGAATTGATCATGGGATTTGGGCATGCCGTTTATCGTGAATTTGATCCTCGAAACGAAATTATCAAAGAGTGGGCTAAGAAACTAGCCTATCACGATGGAGACACTAGTTGGTTTGAATTAGCATGTGCGGTTGAACAAACAATGAAAGAAGAAAAGAAATTGTTTGCAAACGCCGATTTCTTTCATGCACCGGCTTATCGCTACATGGGTATTCCCACAAAATTGTTTACTCCGATTTTTGTATGTTCGCGAGTCGCGGGATGGGCAGCACACGTTAAGGAACAACGTAGTAATAATCGTATTATTCGACCCAGCGCCACTTACGTTGGTTCTGATCCAAGACCTTACATTGCACTCGAAGACCGTTAGATTTAAACAGGAACGGTCACAGCTTTGAGTCAGTCTCGTGCCGACAGCAACATTCGCCCCAAACCAGATCAAGTTCTAGTTGATATTGCCGACTACGTTGTAAACGATAGTCCACCAACTTCCGAAGCGATCGAAACAGCTCGACTGTGTTTACTCGATACGCTCGGATGTGGGATATTGGCATTGCAATTTCCCGAGTGTACCAAATTGCTTGGACCAATCATCTCAGGAACTTCAGTGCCTTTCGGTTCAAGGGTACCTGGGACTTCTTATGTACTCGATCCAGTAAAGGCAGCATGGGATATTGGCTGTACGATTCGGTGGCTAGACTTCAATGACACGTGGCTCGCTGCGGAATGGGGGCATCCGTCTGACAACCTAGGGGCAATTCTGAGTGTTTGTGACTGGCTCAGCCAGCAACATGCTCACGAACATAGGGCACCAATTACTATGGATACGGTGCTAAAAGCGATGATCCAAGCACACGAAATCCAAGGGGTTCTAGCTTTACAAAATAGTTTTAATCGTGTTGGACTCGATCACGTATTGTTGGTGAGAGTAGCGAGTACGGCCATTGCGACTAAATTGCTTAGTGGTACACGTGAACAGATTATCGATTCTCTCTCCCATGCTTTTGTAGATGGTTCTAGTCTGCGTACTTATAGACACGCACCCAACACAGGTTCGCGAAAATCTTGGGCTGCAGGTGATGCTACTAGTCGGGCGGTTTATCTAGCGCAAGTAGTACTGAAAGGAGAAATGGGATATCCAAGTGTTCTGTCTGCTCCAACTTGGGGGTTTTACGACGTATCGTTCAAAGGAAAGAAGTTCAAATTTGAACGGTCATATACTTCGTACGTTATGGAAAACATTTTGTTCAAGATTTCATTTCCAGCTGAGTTTCATGCGCAAACCGCCGTCGAAGCAGCGGTTCAACTTGCACCAAAAATTACCGATCGAATTGATGAAATTTCCGAGATCGTATTGACAACTCATGAGTCCGCGATTCGAATCATTAGTAAAACTGGACCTTTGAATAACCCCGCAGATCGAGATCATTGTTTACAGTACATGGTTGCGATTGGGTTACTCAAAGGAAATCTCGTTGCCGAAGACTACGAAGATGCAGTTGCAAGCGATCCACGAATCGATCAACTACGCAACTTGATGGTTGTAAATGAAGATCTTCGCTATACGCGAGAATATCACGATCCTGATAAACGTTCGATTGCTAATCGTATTGAGATTAAGTTCAAAGACGGTACTGCGATCGGTCCAGTTGAAGTGGAGTATCCGATCGGGCATCGTTTCCGAAGGGCTGAAGGTATTCCGAAACTAATGGAGAAGTTTACTCACAATTTAGAAACACACTTTACAAAAGATCGTGTCGATCAAATTTTGACTGCTTGTAGCGACACCAATAAATTACGTACGTTTCCGGTGCACGAGTTTATGGACTTGTTCGTCGGTCCATGAACCTAGAAAAATTAACAGGAATACGTAAATTTGACTGCCAATACCAAGGTGTAACTCGATTACGGCAAAAAAAAGTACGGAATATTAGCTAGAGTTCGAAACTCGTTCTTTTAATACAACGCTAGGTTTGAAATGAGGTAAAAATGCCTCAGGCCACATCAATTGTTCCCCTGTTTGTGGATTTCGTCCGACCCGGGGAACCCTTCGGCGTAAAGTAAAAACGCCAAATCCTCGAACCTCAATACGTTCTGCCATGACCAAGGCGTCAGACATCTGCTGAACGATAAATTGAAGATAAAGCTCGACTTGCTCGGTTGAGTATTCCGGATAGGTCGCAAGGATTTTTTCAAGCCCTGGATTCTTGTTTTTCAAAGCCAACGTTTCTCAACTGTAGTCTAACGTGTGCTAGTCAAAGTCAAAGCCCGATTACTTCTCTTGTTCGTTTTCGGTCTCTTCCTCTGGCGAGTCATTTTGCTTGGCTTCAAGTTGCGTTTTGATCAGTTCACCAAAAGTCATCGTCTTGGCTTCTTCTACCGGTTGTTGATACTCTTGTTGCATCTTGTTGCCTTCCTTGATCTCACTTTCTTTTATCGAGAGCCAAATCTTTCTTTGTCTTGAGTCGGTACCGATGATTCTAGCTTGAACTTCTTCATCCACCTTGAGTTCATTGCGAACGTCTTCAATTCGTTCTTCAGAAATCTCACCGATTTTGATAACTCCTTTGACACCTTCGCCTAATAGTACAGTAGCATCTTTCTGCCGTACTTCTTCAACGGTACCGTTAACCACGGATCCAATGGGATGAGCTTCAAGGAAATCACCAAACACATCCGCATCGAGTTGCTTGATCCCTAATCCAATTCGTTCTCGCTCGACATCTATCGCGATCACAACAGCATCGACTTCCTCGCCTTTGCTATATCGTCGTATTACTGTTTCGCCAGGTTCGGTCCACGACATATCAGAGATGTGTACCAAACCGTCAACATTACCATCTAAACGTAAGAATATCCCAAAGTCTGTGATTGATTGCACAACACCAGACACTGTTTCACCAACTTTGTGAGTTTCCGCAAACTGCTCCCAAGGGTTGTCAAGACATTGTTTAATACCTAAAGAAACTCGCCTACGTTCTTCGTCTATTTCGATTATCATGACTTCAATGGTATCGCCTCGTGTAACAACTTTAGAGGGGATCACATTACGGCTAGTCCAATCCATTTCTGACACATGGACCAGACCTTCAATTCCGTCCTCAATCTCCGCGAAACAACCATAATCGGTGATATTTGTAACTGTGGCGTACACTTTTGATTGAGGAGGATAACGACGGGAAATGTCGATCCACGGGTCCTCGCCTAATTGTTTCATTCCTAAGGAAACACGACTCCGTTCTGCATCAAACGAAAGAACTCGAACCGTGACCTCTTGCCCGACCGAAAGTACTTGACTTGGATGGCGAATACGTTTCCATGCCATGTCAGTCACGTGTAAGAGACCGTCAACTCCACCTAAATCTACAAATGCACCGTAATCGGTTAGATTTTTCACAGTCCCTTGTCGAATTTGTCCTTCCGCGAGTGCTTCGAGTAAAGCTTCCCGTTCGTCGCTGTGTTCTGCTTCTAACACCGCACGGCGTGAAACAACAACATTATTTCTGTTTGTATCAAGCTTGATGATTTGAAACTCCAATTCCTGTCCTTCTAACTCTGTCGGGTCCTGATTGGGATCACTAACAACTAGAGAACCTGGAAGAAACGCCCGAACGTCGTCAATATTTACGGTAAAACCACCTTTAACACGCCCACTAAAAACTCCTTTGATAGGTTCTTTATTGGCGAAAGCTTCTTCCAGATGCTCCCACGTTTCGACACGTTTAGCTTTTTCTCGAGACAAACGTGTTTCACCAAAACCATCGTCGACAACCTCCATGGTAACTTTAACTTGATCTCCAATATTGAGATTAAGTTCACCTTTGTGATTAAGAAACTGCTCCCGTGGAATGATTCCCTCGGACTTCAATCCCACATGCATAGTCACAAATTCATCGGAAATGTCAACAACGGTTCCAACAATGATTGAACCGGGAGACATTTCAACCGTACGCGCAGATTCTTCAAAAAGTTCAGCAAAGGAAGTATTCATAAAAATTGATTTAGGTTGGGTGAAAAAAAGAAAGGATAAAGAGGTTGGGGTAATCGGAAAAAGTGTCAACGGTCACTGAAGACCAATCAACTTAGTCAATTTTGAGTTTAACGCGGAATGGAGTTTCCAGTAAAGTGTCAAAAATTAAAACGAATATTTTACTGTTATACAACAACATACAAAAGTTCGCTAAGTCACGGAACAATCTTTCGTTCTTTTGCCAAGTTTATCACTACTTCTACAGTCTCGGCTAGTGTTTGGTCAGAAGAATCTAGACTGATCGCATCCACCGCCGCTACTGCAGGAGCGACTTTGCGCAATGTGTCTCGATTATCGCGCTCTTGCATCGTCTTTTCGATTCGCTGAAATTCAGTTTTGGTCTCGGTTAAACCCAACTGTCGGATTCGTCTACTCACGCGTACGGCTAGCGAAGCTTCCAAAAATATCTTAAGCGGCGCGTCAGGAAAAATCACTGTACCCATATCACGTCCGTCAGCTACTAATCCTGGTGGTTGTCGCCGTTCACGTTGTTTCGGCCGCAACACTTTGCGTATCTGCTCCGAAGCAGCTACTCTCGCTGCAATTTTCGATATGTGGTCAGAACGTACCTCTTTAGTGATGTCGTTTCCGTTCCACCGGACATAACCAACTCGATGTGAATCGTCGAGTATGAAAGTGTTTTGTGTTTGTACCTTGCTGTTTGATGTCGCCGTCGCTACCGAGACTCCGGCATTGGAATAGACAAACTGTGTTGTTTGATTAATCATACCGACAATTGGGCTTACATCATGCAGCGATAAACCATAGCGATCAACTAAGAATGCCACAACTCGGTAAAACAATCCGCTATCAAGAAGATTCCAACCGAGTCTAGTCGCAACTTCACAGGCGACAGAACCCTTACCCGACGCTGCTAGCCCATCGATCGTTATGACAGGAACGTTCGAGTTCATACTGGGGGTAATCGAGGTCTACATCCAATATTTATGGAAAAACTGGGTCTCAAAAAACTCAGTTCGGAGGGGTTTTAAACTCAATGAGCTGATGCCTTAGGATAGGAACCCAAGCGATTAACCATCTTGGTCACTTGTTCGATTGCAGATAGTGCTTTTTGTACATGTTTCTCAGACTCATGTCCTTCAAAGTCGAGAAAAAAGAGAAAAACTCCATCGCTATGGATTGGTCGAGTCTCAATCCTCGACAAACTGATGTTGTACTTTTGAAATGGCGAAAGGATTCGATAGAGTGCCCCTGGCTCATCCTTAGAACTCACAATAATAGAGGTTTTATCATTACCAGAGGGGGGTCCAGATTCACTTCCAAGGATAACATAACGAACGTAATTTTCAGCTTCATCTTCGATATTGTCTTGTAACACTTCTAGCTGGAACTGTTCTACGCGCAACTTACCTGCAATCGCAGCGGAATTCTTTCGATCCTGCGCATACTGAACCGCTTCGGTCCCGCTAGCTACTTCCTGCGTTTGTACATGTGGCAAATGCCGTTGCAACCAGTCGCGACAAGTAGTCAAAGCATCCGCTTGTGCATATACCACATCGATGGCATCTAGCGAGGTGCGTGGCCGAGCGAGGATTGCATACCGTAAGGCATACGGTACTTCACCACAAATTTTGACATTTCGTTGCAGAAAGCAATCAAAAGTAACACTAAAAGAACGATCTATATTGCCTTCAATCGGGACAATACCATAGGAGGCCGTACCTTTCTCAACGGACCGAAACACGCCGTTCACGGTCGCTTGTGGTACTAAGGAAACCCCAGTTCCGAAATGTTGAAGGGCAGCATCCTCTACCGGCGTTCCAGAGCGTGCTTGAAAAGCAATGATCGTCGGACTTTGCAGCGATGAACAACAAGATTCAATTTCACGAAACAAACTTTCAATTTGTTCATCAGTCAGTGGACCTTGATTGAGTTCTAGAAGTCGCTGAACGAACTGCGCATCACGAACTGTTTCCTTCAACGAGCTTTGTCCTTGGTTCGTTGAACGCTCAGATTCTTGTTTTGCTCGAAACAATTCGGCACGTTGATTCAGCAAAAATAGTAACTGCTCATCAGTTACCTCTAATTCACTAAGATCCTCACGGCGGTGGCGACTGTTCATATTTATCCGTGTCTATTCTCAAAATCTTGGATGAAATCACAAAGAGTATTAACCCCTTCCTGGGTAACTGCGTTGTAGAGACTAGCGCGAATACCACCTACTTCACGGTGTCCTTCCAAGTTTTTGAGATTTGCTTTTGAGGCTTCTTTGAGAAAGTGGTGGTGCTGTCGTTCATCAGGTAAGTAAAAGGTAACATTCTGCACTGAGCGATGCTCTTTAGCGACTGGACTTTGATAGAAATTACTGCCATCAATGACACGGTAAAGTACTTCACTTTTTTGTGCAGCACGTTGTTGCATGACTTCCACTCCTCCTTCCTTCACAATCCAATCGAAATAAAGACCGGATACATACCAAGCAAAGGTACTTGGTGTGTTGTACATCGAATCGTATTGCGCATGGGTTTGATAATTCAGAAAATGTAATTCATTCGACTTTAGCGGTGTGCACAGTTCCTTGCGGACAATTACTATCGTAACTCCTGCAATTCCCGCATTTTTTTGCGCCCCTGCATAAATCAACCCGAAATTCGAAACATCGACTGGACGTGTTAAAAAATCCGATGTCATGTCACATACAAGTGGGGCATGTTCAGGGGAGGGAAACTCGTGGAATTGAACTCCTCGTAAAGTTTCATTTGAAGTAAAGTACAAATAACTGCTGTTGTCAACACGATCCCAACTGCTCTCTGGTGCGATATAGGTGTCGGTCTCGGTAACCGCGTGCGCCGTCCGAATGCGTTGCGCTTCTTTACATGCCCGCTTCGACCAATAACCAGTAATAGCGTACTCAGCAGATGTGTCAGGTGTAGCTAAATTGAGCGGTATCAGTGCAAATTGCATGGTCGCGCCTCCATGCATAAACAGCACGTGAAAATCATCGTTTATACCCAACAGCTTCCGAAGAGTTGCTTCTGAGTGCTCAGCAACCTCGATAAATGTCGATGAGCGGTGACTCATCTCCATGATGGAATGCCCTAGATCGCCATACACCATGAGTTCGCGTTGGGCGATCTGTAAGACTTCGTCGGGGAGTGCAGCTGGACCTGCTGCAAAATTAAAAGCTCGGTTCATGTTATAGGAAAATTGTTAGATGGTTAGAGAATACCAAGTAAAGATTATTCTTTGGTATTCTCGTCAATTTCAGTTTCTGTTTCGTCCGACGTATCAAGCGAATCTTGCAGTACTAGTTCTTCGTCAGTCGGTATCCTCGCGCCACCTACGAGTTTAGCACCATCCTTCAAGTCAAGCAACTTAACTCCTTGAGCTACACGGCCGACCTTTGAAATTTGACTAACCTTAGTCCGTAACAGAACCCCACGATCGTTAATGAACATGACTTCATCGTCGTCTACCACTTGTAGCGCACAAGCCAAAGCACCGTTTCTCACGGAAGATTTGATAGCTTTTACTCCTTTCCCGTTCCGTCTTGTTAATCTGAAGCTGTCGATTCTAGAACACTTACCAAAACCATTTTCAGAAGCACATAGTAAAAAACCATCTTCTTCAGGGACTATAAACGCAAGCACTTTTTCATCCTTGGCAAGACGAATACCACGAACTCCACGGGCGGATCGTCCCTGTGCTCTCACATCTGATTCCTGAAACATCGACGCGAAACCAGCACTTTGAACTAGCATTAGCTTTTTTGTTCCATCCGTCACGGCAACACCCACTAGTTCGTCGTTATCTTCAAGCGTGATCGCAATCTTACCTAACTTACGGGGTTGTACGAAGTGCGTAAGTTGAGTGCGTTTAATCCGACCATTCTTGGTAGCCATCGCCACAAACTTGTCTTCTGGATCGTCATCCATCGGGACCACCGTGGTGATCCGTTCGTCCGGTTGTAATTTAATCAAATTGACCAGGGGTTTTCCTCGAGCATTCCGACTTTCAACTGGAATTCGATACGCAGGTAGCCAATGTACTCTGCCTAAATTCGAAAAACATAAGAGTGTCGAATGGTTGTGGACTACCATTAGTTGTTCAACATAGTCGCTTTCTTTCGTAGAAAGTGCAATCTTACCGTGACCGCCACGATGTTGTGCTCGGTATACATCAACGTCTTGAGCCTTAGCATATCCGGCATGGGAAATCGTGAGCACAACGTACATCGGATTGATTAAATCAATCACTGAAAAATCTGCCTCTGCTTCGCGAATTTCGGTTTTGCGATCGTCGGTAAATTTCTCTCTGATTTCTGTCAGTTCTTCTTCTATTACTTCGTCTAAACGTTCGTCCGAGTCAAGAATTCGTTGTAGATTTCTGATGGTTGCGATGAGTTCTTCAAAGTCATTGATTAACTTGTTCTGTTCTAAGCTAACCAAACGATGTAACTGTAGGTTTAGAATAGCATCAGCTTGTTCTTGTGAAAAACGATAAGACAATGTAGTTAAATTGAATCCAAGTTCTAGTGGCAGATCTTGACGTTGCGCAATCTTTACATCCTCGCGTTGCAACAAAGTTCTGACGGCTTCGACCCGAGACAATTGGTCTTCTGTAATAGACACGTCGGGGGTTCGAATGAGCCAAGCTCGTTCCATCAGTCCTGCCCTTGCAACATCCCGTGATTCAGATTTACGAATGAGTTCAACGATTTCGTCGATCTCTGCTAATGCGACCGTCTGACCTTCTAATAAGTGAGCACGTTTACGACCTTCGCGTAATAGATACACGGTTCGACGAATCACTACTTCGCGCCGATGCTGGATAAACTCCAACAGCATGTCTTTAAGTGAAACAATCTTCGGTTGACCGTTCACCAAAGCGACTGCATTAACCGAAAAAGAGGTCTGTAGCTGAGTATGAGTGTAAAGATTGTTCAAGACGACATCACCCATTTCACTCTTTTTGATTTCAATTACAACTCGTAAACCATCTTTATTCGATTCGTCGCGTAAATCCGAAATCCCCGTTATTCGTTGATCTCGTACTAGCTGTGCAATTGATTCCACCAAAGTAGCTTTGTTTACTTGAAATGGAATCTCAGTAATAATGATTCTTTGTCGTCCTGACTTATCCTCTTCGATGCTTGCACGGCCACGAACGATGATCCTGCCTCTACCTGTTTCATACGCATCGACGATTCCAAGTCTACCGTTAATGATTCCAGCCGTAGGGAAGTCGGGACCTGGAACATGTTCCATCAAATCCATTACACCTAAATCACTGTCCTTTAATAAAGCTATACTTGAATTTATTATCTCACCTATATTGTGAGGTGGAATATTTGTAGACATCCCGACGGCAATACCTTGCGAACCATTAATCAACAAATTAGGAACTCGAGTGGGTAGTACTAAAGGCATCCACAAGGTTTCGTCGTAGTTACGAACCATGTCGACGGTTTCTTTGTCAAGATCAGCTAACAGTTCCGAAGCAATTTTCGACATGCGAACTTCGGTGTAACGGCTTGCGGCCGGGGGATCTCCGTCAATGGAACCAAAGTTTCCTTGTCCATCTACCAAGGGATAGCGCATTTTGAAGTCTTGTGCCATGATTACGATCGTGTTATAAATCGCATCTTCCCCGTGAGGGTGGTATTTACCCATCACTTCACCGGATATTCGTGCTGATTTCATCGGTGGTCGGTCATGTCGATTGTTCAACTTGTCCATACCGTACAAGCTCCGGCGATGCACTGGCTTTAAGCCATCTCGAACATCAGGCAAAGCTCGTCCAACAATAACACTTAAGGCATATCCGAGATACGAGTGTCGCATCTCGTCTTCAAGTTTAACACGCACGAAATCGCCGCCCGTGCTTACGTTAGAATTTTCGTTATTATTATCGTCTCCATCTGAACCATTTTCCGGTTCATCGGAGGAAATTTCATCAGTCATGGATTTAGGGTATTGGTGTGCGGGTGACTTGCACTTGTAAGACTACGTATTTTACGGAAAACATCAAGGAATTCAATACAATATTTGCATTACTAACAAGTAATCTGCGACACGAGTTTCAAGCTAGTTTTAAATTTGTTTTTTATGATGTCTTAAGGGAATCGAATTGAGCACAACGGATCTCTCTGAACTCGAAAAGTTTGACAGTCGTGCGTCTAGTTGGTGGGACCTGGACGGCGAGTTTAGAACACTTCACGACATAAATCCTCTACGAATTCGGTTCATCGCAAATCGTTGTAGTTTACGTGGTCAAAACATTATCGATGTTGGATGTGGAGGTGGGATATTATCTGAAAGTCTTGCGTTTCTAGGAGCCAAAGTAACTGGAATTGACCCAGCTAAAGGACCACTTGTGACCGCAAAATTGCATTCGATTGAGTCTGGAGTCGAACAACAAATTGAGTACATTCATGGTACAGCAGAAGAACTTGCAGAAGATAAACGCGAGACGTTCGACGTGGTCACAGCACTCGAAATCTTAGAACACGTATCCGATTACAATCAGGTAATCCAATCACTAGCGGATCTTTGTAAACCTGGTGGTAACGTTTTCATTTCAACCATTAATCGAACTTGGCAAGCTTACTTAATGGCTATTTTAGGCGCGGAATATGTGCTAGGACTCTTACCGAGAGGTACCCACGACTATCAAAAACTGCTTCGACCCAGTGAAATTGCTACTGCTATGCGATCTGCTGGTCTTGTCGTTAAAGAAATCGCCGGTTACACGTACAATCCATTCACTCGTTACTCGTTTCATTGTGAAAGCGTAGACGTAAATTTCCTAATGCATGCCTACAAACCAACGTAGACGATATCAAACAAAACCAGATCTACTTGCCGGTAGAACCATCGTTGTAACTGGAGCAGGAGATGGTTTAGGTAGAAGCGCAGCAAAAGCGTTTGCTGCACATGAGGCCGACCTTATACTCATTGGTCGAACTCGGTCGAAATTAGAACAGGTTAATGATGAAATTCGCGATGCTTATGGACAAAATTCACTCATTGTTCCGTTGGACTTAGCAACCCTTAACGAACAATTAATCGAAGACCTACGAAAGGGCTTGGCGGAATCTTATGGGAAAATCGATGGTCTCTTGCACAACGCCGGTATTCTTGGTCCCAAAACTACCTTAGAACACTACCCCATTCCTGCGTGGATGAATGCCTTCGAAATTAACGTTCATAGTACGCTTAAATTGACGCAGTCCGTTCTACCGATTATGAAAAACTCACCGGACGCGTCAATAATTTTTACTTCTTCAGGATTAAGTAAATCTGGACGCGCGTACTGGGGATCATACTGTGTTACAAAGTTCGCACTCGAAGGTTTGATGGAAGTACTTGCCGAAGAATTGAGTACTACCACAAATATCCGGGTTAATTCACTCAATCCTGGCGCAGTTCGAACGACAATGCGCGCGCAAGCTTATCCAGCCGAAGATCCGCAAACACTTCCACATCCTGATGAACGAATGTCAGCCTATCTTTATCTAATGGGTCCAGACTCAAAGGGTGTTACCCGACAGAATTTTTATGCTGGTGATTGGTACCCTAATTCTTGATTCTAAACTTGCCTTGACCTAGAAGGCATCCAGACCGGGATAAGGAATAAGAAACGACTCAGTGGACTTCGTTTGAGACAGATGTCCCATAGGAGTGTCGTCTACAACTCGTAACCATTTACAAAGCGCAAATACATCTGTCGTAGGTAGTTCCTTGAACTGACCACGCTTCAACCCCTTTGGTAACACAATCGGACCAAATCGAACTCGTTTGAGTCTTGACACCGTGTATCCAAACTCGTGAAAAAGTTGACGTACTTCTCGATTTCTACCTTCCATCAATACGACGTGGTACCAATGATTAGAACGACCTCCAGAATAATACTGCACATCGGTAAACCTTAATGTATGCCCATCAACGACTATCCCACCCAACATCATCTGTCGGTGTGTTTGGTCGAGTTTACCAAAAATTCTAACCGCGTATTCACGATCTATACCACTACTCGGATGCATGAGTCGATGCGCGAGTAAGCCATGATTGGTAAATAGTAACAACCCACTTGTTACAAAATCTAATCGACCAATCGATATCCAGCGATCATGGTGTAAGGAGGGTAATCGTGTGAATACAGTAGGACGGTTTTCCGGGTCGTTCCGCGTCACGATTTCGCCAACGTCTTTGTTCATGACGATAATCCGAATGTGAGTTTGCGACTGTCGGTATGGAATACGCTTACCGTCAACTTCGATGACATCAGATTCTGACACCCGTTGTCCAAGCGTCGCAACTTCGCCATTCACATGTACACGACCATCAATCACCCAGCGTTCCATCTTCCGACGAGAACCAAGATTTCGATCAGCTAAAACTTTGTGAATTTTCTCCGACATTTTAGACTGTTCGACGGGCGAGCGATCATAGAAATTTCATTCATCGGAAACGGAATCCGATCGCTTTATGGTATCGGACGGAGTTAACACGACTGGTATATCTTCACTTTGGAAGGAGTCTGCCGACGTTAAATCCTCGAGTTCTTTAAGTGGTGGTAAATCACTCAAAGAACTTAGGTTGAAATAATCCAAAAAACGCTCGGTAGTTCCATACAGCAACGGTCGTCCCGGGACCTCTCGAGTTCCTAACTCCCTAATCCAACCACGTTCCATCAGGTTGCGAATAATCTGAGTGTGTACAGCGACACCACGTACTTTCTCGATCTCACCACGAGTTATCGGTTGCTTGTACGCGATTAATGCTAAAGTTTCCAGCACCGCGCGGGAGTACTGTCTAGTGCGTTGACCGAATAGTTTTTTCACCCAAGGATTCATATCGGCGCGAACTTGAAAGCGGAATCCAGACTTCACTTCGACTAATTGATACGCTCGATTCAGACATTGTTGTTCAATCGCAAACAAGGCCCGAGGTACCAGTTCTGCGAGCCGTGAATGATCTTCATCAGCGTCAGCTAGCAAATCTACTAATTGTGATTGATTCAATGGTTCGTCCGAAACTAACAGTAACGCTTCAATGACTTTGATCGCTTCTTCGATCGTACGCATAGCAGAGTCTACTGAGTAATTTCTGATTTTTTGGCAACGTAAATTGGCGCAAAAGCACTAGTTTGAATCACTTTCACCTCGCGTTCCTTCATTAGTTCCAGTAGAGCAATAAAAGAAACAATCACACCCAGGCCACGTTCTGCCTCGTCGTAGAAACACGTAAAAGGTACGAAGCCATCGACCGCCATTACTGTCTCCATGATTATCTTCATACGATCGCTCACCGATAACTGCTGATACTGAATTTGATACTCAATCTTGAGTCTTTGTTTTTCGATGAGCTCCCGCAATACCGAAATCAACGAATCAATCAATACTGGCGGGGGTGCAACAACTTTCGCAGCGCGGTCGTAGCCGACTTTCGAAACAAAAAAGTCACGATTCTCTCGAGGCAAAACATCTAGATCTTCGGCAGCCATCTTAAATTGCTCATATTCCAGTAATTGCCTTGCGAGTTGTGCGCGGGGGTCTTCCTCTTCGTCGTCAAGATCGGATATGCGTGGTAGCATCATCTTTGACTTAATCTCTGCAAGGGTTGCAGCCATCACTAAATAATCGCCAGCAAGTTCGAAACGTAGGTCAGTCATAACGTCGATGTATGCCATATACTGCTCAGTAATTTCAGCAATGGGTAGTTCGAGGATGTCTAAGTTTTGTTTTCGAATGAGATAAAGAAGTAAATCTAATGGTCCAGTGAACTGTTGTAAAACGACAATTAGTGCATCCGGTGGGACATATAAGTCATCGGGAATGGAATAGTCGGACTGAAGAGTTTCATCTCGTTTCACATCTGTTTCTGTTACACTCGTCAAGTTTGTCATCGTCGGCCGATTCCTATAGCTGAACGTACTTCACCTAAAGTTTCTTTCGCGGCCACTCGAGCTGCTTCCGAACCTTCGCTAATAATATGCGAAATGACCGTCGGTTCCTCGACATATTGAGCTGCTCGCTCCTTAAATTGATCCTGTTCTTTATTTATGCTATCGATAAGTGGTCCCTTACACTCTAAACATCCAATACGCGCTGACCGGCAGCCAGCGTTAACCCAATCTAGAGTCGACGAATCAGAGTAAACTTTGTGCAGTGCATAAACCGGACATTTTTTCGGGTCGCCTGGATCGCTACGGCGAACTCGTGCCGGGTCGGTTTGCATCTTGCGTATCTTATGTTCAACTTGCCCGGATTCTTCACGGAGATAAATAACGTTGTTATATGACTTAGACATTTTTTCGCCGTCTAATCCCGGAAGAGCTGGTTTATCGGTCAACATTGCTTGGGGTTCGGACAGAATCATTCTTCCAACGCCTTCGAGATAACCTAACAACCGCTCGGCCTCATCCTCAGTGAGGTAATGTTGATCCTTTAACTGTTCTTGTAGTCTCGCAATATTATCGGTAAGACCCTGTTCAATAAATTGTGTTCGAGCTTCAACATACTTCTGCTTGAGTTTTTTCGGTAAACGACTTAACGCTCGAAAAGCTAAGTCCTCCCAATCGTCGCCACGCCCGAAAGCAAAGTTGAAAGTTCTCGCAATTTCACGCGTGAGTTCTACATGTGCCACCTGATCGGCCCCGACGGGGACCGTATCGGCTTGATACAACAAAATATCTGCTGCTTGAAGTAACGGATATCCCAAAAAACCGTAAGTGTTGAGGTCACGGTCATTCAACTTCTTGATCGTGTCTTTGTAACTTGGTACCCGTTCAAGCCAACTTAACGGTGTTACCATCGAGAGTAAAACATGCAATTCGGCATGCTCTGGAACTCGACTCTGAACAAACATCGTACATGATTGAGGCGATAAACCACTTGCTAACCAATCGATGATCATCTCACGGGTGTACTCAGTTATCAGTTCAGAATTCTGATAATCCGTGGTCAAAGCATGCCAATCGGCCACAAAGAAAAAACAATCCCAGCGATGCTGTAGTTCAATCCAGTTTTTTAGTACACCGTGATAGTGCCCTAAATGCAACCGTCCTGTCGGACGCATGCCGGATACGACTCGATTGTGATTCACTGCTCTTCCCTACCAAGCAACACTTGCACTCTACCGTCTACACCAATAGTTTGCCAATACCCTGCCGGGCAATTACCGGTACATCTTGAGTTAGGTTCACCAGAGTAGTCTGCCCTTCCCCAATTACTCCCCCGTCCAAAATGACATCTACTTCATGTTCTAGTAATTGACGCATCTTTTGCGGTTCTACCAGAACTTCATCGGTGTCTGGTAACACTAACGATGTTGACAGTATCGGTTCATTGAGTTCAGCTAGCAAGCACATAACAATCCGGCAGTCAGGAATTCGTAATCCTATTTCGCGTCGCTTTGTGCCAACCACTCGGCGAGGGACATCTCTAGAAGCCTTAAGAATAAACGTAAATGGTCCAGGCGTGTGTCGTCGTATGAGTCGATAGTGCGTATTCGTGACATTCGAGTAGTTCGAGAGCTCAGATAAATCTTTGCAAATGATCGCAAACAAATGATTTGCCGATAATCGGCGAATTTTTCGAATTCGCTCCAGAGAAGTATTGTTGGTTAAACCACAACCAATGGCATACGACGAGTCCGTCGGGTACACTACTATACCGCCATTTTTGACGATGTCGGCCGCCTGTTTCAGAAGTCGAAGTTGTGGATTCTGGGCGTGAATCTCAAAATATTGACTCAAAGTTCCTCCTAGATTAAATCACTCGAAACCAGTCTATTGGCTCGTGTCCGTGCTCAGTTAAATATTGATTAGCTTGTGAAAAGTGTCGACAGCCAATAAATCCTCGTTCGGCTGAAAGTGGCGATGGGTGTGCGGCTTTGAGAATCAAGTGCTTGTTATCATCGACCAACTCACCCTTTTTTTGCGCGGGTCTTCCCCAGAGCATAAAGACAACATTTTCACATTGTTGATTTACCACATCAACTACTCGATCTGTGAAGCGTTCCCAACCGTACCCTTGATGTGCTCCAGGGCGACCCTCTATGACTGTGAGAACGGAATTCAACAACAAAACGCCTTGCTCCGCCCAACCACTCAAACAACCTTTAGTTTCGATGATCGATCGCGATTGAGTATTCCCGTTTTGCAAATCTTGTTGCACCTCTTTCAAGATGTTGACTAACGAGGGTGGTGGTGGTACACCTGGTTGTACACTGAAACATAATCCATGTGCTTGGTTAGGTCGGTGATACGGGTCTTGCCCGATAATGACGACGCGCACTGATTGAACAGGACATAAATCGAGTGCCGTGAATAGATTAGCGAACGGTGGATAAATCTTTTTACCTGCGCTGGCTTCGTCGAGCAAAAATTTGCGTAGCCGAGTCATATAGGAGGCAGTAAACTCAGACTCCAACGCTTGTTTCCAAGACTCTTCGAGTCTAACTCGTTTGAGAGTAGTACTCACTGCGCTTTAGGTCTCAACTGTGGGAATAACAGTACATCGCGAATCGAAGTGCGGTTGGTTAACAGCATGACCAAGCGATCAATCCCAATACCTTCGCCAGCGGTTGGCGGTAAACCGTACTGCAACGCTGTAATGAAATCTTGATCGAATCTCATCGCTTCTTCATCACCGAGTTTTGCTTGTTCAACTTGTGAACGAAAACGTGACTCTTGGTCGTCTGGATCATTCAATTCTGAAAATCCATTAGCTATTTCTTGTCCTGCGATGAAGTACTCAAAGCGGTCCGTAACACATTCATTATTCACACTTCGCCTTGCCAGCGGTGAAATTTCCGTTGGATATTCCACAACAAATGTTGGTTGAATCAAAGTCGGTTGGACTAGCGACTCAAAAAGCTCATTCAACATGGTTCCCCATTGCATATCCTGTGAAAAATTAATAGCGCGACTGGCAGCGAGTTCTTGGAGATACTTTTTTTCGTACAGTCGGTCGGTACGTGGGACGCCGAACGCATCAGCGACTGAGTCTATCATGCGTATTACATGAGGTTCGTCACTTAGAGAAATCTGGTGATCTCCATAGCTGAAATCTTTTGTTCCGAGTACTTGTTCAGCTAGTTCATTCATCAAGGTCGTCGTTAACTTGATCAAATCCTCGTAAGTTGAGTAGGCTTGGTAAAACTCTAGCATCGTAAACTCTGGATTGTGACGAGTAGACAATCCTTCGTTACGAAAATTTCGGTTGATTTCATAGACCCGTTCCCAACCGCCAATGACCAATCGTTTCAGATACAGTTCCGGTGCTACTCGCAAGTACAAGTCCATGTTTAATGAATTGTGTCTAGTGATGAACGGTTTAGCTGTCGCACCCCCGGGGATAGCGTGCATCATGGGCGTTTCAACTTCCATGTACCCTCTGCGATCAAAAAAGTGCCGGAGTAATTGTAGAATCTGCGACCGTGTTTCGAAGACACGTCTTGACTCGTCGTTTACCATCACATCGACGTATCGCTGACGGTACCTGATTTCCTGATCCTCTAACCCATGAAATTTTTCTGGAAACGGTTGTAAAGACTTCACAAGAATTCGAAAATCCGAACCGTGAACGGTTAGTTCCCCTTTTTGGGTGCGCATGAGGTGTCCACGTACTCCAACAATATCGCCGATATCGCATAAGTTCACAAACTGCTCATAGGTTTCCGTACCTAATGAATCCTGTCGAAGATAACACTGAATCTTACCGGAGAGATCTTTAATCGTTAAAAAACTAGCCTTGCCTAACTCGCGTTTTAACAGTACCCGTCCGGCAACCGCTGTTTCATGTAAATTACTAGCTAACTCCTCTTGTGAAGCAGTGCTGAAAGCTTGCTGTAATTCAGCAGCTACATGTTGTCGCTTAAAGTCATTAGGATAGGCTTCGCCGTTCTCGCGTAACGAATCCAACTTCCGTCGTCTTACCGTAGTTTCTTTACGATCTTGCACTACACACCTTTGATTAAGCTCACTTCCATAAATGACCCAATGTCTCCATCCAGCACTCTTGTGGGATCGGTTCGTTCATGTCCAGTACGATGATCTTTAACGCGGGATTGATCCAATACATAAGACCGAATTTGACTCCCAAAACCGATATTGGGTTTAGTGGATTCTAGAGCTTGCTTCGCTTCGATCTCTTTTTGTAAAGCTAAGTGATAGAGTTTCGCGCGTAATTGCCGCCACGCTTGCTCGCGATTCCGATGCTGCGAACGTTCACTTTGACACTGAACCACCGTGTTCGTAGGAATGTGAGTCAGTCTCACCGCTGAGTCGGTTTGATTAACATGCTGTCCCCCTGCCCCACTAGCTCGATAAGTGTCAGTACGAACTTCATCCGGTTTAATTTCGACCTCAATGTCGTCATCGATTTCTGCATATACATAAAGAGACGCAAACGACGTGTGTCGTCGATGATTGGAGTCAAAAGGTGAATTTCGAACTAACCGATGAATCCCGGTCTCAGTTCTCAACCAACCGAACGCATAGTCACCGATAACCTGAATGGTGGCATTTCGAATACCAGCGATTTCCCCTTCAGATAAAGCTGTGATGCGGCAATCGAAATTGTTTTTCTCACCCCAAAGCAAGTACATTCTTAACAGCATATTTGCCCAATCTTGTGACTCGGTACCCCCCGCACCAAACTGAATGTCAACGTAAGCGTTGAGAGGATCTAACTCATGCGAAAACATGGTTTTGAATTCCACGGGCTTAAGGTCTTGCTGTACTATGTTTAGCATCGATTCGATTTCATCGAGAATTTCATGCTCGTTTTCTTCGACTGCTAAAACTAGCAAGTCATCGGCGTCCTCAAGCAAACTTGAAACGCGTTCTACCACACCAATGGTTGACGCCAATGAAGACTGTTCTCTAGACAATGTTTCTGATCGATTGGAATCTGACCAAGTTTCGGATTCTGCGAGGATTAAGTTGAGTTCCTCTAAACGTTCTTTCTTACTATCAATGTCAAAGAGAGTTCCTAAGAGCAACTGTTCGCGTGTGGAGTTCTTTAATGAGTTCGCGTAAAGCGGTAATCTCAGCCATAAACTTGGTTACCTTTAGTCTAAGTGGTCAAATTAATGTTCAGGTACAAACGACGAAGGCGTTATCGATTGGATTATTAACTGCACCGTCGGCGTTTGGTTGTAAGTATTGATCGCCGGGTGATAAGAAAATGTAACACTTGTGTCGACTCGGCGTGATTCGGAAAACGCAATCGCATCCAAAACTTGTTGATCCTTTGTAACGACTAATTTTAGATGTTTGCCATCTTTGATATGCTGTTGACTTAGTACCTTAAACTCTCCATGAAATATTGGCCGAGGGAATTCCATCCCCCAAGGGCCATACGAAAGTAACGTTCTCACAAAATCACATGTGAACTCTTTGGATTCCAGTTCGCCGTCGGTGATTTCAGTCCGATTCAAATTTTTCATCGGTACCTGTTCGGCTAAGACTTTGTGAAAGATCGTCTTAAATCGAGCAAAACTATCTTCGTGAATCGTCAATCCTGCAGCTGCAGCGTGGCCACCAAAACCGCAGATTAAATTAGGATACTTCGCGTCGATGCCTGCCAATAAATCACGCATGTGTATATCGTTGGTACTACGACCTGAACCTTTCAATAAGTTCGATGAGGTTCCTAAGCTATCAGCAAAAATGATCGTCGGTCGATGATACTGACGGCAGATATGCCCAGCTACTAACCCTACGATTCCTTCATGAAAGCTCCTATGGTAGAAGACAAAACCGCGCGCCTTTTCAGCTGAGTCACTTACCAACTGAACCGCTTTTTTGATTGATTCCTCTTGTAAATCTTGCCGTTCTTCATTCAAACTGCGCAAGTGTGAGATGTATTTTTCAGCAATTTCATAATCGGAAGCCAGCAGTCCTCGAATCCCTGCAGTCATATCTTCAAGACGACCAGCTGCATTTAGTCGAGGAGCGAGCCGAAAAGCAATTTCTTCCTCGCTTATCTCATCACGTTGTAAGTTACATTGATCGATTAATACCTGTAGACCCGGTCGTACTTTATTCCGCCTAATAACCTCCAATCCAAGTCTAACAAGTAGACGATTATTAAAGTCTAGTGGGACCATGTCAGCTACGGTACCAATCGCGACCAAATCAACACACGACATCAGGTTTGGTTCTTTGATACCACGATCTTGAAAGTGTCCGATAGCTCGTAACTGACGTCGTACCTCTATCATTAAGTAGAAAACCACTCCTACTCCAGCGGGTTCACTTGCAAAATTACAACCTGGCATTTTGGGATTAACGATAGCGTGAGCTTGGGGAAGTATAGTCGGCGGTATATGATGATCGGTTATGATCACATCGACTCCTGCCTTTCGGGCCGTACGTACCCCATCAACAGAACTAATGCCGTTATCGACAGTAACAATTACCTGTGGTTTATGCTGGAGTAATTGGCTCACAAAGTTTTTGCTCAGTCCATAACCGAACTCAAACCGATTAGGAACAGCAAAACTTACTTTTTGTGCACCGAAACGTTTCAGGCAATCGACAGAAAGAACTGCCGCTGTTGCACCGTCAGCATCGAAATCTCCCGCGATCAAAATGTGTTCGTCATGCAGTATGGCATGAACTAAACGTGCAGCCGCACGTTTAATGTCCGGTAACTGATCGGGCGGCAGCAACGAACTTTTGGGAGTAACTAAATCAGCCGACGACTTGACACCACGCGCCGCTAAAACTCTTGCAATGAGTGGTGGTACCTGCAACTCTTCTATCAACGTGGACCATTGTTCGGGTAAGGTTCTTGTGGTGAATTGGGAAAATTGCGACGTCAAACAGTTACCCTAAACGTTTCGAATGTACTTGTGAATACCGCACTCTCTGTGATGGGAAAATCTCAATGTAGAATTCCCAAGAACTCTTTCACGAATCTTCAGACTGTTGTAATACGCTCAATAGTTCCTCAGGACCAACCGCACCCGGAATTGTTTGACCGGAAGGTAACACTAACATTGGCGTTCCGCGCAAACCCATTTTTTGTGCTAGTATCATCTGCTCATCGATGGTGTTTTCACATTCCTTTGCGTCGATGGTACCTCCGTTTTTCAGAACAGTCATAGCTGCCTTTGGATCATCCGAACACCAAGCTGAAACCATTTGTTGGTATGCTTCCGAGCCCTTACCCGCGCGTGGATACGCTAGATATCTGATTTCGATACCGAGTTCGTTATACAAATCCATGTTGCGATGAAGTTGCCGACAATAGCCACAGGATATATCCGTGAATACGTGCACAACGTACTCAATATCTCCTTCTTCAGGCGCAAAATCAATAGTTTTAGCTAACGCTAGACTCTCTTTCCAAATTTCTTGTCGCCGTTCTTCTGTGAGATTGGCAAAACTGTCGGTCCGTTGCTCGTAGAGATCGCCTATAAGAAGGTACCGGCCGTCTGCTGAAATATACAGAAAGTCATCTCGCTGAGTTCTCACTAGGTACAGATCTTGAATAGGAGTCGATTCAAGAGAATGAATCAAGGTTCCTGTTCGATTTAGTGTTGCCACAATACTCGAACTAACACTTTCGTCAATGCCCTTCTCGATTTCGAATTCATAAGTCGGAATCTCAGTCGTATCGCTTTCAGCGCTCTCTTCCTGAGCGCTGGTCAAGCTCGTAAAGACTGTGAGTAGTGTAGCAATACAAACAAATTGGTGTAATTTCGTCAACTTTTTCATGTTAACCTCGTGGGTGGTGTTGTGCATGTAGATCCTTCAATCTTTGGGCAGCAACATGTGTGTAAATTTGTGTGGTTGATAGTGAAGCGTGACCTAACATGACCTGAACAGTACGTAAATCAGCTCCATGATTCACTAAATGAGTGGCGAACGCATGTCGCAATGAATGGGCAGAAATCGGCTTCATGATCCCAGCTCGTAAGGCATATCTTTTTATCGCGTGCCACAGTGTTTGCCGGCACATCGCTTGACCGCGGTTACTAGGAAACAATTCTTTACAACTCTTGGTTTTGATAATATTTTCTCTCACGTTTATAAGATACTTTTCTAACCAATGAAGAGCGTGTTCTCCAATCGGTACGATCCGCTCTCGATTACCTTTTCCTAACACACGAAGCATTCCTTGTTTTAAGTTGATGAACGTCAATGGTAATTCAACAACTTCGCTAACTCGTAACCCGGTCGCGTACATTAATTCTAGTATGACGCGATCTCGGAATTCGGTATCACTCTTTTTCGGATCTGGTGCCTGCAGTAGCTTTTCGACGTCAGTTTCAGATAAAACCTGAGGCAAGTATCTCCCTAAACGGGGGTTACTTATATTTGCACATGGATCGACTTGCATCAATTCACGTTCGATCGCATACTTGAAATAACCGCGAAGCGTCGATAGCATTCTTGCAGTAGACCTAGTTGTTAGTCCTTCAGCTTGTTTGTAGGCTAGAAATCCTAAGACAGTCGACTCACGGGTGTTCTGAATATTGTCTTTAGTCCAACCTACAAACTGTAATAAATCTCGTCGATAAGCATCGCACGTATTTTGGGATAACCCTTTTTCTAGCCAAATATCGTTTATGTACTGATTGATTTCGCGCGGCACCTCGTTCAGTTCAGTTGTTGTACCGTTTGACAAGTGGTTGTTGCTCTATCTAAACCTTTTCTTTGATACGAGCAGACCGCCCAGAACGTTCACGTAAATAGTACAATTTCGCTTTCCGAACATCGCCGCGGCGAACGACTTTAATCGAATCGATCGTCGGACTATGTGTTTGAAAGGTTCGTTCGACTCCCACCCCATGCGAAATTTTTCGAACGGTAAACGAAGAATTCAAGCCACGATTACGTTTGCCAATTACAACACCTTCGAATGCTTGTAATCGATCGCGCGAACCTTCACGCACGACTACTTGAACAGTGACGGTATCTCCTGCGCGAAATTCAGGAACCGAATCCTTCATCTGGGCGTTTTCGATTCGTTCTATGATTTTATTATTTCGCATGAGGCGTTCTCCAATATGTTGCAAGATACATCTTGTACCTAATTTGTTTTAATAGACTTAAAGACTTCTCGTTGTGGAGACGTCCAATTCCGATTTAACAGTAATTCAGGACGTCGTTCCAACGTCCGTTCCATCGCGGTTCGAAGTCGCCATTGATCTACCGCTTGATGATCGCCAGACAGCAAAACTTCCGGAACTTCTAGTCCCTCGAACTCACGCGGTCGGGTGTACTGTGGATAATCCAATAGTCCGTCATTAAATGACTCGGTTGCGATCGACTCGGGATTGTTTAAAGTGCCTGTGAGCAGTCTGCCCACAGCATCAAGTATGACTAAAGCCGCATACTCGCCACCACTCAACACAAAATCGCCGATGGATACTTCACGATCGACATACTTGTCAACAAACCGTTGATCGACTCCTTCGTACCGCCCAGCTACAAGTAAAAGCGAATCGTAGGAAACAAATTCTTGCGCCATGTCGTGATTAAATTTCTCACCTTGTGGAGTCAAGTAAATCGTTTGTAAAGAATCGGTGTTTAAACTCGACGTGGCTTGCTTGACACACTGTGCTAACGGTTCAGCCATCATGACCATTCCGGGTCCACCCCCAAATGGTCTATCGTCGATGTGACCATAGGCATCAACCGCGTACTCTCTAGGATTGAACGTTTCGAGTTCGATCTCACCTCGTTCACGTGCCCGCGCAACTACACCATCCTGAGAAGCATTCCAGATTAAATCCGGAAAAATTGACACAATCCCAAACCACATGTTCAATTCACTCCCACTCTGTATCCCAATCGAGTATTAGTGACTCACCAGGCACCACTTTTGACACATACTCAGAAACAAACGGCACACAGGTTTCTTTATCGTCGCGCCGGATATGAAGGATTTCATGTGCTCCATTCGTTGAAACGTGATCGACAATACCGATTGAATTTCCACTAGTATCATAGACTCTTGTACCAATCATGTCTACCCAATAGTGTTCGTCGTCGGCTATCGCTGGAAGACAAGAACGCTGCGTACCAATCAATTGATTGACATATCGACTTGCATCTTCGCGATTATTAGAAGCATTAATACAAACGAGTAAGCCGCGGTTTGTTTTACGAAACTCTAATTCTTGGCAGATTTGCCAGGCACTAGTTTCTGATTTACCCGAATTTAGGGCGAGGGGTTTGTATGACGCTAAGTTGTCTTGTGGATCAGTGAAGCTCGTTAAGTGATTCCAACCACGTACCCCGTATGGTCTTGAGATTCGACCCACTACAACAAATGTATCGGAATGGTTGGATTGCATGATTCAACAACACGATGGAATAAACGTTTAAAAATTCGCTAAGTCAGAGAATTATTCTTCAGTCTCATCTGGTTTTTCATCTACAACAGTATCGTCTTGACGATCTTCTGATGTTGATGAGGGTCCCTGCTCATCTATAGTTTCGTCGCTGGATTCGTCGACTGTATCAGTCACCGCCTCAGCCACAGTATCTGAAGCAATTTCTGTTTGGCTTGCTTCGATGTCTGGTATCGCAGCATTTTCGTCAGGTGTAATGCTTGCAACTTGCCCTTCATTATTTTCGCTAGTCTCTTCCAACTTACGTGCTTTCTTCACGATACTTGCGACTTTAGGAGATATTTGTGCCCCAACGCTAGACCAATAATCGATTCTTTCGAGATCCACTCGAAAAAGTTCTGCTTTACCACGTGCTATTGGGTTGTAAAACCCTACTCGTTCAATAAATCTACCATCTCGAGGACTTCTTTTGTCCATCACAGAGAGATGATAAAAAGGCTTCTTTTTGGTACCAGCACGTGCTAGTCGAATCACAACCATGAGGGGTTAACAAGGTGAATTTGAAGTAAGAAATTTTACAGATTGTACTTCTAGGAAAACATATATCACAATTCATTCACTAGACTTTGGGTCCAGAGTCCATGATCGTAGCAAAGTTTTTAAGAGCTCTTGCCTTTCTACCAGTTTGTTTCATCTGTTTTTCCATCTTCTTGTATTGCCGTATCGTAATACTAACATCTTGCACTGAAGTACCGCTACCTTTGGCGATTCGCACCTTGCGAGATTGATTAATTTTGTCTGGAAAATGTCGCTCTTGGTGGGTCATGGAGTCAATGATCACACATTGTTTCCGACAGAAATCTTCGTCAACATCTTTTAACTTCGCCGATTGAAGTTCTGCGGTAGGTAGCATACTTTGAAATCCTGAGACTCCCCCTACATTAATGAACTGTTGGAGTTGATCTCGTCTATCTTCCATCGTAAATTTTTTGTTACCAAAAAACTTCTTTGATAATCTTTCAGCTTTCTTCTTATCAATTTTACGTTCGGCTTCTTCGATGAATGAGAGGACATCACCCATTCCCAAAATCCTAGACGCAATGCGTTCCGGATGAAAGGCTTCAAGGGCATCAAGATCTTCGCCAACACCTAAGAACTTTATTGGTTTACCAGTAATGGCACGTATTGAGAGCGCCGCTCCGCCCCGTGCATCCCCTTCGGTCTTTGACAGAATCACACCGGTTAATGGGAGGGCACGATGGAACGCACTCGCCGTCAAGGCTGCGTCTTGACCAGTCATAGCATCCACCACAAATAAAGTCTCTTTGGGATTTAATTGCTTATGTAGCATTTGTAGTTCGGTCATCATCTCGTCGTCTATCGCTAAACGACCTGCCGTATCAACTATAAGAACATCGTCGACCGCTTTCTTCGCGTCGGCAACGGCGCGCGTAACAATGGAACTTGGACTATCCTTTTCATCACTTGGAATAAAACGAACCTTCGCGTCACTAGCCAAAATGCGAAGTTGTTCGATTGCTGCAGGACGATAAACATCAGCTGATACAATCGAGACGACTTTCTTCTCCCGCTCCTTCAAAAACTTGGCAAGTTTGGCCACCGAAGTAGTCTTACCCACACCTTGTAGTCCAGCGACGAGTATCACACTGGGGTACGAACCACCACTAAGCTCCAGTCGGGAATTAGCTTCTCCCATCGTATCGACAAGTGTTTCATGAACCATTTTGACAAAAGCATCGCCTGCTTGTACTTGTCGTGTTACCCGAGTTCCGATCGCTTTTGACTTTACGTCGTCAATAAATTGTCCAACGACTGAAATGGCTACATCGGCCTCAATCAAAGCTGAACGGACTGAGCTAATCGCGTCTTGAATATTTGTTTCAGTCAATTGTCTTGTACGCAATGGATTCAAGACAGCTGAAAGTTTTGAAGATAGAGTGTCAAACATTTACTGTTAAACCAATCTGTAGGTGTGAAAACATGTTCATCATTTAGAAAATTATTTTAGAAACTACCAACGACTTGAAATATCTAGGTTAGAATACTTGCAAATAAGGAGTTTCATTCAGTGGAGGTGAAACCCATAGACAGCACGTGTTGTTCCATCCCAATTAGACATACCACTATCGTTCATTGAACGACGGCGTTATCAAAGCACACTAGATCATGCAAATTCCACTGTATCTGCAATTTCTCGCGATCTTCTTCTTGATCCTCTGTAGTGCGTACTTTTCGAGTTCCGAAACGGCACTCATGAAGTTAAATCCGTACCGACTGAGACATTTAGTCTCGAAGGGGCACAGGGGGGCGCGCCGAGCCAATCGTCTTCTGCGAAAGCAAGATCGGTTACTCAGTGTTATTCTCATTGGCAATAACTTAGTCAACATCGGTGCCACGGTTCTCGCAACAATCGTTTGTGTTAGATTGTGGGGCGAATTTGGTCCCATAATAGTAACGGTTGTTCTTACGTTGATCATTTTGATTTTCGCGGAAGTCGCACCGAAAACCATAGCCGCTGAACGTCCCGAGCGAATTGCATTTCCATCGTCATTTATTCTCGGACCTTTACAAAGATTGTTCCGACCTGTCGTTTTTATTGTTAACTCAACGTCGCGATTGGTCGTCGACCGCTTTGTTAAGCGGGTCAAAGGAGAGTCGAATGTTCTGTCAATCGAAGAACTACGTACCGTCGTTAATCAAGGTAGCGATCTAGACCTTAGAAGTCAAGCAATGATGGTTGGAATCTTGGACTTAGGTAAAGCAATGGTCAATGATATTTTGATCCCACATAGTGAAGTCGACGGGATCGATATATCGTTGCCGGAGAGTGACTTGATAGACAACATACTAAATGCTAAACACACCAGATTACCGGTGTTTGAGGAAGAACTCAATCACGTAATAGGCATTTTCCACCTGAAAGATTCAGGTACGTTACTCCACGACGGAAAATTTGACATGCAAGTCTTTAAGAGTCAACTAGAACCTCCCTACTTCGTACCTAGTGGCACACCACTCTCCGCTCAATTACTCAATTTCCAAAGTATCAAAAAACGAACTGCTCTTGTGGTGGACGAGTATGGAATTGTGATTGGGATTGTGACGCTAGATGACATATTGGAGGAGATTGTCGGTGAATTCACAACCGATCTTTCTCCAACTAGTAGCTTAGATGTACACAAGAAAGACGAAAATTCATACGTGGTGAACGGACGGACGCTGCTAAAAGAACTCAATTCGAGTTTGCAGTGGGATTTGCCGACCGACGGTCCTCGCACGTTAAACGGATTAGTCTTAGAAACCTTGGAAAAAATACCAGAGGGTCACACAAGCTTGAAAATTCACACTTCAGAATCATGTTTTGTGATCGAGACCTTGTTATTACGCGAGAATCACATTCGAAGTCTGCTAGTAACACAACTCCCTCGTGAGAAGATTTTTGCTTCGTTGGATGATTTGGATGACGAAGACGCTGATCAGGAGTGACTCTTCAAAATTGTGCGCGAAATACCTGTTATTCACAAATTAAAAAAATGCAAATACACCACACCAATCCACTATCTATAGTTGGAAATCAACGATGAACGAATCTTCGAAAGAAGCTCATAAATCCAAAAACTTCCTACTTAAGTACTCTATCGTAGACGATAAAAATAAAGTTGTCGAAATCACCTTTGGTGATGAAACTTTTCGCTTCCAACTTCGAGTAAAGAGAGGGTTTGAAGTATTGGTAGCGCTATTACGAGCGTATCCGAACTACATGAACATCCACGATTTAGACTCGATATTCAACGACCCAAATCGTGCTTTGTCGTCTTTACGACTCGAAGACGGCTTTGAACCTTTCATTGAAACAAAGTCCGTACGAAATGTCACCCATGCAAAAATAAACTTGTATCGTTTATTCAATCTCATCAACAAAGAGTCTGACGTGATTACTTTAGCCCCGTCCGATAACCGAACCACTATATCTGACGAAATGCAGAAGACTCTATTTGAAAAGTTCAAAGGTAAGTGCAATATTACTGGATTCAAACTTTCAATAGAAGTTAAGCAGAAACATACATTTTTGAAAAACCACTTGATCGCGACCTACGACCACCGACAACCACTCTCCAAAGGAGGAGATAATCAAGAGCACAACTTTCAATTGATTAGCCGGGCAGCAAACCAAGAGAAAAATAGGATTTGCAGTGTTTGTATTGAACCAAAATGTTCAATCTGCGCGTTAGCTCACCCTGAAAAAGTAGCAAGAATTCTCCCAACGGGACAGGATATAAGTTCTTTACGCTAGTAAACTTAGGCGGCTAGATTGTACGATTTCTACTGCATTACGAACGAAGTCTTGACAAATGTCACAACCGATAAATCTCCTACCGTGTTTGAGAGACAATTGCAACATCGTACCAGATCCAAGGAAAGGTTCAAAGACTAGATCGTTTTCATCTGTAACAGTCAAGAGCAACTTTTCAACAATTCGTGTAGGGAATGTCGCAGAATGCCCAATTTTTGGTTCTGTTGGCGCAGTCATCACCTGATTCGGGAGACGAAGATTTCCATTTATCCCTTTTACCATGAGAGCAGACTTATTGAATTTGTACTTCGACGCGTTAGTAAAGTGTAAGATGTATTCAACACTCTGCCATGTTCTATCTTGCACGTTTTCTGGCATAGGATTAGGTTTTTGCCAGATAATCTGCTGTCGCCAAATATACCCTCGATCCACAAGAGCAAGGGCAATTCTGTATGGTATACCACACAATGACTTATTCTTGATTGTTCGGTGGCCTGCAGTAACCGAACTAGTATTGCCTTGCTTCTTCGAATCGATACCATTCCGTTTATATGCATCGCCACTAATCCAATGATTGTGATGAGAACGAGATACACCACTACCCATAAAACTATCTTGAATCACAATAAAAATCGACCCACCGATATGCATCCTATCAAGCAAAGACGAATATAAATGTACATTTCGCTCTATGTAGTCTTCAAGTGATTCGCAACCGAATTCGCTATCGTCGTCTGTAAACTGACGCTTACCCCAATACGTTGGGCTAGTTATTACAGCTTGTATTTCCTGTTCGGGTATCTCGTGAAGGATCTGTAATACATCGCAGTGATATAGACTGACACTTTCATCTTCATAGACTGGTTTAGTATTGTTGCTCATTGCGCCTTTTATTTCCTTGTAGATTACTCAAATTTCTTTAATTTCACCTGTTCTGTGACTTTATTTTACATGTATCGAGCGTTCTAACAAGTCCAACCGATTAGCAAAACGAAAATTTGGTTCGAATCCTAAGCATTCTCGAGATCGATGGGGAACTCAAATTCATGCTGGATGCACAAAAGATTGAGAATATCGAATAGTCTGCGCGTGAGATAAATTAGTGTCACCCTGCCCATGATTTAGAGAACAATACAAGCAAGAGAAAACCGGTTGTGGACTTTCTATAGCAACAATCTAGCAAAGTCCGAAAAAGAAAGTCCCCTCTCGCCAAAAGTTTGTCTTACAACTACGTTTGTTATGTCTGAAGCACAACAAAAGCCATGGATTGGAATTGAGCTATTCGAATGATGTTTGAGAACTCGTCAATAGATTGAGAACTAATCTCATACCACCCTATGTTGAATTTGTTATCCCAGAATACACTCGTAGACCCTGAAAAAAAAAGCTAACAATTAGTCGATACTGCCGCTTAACTGTATAGAAGATAATTAAGTGTTCCAACGCTGATTTAATGCTGAAAGAACAGCCAAAAGTAAACTTTCATCAGCGTCGTCACTTGTGCCGAGCCCAAAAGATTGAACTCGCTCAACATGTACCGTCACAATAGCTAAGTGTGTACGTAAGCCAGCTTTCTTCGCTTCATCGTCAACTACGCTTGTCGTACAGTCAATTAAATTGATCGGTTCGTTAATTGACTCCGATAATGCGTTCACAAAGGCGTGAGTAATAGTTTCACCGTCGCCTTGAATATCAAACTTACTGTCTGCAACCATGACCGTGGCTTTGAGAAAACACTGACCGGACTGTTCGTCTGATTCGAAATTCAATAATCGATACGGACCTGAGACTTTGCGGTATTCGGATACTAACCCCTTCAACATACCTAAAGGACCGACCTCACCCCGGGTAACTTCAGTCAAAGTCTGAACATATTTCGAAAACTCAATCAACATATCGCGCGGTAGATAAATCCCAAAAAATTCTTCTAAGATAAAACCAACGCCGCCCTTACCTGACTGACTATTCACACGCACCGATTCTCGATATGACGAACCCACATCAGATGGATCAATCGGCAGATACGGAACTTCCCACTTAGAACGATCGACCAACGCCATTCCTTTTCGAATAGCATCTTGATGAGACCCAGAAAACGCGGTAAATACCAAATCACCTACGTAAGGATGGCGTGGATGCACCGGTAGTTTATTCACACTCACAACGATGTCACGGATTTCATCCATGTTGCGAAAGTCCAGTTGTGGATCAATTCCTTGTGAAAACAAATTCATCGCGACGGTAACCAAATCACAATTACCGGTACGTTCGCCATTGCCGAACAAAGTTCCTTCTACACGTTCAGCACCAGCCATTAGTGCTAACTCCGTAGCAGCTACTCCGGTACCACGATCGTTATGTGTATGGAGACTGACCACAATCGAATCTCGCTCATCGAAATTGCGACAAAAATATTCAATCTGGTCAGCATACACATTCGGTGTGGCTAACTCTACTGTCGACGGTAGATTGATAATAACTTTATCGTCGAGAGTTGCGCCCCATGTTTTGGTAACTTCTTCACAAATTTCAATTGCAAAATCAAGTTCCGTACCGGTGAAACTCTCCGGTGAATACTCGAACATAACATGTGTGCCCGACAAATCTTTTACCATGTCGCGAACAATCTGTGTACCTGTCACCGCAAGATCAATTATCTGACGTTGGTCCATATCGAAAACAACTCGGCGCTGTAATGTCGAAGTTGAGTTGTATAAGTGAAAAATTGCCTGCCGGGTGCCGTCCAGAGACTCTACGGTTCGTTGAATGAGTTCTTCTCTCGCTTGACACAAGACTTGCAAGACAACATGATCCGGAACCATGTTTTCGTCGATGATCTTGCGAATGAATTCAAAATCTGGTTTTGAAGCTGCCGGAAATCCAACTTCTATCTCAACAAATCCTACCTCTAAGAGTAGTTCGAACATTCGCATTTTTTCGTCGACAGTCATAGGTTCAATTAAGGCTTGATTACCATCGCGTAAATCAACACTACACCAACGTGGACTCTGCACTATCTGTTTGGAGGGCCATTGACGATCTGCTAGATCTATGGGCTGAAACGCCGAATACTTTTCATATGGCATTGCTCCGGACTTATTTCCTACCCACCTCATTTCAGGCATGCGAAATACCCCTACCCTCGTTAAACATGTAATGACTCACCCTCTGTCGAATTAAAGTTGACATATAGTACAACAAGATTATTCCCACTGTCCTAGTCTATCAATTATAAAATGAAGTATGAATCACACGTTTGCATAATTGCTTTGCTCACTTTATCAACTAACCGTCGGAAGAGCAACGTCTCCGGTGAGATGCGCGGCCTTCAAAGCCGTTGAGATGCCTAGCGGGTGTCTGGTGGGTTCGACTCCTACCTCTTCCGCCAACCTTAATTTTGTTCCTCCTCTACCGATAGTTACGCCAATAACACTGCCATAAATAGCACCAGTCCCGTCGCAATTCCCGCAAATATCTGACCGGACTTTCCTAGTAATCTAAAGTCGAAACGACCAACAATCAGGCCGCCTAAGATACCGCAAATCAATCCCGTCAAATGAGCTACGATGTCGGTATTCTCACCACCAATTCCAATGAACGCAAATAAGCCGAGTGCCCCAACTATGGGGATTAGGTTGTATTTCCATCCCCGACTTGCAATAAATCGTCGACGACAAAATAGACCACTAAGCAATCCGACTGCCGCAAACACAGCCGTTGACGCACCAATGGATACAAATTCGTCGTGTTGCAGATATGCATTTAAAAAATTTCCCAAAGCACCACACAAAAGAATTAGAAACCACGCGGCGCCACTACCGACATACCTAGCAACCATCCAACCAAAAATTAATCCCGATACCGAATTTCCGAGTAAATGTACGAAGTCTGCATGCAGCAGTAAAGCTGTAAAACATCTCCACCATTCACCTTCACGCACTGCATACGCCCACATCACTCCGTTTTTTTGAAATTCTGGTACAAGACCACCCTGGTCGACGAACCATACAAACCAAATCGCAATCAAATAGCCAATACAACCAATGTAGCCTTTTTCGAGCACCGGTGAAGGGGAACGCTTCAGACTAAAAAACCGGTTCTCATACTGATAAAGCGATAACTGCTTCTGTGCACTCGCCACAAATTCCCGGCGTGTGAGTAACAGCCACTCAGTATCGTCCCGTTCAATCTGAGCTGTGATGCCCATAGCCGTAAGAACAAGTTCTAATTCCAAAATCTTACGATAACTTGGAGTAACCGATATGACTACCCAATCAGTGTCTGCGTCCATCATACTTCAATCGTCTCCAAGCAACAGCCTATCGTAATTCCTCTACTGATTTATCATTGTTATTAAAATTTTGTGTTAATTTACACTCGTCTGTTGAATGTGGAGACAAATCTGTGGGAGACGAGATTACACACCGACATTTCGCAGCTGAAGATTTCAGCCGCTTTCGTCGTTTGTTAAAACAAGAAACCGAGCACTTAAGCAGGTTGTTCAAGAGTGGCGAATTTAGTACTCGAGGAGACATCGTTGGTTTTGAGTTAGAAGCATGGATCGTAGACTCTGAAGGACTGCCAAAAGGTTGTAATCGTCAATTATTAGACAATCTAAAAAATCCGTTAGTAGTCCCAGAACTATCACAGTTCAATGTAGAGCTAAATGGTAGCCCTACTGCATTAACCGGTTCGGTATTTACACGCTTACACGACGAACTCTTTTCAACGTGGAACGCGTGCCAACGAGCCGCACAATCGCTTGGAGTTAAGTTAATGCAAATCGGTACGTTACCTACCATTAAACAAAATCAACTGACTTCAGCTAACATGTCCGATCTAGTCCGATACCAAGCTTTAAATGACCGATTAATCGCGTTGCGAGACGGTCGCGAATTGGATATCAATATTTCCGGACAGGAAGATTTAAATGTTAAGCACGACGATGTGATGTTAGAAGCTGCAACCACAAGCTTCCAAATTCACTTGCAGTGTAAACCCCATCGCGCTACCCGAGATTTCAATGCAGCTCTCGTTGTATCAGCACCGATGGTCGCACTCAGCGCTAACTCTAACTTCCTCTTTGACAAAGCACTTTGGGCAGAAACCAGAGTTCCATTATTTGAACAAGCAATCGACATTGGTAGTCGGCACTTGAGTCGAGTTACTTTCGGACGTGGATACGTTGCCGAAAACCTAATGGAAGTTTTTGAAGCAAATCTCGAAGATCATGCTATCTTACTTCCATTTGTGCAACCTGAACCTCTTAATAAATATGCGCACGTTCGTTTTCAAAACGGTACGATTTGGCGATGGAATCGACCATTAATTGGTTTTGATTACGATGGACAACCACATTTACGTATTGAGCATCGAGTTGTTCCGTCCGGTCCCACTGTCCTGGACTGTGTTTCGAATTGTGCAGCCTTTATAGGATTTGTTCGCGGTCTATCGAGTCGCAAGACTCCGTTAGAACAAGAGATCTCGTTTGAAACTGCTAAAAGTAATTTCTATACAGCCGCTCAACACGGTTTGGAGGCGACAATTGAATGGGTTGGTGGTAAAAAAATTCGCGTTGATGAACTGATATTGAATGAATTGCTACCCGAAGCGCATGAGAGTCTAGCTAATTCAAATGTACCGAAACATGAAATCGAAAAGTACTTGGGAGTGATTAAGGAAAGAGTAAGTAGCGGCCTGAATGGCGCAACATGGCAACGGCGATGGGTGGAGCAGAACGGAGTCGACTACCCGCGTTTAGCGCAGACATATCTCGAAAACCAAGAAAGTAATCAACCAGTCCATACTTGGCCAATTTAATGCGTGTCGTAAAGAGTATAGACGAGTTTAAAGAAGCTCTGAACTATCGATCGGAAGAACTCGTACAACTGTACGATGAACCGGTTTTATTCGACTTTAGTCAATCCGACCGACGTCCTTTTTTTGTTTCGACTCTGTTACACGGTAATGAAACATCCGGTTGGGAGGCAATCCGCAGCCTTGTTTCTGAAGCATTAGAAAATGAAGGCATTCCATCGTTCTTATTACTCCTTGGAAATCTCCCCGCAGCTGAACGAAACTTACGTCACTTAGATGGGCAACCAGACTTTAATCGAATCTGGGATCGGGGGGATACTCCGTACCATCAATGGGCGAGAGAAGTATTGGAGTTCGTCCGCGCAAAACATCCTTGGTACTCCCTTGACATTCACAACAACACAGGTCCGAATCCGCACCATTCCATTATCACAAGTTTGGACGAATCTACTCTACAATCAGCGCGGCTTTTCAGTCAAAATGCGATTTTTGCTCAACAACCCCCTGGCGTACTTACTCGCCGTTGTGCAGAGTTTAGTATCGCACTTACGATCGAAGCTGGTCTCCCTCAGGATCCTCACAGTACGATTCGAGTGTTGAACTTCATTCAGAAATTGTGGGACCGACAGGACATTCCAAGTATCAATTTTTCGGATCTTAAAATTTTTGAAAATAGTGTACGTGTTGTACTCGAAAATGCTGCAGAGCTAACCAGCGAAGACGTACCCCACTTTGCTCCATTTCTACATCGTTTTAACTTCAAAACAATACCAGCAGGAACAAAGTTAGCTAAACTAGCTAAACCAAAAACACGGTTAATAGCACTCGACGAACAGCAACAGGATCGAACCGAAGATTATCTCTCCTACGATGGTTCCAATATCTTAGTTCGACAAGACACAATCATGTCAATGTACACGGAAGACCCATTGATCGTAAGACAAGATTGTGTATGCTATTTTCTCAATACGCTGGACGCCGAAAGTATCACTAACTCACAGCTGGCGGTTTAGAGACCCACTTTAGAACGACCGATATCGACTGTAGATCCAACAACACTAGCGTTTGCATACCCGGTCTTCCTTAGCTCTGCTAGACACTCCGCTGTGCGATTCTTGGGAACAGCAGCAATGAGTCCACCGCAAGTCTGCGGATCTAGTAGTGGAACTAATTCGCGTGTTTTGATCTCAGCTGCAATTTCGTATTTTGGTAAGACCTGCTGATTACTGTCATGCAGTGAGCTTCGAATATTAGCAGTGACCAGTTCCTTAACACCTGACATTAAGGGAACCTTATTCAAGTTAAGATGAGTTTGAACGTTTGAATGCAACGATAATTCCGCAACATGCCCTAACAATCCAAATCCCGTTACGTCCGTCATTACGGAAGCTTCACAATTCGCAAAAATACTCGCTGCTTCCGCATTCGACTGTTCCATAATTTCAATACAGTTGACCAGGTCCATCGCACGTGTCTTTAGGTGCATATTTCCTGCGAGAATAAGGCCAGTCCCTAGTGGTTTAGTCAAGATTAAATCCTGTCCAACAAGCATATTCGACTTGAGGAACGGTTTTGTAGGGGAACTACCCATAATTGCAAAACCTAAAGTCAATTCTGGTCCTTCTGCTGAGTGCCCACCCACTAACTGCACGTTTGCTTGACGAAAAGCGTAGAGTGCGCCAGCTAATGTTTGATATAAATCCTCTTCCATCAGTGTAGAGTTCATCAACGGGATTGTGACCATCGCTAACGCGATACTCGGTTCTGCTCCCATAGCGTATAAATCATTCAACGCGTGATTAGCACAAATTCTCCCAAATCGATAAGGATCGGTAATCATCGAACGAAATTGATCACACGTAGCGGCGATTGACTCGGTGCGAACTTCAACGATAGCACTATCGTCGCCAATACCAGTGAGATATTCTCGATTTTCGGCTGTACCGAGTCGTTTCAAGACTCGATCAAGTAAACTTGCGCCAAGTTTAGAGCCACAACCACCACATCGCATGCTGGTAGCTAATTCTTTTGAGTCCTTGAACCTTTTCGGTTGCAAAAATGCTGGTTTAACCATTGGAAAACGTTCGAATCGTTGCATAAATTTGACATCGATTCGATGTTTCCAAACACTGATTAACTTAGATTTCAGGCAAAGGGGACCTTTAGAAGCTAGTGCCTGATTGTCAGGTAAACGCAAAATTGCTAAAGCTAGTCTTTGTGCGTTGTACTTCTTTAAGCGGCGATTAGCAAGAAACCGGTGTGTGTTTTGTGAAAGGATTGGTCCAGCACGAACGGCATATACACCAGACTTTGGACGTTCTTGACCTACTAAACACACCATATCGCCGGCCGCAAAAACATTTTTATGAGATAAACTTCGCAAATTCCTGTCGACCTTTAGAAATCCGTCACGATCAACGTCAAATCCAGAATCGCTGATCCAACTCGGTGCTTCTACCCCGGCAACCCAAAGGACCAGATCGGTTTTGATACGGTCTCCATCTTCTGATGTCACATGCTCGTCGTCGATATCAGATACACAGTAGTTGAAGCGATATTCGATACCACTACGAGCTAACTCTTTTTCAGTAATTCTTCGAACGCCGCGATTGTGTTGAGCAAGTAAAAATGGATCGGCAGTTACTAGTGTGATCACAAAAGCGTTACCGTGTAATTCTCGTATCGCGAGTGCCACCTCAACACTACCAGGACCACCTCCAACGATCGTTAACTTTCGTTGCTTAGTAGGATCAATAGTTTTTAGAATCTGTTCCCAATTCTTAGTAAACTTGCCGATAGGTTTTACCGGTACTACATGATCTAACGCACGAAATTTGATACCTGGTTCACCACCAGTATTGATGGCAAGACTGTCATAACGTAAATCTGGACGAGATTCGAAGCTAATCGTATTTTGATCGGGATTGACTCGTATCGCCTCAGCAGCAATGAAGCGTGCGTTGGCGTAAGTAGTAAGTTTCGCAAGATCGACGTGAATCTCCTCCCACGAATATCGTCCATAGACGTACCCTGGTAGCATCCCCGAATAGGGTGAATGTGGTTCCCGAGCTACCACGGTTACTCGTATACCTGGTTGAGGGTTCATCCCATAATACCGTAGTACCTGAACATGCGCGTGACCAGCTCCCAAAAGAACAAGGTCACGTACGTACGGATTAGTGGATTTAGTATGAGATTTCAATCTGTCTCTAGTGAATTAGAGGGAAAGAGATTAGGGATTAGAAAAAAATGCACTGGTAGTGTAAGTGCATAATGATAATGTTTTGCGGTTAGCTAATTTGTCATGCCGACAGTTCGTAATAAATTCTTCAGCCGTAATAATCGAAAGGAGATTAGGATGTTACAAAGTTCTTGGAAATCGCGAGCCCGCACAGGCTTCTTAGTCTTTTGCCTTAGCCTAGTCCTACTACTCGGCGGTTGTGCGCTATTTCAACCGCGCGATTGCGAGACTGATGAACTACCCGACTTGGAGAATAGGGACACTCAAATTCATTCTTTCAATTAGCAACAGTACACTCGTCGGTTCTTGTTGCGACTTATATGCTTCGCCCGTGTTAGTGCTTACCGCCTACCGTATATCAGATCGATTTAGCTTATGATCGTAATAGGATTGACTGGCAGTACAGCCTCCGGTAAATCAACCGTATCAAAGATCCTAAATAAGCACGGTTTCCACGTTATATTCGCTGATTTACTTGGACACGAATCTTATAAACTTAACACCCAAACTTATTCACAACTTGTCGAAGTCTTTGGTCCAAACATCATCGCCGAAGACAAGACAATTAATAGAGACAAACTTGGTACCTTGGTGTTTTACGACGCAGAAAAGATGAACTCCCTTACAGATATTGTGTGGCCCGCGATTAAGACTCTAGCTTTTGAAAGGATTCAATCGTATCGCCGCAACCATCCAAGAACCCCAATTGTGTTCGAAGCCGCTATTCTGCTGGAAGCCGGTTGGCAAAACCTCGTCGATGAAATTTGGTTGATCGTTTCACCACGTGAACAAATCATTTCACGCGCTCTAGCTCGAGATCAAACTACACGGAGTGCTATCGAAGCGCGTTTAAATTCACAACTGAGTGACGACGAACGAATTTCTCAAGCCGATGTTTGTATTCACAACAACCAAGATTTAACTCAGTTAGAATTAGCAGTGGAGGAAGAAGTTAGTCGTTTATATCAGAGACTAACAATTGCGTAAAAGATTTCTTTCAAAATCTTAATTTGTATGTTAAGTAGTATAGTAAATCTAGCAAGAATAAACTAAACTCAAAAGCAGGTCGTAAAATCTAAATAAATAGTTGAGAGATAGCTTGCAACCTTAATGTCGCAGAACGAAAACTAAGACAAGTTGGTTTGTCAAAACGGTTTCGTAATCTTCTCGTCGATAAAGGAATATTTAACGGAGACTAATGGCCTTCTACGACAGATCTTAACAGAATAATATCGCTAAAGCACCGAACCAAGAGTTACAACTTACAAATATTGAGATTCCAAAATGGTTTTTGAACAATTCAAGAAAACGAAAGATCAGATCTTTGAACGCCTCCAAGCCGACGGTGAGGAAGTTGCGAGTAAAGTGTCTGACTTGAGCCGTCAAGGTGTTCGAAAAACGATCACCAAGTTATTTAACGAATTTGAACAATTCGCACCCCATCTTGAAGCGGCAGGTTTCATTATTGGAGACATTGAACTTCGGATAACAATCCCACCTGCACTGGTAGTTACACTCGAACAAGCACATGAAAATGTATCTGAACGGTTAGCTCAATTGACGGACAAGATCGAACTTACAACATTACAACGCAGTGTTGTGAAGATCATCAAAGAGGCTTATTTGCTTGAGGATGTTGTAACCGCTAAGGGGCATGTGATCGGTCAATTTGAACTGACATTCAGTTTACCCCCTAGTGTGTCAATTCACTTGAATTCCAATCGATCCAGAGTCTTCAAACCGTTAGAGTAAAATCTGACAGCGAAGAATCTATTATTCTTCCCTAACGTCTTCAGTCTTGGAATCTATTGCATCGAGTTCTTGTTGTAAACGCATTTGTAGCCGTTTATCAATTTGTTCAATTCGATAATTTGTCAGTTCTTCTGTAGTTAGATGTTCGTCTTTGTCTGTATCCATCAAGGCAAACTCTTCCCTTCGTTCGTTTTCTTCTGGAATTCTAGGATTATCACTTTCGGCACGCCGAAGCCTTATTGTCAGTTCTTCCGGAACCTCTAGGTTTTGTGCTTCTAGCTGCTCGATACGTTTCTTGATGTCGTTAGCTTGAAGTACATATATCTCTCGATACTCGTCCCAACTTAGTTTCTCATCATCATTAGTATCGTACTCAGAGAAAGTGTTCTCAACTTGCGCGACAACTTCTTCTTTGATAGATTCAATCTCGCTTTCAAAGCGTTCTTGTGGTGAAACTTTGTTTGAAGGTGCTTGATTTTCTGTTGGTTCTTGCGCAGAAAGACACCCAATTAAACAAGCAAATAAGACACACAGTACCATTCGAAGTTTGAAATTTCTCATCTCATTCCTCAGGCTCACAAAAGTGGTAAATTGGTCACCAGTGGAATTCATGCCTTGGGTGGTTTCCACCGACGGAGTAGTAATGAATTTCCGACGACACTAACGCTAGAAAAAGCCATCGCCGCACCTGCTATGCTTGGGTTTAAGTAGCCCAGGCAAGCTAATGGAATCATTATCAAGTTATAGATAAATGCCCAGAATAAATTCTGTTGTATTTTTCGAAAAGTACGTTTACTCACAGATAAGGTAGCCGCCACTAAAGTCGGATCTGATCGCATAAGAGTAACTGAAGCGGTTTCCATCGCGACATCCGTACCGGTTCCCATCGCAATCCCTAAGCGAGATTGTGCTAACGCTGGGGCGTCATTGATGCCGTCCCCAACCATTGCGACGGATGAGTTGCGTTGCAGCTTGGCAACACGTTCAACTTTGGCTTCTGGAGTTTGCCGAAACCAATAAGAAGAAACCCCTAGCTCCGCAGCTAGGGTACGGGTTACTGCCTCGTCGTCGCCTGAAAGAATGTGTGAATTAATCTTCATCGCCGAAAGCTGCTGTACAGCATCCTTTGCACTTTCTCGTACTTGATCAACGAAGGCAAACATCGCTACAACTCGCTGTTCATTAGCCAGCCAAATATTGTTGGCATCAGCTGAACTAGATTTGGTATGTACGTCAAATCGACGCAATAACTTTTCGTTTCCCAATAACCAAGTTCTGGAGTCTAAGGTACCTATAACACCTTCACCAACATACGATTTAAATTGCGTCGGTTCGGATACCTCGATTTCGTCGTCGGAAGCCCGACTAAGAAAAGCCGACGCGATTGGATGCTTGCTAAAAACCTGCAAGCTAGCCGCAATTTCAAGTACTGTCTTGACTGAAACACCGTCAGTCTCGTCAAGAACCTTAATGTCCGTTAACACAGGCGAACCATATGTCAAAGTACCAGTTTTGTCAAATACTACATCTTGGACTCCATGAGCATACTCAAGAGCTTCGACGTCTCTGAACAAGATTCCTACACGCGCGGCCACACCAGTTCCTGTCATGACAGCGGTAGGTGTCGCTAATCCTAATGCACAGGGACAAGCGATAACTAATACCGACACGGCATTGATTAGGGCAGTCTCAATATCGCCATCACCCAAAAACACCCAGCCACCAAACGTGAATAACGCAATTGCTATGACTACCGGAACGAAAATACCACTTACCCAATCCACTAGTCGTTGGATATTGGTCTTACCCAATTGCGCACTTTCTACTAAACTAGCAATCTTGCTGAGCGTACTTTCGATACCTACTTTGGTAACCCGAATCACTAATCGTCCGTCGATATTCGTCGAGCCCTCAATGACCAGATCTCCGAATTTCCGCGGTAAAGGAGTACTCTCGCCCGTAACTAACGACTCGTCGACACTAGCTTCCCCAATCACAATCTCACCATCAGCAGGAATTCGATCACCAGGCAAACAGAGCACCTCATTACCAACTTTGAGTTGTTCAGTTAACGTCTCGACATATTCGCCATTAGTTTGCAAAACAGACGCGGTTCTCGGACGCAGCTTATACAATTCGCGGATTGATGCAAATGTTCGCCGTTTCGCACGAGATTCAAGATATTTGCCTAACAAAACTAGCGTGATTATCACAGCTGCAGACTCAAAGTACAACAGACCTTCAGCAGCTTCACCTAAAGTAATCAACAAATACCAGCTGTACAAATACGCCGCTGAAGTACCTAAAACTACTAGGACGTCCATATTTGCCGTACCCGCCCTTAGTGCTTGATACGCAGCCACGTAAAAACGACGACCAAACCAAAATTGCACTGGTGTTGCAAATAACACTTCGGCCGCTGGCATCCAATGAATTTGTTCCCAACCGAGGAATTGCGCAACCATTTGTAAAACTAACGGTAACGTCAGTATCGTTGATACAATGATGGCCCGTTTTTCTTTGTCGACCTGCTGTTGTAACTCGACCATGTGATTTCCACTGGTTTCAACTGCAAACAGTGAGTAACCAGCTTTCGCGACACTATCGACCATTATGGATTCTGACACAACATCGCGTAAGTATTCGACAGTTACAGAATCAGTAGCCAAATTCACTTCGGCGCTAAGGACTCCTGTGATATTTTGTAACGCTCCTTGTACTCTGTTAACACAAGAAGTACAAGTCATACCGCGAACTTTGAACATGCGCGCTTCGGTCCCTACTACAAAACCAGTCCTAGAGACTGTGTTAACAATGTCATCAAGAGAGAGTTTTGCTGAGTCGAACTCGATCTGTGCACGTTCAGTCGCTAGATTCACCGAACTCTGCAATATTCCAGCAACCTTCTGAAATGCAGTTTCGAGCCTATTGACACATGCGGCACAAGTCATACCCTCAATACAAAGTACGAGCCGTTGCGGTGCAATCTGTGACGAGTTCAAATTAAGTACTAATGAAAAGTGCTAGAACAATGATCCAGACAAAGAGTAAAAAGTGCCAATAAATAGCACATAATTCGACTCCTAAACGAACTTCTGCATATTCAACTTCGGTAGATCGAATCTTTACTAAGGCTCGCCACCACGCAATCAACCCGCCCAGCAGGTGAAGGGCGTGAAAAGCCGTCAGAACGTAAAAAAACGCATTCGCTGGATTTCGCTGCGCCGCATACCCTAGATCGATTAACTCCAGCCAGGCAAAACACTGCAAGACAATGAAAAATGCGGTCAATAATCCAGCCGTAAGAAACGAAGAAAACAATTTCTCTCGTTTATTTTTGTTGATATTGTGTCTAGATACTTCTAAAGCAATACTAACCACAACCAAAATAATAGTGTTAATCCAAAGTAAATCGGGTTCCGGCATCGGCACCCAATCGGTTGCCAGCACAATTCGCATGTGCGCGGCGGCAAACAAAAGAAAGAATACGCTACCCACAACAAAAAGAAACACGACGAGCGCGACTTTGCGACTGTGGGCGCGAAAAGTAGAGGTTTGTAATTCTTGAATTTGATCGCCTTGGTCCAGCCAAGGTTTTTCAAAAATGCGACGAAATAGACCCAATGTCAGTGCTAATCCATGTTACATCCTGTGTATTTTACGAGGATTAAAACCGGCACTGCGAACGTGATTCTATAATTCAAACATTGCTTTGAGTGATTTAGATTTCGGTAATAACCTTAGGACTTAAAAATCAATCGGCAAAGTACCGAAACGGATACTTTTTTCGAAAACCAGATGGAATCAAAACAGATGGAAGAAAATAATCTTACAGAGTTAACAACAAATCTACTGGTTTCCACGGAGTTTTTTGCCATTGTTATAGTCGTCGGTGGGTTCATCATTGGATTAATCGCACGATTTATCTTTGTACGGTTAGCGGAACGAATTAATCGTGGTTCCGAGGGACCTATCAAAAGTCTCGAAATGACTTTTCGACGTGCTGGTCCCATTTCTTTGTGGACATTTGTCTTTGTGTCAGTGGCCTACGCCTTTGTCGAATTAGACAAAAAGAACGAATTTGGAGTTCTCGGTGGCCTTACCGAACGTATTCCAGAAATTTTGCTATGTGCAATCGTCGTTCTTGTAGGTCATCTTCTAGGAGTTGCGGTCCGTGACTTCGTGCGTCGATCGATTTCTGAAACTCGCCTCGCAAACACTGTGGGTACAATCGGGTACACAAGTGTCTTGTTTATCGGTGTCATTGTCGGACTACAACAAGTTGAAGTTGACATTTCGTTCTTAGGCAATGCAATCATCGTCGTAATTGGGATTATTCTTGCTTCCGTTGGTATCGCCATCGGGATCGGGGCACGTTTTCATGTAGCAAATCTGGTCGCCAGTCGAGAATTGCAACAAATTGCAGTGGGGGATCGCATACAGATCGAGGGTATTGAAGGCTCGGTTATCGACATAAAACGAACCCGTGTACAAATAATGACCGAATCCGGTACAGCTTATATCCCCACCTCTCGATTCACTCAATCTACATTTGTGGTTCTTTCACCTGATTCATGAATACAACTTCTACTAGCACACCAACATTTGACATTTCGCCAAATGGCTTATTGTTCAATTTTGCAAAAGGTCACCCGGAGGAATTTTCCCAAACTCTAAACAGCACCCCTAGCGAAGAAGCGTACAGAATATTGGATTCGTTACCAACCTTAGTTAGGGTCGAAGTATTGGCTTTCTCGGCGAGACTATGGGCAATGAAGTACATTCAATCGAAACCCGCTGATGACATAGCCGACTGGATGAATCGTGGTAGTATCGATACGGTCATTCGTCTTGCCCGCCGAATCCCAGAGGATGTTCGGAGAGAAGTTGTTGAAAAAATAAAGGATGGAAAAAAAGTACGTGCGATACAACGATATGTGCGCTTTGCAAAAAACACGGTAGCCACAGTTGCTGACAAAGATTTCGTCTCGTTTCGAGAAGATGAAACTTGTAGTAGTGTAATTCGACAACTGCGTGAACTTGAACTTGAAGAAAGTGAGAACGTTCTAATCCTGTCATTAGACGAACGAGTATTAGGGCTAGTCGACGAAACGAAACTCATACGATCAGGAAAACATGAACCAATCAAGAGTTGCGTGCTTAGGACTGCTCTATTACCTGCTAACGCCCCAATTCAAGCGGTGATCGAGTTGGAAGATTGGCATCGTATTGACCGATTACCCGTCGTTGATCGAGGTGGTATCGCTATTGGCATACTTCGCTGGACACACGTAACTGATTACGAGGTCACGCCAGAAGATATCGAGGAAGAATCTTCACCTCTCGTCGTTGAAATCTTGAATACGTTGTTTGATGTAGCAAAATCACTCTCCAAACCCGTATCGAAATAGGTATGAGTCTTACAGCTAACGCAACTATAGATCTACTGTGTCAACAGTACGTCGAGTTGTTTCCTACAGAAGCGGCTGATGTATTACAAGCACTACCTGATGACGAACTTGTCGCTGAATCGGCGCGGTTACCAATTGATTCCCTAATTGAAATCATCGATTTTCTTTCTCCAGCTCGAGCTCAGCTTCTTTTCCTCGAATTAGACTCGCCGACAAAAGTCGAAGTCTTACTAGCAGCTCCCCCACGAGTGATTTTGAAATTGTTAGCTACTTGGAACGAAGAGGAACGGGCAAAACTGTTTGATGTTCTTGACACGGGTTCGCGGAAATCGATCGAAGCAGTTTTGCAATTTTCTCCAGAATCGGTTGCAACATTGATGAGTTCTACCGCCGGAACTGTGTTCGTGGAAATGTCAGTCAATGAAGCAATTGAGCAAATTCGGGTTGAGTCTGCTGACATCGCACTCACTCAACTAGTCGTCGATCACCGCAACCGTTTACTTGGTCGAGTTACGACACATGCACTCGCACTCACTCAAGGAGACGCACGGATTCGTGAAATTATGGAACCCGTGACTCGATTCGTAAACATCACCGATTCACATAACACGGTAATCAAAATCCTTGAGGAAAGCGACATCGACGTTTTACCAGTTCTGGATGAAGAACAAAAACTACTAGGAGTCGTGACACATAACAAATTAACAAGCGTGATTCAGCAAGATACCCAAGCTGACCTACAACGAATGGTCGGTGTAAGTACCGAGGAACGGGCATTGTCAAGCGGTCTCCGGTCGATTAAACACCGCCTACCTTGGTTGTATATCAATTTGTTTACTGCATTCTTAGCGGCGGCTGTAGTTGGAGTGTTCGAAAATCTTGTCGCGCAATTCACTGCATTAGCTGTACTATTGCCGGTGGTGGCAGGTCAAAGCGGAAATGCTGGTTCACAAGCCATGGCAGTAGCGATTAGAGGTCTAGCTTTACGTGAAATCAGTTTTAGACAGTGGTTTGCACTGTCGAGAAAAGAACTAGTAGTGGGATTGATTAATGGATTTCTAATTGCTGTCGTGTGTGGTTTGGCAGTTTTCCTCTGGCAACAATCAATTGGGTTATCTTTAATCATCTCGATTTCGATGATTCTAGCCTTAGCGGTCGCTGGAATCTCCGGTGCATTGGTACCGATCCTGCTAGCTCGATTCGGACAAGATCCCGCTACCTCGTCGTCGATCATCTTGACAACGATTACAGACGTTGTAGGATTCTTTGTGTTTTTAGGTATTGCAACACTGTTGGCGAGCTATATCTAAAACGCAGTGCTCAGTTCGCCCATGAGTGTGGTGGTGGAGCCAGGGGGGATCGAACCCCCGACCTCGACAATGCCATTGTCGCGCTCTCCCAGCTGAGCTATGGCCCCACATCTATTTGTTTCAGAACTGTTCTTTGAGTTCTCTAAACTTAATACTGTCGACCATCATTCTAACGGATGTGAGTGCAGCGATTGCCAATCTTTGTCGAAAACTTTCAATTGTTTTTTCGAGATTCCACCTAAACTAACTATGGCAGACCGTAATCGACTCATAGTGATGTCTGAACCTAGAATCTCAATCGAATCAAATAATGGTAGCGACACCGAGCGACCCGAGATAGCGATGAAAAGTGGTTTCAGAAAATCACGGAATTTTAAGTTCATCACAACCGACAATTGCTTGAGTTCTTTGAAAATTTCGTCGCGATTCCAGGGTTCAACTAAATTTAGTTTTCGCTGTGTAAATTCTAAGACACGCAAACAGTCCTCGCGTGTGAGCGCACTGTCCTCAAATTGCGACGCAACCACCTCGACACGATCGCCAATTAAATAGTCCATTTTCGTGAACACATCATCAAATTTTTCGGTACGTTCCTGCATTAGTTGCAAAATTCGTTCTAAACGTTGTTCACCAAAAGACCAGTCCAATAGTTGTTCTTTAAATTGTGCTAACGAAAGTTCACGAATGTACTCACCGTTGAGCCATTTCAATTTATCGATGTCAAACACTGGTCCAGTGGTAGAAAGTCGGGTCGGATCAAAATGTTTTTGAAATTCTTGCATCGTAAATTTCTCACGTTCGTCGGGCATAGACCAACCCATTGTTGCCAGATAGTTCAATAGTGTTTTTGGTAGAAATCCGCTGCGTTTATAGTAATTGATCGATGTTGCTTGTTTTCGTTTCGATAGTTTAGAACGATCACTGTTGCGCAATAACGGAAGGTGATACAACGCCGGTACCTGCCATTCAAGTCCTTGATAAATCAACTGCTGTTTCGGACAAGAACTTAACCACTCTTCACCCCGAAAAATGTGAGTGATTTCCATCAAATGATCATCAACGGCTGCCGCGAGATGATAGGTTGGAAAACCATCTGATTTAAGCAAAACCTGCATATCTACCTGACTCCACGGAACCGTGATTTTCCCGCGTAGTTGGTCATGAAACTCACATACACCATCGTTAGGAACCAACAAACGTATAACAAAAGGTTTACCAGCTGCTTTTAACGAAGAAACTTTTTGTCGTGACAGGGAAACACAGTGTCCGTCGTACTTTGGGGTTAACTTTCGTTCGCGCTGATGCGCGCGAACATCTGCGAGTCGCTCTTTACTACAAAAACACGGGAATGCCATCCCCGTTTCGCAGAGTTTATCTGCAATGGACTGGTATATCTGCAAACGTTCACTAGCGATGTATGGACTAAAAGGACCACCGATATCTGGCCCTTCGTCCCAATCTAGTCCTAGCCAACGCAGTGTATCTTGTATAGCTTTAACGGAAGACTGACGACTACGTTCTTGATCGGTGTCCTCGATCCGTAACACAAACTGCCCGTTGCATTGATGGGCAAATACTCTATTAAATAGTGCCACATATGCTGTGCCTAGATGGGGATCACCAGTCGGTGAAGGGGCAACCCGAGTTCGTACCTTCATTGGTTACTACACAGACCTCTCACTCATTCAACAAGGTCGAAGTACTCAGTTTACACAACTCGACAGGGTGTGTAACTGAATTGTAAGGTAATAGCGGGGTTTTAGTCGTATCTGAAGTGTAATGGTCGGTAGATTACACCGTCTTCGTAGATCTCGTTACCGTCAGAATCCACTATCGTCCACGCTTCAGGAGTTCGAATCACAGCGCGAATAAGTTTGTTGTTCAAAGCATGCCCAGATTTGTAACCTTCAAATTCAGCCAACAGTGGCATCCCAAGCAAGTACAAATCACCGATAACGTCTAAAACCTTATGTTTAACGAATTCATCTTTATAACGTAAACCTTCCGGATTCAAAATCCCCTTGTCGTCAATTCCAACCGCGTTCTCTAGACTCGATCCTAAACAGCGATTGACAGACTGAGCTTGCGTCAACTCTTCCACCAATCCAAAGGATCGAGCTTTGCTCACATCGTTGATATACGAATCTACTGAGAAATCCACTTCGATCTCTTTTGGATAACGATTAAATACGCGGTGGTATTTAACAAAGGTGTATCTTACTTTAAAACCGTCGTATGGGCGAAGTGATGCGACAGCGTCACCTTGGGTTGTTGTAACTTCTCGTTTTAACTTTAAAAATCGGCGACGAGCATTACACTTACGTAGACCCGCCATCTCGATTAAATTCACAAAACCTTCGGCACTGCCATCAAGTATCGGAATCTCTTCACCACGAACATGTACGACTGCATTATCGACTTTGGTACCCCACAAGGCCGACATTAAATGTTCGACGGTTGCAATCTCGACGTCGTTGTAACGTATACTAGTAGATAAGGTGGTGTCGGAGACATGCTCTACTGTCGCCCGAATAAAGGTATTCGGAAAGTCATCCCGAACAAACTGAATCCCAAAATTCGACGGCGCGGGGCGAATTGAGATTCGCGATCGCTCGCCGGTGTGGACTCCGACCCCAATAGCATCAACTGCTTTTGCTATGGTGTGCTGTACATCCATGTTAAGTCCTGTAATACAAAATCATAGTATGGTTATTTTATCCATTGTGAATAAATAATGAAGAAAAAATGGAGAAATAATGGAGAAATAATGGAGAAAACCAATAATTCAGGAGTAATTGTAACGAAGTTGCAACAAGGCTAGCTTAATGTTCGATCGTGTATTAGAAATATTCACTCGAAATTCACCTCGTCACACTGAAACTATTGATGAAAAACAACTCGTACCACTAGCCGCCGCGATGGCTCTATTGGAGGTGGCATGGGCGGATCATCAACTTGATCCAGTTGAATTGCAATTCATTAAAAACTCGTTGATTTCGCTATACGACATAGATGAACCGTATGCCGATCAAGTCCTTTCACTAGCTTCACAAAAACGTCGAACAACGACTAGTATGTATCCGTTCACTCGCCAACTGAATGAACAATTAACATTGAGTGAGAAAATCCGGTTAATGACCCACTTGTGGTACATGAATTCAGTCGATAACTCCTGTTTTCACTATGAAGAAGGGGTTATACGAAAACTGGCGGATTTGCTTCATTTACGCCACTCTGAATTCATCCAAGCAAAACTTGCAGCGAGAGAAATGAGCCAAAATAAGTTTAGTCGACGATGAAGATTACGTGTTTCTTTACTAGCTGACCAAGCATAGCAAACAACTGTTTACCTAGTGATTGAGCTGGTACATTCCATTCATTTGCGAGTATATCTAGTATCTGCATACCACTTTTAGGTTCTTGTAATAGTTCCGCCGCACGAATCGTCCGCGCATTAGAACTAATTCGTTCCACTCGATTGCGTAAATTGCGTATAAAAATAAACCAATATGGACCTTGTGACGAGCTATTTTTTAAAGATTCAATGAGTTTCAAATCATGCACTGGCCACCGATATGATAGCAATCTCGCATTCGGCGAAAGTACAAGTTTTTGCACTAAATTATTTAGATTGAAATTTTTCGGAGGTGTTGGATCAGCTGCTAAATCTAGTTCCCTTTGAACCCAGTCAAAGTGACACAGTTCTATAGCATACGGATAATCCGACAACAAAGAATCTTCTACACTAGACAAAAAAGATAAAAATTCGAGCGGTATGTCTTTGAAGTAGGGAGATTCACATTCGTGTTGTTGCAGGAAACTGCGAATCAATACATGCCAACGTTCATCCGTAATGATTTTTCGAAAACTCTTGCAAGTTCTACCACAAAACGATTCAATATTGTTATAGAACAGTCTTTGATAAACCGCTATCCGTTGCGCGGAGACATTCTCAGGAGGTTTGTGGTGTTCTGGATCTCGGATACACCGTGCGAACGCATACTGAATTGACTGAAACTTTAATTCATTAGTTGTCTTTGAATTCAATGGATCAAGAACTGATTGATTCTTCCGAATACTGTTGTTGAAGTTGTTTTATACGTTTGACTTCCAGCAATAATTTCGGCACAGGTGGAAACTTGAAGTCACGTTCCAACAGTGTCGGTACTTGCCCAAATTTGCTGTATACGTGTTCGAGCAGATCCCAGACGGGTTCGATGACATTAGCAGCGTGGGTATCGACGCGGAGATTTTCAGCTTCTTTATAGTGGCCCGCGATGTGAATATACGTAACCCGTTCCATGGGCATGGCATCCAAAAACTCTTTAGGATCGTAGCCGAAATTAATGCTATTCACATATGCATTGTTGACGTCTAGTAAAAGGTTGCAATCGGCTTCATCCAAGATGGAGGTAATGAACTCGATTTCACTCAATTCTTGCCCTGGACTTGCATAGTAAGACACATGTTCAATTGCTATACGTCGCTCTAGAAAATCTTGAACGGTCCGTATGCGTTCGGCAACGTACCGTACAGCACTTCCTGTAAACGGAATAGGCATGAGGTCATACAGGTGTCCGTTGTCGCTACAAGCACTCAGGTGATCGGAGTAGTACTTAATGTCAAATTCGAGAAGAAATTCTCGAACTTGCGCTAACAGCGACAGATCTAAAGGTTGGGGACTTCCAAGCGACAGTGATAAACCGTGGCAAACGATAGGAAATTTTTCCGCAAAGTCGCGGAATCGCTGCCCAAAACGGCCACCAACATTAATCCAGTTTTCGGGTGCGACTTCAAAAAAATCAACGGTTTTTGCTACCTGATTTTGATATTTTCGAAGGTCAGGGAACATGCCCCTTCTCAGACCTAACCCAGAGCCTTCAAGTAGGTCAGAAGAATTCATTGTGGAAAGATGTCGTCATATTGTAGATTCCCGGGGTACAAGAATCTACAATATGACATTCAGACATCTCGGACTAAAACGAGATGTGATTACTCCTCTGTAGTCTCTTCTCCCTCTTCCTCGGAGTCATCGTCGTCGGAGTCGTCGTCGCCGTCGGAATCTTCGCCGCATTTACCTTCGCCACATTCACCTTCGGTGTCGTCCCCGTCTTCGCCGCATTTGCCTTCGCCGCATTCGCCTTCGTCGTCTTCACCATCGTCGCCACATTTGCCTTCGCCACACTCTCCCTCTTCGTCGGAGGAAAGTATGTCGTGATCGTCAAGTGAATCTAAGACAAAAACGGTATCAGCTTCGTCTTCTAAAGAAGCGCCAACCGATACTCCAAGGGAAGCAGCCATCACGGCACCAATTCCAAAAGTAAGCGATTTGTTGATTTCATTATTCATAGTCGAAGTCCTCAGTTGTAAGTTCAAAAACATAGTGTTAACTATGTGCAATTTTCAATGTGTATTATAAGAAATTTAAGTATAAATCCATTATTTCTCCATTATTTCTCCATTATTTCTCCATTATTTCTCCATTATTCGATTTCAACTTAGGTGTTTGAATTCTCAACTAGATTTTCTGCAAAGGTTCATATTTTTCAAATACTTTTTCAAGGCGTTTGACCGAAACCGGTACTTTCGTCTTCATACCCTGATAAAACAACGAAATTCGAAATTCTTGTAACAACTGAAATACATGATCTTGGGCTTCCATTCCTATCTCGTTTTCCGTGAGTTGCGACAATCGCTTTTCCCAGGTCTGAATTTCTTGTACTCCAAGTAGATCTTTGCTTAATCTACCTTGTAAAGAACTGATACGGTGTAGCAACGCTTTCAAATATCGTGGAATATTTTCCAAGATACTTTGTGAGAGAATATACGGAAAACCCTCTGCGAAAAGTGTATCTAACTGACTAAACGCATCTTGTTTTGACATGTCAAAGGCAGGAGACGTTAACTGATCTAACGCCAACACAATCTGTTTTCGTTGCGATACCAAATCCGAAACCCAATTCATAAGTTCCAATGTTTGTGGAATGAGTTCACTCCGATGACTACGTACAAGAGTATCGAACTCGGCGCGTGTCGATGGCAAATTACCTTTTGTAAAGAATATCTTCTTGATGGAAGTCAAGAGGATGTCGTCGAAGAAATCGCTCGCTTCGATTACTTCCGCAGCATGTTGCAATAATCGTAGATCTTTGTTGAATTCTTCTTGTAGATAACGTTTAGATTGACCTTCTTGCAGTGCGACAAATCGACACAAACCGCGTAAGTTTTTCTGATACTGACGTTTCGGGACAACTTCCACTCTTAAGTCGACGTTAGAGATCTGATCTTCCAAAACCGTATAAACCAAGCACGATCCACCGAAATATTCGACCTTAAACTGGGCATCTAATCCTGACTTTGGATATTGAGTCAATCCCATCTGTTCGTACTTAGCCAAATGTTTCTCATCTACTTGCTTACTGATACTTGCTATATGACGCGCACATAACATCTCGACATTTCTGTCCTGATCAATGACGATGTTATCGTCGGAACAAATCTGTACGTTCATCGTTAAATGTCGTGATAACTTGGACAAATTCCACAATCGTGGGTCAATTGAAACCTTAAATTTATTGTGTACTTCCCGGGATAACGCTTCGACGAATCGCCCTACACGAAAGACTTCAGGACTGACTAATGTCGGTAAGATTTGTTTTAAATGATCCGAGATAGGAGATAGCTTTTTACGGATATTTTTCGGCAAACCACGAAGTAACTCTTGACATTTCTCTTCCATGAATCCTGGAACGACCCATTCCAAAGCTGCAGCCGATAATTCTGCTAGTTCCGAACTCGAAACTTGTACCGAGACACCATCGTCTGGTTGTCCCGGACCAAACACATACTGTAATGGGTATTCTCTTGATTTAATCTTTAGAGTAGATGGAAAGGCATCTTCACGAAGGTGGATCGCCTTTTTACGCAAAACGTGTTCAGGCGACATTTGTAAACGCGCTTTCTCTCTCAAAGAAGCTTGACGGTACCAAACGACTAATGACGATGAACTCATGACGTTTGCAGGGAGTCGCTCGCGGTAAAACTCCCGTAAATGTTCATCGCCAGCGACTAAATCTAAACGTCGCTGGCGGATTTGCAATTCTGTGAGGGTAGTAACCAGCGTCTGATTTCGCTGAATTTCTTTACACTCAACCGGGACTTTCGATTTGACCAAACCATGGAGTAAAAAGAACTCGCGCGCTAAATTGTTGTCAACTTCGGCTAAACGAACGATACGATCCTTCACAATCAACAAACCATACACAGCAATATCTAGTAAAATCATACCTTCATTCCGACTTGTATCCCAATACGGATCGTGGTGCTTTTTCGTCGCGATGTGTTCCGCATAGTGTTCTATCCAATTGGGATGAATGCCAACGATACCACGCGCAAACTTGTTTGAAGTCTCAAATATTTCTGCCGACATAATCCACTTAGGTTTTTTAGTTGCTAAGGTAGAACCTGGAAACAAGAAAAAATTCGTTCCTTTTACACCAACATATCTGTCGTCGTCTATACGACACCCGATGAAGCCAAGTGAGCCACTCAACAACGCACCGTGAATCTCTTTGAAAGATGCATTGTGCGTATTCAAACGCATTCCGAGCCGTTTGCAGCTTAAACTCAATTGACGATGTAGCGAACGCCATTCCTCGTAACGAACTCTGGACACAAAAGCGTACTCCAAAGCGAGTTGAAACTCACTTCGAGATAAATCTCTACGTGACTTTTCTGCCCAGTTCCAAAGATTGATATAGGTTTGAAAGTCCGATTTCGCATCCTTGAATTGCTGGTGCGCTTGATCAGCTGGCTGCTGCTTGTCAAGCGGTCTTTGGAACGGGTCTTGTATCGCTAACGCGGACACAATAATGAGAACTTCCCTGAGCGATTGTTGTTTATGGGCTTCTAATAACATTCGTGCAAGTCGCGCGTCAATCGGGATCGCCGCCATTTTCTTACCACGCATCGTGATACGATCGTCGACGAGTGCCCCTAATTCCTCGAGCAGTTTAAGGGCGGCTGTGAAAGCTCGATCGGTGGGGCGATCTAAAAATGGAAAAGTTTCTATGGAACCAAAACCAAAAGCTTTTATTTGTAGGACTACAGACGCTAGGTTCGTTCTTTTAATTTCGGGGATGATATATTGGTCCCGCTTGAGAAAATCTGCTTCGTCATAGAGACGAAAACAAACACCTGGTGCAAGACGACCACAACGGCCTGCGCGCTGGTTTGCACTAGCTTGAGAAATGCGTTCGATGGGAAGTTGTTGAATTCTCGACGTCAAACTATATCGGCTAATTCTCGCTCGACCAAAATCGATGACAAACTTAATATTTGGTACCGTCAGACTGGTCTCGGCAACATTTGTGGCTAGTAATATACGACGAGTTTTGGAAGAACTAAAAATGCGCTGCTGTTCTCGTGAAGGTAGGCGCGAATAAAGCGGTAAGATCTCATACGTCGAGCCGTAATATCGTCGAAACCAGCGCGACCAGTGGAAAATTTCTCGTTCCCCCGCAAGAAAAATCAAGACATCTTGAACTTTGGAGTACGGTTCTCGTTCAATTTCTTGAATACAGTGTTTGAGAACTTGTTCTTCATCTGTAGCAACAGGGTGATAGCGTATGTCAACTGGAAAAGTCCTCCCTTCAACTTGCACGACTGGTGCTTGTTCAAAAAAATCGGAAAAACTTGCAACGTCGATAGTTGCACTTGTGACAATGACCTTTAAATCTCGTCGTCTGTGCAATAACTTTTTCAGATAACCGAGCAGTAAATCTACATTTAGACTCCGTTCATGTGCCTCGTCAACAATAATCGTGTCATAGGCACTCAGGAACGGATCATGTTGAATTTCCGTTAGTAGTAAACCATCCGTAAGGAGTTTTACTAAGGTGTTTTTACTTGTCTGATCTTCGAAGCGAACAGCATACCCTACTTGTTCCCCCAAAGATACGTTTAACTGTTCAGCAATTCGGCGACTCACACTACGAGCTGCTAAACGACGCGGTTGAGTGTGACCAATCATACCTCTTACCCCTAACCCTACTCTAAGACATTCAATAGGTAGTTGCGTTGTCTTACCCGAACCAGTCTCGCCAGCCACAATGATGACTTGATGCTGCTTGAGCAGTGTGCGAATTTCTGGCAGTGAATCTTTGATGGGTAACGTCGTCACAGGGAACGTTTGTGGTACCAAAGATTGACGTCGTCTAACTTCTTTTTCACTACGTTGAAGTTTGGTTCGTTTCACAGTCGATAATGGACGACCGGACCGACTTCTCTTCAAAAGATAGGCGTCAACACACATCACTGTGTTTGGAAGTGATTGATGGTGACTTGACATGCAACAGAGGTTGACTAATAATCAATTGATTCGTTTAGTGAGTAGATACTAGTCTTTGTTTTTACGATATTTGAATACTCTATGGAGTATGGCTATTACAGCGAAAATAGCACAAATTCCGACTGTTGCCAAAAATCCGATTGCCCCAACTAAGGCAGCATCTGCATCACTCTCTAAGAACATTCTGAAGAAAAATACAACAAATATCGGAGCAAAGAAGTCTTCTTGAATTCGCCATGGAAACAGCGCCCAAAAAGCTCCTAGGGTAATTAACCAAGTAGCGACAATTCGGTGTCGTCTAAGCGGGATGTAAATAAGTAACGCAAGACATCCCGTGGCCAAGACCGCCACCATCCAACCAATCACATAAGACACACACGCGCACCTCGATACTTTACTTCACCCATTTTAAAACTTCAAAGCTTAAATCGTCGGGATGTACGTTACGGGCAGACACTGCTCTATGCGCAACACTAATGCCCTGTTCTTCCATCTTTTTACGATTTCCAGCAATAAGTGGATGCCACTCGAAGAGTGGTTTGCCTTCACCAATCAATCGATATGCACATGTTTCTGGTAACCATTTGAGCGTCGTAACGTTCTCCGGAGTAAGTTCGACACAATTGGGAACTAGTCGGTGTCGATCTGTGTACTTAGTACAACGGCACGATTGTAAATCTAACAACTCACAAGTTATGGGAATAATGGCTAGGTGCTTGGACTCGTCACATCGAACTCTCATTTGACAGCACTGGGCACAGCCATCACACAGATTTTCCCATTCGTCTTGTGATAGTTGGTCTAGCCGTTTATATTCCCAGTAGCGGTCTTTGGTAATGTTCATCCAAACTTCTCAATCTAGTGCCGGTCTGTGTGGTTGATGTTTTGGCAAGCACAGTCAACTCGATTCGAGCACGGTTCGTCCTCGCATGGCGTGATGGATTGTCGATACATCGGAGTACTCTAACTGTCCACCAACAGGAACACCGTGTGCAATACGAGATACTCTAACGCCGGTGTTCTTGACTAACTCTGTAATGTAGTAGGCGGTTGCTTCTCCTTCAGTAGAGGTGCTCGTCGCGATAATGACCTCCTTAATCTCCTCTGTCGTAACTTGTTCATATAGCAAGTCCATGCCCAAATCCTTTGGTTCTACACCGTCTATCGGAGATAAATTTCCGTGTAAAACGAAGTAGAGTCCATTGAAAACTTCAGCTCGTTCAATCGCGATCGCATCAGCTGGAGATTCAACAATACACATTATCGAACCATCGCGTCTCTTGTCACGACAAATCTCACAGATTTCTTCATCTGATACATTACGGCATCTCGAACATGCTTTGATGTTTTGAACCGCGGAATCTAACGCTTCAACCAGGCGTTGTCCGCCCTCGCGATTCTTGTAGACTAGATTTAGCGCAATTCGAGTAGCAGATTTCGGACCTATTCCAGGAATCGTACTAAGAGCTTGAATCAGTTTAGATAAGGAAGGACTAAAGGTTTTCAAAAGAATTGGTTCGAACGGGCGAGTTAGTGAGTGTCGTTTAGTACCACAACCGTTCCTAGGGTAGCACCAAAACTCTCTTTGAGTTGTTCACCCAGTTCATCTTCTTCAAACTCTTGACGTTTAGTTTCATCAGCTGGAGTTCGCTTTTCAACGGGACGTTTGTTTTGGTCTTTTGCGGAATTTGCACTGTTCTCGGATTTCGCGACGGTTGTATCCGATTGAGTCTTTGAAGAAGATTGGCGATTCGTTGTCGTTGAACGGGTTTCAGCCTTTGGTGTTCTGGGGGACGATGAACGATTAGGTGAGACAGTCTGGTTTGTCTGCTGCGATTTATTCTCTTCGACAAGTTCGAAATCTAGTAAACGCAAAAGGGTCATATCAAAACCCACTTTATGATCCGGCGCGTATTTCAAGTCGCGGTTACCGACGATCAAAATTTGGTACGCGACCTGTAGCCACTCCGGCGTAAATTTACCGACATAATCCTTAAGTTCATCGTCAAGTGTGGCGCCTAGAATATCTGCTAACGATAGCCGGTGTACGCTACGTAACAAACCTTCTAGCAAATCGGCAAAATTTACTGCTCGAGAGGCGAGATCAGAGACGAATTTAACGATTTTTTCCCGATCTTGCTGCAGCAAAAGATTGAGAATCGTCGTAATTTCTTCAACTCGAGCTGTGCCCAATAAATCAATTACATTGTCCTTTCTAACCTCTCCGCCTCCATGTGCAATCGCTTGATCGGTCAGCGACAGAGCATCGCGTAAGCTCCCTTGCGAGACTCGACTCAGTAGTTCTAGGGCACCTTCGTCGTAATTTACTTCTTCTTTACCCAAGATTTCTGCTAGTTGTACTTGAATCGTAATCGGTTCGATATTTCTCAAGTGAAACTGTAAGCACCGAGAAAGCACTGTCAACGGAATCTTTTTGGGATCTGTGGTTGCAAAAATGAATTTCACATGTTCGGGTGGTTCTTCCAATGTTTTCAATAGTGCATTGAAACTGGCTGAAGAAAGCATGTGTACTTCATCAATAATGTAGACTTTAAAGCGTCCTACTGACGGGGAATAGTGCAAGTTTTCCAGCAGTTTACGCATATCGTCGACGCCGGTACGTGACGCAGCGTCCACTTCATATAAATCAGGATAATTACCTTGTATGAAAGCGGTGCAAGCCCCGCAGGTACCACAAACTTCAGCTGCTATTTTGACTTCGCAATTCAGACAGTTAGCAAAAATACGTGCTAAAGTAGTTTTGCCTACTCCTCGGGTGCCAGTGAACAGATAGGCGTGATGTAAGCGTTCAAAATTCAGTGCGTTAGTCAGGGCACGTACACTATGATCCTGCCCCTTGACTTCTGCAAAGGAGCGCGGTCGATACTTGCGTGCTAAAGCTAGATACGCCATTGTTTAACATTGTAAAGATAGTTAGCAATGTTGATAAAAGATAGAAACTTGAATATCATTGGCCATCGTGGTTCTCCTACTCTAGAACCAGAAAACACACTTCGTTCATTTGTTCGTGCAGTTGCAGATGGTGCTCATGGAATCGAGTGCGACGTTCATATCGTAGAAAATCAAGTCGTCGTCATTCACGACGACAGCATCGATCGAACCAGTAATCGAACCGGAAAACTGTCAAAATTCACGTTTCATGAACTTCGAACGTTTGATTTTGGTCAGGGTGAAACTATCCCTACTTTGGAAGAAGTGATCAATATTACGCCAGTGAATACGTTACTCAATGTCGAGCTCAAGGGGATTGGTTCAGGAGAATACGTAGCAGGTATTATTAGAGAGTTCCCTGATAATACCATCATGATCTCCTCATTTCACATCGCTGAATTGATTAGCTTTCGTAAGTACGACCGACGAGGTCGCAATTCAAGAATCGGTATTTTAGCAGTCGTCCTTGATGACGATATCATTACCGAAGGTCAGCGACTCCAGGTAGATGACCTGATTGTTTCTGATATTGGTTTAGATAAGAATCGCGTGGCAACAGTAAGGAGTCTTGGCTTGACTCTTACGGTTTTTACCGTGAACGATCTTGGTCGAGGACATCAACTGAATAACTGGGGAATTTCTGCGATCATCACAGACATCCCTCACTGTTTTATTCAAGATCCTAGATTTTGAAATTCTTTATCCAAATTGAATCGTTGAGAAGTGACGTAGGACTCGAGTCGACCAACTTTCTTCTCCATCCGCGTGATGTCTCGTTTGACGAAAGAAACTCGTTGTCGAATACCGTAAAAATCCTCGTAGTGTTCTTCACTGCGCTCACTACCCCTATGGGAATGTTGCGAACGTCGCCGTTTTCTTCGACGATACCGGGAAACAACTTCTGAGTCTTGTGCCATTTCTTCGTCGGCTGGTGCGTCGTCAAGAATGATATACAAGATGAAGTAACTTGGAATCGTCACATACCACCAGAAAAAACTCAATATAATCCAGACAATGCGAATAACTACTGGGTCGATTCCGAAGTAGTTAGCTATCCCAGTACAGACGCCTAAGAACTTACCATTTATACGGTCTCGATAGAGTCGCCTGAAGGGTTTTTGGGATTCCCTCTCGTAATAATCGTATTTTCTGCTTCGACGGTTCATAATTTCATAACTCCTTGGGTATGGTTACTCAGTATGACTTGCAGAACTACGCCATCGAGGGACATCACGATCTAAAATTGCTTCGAGATTTTGAACCCGTTCGTCGAGCTCTTCAGCACGTTCTTCTAGGATCTTTAATTCTTCTCGATCTTCTCGAGCCAAAATCCGGTGAGCGCGCTTGTTTCTTGCAAAGTGTAGGATCAACCATAATGGTAGAACGATAACGATGAAACAGAGGCCACCGACGAAAAAGAGGGATAAAATTAATTCCATGATAGGATTCCTAAATTAGTTTGAATATGTCCAATTGTTATCATGCGAAGACTGTTTTCGCCTAGTCAAGGACTGAACTTTGCTAGGATTCTGCCTTATCACTTAAAGAACGTTTGAGATCCTGTAGCTCGTTTTCGATTTGTTCATCAGCTTCCAATTCACTGATCTCGTCGGCGAGGTTACGTTGTCCCATATCATAAGATTCAACTGCTCCTTCCAAATCGTCAATTTTACGTTCGTACTTTTCGAACCGAATCATCGCTTCATCAACATTGCGTTCGGTGAGTTGTTGACGAACGTTGAGTCTCGCTTTAGCGCTGCGACCTCGTACGACTAACGCGGCTTGACGTAACTTGGCATCTTTTAATTTCTGTGTCAACGTGTTGATGTCGTCGTTCATTTTGACCAACATTGTTTCAATGTTGTCTAGATCTTTGCTTAATGCATCAACCATTTCAGCAGCTTTTTTCGCTTCGATCAAAGCACCTTTTGCTAAGTCGTCTCGATCCCGTTTAACGGCAATTTCTGCCTTTTGCCGCCATTCGGTAGCCTCGTGCTGGAAGACTCCTCGGCGTCGTTCGAGTTCTTTTTTATCTGCTAGTCCTCGAGCAGCAGAAGTTCGAACTTCCACTAAAGTTTCTTCCATTTCTTGGATAATCAGGCGAACCATCTTTTCGGGGTTTTCCGCTTTATCCAGCATCGCGTTCAGATTTGAATTTACAATATCTGACACTCTTGAAAATATTCCCATAGTAAAACTCCGTTGTCTAAATAGGAAAGAGAAATAGTGTTTCCAATACACAAGCAATTATCGTGCCAACACTTGTTTTCATGAACAAGAATGGGCGTGAGTTCATTTCCAATAACGGAGATTTTCTTCAATTACCATCACACAGAATGACGTAACTAATCCTTATGAATTTGTCTAACATAAAACTCGTCGGTGAATCTACTGTATTCCTCAAAGCCTTGGATGAAGCATCACTCATCGCGGCGCTGAACAAACCCGTACTCATTGTAGGCGAGCGTGGTACCGGTAAAGAATTATTTGCCTCGCGTATACATTACTTATCACCACGATGGGAGTCCGTGTATATTCAATTGAATTGTGCTTCACTAAATGAAACCTTGCTCGAAACTGAATTGTTCGGACACGAAGCTGGTTCATTTACTGGCGCTACTCGAAGACATCAAGGTAGATTTGAACGAGCGCATACGGGCACATTGTTCCTCGATGAGTTAGCGACCACATCGACTAGAGTTCAAGAAAAAATTCTCCGAGTAATTGAATACGGTCAGTTTGAACGAGTCGGCGGTAGTAATCCCATCACAACCAATGTTCGTATCGTCGCTGCTACTAATGAAGACCTACCTTCACTAGCAAAAACAGGTAAGTTTCGCATCGACTTATTGGACCGACTAGCGTTTGACGTAATTACATTACCTCCGTTACGGGAACGTGAAGGTGACGTACTCCTATTAGCTGAACATTTTGGTGTTGCAATGGCTAGTGAATTACAATTGGAAGTGTTCCAAGGATTTACTTCCTCGGCACAAGCACGAATGGAAGAATATGCATGGCCAGGAAACATTCGCGAGTTAAAGAATGTTGTCGAACGCGCAGTATACCGATCCCCTCCCGACAAACCGATTAACGAGATTATTTTTGATCCATTTGACTCGCCGTATAGACCGGGTCTCAAAGGAGCGTCACCCAAAATTATCGCCAATACTATTCCAACAGACCTCAAACAAGCTGTGAGAGATTTTGAAATCAAAGCTGTACAAGAAGCACTTCGTGTTTCAAATTTTGTGAAGTCGAACGCCGCAGCACGACTTGGGTTAACTCGAAATCAACTAGCAAATTATTTGAAAAAATACGAGCTGGAAGATAGAGCAGAACCCCAAAAGTGAACTACGATTTCGGTGTGTGCTTAACTGTAAACACAGTCTTTTCTAGTGTCTCTATAATTTTGTGAATCTACACATAGTTGTAGGTCAAATGGCGGCCTAGTTGATCCCTTCGCGACGATCGTTTGTAAACCCCGTCAGGCCTGGAAAGGAGCAGCGGTAGCATCTGTATCGGGTGCCGGAGTTTCGGTTGGCTGTGCCGCCACCCTTTTTTCATTAGGAGAGGTGTCCGAGAGGCCGAAGGAGCGCGCTTGGAAAGCGCGTATGGGGTTAAACTCATCGAGGGTTCGAATCCCTCCCTCTCCGCCAGTTCAAAAAAATTCTATTGAACGACTGGATCGGTACTCAGACCTAATAAACTGACAAGACCAGTGGAATTAATTGTTGAGAATTATTCTGACTGCAAGGCAGCTACGGGATCGAGTCGTGAAGCTGACATCGCAGGATAAACACCAAAACCAACGGCTATCGTCACGCAGACACTTACGGAAGCCAAAATGATGAATGCGTCCCATGCAACGGCCCACTTGGCGAAAAAGGCAATGCCATAAGCTATTCCTATCCCAGCAATGACTCCCAAACTAGCCCCAGCTAATGCAATCACTGTCGTTTCAACGATAAACTGTCGTACTACATCAGCACGGGTAGCTCCTACAGCACGAAGTAACCCGATTTCAGACTTTCGTTCCATCACATTGGCAAGCATGATGTTCATGATCCCAATGCCCCCGACAATGAGCGAAATGCCTGCTACAGCACTCATAACAATCGTAAAAATACGTTGCGTCGCACGTTGCTGAGCAAGTAAATCCGTCGGGATCACCATTCGAACGTCTTCTTGACCCCCATGTCGTCTAATCAATTGCTGTTGGATGGCGTTACTTGCTGGCCCCATTTCCTTTTCGGTTTCAGCGATGCGGAGTTTGAGTGATGATATTTCCGACGCAAATACTTCTTGCTTGAGGCGATTAAGACCGGTAAACAACGGTATATACACACGATCGCTTTCGCCGCCAACATTCTCACCTTGAAACTCGTCGCTCGCAACCTGCCGATCAATCAGTATGCCAATTACTTCAAACCATTGGTAATTGACTTTGATAAACTGACCAATTGCTCGGCCATTAGGAAAGAGTTCGCGCGCTGCCGTTTCTCCTAATACTGCAACTGGTAAAAAATTCTCGTTATCATCCTCGGTAAACAACCTGCCCTCGTCTACCGCTAAACTCGACAACTCAAAAAAACTTGGACTCACTGCCCAGACTTCCGGTTGTTGAGTCGGATTGCTGTTCGGTTCCCTCGAAAAAACTGACCAAACCTCTAATTCACGTATACCAGCCCAATTTTCAACGAAGGGCATTGTTTCTTCAATTGTTTTAGCATCTGCAAGTGAGAGTCCGGCAGAAACTTTTCGAAGTTCTTCTAAATCTTCTTTCGGATCATCTTCCACAATGATATTTCGTAGGCCCATACCTTCGATCATCTTCATGGATTCACGGCGCCCACCTTCACTGACCGCGAGCATTGCGATGACTGCTCCGACACCAAAAATCATTCCCAATAGAGTGAGAAAAGTCCGAAGTGGTTTATGCGTTAACTCGCCTAACGCCAACCGTAGGTCGGATAAGAATTGTGTGAGCGCCAACGAAGAACTACTTAATCTGAATCAGTTGGAGCAATCTAGGCTGAAGGTGTTGCCGGCTTGACTAGGCTAATCGATTCGCCAGCCGATAGACCGCCCACAATCTGAATCAAAGTAGGGCTTCTATGGCCAACTTCCACATCACGGCGTTCCGCTACACCATCGGTTACTACAAAGACATACGAAGACTCGGCATCATGATGCACAGCTTGCTGCGGTACGAGCAAAGCGTCGTCGAGTTCTCCTGTAACAATCTTTGCATCTATACTACTTCCAACTCTCATTAGATCTGGATCAATGTTGTCGAAGGTAACGTTTACCGTGAAATACTTAGTTGGACTGACTCTATCTTTCGTCGACGCGATATTCGACAACTTTGTAATTCGCCCCGTAAACTCTTGCGACAAATCACTGTGCAACCTTAATCTTACCAACTGATCTACTTCCAAACCTAACGCATCAATTTCAAGTACATACAATCTGGCTTCCACTTTTCCGCGAATCGGAATCATGCCTACTTGCATACCTGGCCACACGTTAGAACCTGTTCGTACTTGTTCGCCCCACCAATTCGATGCGTAAACATAAGTACCGTCAGCAGGACTGGTAATCGTCATATTCTCAAGGACCAACTTGTTCTTGTTAAGCTCGTCTTCACGTGTCTTCTTCTGTGCTTCTAGGTTGCCTAATTCAGCATCACTTCGACGCTGGTGAGTCTCGCCCTGCCAATCATAAAACGAACCTTGCATTCGCAAGTATTCGAGATCACCTAATTGATCGATCTGTTCGTGTTTACTAAAGAACGATAAATCCACGTCTTCGTATGACTCTGCTATATTAGTCTCGCCATCGACGCGCATAGAGTTATGTACGATTTGGCTTTTTTCATTCGCCGAACCCCGTAAAAACGAATCGATTGAAGATTGTTGCTCAATGATATCCAACTGACTGTCGTTCACAAGATTTCGAATGTCGAGATCGTCAAATCGGACTACGATTTCACCTTCCTCCACTTTTGAAAACTCTGGTACCATCCAAGCAATGCTATATTGTGTTCGCACAGTATCGGGAACTCGAACTTCAATGGATTCAGTAGCGATGATATCGCCACTAGCAGTAACTATGAACTCATGATCTCTTTGCTCCACAACAACTTGCGATAAGGTTGTCGACTCGACAGCACAACCGCTCGTAAGAATCGAAATCGCGAGCACAAGCGTCAAACAAATAAGGCTGTTTTTCATAATCTTATTTTGTCACCAACTTCAATACCACTCTCAACAATGAAGACATCCTGACTAGCAGCACCCAATATTATGGGCACCCACGAATTTTGCTTGAAAACTCCCGGCGCACCTTCTCGGTAAATTAGTGCTTCTTTCGGAATTGCGATGGCATTTGCTATATGGTCAACTTCAACGGTTAGTTGTACCGAAACCCCAATCTTAAGCACGTCCGAATAATCATCGTCGAGTTTTACCGTGAAATCTCTTACCATCTCTTGCGAATTCTTAGATTTTCGCCGTACCGTATTACCCACCGAGAATACCCGGCCTGTCAGTTCGGAAGAACCGGTAGCTTCACTCAAAATTGTCACTGACTGCCCAACGTTAATCTTTGCGGCTACATTTTCAGGCACGAAGGCACGAATCAATAATTTGGTATCGTCTACGACCTTAACGACAGTGAACCCAACACTTACATCAGATCCAGCGACCAATTTTTGACCGCCCCAATCTGTACCCACCACTGCGATTCCTGCGCGTGGTGAACGCACGGTATAACTACTCAAAATCTCCTGTGAACCAGCTAAGCGTGTTTGATTTCTCGTCAAATTCTTCTCCTGCCAGAGATCTCGTTTCTCTCGAGATTTGTCATTTAAAGTCTTTCGATGTAAAGCTCGTTGGTAAAGAATAGTGGCCAAGCGTTTTTCTTCAACTAGTTTTTGGTATTCGATTCCAGGAAAAACATCGGCTGGTACAGCGGCTTTTCGTGTGGCACGTTCTGCATCACTTTTCATACTAGCCAAGTCTAACTTTTCTTGTTCGTATTCTTGCAATAACTGTTCTTTCTGAGACTCCATACGACCTTCAAGTTCAGTTATCTGAGCTTGTAAGTCACGAATATGTTCATCGGTTCGACCACCTTCAAAACGAACCAAAAGTTCGCCTTTGCTGACCCTTTTGCCTTCTTCCACAATTTGGGCAATATTTGCTCGCCATCGGGTGTTCGGCGGCGCACCAATAGAAATAAAGTCCTCAGAGTCGACAATCCCACTCGCCGACAGTTCAATCACCGTGTCCTGTTTCTCAATCGTGATGTATTCTTTAGCAGTTACAGTGGACACGAAAAGCGACGCTAGCAACAAACCAAAAATATTGGCGCACACTAGCGATGTAAATTTAAACTTTTTGATATAAGATTTGTTCAATTGACTAATTCTCCCATAACTGACATACCGGGAATGAATGATTCGGGAATGATTTCACTCGGCCGTGTAACGACCTCAAAATATCCACTGTTACTCCAATCTTCACGTTCTGAGGCTTGGCTCGAAATCCAAGTTATACTAGTACCGATCGCGGTTGAGCCAACTGCATCTGGAGTAACAAGGACTGTGTCTCCCAATTCTAACTTCCTCACATCGCTTTCATGGACCCAAAAACGAAACTGTAATACGTCGCGACTTGCAACGATTAATAACAAAGTACCCGCGGAGTAACTTTCCCCTGGGAATATCTTTAAACCGGTGTACGGATGCTCTGCATAGATAATGAGGCCTGGCTGTTCCGCAAGTACCTCTGTTTTTTCTAAGGCGTCGCTAAGACGATCGAGTTCCCCTCGGGTCCGATCCATTTTAGATTCCGCTAGAGGAATGTATTCGTCACGCGCAAAGATCGCATTTTCCAGCTGGCTTATCCCACGTTTCAAGGCGTTTGTTGCATTTAATAAAGCAAGTCGATTACGCTCATAGGTCAAGGCGGGTATCGTCTCTTTTGGAACCATCGCGTTGAGTTCTGCAATCGTGAGTGCTGATTCTAAGCGGTATAAATTTGTTTCGGCATCAAAAATACTTAACTCATGACTCGCCAACTGCGAATCTATCGAAGTCTGTTCTTCATCGATTCTGATTTCTGCGGTCTCTTGTTGAGTTTCTAAATCACCTGGATCTAGTTTAAGCACTAATTCTCCTGGCTTGACTTCAGTTCCTTCTGGGGCCATCCACTCGATAGCACGATGAAAGGAACCAGGTAATCTCGGCATCTCAACTCGTTGAGCATCGCCATCCTCGATTTCCCCAGTCATTAGCGGACCAATTCCACTTACAGGTGTCGTACTCACAATCAAAAGTGCTAGTCCAACGACAGATGAGTTCTTAAACAAAAGTTTCACTTCGTGATATCCTCTCACTTGTTGCAATCTCACCCAGCAGCGATTGCGCGGTGATCTTCAGTTTCAATTTTACCATCTCGCATGTGAATAACCTTACCGGCATGACTCGCGACTTCATCCTCATGAGTCACAATCAAAATAGTTTGATTGTTTTCATTGAGTTTATCGAATAAAGCCAAAATACCTTCAGAGGTCTTTGAGTCAAGATTACCCGTCGGCTCATCAGCAAGTAGTAAGGACGGATTAGTTACCAATGCGCGGGCAATCGCAACTCGTTGCCGTTGACCGCCAGACAACTGATTGGGATTGTGTCGCATACGATCTTTTAACCCCAACTCCTCCATGAGGAAGTGAGCACGTTCAATAGTTTCTGAGCGAACCGAAGCTTTCCCGTAACGTAATGGTAGCAAAACGTTGTCTAAGGCAGTTAATCGCGGTAGTAAATGAAAGCTTTGGAATACAAAACCTATGTATTGGTTTCGAATTTCTGACAGCGAGTCATCGTCCATATCCGACACATGGTGATTGAGAAGTTCATAACTTCCACTAGTGGGGGTATCGAGACACCCAAGGATGTTCATCAATGTCGATTTACCACTACCCGAAGGACCCATCACCGCGATAAATTCACCTTCGGAAATAGAGAGGTCAACTTCATCCAGTGCGCGCACCAAGTTATCCCCGATCTCAAAGTTGCGGCAAAGGTCGTTAACCGTAATGATTGTTTTCATATACTGCGTAGATTATATTGTGAACTAGCAATACCGAGGAAAGGTAAAAACTTGAGTGAGCTTCAATTCACTAGTACACGCTACATCTACTTACCATAATACGAAATATTCTGGAAATTCCTTTACTAAAAAATGTATCTACCTCAGTCTGTTGGTGATCGAGTCGTAAAGAGAAAATAACTACCGTTAGGAAACGTCCAAGTATTGCATGACATACCGAAAAAAACGGGTAGCGACTTTACTTCGATCTGCTTCAAGGGTCCTTAAGTTGTCAGGAGTAACCAAAACAGTGCGACAAGGTCCGTCAGCAATCCATGATTGAGTTGCAACCTGTTTTTCGATAGCACTCTTATGTTCAAAAATTGTTCCTCGTCCACATTGTTGAACAATATTTCCAACAGTGTCGGTTGCATTTGCCTTTCCCGAAATTAAGATTTGCATCCCTGGCTGCAACTCATCTTTACTGACAATATAGCCTTGATCTGGGTAGTCAATCACTTTACACTGTACACCTAAATCCTCGATCAATAGGTCAATCTCAACGTGTTGGTCAAAGAAGTGTTCTAAACGACGATAGGATTTGTCGAACAACGCAACTTTCAAATCTGGATTAACCTCTACTTGCTCGTTGTACCAACGGAGTAATAACTCCTCGCTACGCTCCAGAGCAAGATCTTCGGAATCGTACCATTCGACCGGAGCTTCACGAAGGTTGATGTAGTCTTGCGCGATCTCTTCCTTGAATCGCAATGATGCAGCACTAAAGATGATTGGCACACCTTGGCGATGCATGAACTGGCATAGCTTTCGCAAACTATCGGAGGCCGAAAGATCGACACCTTGAACTTCAGTTAAATCGATGACAAAACATACTGGTCCGGGTGTTTCTGCGGTATGATTTCGGATTTCACTGACTAAGGAATGGGTATTGCCGAATAGTAAATAACCTTGCAAACGATAGATGCAGACTTGTTCACCATAAGCGTTGTATAACTCACCTTCAGGTATCGATCGAAATGTATGACTACGTGTATCTTTAAGAGTGGTGCGAGATTGAATGATACCAACTCGACTCACGCGAATTATCAGTAGGGTGAGACTGATTATCAAACCCAATATTATTGCTTGTAGAAAGCCCCAAAATACAATCATCAGACAGATGAGTACCAGAATTCCGTATTCAATTTTCGAGAGTTTTTTTCTACTGTTGATAAGCCATTCATGAATTAACGGATATGCGATGGAAAGCAAAAATCCACTTATCGCTGGGATAGGAATGAGTCCGACAAGTTTTGTTCCGAAACCAGCAAAGAACACTAAGATCACCGCAATCGTAATACTGGTAATCGGCGTGTTGGCGCGTAATCGTATATTCGGTAGCGATACTGCTGCTATAACACCACCCGGAATACCGCCCCCTAAACCAGATAGAAAGTTCGCTAAACCATGTACCTTAAACTCGCGATTCCAATCGAAATCTAATCGTGCACCTAACTCTAACTGTGACAAACTTACGACTGTAAGAATTAATAAAACGACAAACAGTGCGACCACATTAAATGATTGAGCAAATACGTGCGTCCATTCGACGTCGCGTAAATCTTCCAAAAAGTATGGTGTGTATAGGGTTCCAGTTGAGTCTAGATCCAGAAATAATGAATCCCTAACAACATGTTCGTTGGAGAAATCCAAGATCCAAAATATCGCATGACAACACACAGCGAACGATACAAACATCAGTGGTATGATCCACACATTCTTCCATCGATTTGTCAGATACAGTAGGACTACACCAAATAGTACACTCAGAAACCATTTCAAAAAAATGGCTGGTTCAAACAAACGTGGAAGTGAATCGAATTCCCACGATAAACCGGCTAATCGCAGTGCAAAGAACAGTAGGATTAACCCCGAACCAGCTAAGGCTGCCGCCGATAAAGAGAATGGTATGTAACGAAAGTAATCCGCTACTTTTAAGTTTCCTAATAGCCAAAACATTACGCCCGTGAAAACCGCACAACTAGCAATCGTGAGAATAAAAGTATGAAACAGTGCTTGACCTTGTAAATTGATAGACTCAGCAACAACGACCATCGCAAGCACAACGGGCATTGGTGAGGTCACCACGGGTGCTGGAAATTTGCTGAATAAGGCCGTTACAAGACACAGAATCGCTGTTCCAATTAGGAACATTCCAGCGCCGCTCAATACATACGGTGCAAGACCGTCAATAAAAACAATATTGGCTAGTGCTAATAACGATATCGCTATAGTACTACCGCGAAGAAGACCAATCGATACCCCGGACCCAATTTTGAGAGAACGTAGTTTTTCTTTCACGTCGTAAACTTTATTTACACAGTATTCTGATTGACATATCCATAATTTCTTTAGTAGTAACTTCTTCGTATTCACAAGGTGTATTCATTCGTCGACGGTACCAATTCGTCGACGGTACCAAGGGACACTGTAACCGAATCAGTACCGATTTGGGTGAAGACACGAACTGTATGATCAATTTCTTCACTGGAAACAAAAAGTGCAGTTTGAGCTTCGAGGTCATGTGCAAAATTTCTAAAATGTAGAGGCTAAATTCCTTAAAGAGCGGGAATAGCTCAGTGGTAGAGCGCAACCTTGCCAAGGTTGGGGTCGCGGGTTCAAATCCCGTTTCCCGCTCCAATTCTCCACTTTTTTTAGTTTCTCCCACTCTTTGTTTATTGGTATTCATTAATTCAATTCAATTGACGATGGAACTTAAAGTAATCTATTAGAACATTAAGTTAAACGTATAATTTACAAAAATATACCCCTTCAAATCTCATGTCTGCATCCTCTACTTCAAAAGTTCAAATTGTAAGCGAACTTTTCGAATCATTACAAGCACTGATTGCTGGTAGGCTAGAAGCACTTGAGCCATCGACAAAATTTACTCACGAGCACTTTCACGATTCGGTCCGTGGATTCTCGCATCCATGTACTCTTGCCGAAGGTAAAGTCTTCGAAAAAGCGGCAGTGCTATTTACCAACGCTAAAGGTGAAAAATTACCCCAAGCCGCAACGTTGAGTCGTCCTCACCTCGCTAACCAACCATTCGCAGCAACAGCGATCTCGGTTATCGTGCATCCACGAAATCCCCACGTACCAACTACTCACATGAATTTACGGTTTTTTGTAGTTCATGAAACAACATCAGTGTGGCACTTCGGCGGAGGATTTGACCTTACTCCTCATATTGTTTATGAAGACGATGCAAGATTATGGCATCAACACGCTCAAGACGCTTGTTGGTCTACCTCTCAGTATAACGTATTCAAACGTAATTGCGATGATTACTTTTACCTTCCACATCGACAAGAGTCCCGCGGGATCGGCGGTTTATTTTTTGACGATCTTACTTCGAAATCTTTCGACCAATGCAAAAATCTATGTGCCTCGGTCGGAAACCACTTTATCTCGGCATACGAGACAATTGTGAATCGTCGTAAAGGCATCACTTGGACATCAGAAGAGGAGGAGTGGATGTTAATTCGGCGAGGCCGATACGCTGAATTTAACCTGGCAATCGATCGGGGAACAAAGTATGGCATCCAAAGTGGTAGAAGGATTGAATCCGTGCTAGCATCATTACCTCCACGAGCTCGGTGGGTTTATGGACATAAACCCTCGGAAGATTCAGAAATGTCAAAATCTTTGAAATATTTCAAACCAAACGTGAATTGGATATCGAATGTGGATAACTTGGTGGATAAGTGACTCTTGAAGCGTAGAGAACCGGTGTATTGTTGCGAGTAGTCACTAGCTGATATGAACAAAAAGTATCAAAACTATCGGTAATGTCGGGATATTTTGGATAACGCACAATATTGGCCTCAATTCCTCAAATATGAAGATTTGATAATGGATTGTGTATAAAATCGATAGAATCGTGTTAGCAAATTACCCTAGTAAGTTGCCATATGTCGCATAATCCAGCCAATCGGCATAGACTTTTTTAACAAAAAAATCCATTTCTTCCGATTAGTTCAACTCAGTTGTATAAGGATGTTCCACGGTTTTCAGCAAGCCAACCCGAGAAGCGGTTATACAGTTTCGATGTCAAATAAAGTTATAATTTTGACCGCGAGAAATATTCGTTCTTGCAATCAGTAAAATTTGCTTTCTGCAAAGTGGGTTTCCAAATTGATTCATACTTGCAGATCGAGGACCAAAACGGACTAACAAGAGAAAAAAGTGCGAAATCGATTACGCGGAAGACAAGAAGAAGATCAAAAGATCAATTTAACCCCTATGCTCGACGTGGTATTTATCATGCTGATTTTCTTTATCGTCACGGCGACTTTCGTTAAAGAAATTGGATTAGATGTCAATCCTCCCGACAACGACAAACCTAAGACCCAAGATCCCGATAAGAAATCAATCGTGATCAAGATTTCCAATCACGATACGATTCGAATCGGATTCCGCGATGTAGATATCGCTTCAGTTCGTGCAAATATTGAGAGATTAGCAGCCGAAAACCCGGAAGCACCGGTAATCATTAATGCACACGATAAGTCTTCAACTGAAGCTTTTGTAAAAGTGTGGGATGCGGCTAAGCTCGCGGGGGTCCAAAACGTTCAAATTGCCACTCCTTAATGTACTTCCTCTAAGGGGTACAATTGGAGACAGCAACGGTTGGTTATTCTTTAGCCGACGATTGAAACTACACCCACGATTGAACCAGTAAGCATAGCTACAAGCGTACCTGAAATCAAGGTACGGGGTGCAAGCGACAACAAGTCCTTTCTTCGTTCCGGCGCTAAAGAACTTATACCACCGATTAATATTCCTACGGAGCCGACATTGGTAAACCCACAAATTGCATAAGTTAGGATTAAATTAGAACGCGTAGTCAACTCGCCACCCGTTCGTCCCAACTGCTCATACGCGACCAGTTCATTAATCACTAGCTTTGTCGCCATCAAATTCCCCGCTGAGTTTGCATCACTCCATGGTATCCCCATACACCACGTAAAAGGTTGAAATACTATTGCAGTAATTCGTTGTAGAGTTAATGGTTCACCACCAATCGAGATTAAACCCAAGACTTGATTGATCAATGCAACCAAACTAATGAACACGATCAACATCGCAATAATATTGATCACAACCTTCGTCCCATCAGTTGCACCTCGGGTTAATGCGTCAAAAAAACTGTTGTATTTGTAGACATCTTCAACTTCTCCAGCCGTCGTGATACGATCGTCTGGAACCATCACACTTGCGATCAAGATCGAACCAAAAATATTCAGTATTGAAGCCGAAACGATATGACCTAAGGACGAGTCAACGACATCACCTAGGACCAAAACATACAGAACCATCATACTCCCAGCAACAGTTGACATTCCGCATGTAATGACAACAAAAAATTCTGATCGAGTTATTGACTTCAGATAACCGCGAATCATCATAGGAGACTCGACCATGCCAACAAAGAAACTTGCGGCTGCAGCAACTGAGACCGCGCCACCTATTCTGACCGTTCGTTGCAATATCCAAGCAACCCCTTTTATCAACGTTGGCAAAACACGCCAATACCACAAAATTGCAACTAAGACTGCAAAAACTAAAATTTGTGGTAGTAATTGAGTGGCAAAAATGTACGGGGGAGATTCGGACGTCAGTTCGAAAGGTAGCTGCCCTCCTCCCAGGTAATCAAACACAAAACTAGTCCCTTCGCTTGTAGCGCTAGAAATAGCGTTTACAACTACGTTTAAATGATTGAGGTGTTGTGCGATAAAAGGAACACGAATAAGCGTCGCAGCTATAACAAGTTGGATACCAAGAATGACTAAGATAGGGAGCCAACGAACCTCACGGCGGTGTTCGCTTAACGCCCATGCTAAACCAAGTACGACAAAAATACCTATGATTGCTTGCAAGACGGTCTCAATTTAGATTTGTATTGAAGTTTTAGGCAGAATTTAACTTGAATTAGTCGTCATTTTACAACCATAGAACGTGTTATCATTAACAAGCAAACCAACCAAGGAATTCCAAATTAATCATGGTTAAGTTAATTGCAGTCGTTGAGGATGATCCAGATCAACGTGCCAACTATCTCGATGCTATTCTAAATAAGGGTTATGATGCGATTTCGTTTCACGACCGCCAGTCAGCGCTGCAAGGATTCCAACAGACACTACCAGATTTAGCAATTTTGGACATCATTCTCGGCGATGAAATGGATGCAGGTTTCGAATTGTGCCGCGAGTTATTGTCTCGTTTTCCAAATCTACCAGTGATTTTCTTGACCGAGAGAATCGACGAGATTGATAAGATTTCGGGATTACGTTTAGGTGCATGGGACTATTTACCAAAACCTATCTCACTAGACTATTTGACGGAAAGAATTGCTTCTCTTTTACGGATTGACCACGCCCGTGCTTCAACGAATCAAACACAACGTACCCAACCAAAAATCATCGGTGCGTTACAGTTAGATACAGTAGCACACTTAGTTTCGTGGAAAGAACATCGAATCAACTTGTCCCAATCTGAATTCAAAATGTTAGAAGCCCTAGTTTCTAACCCAGGCCACAGTATCAGTTACGAACAACTAATGGAGACAAATCAATCTAACGTGACTACTAATACGATCAATACTCATGTTCGAAATATGCGCAAAAAATTTGAACGAGTTGACCAAAATTTCGACTCAATAAAAAGTGAGTATGGGTTTGGGTACCGTTGGGCTAGATAGAACACCAGTAATGAAAGTTCGTTCCCGTTTTCGGGGACCCAAACTACGCACGAAGCTCTTGCTCTTCGGCTTAATCCTGCTAGTCGTCCCCTGGCTTTCCTACCTGCAATTGCTCAATATGGAGCAACTATTAGTTCAAAGCAAGAAAAATTCTCAGTTATTGGTCGCTAGTAGTGTTGCGACGTTGTTTAACAACCGAGAAGATTTACTTGGTGAACTACCAGCAGCAATCGATGAAAGTAATTTCATTCTTGCACACCCAATAGAAGGAACTATATTGCTTGACGGTGAGATCTCGGATTGGGGATCACCATCAAAGATATCTCCTCGAACGTTCGGCGAGGCAGATGGAGGTATTAATTTGACTCTCGGCGAACGAATCGAATTTTTGTACTGTTACCTAGAGATCAATGATGCAGAACTGATCTATAGAAACCCAAGCTTGGTTGAGTTTGATACGTCGGATCATGTACGGATACATTTCAGAAACGTTGATAACGTTATTGAACAACTCGCGCTGACCTTCACGATGCCCGGAGTAATCACTTCCTACCGACTCGGTATAGAAGAAACCGGACAAAGTACTCCTGATACGGAGATTGGTGGATTCATGCGCGAGACCGATAGTGGGTTTGTGCTAGAAGTTGTGATCCCACTCAAAATCATAGGAAAACCCTACAGTCTAGGTGTGGTTTTTCACGACGTGGATACGAACGGTGTTGAACAGGTGGTAACACGGACTTATGTTACCCCTAACAGTGAACAGGAATTGTTCGAGTTATTCATGCTACGATCAGCAGAAACTATTCGTTTAATTGAAGGCTTAGGGTATGCAAATACGCGAATAATTATTGCCGACCGACTGGGGCGAATACGCGGAGAATTTAGTTCCCAATCTCAAAGCTCCAACTCGTTCGCAAACAATCAGAATCGTGGTACTTGGATAAACCGAATATTCAAAAATTTCTCAATAGGTCAAGCTTTTCGTGACTTGCAACTAGAAGATAACGCGGCCGTTCAGCGCGAAGCGATTGAATCGGCACTACGGGGTGAACCGAGAGCATTAGAGAGTATGTCATTAATGGGCGAACCACTTATTGTCGCTGCCCATCCTATTCGACACCAAGAAGTGGTCGGCGCCGCAGTTGTTGAAGAGAACGTCGATTCAATCCTACAGTTCCAACAGAATGCTTTTCAACAAATACTATTCGTTTCGTTGCTAACGCTAGGGATTATCATTGCAGTGTTATTGGGGTATGCAGTCCGATTAGCTTTTCGAATTCAACGACTACGCCGATCTACGGTTCAAGCAATTGATGAGTATGGTCGTTTACGGACCAGTTCAATCAATACCGAAATAAACGCTGGGGATGAAATTGGTGATTTAGCGCGCTCAATAGATGGGATGTTAACACGATTGAGTCAACACCAAACCTTTCTACAACGAATGCCACGAACTCTACGACACGAGATCAATAATCCCTTAAATACCGTGAGTACGTCGTTAGAGAATCTACAGCAAACAACAGATACGGCAGATTGGAATAAATACCTAGAAAGCGCGCGCCGAGGAATCACTCGAATTGGGATTATTGTTCAAAATCTAAGCGATGCCGCTAGTCTAGAAGATTCACTCAGAAACGAACAAAGAACAAGAGTAGACCTACAAGCACTAGTTAAATCCTATGTTACCCATCTTAATAGTTCTCGTAAAGACACCAAGTTTTTATTCAAAAGTGATGAACAGCCGTTATTCATCAATGCGTCTGATGTTCACATTGAACAAATGCTGGACAAAATAGTCGACAACGCGATAGATTTTTATCGGAAAGATAGTGCAATCAGTGTATTTCTTGAACGAGGCCGATCACAGGTAAGACTAATCTTCGCTAACCGTGGTCCCACCTTTCCTGACGACACTAGGATGGTGTTTGACTCACTCACGAGTATGCGATCGACTCCGAGTAAGATGCACTTTGGGTTAGGTCTATATGTCGTTCGGGTTATTGCTGAGTCTCATAATGGAACTGTTGAAGCCATTAATCTTGAAGACTCATCTGGGGTTGCCATCATAGTCACTTTACCCTTAGCAGAACAGCTAGCAACTGGTACGTCTTTCGAAAAGCGCGCTTGAGTTAAGTTATGCTAAGAAGAATTTAGATCCTTCATACAATTCATTGCTGAACGTAAGTTTGTGGTTTCTAATTAAGTGAATAATTGTTGCGTATAGACTACGCGCGGCTGCGGGATAGAGAATTCGTTTGGTACTTTCGTAAATGATTGGAACCATCTGATCAATGGTGTGGATGCCTTCACTCACACAACGTAGGACTTGTTGTTCTCGCTCGAGTCGATGATCGATGAATGCCTTGACATGAGCACTCGGCTGGTGAATAGGCGGTCCGTGTGTCGGCCAATATACATCGACATCCAAATCCAATAACATCTGCAAGCTATCCATGTAGTCGCTCATATCGCCATCTGGCGGTGATATGACACTTGTACTCCAACCCATAACATGGTCGCCTGTAAACAAAGCTTTTTCTTCCTCTAGTAGATAACACATATGATTCGAGGTGTGCCCGGGTGTGTGTAGACATCTCATAGTCCAATTCTCACCAGCTATCAGGTCTTCGTGTTTTACTTGGACGTCTGGTACGAAATTGAAGTCAGCGGGCTCTTCGACTACTAGTTCATCCTTGTCCTGAAATCGTTGATGCGCGCCAAATCCGTAAGTGGTGATACGGCGTTGCTGATTCAATAACGCACACCCAGGAGAATGATCTGCATGAGTATGGGTAACGAAAACATGAGTAATTGTTTCGCCTTCTAAAACTTGCAGAATAGCATCAATGTGAAGTTGATCCGCTGGTCCAGGATCAATGATCGCGACATTATTGCGTCCAACGATGTAAGTACCTGTACCAGCAAACGTGAAGGGACTCGGGTTGTTCGCTATGACTCTGCGAATCAAGTTGCTCACTTGCTCAACTCGACCGTAATCGAAAGCAAAATCTCGGATAAGAGGTAATTTCACCAGTGTCTCACTCGATCCTTGAGGTAGTGTTTTCAGACAATGTAGTACGATAGTCTTGCCATATCGTGTTGTCTGGCTGTAACAAAATCGCATGGTTAATGTACTCCAATGCTTCTTCGGTCATTCCGGCAGCGCTAGCGTCCAAAGCTACAGCTGCTAAGCGATGAGCGCACAGAATGACTAATTCACTTACTTCGGTATTCTTAGCGTCTAGCTCACGTGCTTGAATGAGTAACGACATGGCATTACTTGATCTCGGTTTCGACAAATACCCTTTTTCGTAAAGCGCTAAAGCTTCATGGTAGTATTGCTCAGCGAGGTCGATCTGTTCCTTGGTTGTTTCGTAATTTGATCGCATCGATTCCACGGTATCTTCACTTAATTGCTCCTGTTCCGCGATCGACACTAAGCGCCTGGCAAGATCGAATTCTCGATCCTGTAACAAGGTACCATGTTGTACTAGAATTTGCGTTTCGATCTTATCCATAGCACGGGTTGCCTCGGTATTATTTGGGTCTAGTTCCAATACTTGCCGATACCCCCAATATGCATTGTCCTGTGGTGGTTCAATCAGTCTACCATTAGAAACATGGTGCTCAGAAAATAGTAAAGTCGCATCAATCTCTTCTTGCAGTGATTCAGCAGTTTCGATTTTGTTCCTAGCTAATTCCAATTCTCTAGAGGTTGGATCCGCGCGCGCAACGATTGATAGCGCTTGCCGCGCATAAGTAATGTCGTTATTCTCGAGTGCTACGTTAGCATGTTGCAGCCATTCTTCGACAATGAGGTTGAGTTCGCTACTTGCAACTCGGGCTTCCTCGCTCTCCGGATCTCGTCGTTGAATCTCTTGGTAAGATTCGATTGCACGGATGGCCGATGCCTGATCGTGGACACCAGCTGAAGTTAGCATACGAGTGTCGTCAAAGAGACGCCCAATTCGCAGTCGTCTTTCCACTTGTCGTTGCAAAGCTTGTACCTCACTATCGTCTGCATACATATTGAGGTAATCGATGATCCGGGATTGCGCCAAATTGAGTTGGTCCGTTTCAACTGCAGTCGCAATTTGATTTTTCCAGTCTGACCTCGTTTCGGCAATAGCCTGCTGTGCGCCACCATGCTCAGGACTTAGTTCTAACACCCGGTCATAAGCGGCGGTTACGGCACTCAAACTTTGGTTTGTATCGGCGCGTAGAGCTTCTGCGTCACGCCATCTTTCCGCGAGTTCGGGGTGCTCAATCAGGCCAATCTGTGACAACAGCAATTGAACACCGTCGCGTTCACTGTAAAGCCACCACAGCAGTGCACTGACTAAGACACAACAAAGGCCGATAAATCCGATTGTCCTCGTTCGTTGTGACCGTAAAGAACGTGTGTCGCTACGACGAATCGGTACACTCTCTTTGATAGGTGATACCGTATGTACTTCATCGAAGGAAACATCTTGTGGTCGAAAAATTTGTGGTGCCACACTACTGCGTAAGTTTATCTTTTCATGAACCGTGAGGTCCAACGTTTTCTTTTCGAAACTTCGTAATTTAGGATTGAAGGCAGTCAATCCTTCAATGACAGACTGAAACTCTTGCAATCCTTCTGGTAATCGAGGAACCATATCGGTTTTACCTCGTGTTCGTGGTACTCCGTCCTCAGATTTCCACGGGTAGTCGCCTCCCAGTATTCGAAACAAAATAACACCCAGTGAATACAAATCAGAGTTCCTATCGGGATTACCACCCTGTAACAACTCAGGACTATTAAGCCCCATCATTTCGTCTGACATTCGATAGGAAGAAGGAGTTGTGAGATAACTGGCAACATTAATCAAGATCATCTGATTCTGGGCATTGATCAGAACATTGTCGGGGGTAATATGTCCGTGGATTACATCAATTTCATGTAGGTGTTGCAGTGCTACATGGGTAGACTGAACGAAAAAAAGAGTTTCTTCTAATGAAATCCCGGACATCACTTTTTCACGTAAGGACTGACCTTCAACCCATTCGTAGACAATCACTAGCGCATCGGGTTCGTGTATTAACTCCAAGACTGTGGCGAGATTAGGATGTGGTCGGGTTTTTAACCGCTCCGTCATTTGAATCAACAATTCCAGTTCTGCCGAGGTCGAATTGTCAGTGATATCCACTTTTCTGAGCGCGACTTGCTGACCAGTAGTGCGCTCGACAGCGTGATAAATCCTAGTCTTACCGCGATCCGATACTAGTCCAATAATCTCGTAATCAGACACTTTACTCATCTAAAATTGGTAATTGAAAAGAGGTTGTGATCCCTTTTATTAGCTTTCCCAAGATAAAGACACCATGATTGATGTAGGCAGAACCGTCTAGTGCAATTGCACGACCCTCCCCGTGCGCCAAGCCATCGATACACTCATTGCCTTTAAACATCCACTCGATTCCATCAATAGTCAGACGACAATTTTCTATCGGTACGATGGTTTCGTCCAATTCCAATCTTCCGGTATTCCAAGATTGAAACCGCAATACCCCGTCTGCAACAATTTTTACAACCCCTTCTCCATGTTTCACACCATTTCGAAAAAAGCCTCGAAACTCATCTAAATCTCCGTCTATCTCTATAGCTAACCCTTCTTTGAGATCATGTACAAATCCACCAATATATTGAGAGCCGTTGGCTTCGGTTAAAGTCCCAAAACCGTGCCGGACACCATCCAGAAAAGTACCTTCGAAAGTACTACCGGTTGCTTCATAGGTATACAAGCCATTACCGTTTAATTCGCCTTTTACAATAGAACCTATGTAGACATCTCCATTGGACATTGAGTAGGTCCCTTGACCGTGGGGCAATCCATTCTGAAATTGACCGATATAGTAGCTGTTGTCGTCAAAGTGAATGTTCCCCTCGCCGTGCGGAAGGTCGTTCTTGAACTCACCTTCATACACCGTTCCATCAACCATCTCGTACCGTCCAAACCCTTGTTTAATTCGTCCTTCCATTTCACCCACGTACCGATTACCATCGGCATCCGTGATGTCCCGTTTAACAATTCTGCTAACAGTAGGAATTGTTAAACACAAGACCAACACTAAAATAATGAGGTACACGTAGTGCGATTTTCGGCAATACAGTTTCGGAAACTGCATTCTCTGCTTCCCTTTGCCCTTGGTATTCACTTGGAACTTCCTAGTTGCTATTAATCTATTTATTCATAGGATTGATCGCAGGTTTTCTCGGCGGTCTATTTGGGATTGGTGGGGGAGTCATTGTGGTTCCGGCACTCATTCTGTTGTTTGAGTTCGCTACACCCAGCGACTTACAATCAACTTCTACTGCGACAATTGTTCTATTGGTAGTCGGTACTTCCATGGCTTCTATTATCTTTACTGCTGGAAGTGCGGCATTTACACAGTACCACAAACGAAACCTCGATTGGAGGGTAGTCCGAGACTGGGTTCCATTACTCGCGGTAGGTGCTTTGACTGCTAGTTGTGTCGCCGAATTTCTACCAGTCGCGGCGATTAAAGTTCTCATTGGATTAGTTCTTGTCGGTTCATCGGTATTGCTCATGTTCAATCTATTCCCCAATTCCAACAATAGACAACCAAGCAAAATCCAACGGTTCTCGGTTTCTACTGTCGGTGGGTTCATTAGTGGATTGGTTGGCCTAGGAGGGGGTAATATTGTTGTTCCAACGCTTATATACTTTAACTATCAAATGAAAACTGCCGTGGCAGTCGCGACTGTAGGAGCCTTTTGTATTGCCCTCTTCGCTACCTTAGGGTACGTACTCACCGGTCTGGATTTGGAAGTATCGAATTCATTTGGTTATGTATATATACCTGCGCTCATTCCAATTGCACTAACGAATCTGGTTGCCGCGCCACTTGGAGTTCAGCTCGGTCATAAACTACCTTCAGTGATCTTCAGACGATCATTCGGAGTATTAATGTTTCTTATAGCACTACGAATGTTCTATAGCATTTTCTGAGAGGAATTCCTAGATCACTTCGCGAATCTGAATCAACTCGACAGCAGCTTCGGTTAGCACATCGCTCACAATCACAAACTTATCGCTTCGGTTCAAATTTTCTTCGTCGGCTAATACCTGTAGGGCTGTTTGGATAGTCTTTTCAGGATCGGTATTGAAAAGTGTGGTACGCGCATAAACTCCACGATTCACCATTAATCGTTTCGTCGTGGTTGTCAAGTTGCTGAAAGCAAAAATGGGAACCTGGATTGGGGCACAATTTGTGACTAAATCAGCCATAAGACCGGTTCGTGTGATCACAATCACCCCGATTGCATCGATCCGTTCAGCGAGTTCCACAGCAGATCGCGCAATACTTTGTTTGACACTGCGTGAAATTAAGGACTGTGCGAAATTCAACCCTGGGGTTTGTTCTGATTCGACAATAATTTGTCGTAACTGATCAACAGTTTCAGCTGGACGTTGACCGATACTTGTTTCTGACGACAACACTAACGCGTCTACTCCTTCATACACAGCATTACCAACGTCGATTGCCTCGGCACGAGTTGGGATAGGATTTTCAATCATCGATTCCAAGAGATGCGTTGCTATCATACATCGTCTACCGTTGCCCAACGAAGTTCGTACGAGGTTGCGTTGTAGACGTGGCAACGCGGATATGTCGGTTTCTATTCCTAGATCGCCGCGTGCAACCATGATGCCATCAGCCGCCATCGCGATAGCTTCGGCTTCACGTACACCATCTTGATTTTCGATTTTCGCTACCACTTTTACCCATTGATGCGATTCACCCAACAAATCCCTCATCACTTGAATGTCTAACGCCGCCCTGACAAATGATTGAGCGATAAAACTGATGTTGTGTGCCATGGCGAATTCTATTGCTTCTTTATCGCGTGCCGAAATGGTAGGCAGATCAACGTAAACACCTGGTAAATTGACATGTTTTCGACTACCTAGTATACCACCGTCTTCAACATTACAGAGCAGACCTTTATTGGTCTTTTTGACGACACTAAGATTGATTAATCCGTTATCTAAACGGATCCTATCGCCGGTTCGCAGTGTCGTGTTAAATTTTTTGTAGCCAACATAAACGAACGGGATATCAGAGTTCGCAGACTTTTGTTTATCACTACTAACCAGCACAGATTCTCCCGGTTGTAGACTCAGTGGTTTCGCGAGGGGTCCAGTTCGAATTTCTGGTCCGTTCGTATCCAGCAATATGGGTATATGGTGTCTTAATTCTTGATTGAGTTTGTCGACCCAATGTACCGTCTCGGCTGCATCGTCATGAGTCGCATGAGACATATTGATTCGTACGGCGTCCATACCGGCTAGTTGCATCGCTCGGATGGTCTTCCAATTATTTGAACTTGGCCCGACCGTACAAATTATTTTGGTACGTCTTTTCAAGTTCTTAGTGATTCCTATTCAACGATTGCAAATATTGTTTGCAGATAAGTACAAGGAATAAGAATGACCTACAACATCCACTGTTTTTAATGATCGTGACTGTGATCATGATCCTGAACTTCGGTTTCTGCTGGAGCATTCAGAATATTACCGGCAATACGATTAAAGATTTCTAATCGTTCTTTATCGGCTGCAGAATCGCTCAAACCCTCTTTAAATTCTTCGATAATCTCGTGAATGTCTTCAGTATGGTCGATAATGGATAATACTTCAATGTAAGTGACCGCAATGAGTGGATTTTTAGAGTCTAAGGTAAAGGCCGTTTCTACATTTTGCAGTACAAACTGGCGGTGTTCTTCGTCGGGAGATGGCATCAGACTTCGCGCCGCTGAGTTATACTGCTCAGCATTCAACGTGTCCGGGTCTGCTGAAAGTAACTCTTTGTAGTGCGCAAAAATCTCATCCCATTGCGCCGTAACCCGATAATAGATTAAATCTATCGTCTCGCGCATCGCTTCCGGGACCAAACCACTCTCAGGATCTCGATTTATCTCGTATTCTGCTACCCGAATTAAAGGTTCCTGTTCCAGTTCGTCGATATAGAAACCATAGTCTCTTTCCCGAGATTGAGCTGCATCTAAAGCCGCGTACCACGTAGCATTGAGAAAGAATTGACTCATCGCTGACATAGAACTTAACTCTACAAACTCGTCAAAATGTTCAAGTACCAACTCAACCATTTTGTCACCTCGAGGACTTTTGTCTTTGTAGTACAAAATCAAGTGAACATCAGTTGGATTTAACAGTTCCGGGAATGTTTTTCTCGCGAAGTACGAGGTTGCGGCGTCACTGTAGTATTGTTGCTCGTCCCAATACTCCTGTAACTTGGCCATATCGTTTCGGGGATATTCTTTCTTCGAAAAGTCGACAATGGCATCCATCAAATACTGCTGGACAAACTCGTGACCACGTTCACCCGCGGCATATCGTTCCTGCAATTGTTCAAACGACGATTCTGTTTCTCCAAGCATTTGACTGACCATCGCGATGAACTGCTCACCGGTCATTAGGCTCGAAGCGCGCGCGATTTCGTTGCCGTCGCTATCAAGAATGAGGTATGTAGGGTAGACATTGATCGAGTAAGTTGCCGCTATCTCTGGCCCGTTTTGTGCTTCGTTTTCAGCGTCCAACTTAAAGTTAATAAATCGAGAATTGAAAAACTCACCAACCTTGGGTTGAGGAAAGACCGTGTCTTGCATGACAATACAAGGTCCACACCAGGTCGTATAAACGTCAACAAATACTAGCTTTTCTTCGTTCGCTGCTAATTGCAAAGCTCCTTCGAAAGAGCCTTCAAAAAATTCCATACCAACGGAAGAAGCATTTTCTTCAGCGGGGTTATTGGAACATGCCGCAAACAGTAATACCACAAATACTAAAAGTAACAGATAAACATACTGTCCTATATCAAGCCGAGGATACAAGAGCGGTGAAAGTTGGCGGGGGTTTATATTTTTCACTGTCGATGTTTCTCGCTGAGTCAAAAGTTTCATAGCAAGTTGTATAAATTTTACTTGTCTCTGCTGGTATCCAAGTGCTATATAATAAAACATGATAATGAGATAATAGAAAGAGCCATGAAGAACTGTCCAAAGACTACCTTTCGAGACTGGACGCGATGTCTTCGAACCGAATGCGTCATCTCGTTGTACTGAAGTACTCAAGAAGCGTCGAAGTTGTGAGAACAACTACCCAACAGAAATAGATGTCTTTCTATATACTCATATTGCGTATTTAACAGGTTGATCATGTGGCTGCAATATTGCCGGAATTCCTTAGACAACTTTTGTCCCGAGGAACAAGTATCGGGAATTGTTTAATGTTCAAAACCAGTTACATGTGCGTTCAAGTTCCTTGTGTAGAACGGTATCGTCGATGTTTTTTGATTTCTCACATGCCTCACATCCCAAGAGCCGCGGACTGAGCAAAGAGTAAATTGCTAATCTAACTGTTCGGCTATTAGTTCAACCGTTTCATACCTCGCCGATGTTTCTTTTTCTTTGGCTTGGGCATGGGTTTGTGTGAATGTATCTCTTGAGTGGTGAACACGAGAGGAATGCTAGATTTGAGTTGAATATTTATCTGCATCGAGGCTTTTTCGTGCTTTTCATCAATCCAATAGGAGACGATTGCATATGTCGCAGATCTGAATGCTATTTCCCTCCAAGAATAAAATGCTTGTAGGTTGAAATCGGTCTCTGGGTCTGTGGTAGTGTTGTGTAGAATCTGGTACAACTTGTGCATCGTATGCTCGAACTCGGAAAAGAACTCCCTCAATGCAGTTCCCAGATCTTGGTTCTCTAGAAAACGCCGCTCACTGAGTTCCATTTTGATAAATTTCCATAGTTCTTTGCAGCCACTTTTCCAACGCTCTAGGCATTGTGGATCATCTCTAAAAAGTCTGGAGCCATCCTGATCCAATCGTTCAATCACTCCGATTGCGTCGCGAGCGTGTGTTGAAGCCGGTGCCGCCTCAAATCGATGTAACAAATCAATTAATTGAAGCTTCCGGTTTCTGAATCGTTTACTTTCGGACATTTTCATCAGCTCTCTGGCAAAACGGTGTAGTATACGCCCAAGCTAAAGCCGTCATTCAAGTTGGAGTAATTCTTCGTCCTAGCCACGCATAATTCCCTAGTTTAAACCAAAAAACAACGCGGTCCGCGCACTCGGATTTTAGGAAGACATTTGGTGATACGTATAGTAGCAGAACATCATACGCGCTGATTAAAGAAAATCCCTTCGGACATAACCAGACACATGACCGATTAGGGAAGCCGCAAAGTTCTTAAAATTTAGTTCGTTCATTGGTTCGAGGTACGATCCAGCTATTCCCGTTTGCTCGTCCGACATAATGAAACACGCAGCATTGTAAAGGCGTTCGCGGACTAACCTTTGGCAGAACAAGCCGTACCGATCTGCATACGAAGTGGACTTGAAATCCTCCATCACCGGAAAGTGCCGCTCCCTAATACTACGCGTTCTTGTCGAATCATCTGATCGCTCTAGCATCATCAAGTATCCTAACCAAGGTGCTGGTGACGGTTTGAATGCGCCCTCGCGATAGGCACGCTGAATATCTGTGGCGTTCCCAAGGGCTTCTTCAATCCGGTTATTGAAATTGTTTCCCAATGATCCGACCTGAGACTTAAACTCAACTGTCGCTAGCAATTTTCCATTGTGTACAACCACCAAATCCCACTCCTTAGATGGTCGGAAATAGCCCGGTAGTACTACTTCGCTCTTACGCACATGTACGCTCCCTAACGGCAAGCCCCCTTCTGCCAGAAGTTCGGTCACTAGTCGAACGAACCCATTCAATTGTTTTCCTCCTGTCACAGCAGTGCGATTGCCATGATCTCGTACCCCTTGATTCAAACCTTGTCGTTTGGACTGGTTGGACCGGGTTTTCCAAAACCATTTAATGGCATCTGAAAGCCTTGATTCGAGGTTCACTTGGTAACCGCAACAGAGTCAATAAACAGGTCGGTTGTTTCAGCACCAATGCGATTGCGGGCCATATGAAAGTACTCCGGATCCACTTCTACCCCAATGCTATTGCGGCCACAATTCCCTGCTGCAACACTCGTGGTACCTGTCCCCAAAAAGGGATCTAAAATAGTGTCACCGACAAAACTGAACATTCTGATCAGTCGTTCGGCAAGTACAAGTGGGAACGGTGCTGGGTGGCTCTTTGTGGAAGCCCCTGTGATGTCATGCCAGATTTGCCTGAACCAAAGTTGGTAGTTTTCTGCGGAAATTAAGCTGAGAACGCGCTCCTCAAAATTTGGTTTACGGTACCCGCCACCTTTTCGCTCCATGAGTATGAATTCGATGTCGTTTTTGATAACCGCATTAGGCTCGTAAGGCTTTCCGAAGAAAGTCGAACTGTTAGAAACCTCGTAGTTGGCATTGGCAATCTTGTGCCAAATGATTGGGGCAAGATTGGTAAAACCGATTTTCCGGCAATGTTCTTGGATAGAAGCATGCAGTGGTACTACAGTGTGTTCGCCCGTGTTATTCCGGCGCGAAAGGCAGACATCTCCGACAATACAAACTAGTCGACCTCCAGGTACCAAGGCCTTAAAGCATCGTCGCCAGATCTTATCTAGATCTCTGAGGAACTGGTCATAGTCTTGGACGTTGCCTAATTGAGCATCGTGCATGTTGTAGGACTTAAGTGTCCAGTAAGGGGGAGAGGTAACTACCAAATGTACACTTTCGGGTGGAAGTTTGAGTGTTCGGGAGTCTTGGAGGTATAATCTGTGAGTAGTCGGAACCTGTCGGAGGGATTGCTCAATACGCGACATCAAGATCTCATTTTTGGCTATTGTTGGGAGAACTCGTTGCGGATTCTCGATGTTTCGAAGCTCAAACGGAACCAAGTCGTACAGTTTAGCACGGAATTCTTTCATAGCCCCTATTGTACGCGTATCAAACTGGTACAGAACGACAGCAAGTGACACACGCCACTAGATAGCGTTAACAGCTCGCTGTATGTATTAGGGTGGTACAACGCCAAAGATATTTGTATTTCGATTATGCTCAATCGGTCCCAATTGTCATCAGTCTCGTAATAGGGAAATAGGCTTATCTAATCGGTATTATGAAAGAAAAACGGGTATTGAGAGCAATGAAATTCGCTTTGCCAACTTCTCACTCCACATGTTATGGAGATTGACTCTAAGTTGAGGTTGTATCACCAATGCCTACCACAAAAGCGATCACACAATCTAATTTCATACCCACGCTGAATCTACTTGACTGCGTACAAGAGGCATAGCCTAACAACTGGTAGTATCTCACTTTAAAAATCGACCGCCAGAGCCCATTGTAGATTGCTATTAATTCTCTGAATTTATAGTAGGTTGACCTTGACGCGCATAGAAAGCCGAGAATCGAGAGATAATGTCCTTTATAAAGCTGGGTGCTACACGGATTTCTAGGTGTTCAAAACTGCGATTAAACTTGTCCCACATTACCGTTTTAAGACGGCGGAAGTCTACGAATCCTGCTTCAAAATCATCAAGGTTTGGAAGCCAGTGGTAATACAGCGCAAAGTTGTTATTTTTCAGATTTTTCTTTTTGTTACTGTTTGGCTCTAACTCTCGATATACCGTGGCCATTGGAACAATTTCTGCTACGACTACCACGTCTGTTTTTGGCTTGCCATTTTTTCGAATTACCAAGTCGCACGCTGGGGTTATAACTAAGTGAACCGACCCTTCTTTTTTTAATCTAACTAGACTTCCTGTCTGCAGAGAATTGTTTAACGGGGGTGCTAGGTAAACCTCTTCGGGGTAGAAAGGCCTCTCCCCATCAGCTTCCAAGTCCGCCACCAAATAGCCCAACGCATGACGCAATAACGCACATTCTGTCCTCTCTTTGTCTTGCTTTCCATACCTTATCCACATTTCCATAGCTGGTACTAGGTTTTTCAGAAAGACGTTACTCAGACGCTTTTCCAGCTCGCCTCTCCCTCCCATAATCTTTGTCAGCCCAGTTTCGTAAACTGTCCATAGGTAGTCCAAGACATCTTTAAAACTATGCTGACCCTTTGTAAACACCTGTACAACTGGAGGTTCGTCGTCAGCTTCGCTTGGGGTTCCTGTAAGAATCGCGACGGGAATCCTGAAGTGCTCCTTTACTTCATTAATGACTTCTGCTCCATCCGCTGTACCTCTCCCGAGGTTGAGGTCAATGATCGCGGCGTCTATCGATTTGTTTAGACAGATCTTTGCATCATTTAGAGTTTTCTTGACTAGCATGTGGACACCTCGTTCATGGTCGCCGTTATAGTCTGCAACAACCTTCTTGTAGTCATCGATTTGACTGTCTTCGTCTTCAACCAAGAGCAGCGTGAAAGTACTCATCCCCGCTTGCTATTCGGTGACGTCTGCGTCATTGGGTTGAATACGAAACCACGATCCACTTTTGCTCTCAAACGCCTTAAGCACTAACTGATTTCGTGTAGCAGCCTCACCGGCAATTGCTAGTCCGAGTCCAGTCCCGTCCGGTTTTGTTGAAAAATGGGGTTCGAAGATCACTTCATTCTCAATGTATTTGGGTTCTATTCCAGGACCTGTATCGGTGTAGTCAATGTGAACTAACCTATTGCCACAGATCGATATACGTGTCTTAATATGCTTGTCAACATGATTAACCTTATTGAGCCAGTAGAGACTGTTATCAATCAAGTTTGTGAATATCGTTTGTATGTCTTGTTTCCAACACAGAAAAGTAAAAGATTCGTCACCTTCAATTAGGAATTTCACATTCTTCGATTCCATTTTCCTAGAAAATGTCTCATATGAACTTCGAATCACGGGAATTAGCTTTTCCAACTTTCTACGTGTGCGACGTCGGGCCGCCAAAGGATCAAGTCGGCTAAACAGTAGTACAAATTCCCTTGCGTTTTCCGATATTCCTTTTGCAAGATCTACAATTTTGGGAACTATGTATGGATCATCAGTTTTGGAATACTGTTTGGCGTACTTCTCGAGCAATGGAAAACGATTGCGAAAATGGTTTAATGGACGTCGTCCCTCATGGAGCACCACGTTTATTATTTTCCCGAGTGTTGCTTGACCTTGGTAGACAGCAATTGCATCACGCAAACGCTTCACTGTTTCACTCTTTCGTTTCTCGTCTTCCTCAATATGCGCGACTACTTTCTCGCGTATTGTGGTGTGTACTTGAGCACGGTTTAGAGTCTTTCTAACCTTGTCCTTCAAAATGTCAAATGAGTAGAGTTTTTCCAATTCCTGTTCAGTCTTAAATGTCTTCCTTCCTAAGCCTTCTTGTTTTCGATACAAATATCGTCTTTCCTCTAACTTGCCAATCACTGCTTTTGTGATTTCCTTTAACTTACCAAACGCTTCGTTCTCGATGAGTCCGTCCCTACCGCTCTTCTCGATCAAGTTGGACTGTTCTTCCGATTGGATTAGAACATATCCTATTACTTGGTTGTTGCCGATTCGGAACGCAGGTTTCTGTACACGTTGCTCATTGAGTTTTAGCCAATCGAATTCTGGATCGCCTAGAGGTCGCAATCGAAATCCATTTCTGTACACCCCAATTCCGTTGTATTCATTTAGAAGGTTTCTAGCTTCCGATTTACCCAAGTAGTTCCCTGCTTCATCTTTCAGTCCTCTCAATATGAGTTGATCCACGGAAGCGGGATCCCGATCATAAACCCGAATGTCCAATTCAAGTTCTCCACATCCTGAGAGTCCTTCGACTTCTATCTCAATCTCTTCGTCGGGAACTCGAAGTGATTTCTGCTGGGAGTACCGGAAACGCGCTTTTGTCCCTGTCTCGATCTTTCCTGCAATTCGGTAGTCGTAATGTTCGACAAGTGGAAATGGTTCGATCTCATTGTCTATGTCTTCCATTCCTCCCATTCCAGAGACTCGTAGAACCATGCTGAACGTCTGTTTGGATACGATATTTGGGAACGGAGGTATTAGCTTTCTGAGCTCAAACTGAAGCTTTCTAATCTGCGATTGATTCCAAGTGCCAATGTCTTGTTCTCGAATAGCCATCTTCAATTTCGTTCCAGCTTTCTGGTTTGTGTCTTCAGAATCGATAAGAATTTCGACGTCCTCGAGGTGTTCTGCTGCTTCAAAGTCATCCCATTGAATGAATAGTGTGGTTCTCTGTCCAGAATCAGTCGTAGTCTCTAGGTAGAGATCTTTGCCAAGAACGGAAGCTGCGAAGCGACCAATTCCTTTACGTCCTTGCATAATTCTTCCGGTTGGACTGCGTCCCTCTCGAATCTTCTTATCCGATGTTGAAGGTACCAGCCACTTGTTTACCACCGTATCGCGGGTCATTCCATGACCACTGTCTTCGATTGTGATGTAACAGTCCTTGTCTCCCTGTTGCTCAAATGCAATTACCACACTTGGAGAATCTGCATCGTAGGCGTTTTTTACCAATTCAATAACTGCTGCATACGGGTCTTGGACTAAGTCCCGTCCAATCGTAAGGATGTGTCGCCCTGCAGGTCGAATTCTATAAGTTTCCCGTTCAACCATTCCAGCTCTCCCGAATACGTTCGGCGATTTTGCGTGAAAGAAGCACGGGGACGGCATTGCCAATTTGACGAAATACACTAGTCCGCGACGGTTTGAGTCCTGCTCCTTCGAAGTAGTAATCGTCAGGAAATGATTGAAGCCTTGCGGCTTCCCTTGGTGTAATTGATCGATTCTGATCTAGGTCGGGATGTATGTAATAGTGTCCATCCTTACAAATGTGAGCGACTATTGTATGTGCAGCTGGTAACTCTCCAGCCACAACCTTAAACCTGTCCGTGAATGATTTTTTGTTCCTATGTGTTTTTAAATGCGGCGGGAGATCGTCATAGCGCAACCTTGATCTTGCGTCATTCCATTCTCTCACAGCTAATCGATAAATAGCTAAATCACGTTTATTGTGAGGTCGCGCCTGATGCCAAGTCACAGGTAGCGAAGTGTTGACACGTGCATCAGTCAGCCACTTACTTTTGGATGATAAGAGCTCGCAGGGTTCAACAACTCCTTCGCCAGCAAGAAGTGGGGGGAGATCCATGAGTGCGTCGTTGACAATTGCATTTCCCTTCCAACTGGGGAAGACATATTCGCCAAAGGGAACTGAATCACGATCACCAATAAGCACCAGTCTTCTTCGGTTTTGTAGTACACCAAAGTCTTGTGCATTTATGAGTGAGTCCTCAACGTGGTAGCCTAATTTGCAGAATAAATCTAATATGGCCTCATAATAGCTGATGCCCCTGTAGTCTTGGGCGGATAGTAACCCAACAACATTTTCGAATACAAATCTTCTGGGACGGTACTTTTCCAAGAATCGTGCAAAGTGTTTGTAGAGATAGTTGCGCGCATCTACTTCCATGCCTTTGGAATCTCGCGAGCGCCCTATAAGCGAGTAGGGTTGACACGGTACGCCACCCACTAGTACGTCAAGAGTACGTCCTTCAAGTAACTCATCAATTTCCTGACATATCGTCTCTATTGTATCTGTCCTAAGTTCGTTGTTAATGACACTACCCATTAACCTTTTTGGAACCCAAGCATACAATTCATCCCTAGATATTCTGCTAGCGAGATAATCTGCATATACGTCTTCGCGACCTATCTTAGTTAACCAACGAAACGCTGTCCGAGTACGAAGAGTGTTACAAGCAGCAGTGTCAACTTCAACATGTGCTATTGGCTGATATCCGTCTTGGACAAAGCCTTCCGAAAGTCCCCCCGCGCCCGCAAAAAGGTCAACGAAATTTATAAGATCAGACATCTACGTGTTTACTGACAGTCCCCATTCGCGCCATTGATTTGGATTTGTGTCGAAATATTAAGAAAGACTAGCCTCGGTCTTGCTCAAATTCATTTGCGCTGCTTATCCGCTCAATGCGCCACAAAACAGAGCCAAATACGCGAGTTCAAATCACTACTACCGGAGCTACTAGTTACGTCAAATAGAATACCACCATTCCTCCGATTAACGCGATCACAGCCATTACTCGGAATGACGATAACTTGTTATCGCGCCCAGAAAATATCTCTCTCAGCCAACTCCTCCTTTTTTGTTAGTGATTTTATTGTGTTCTTGTATTTTTCTGTTTGACTTCGTTGTTTTATTTTTAGTATCTCATCTTTTTTCTTATCCGGCTTAATTTGCATTAGAGCTAACATCCCGAAAAGTAACTTAAATAGTTCAAGAATGGTAAGCACAGTTCTCTTGTTGCGACCTAGTGCTCTTGTTTATTTCTTTAGCGTACCTCTAATGTTTGTTATTGTTCCTTTATGCGTAATTATAGTCATTTAATCGATCATTACAATATGTTAGATTATGGAATTACTGAAACTTTAAAAATAAGAAATGAACTTGTAACGAATGAAGTATTAAGGAACTTCTGTTAGATTTTCGATCTAATCATTTAATCCAATCGAAGAAAAAGAGTCAGCGATTCGTCGATCCAATTCTCACCAAACACTGTTCGCGTGATTCTTGAGCGGGATTAAAATATTTTATTGTTTCTACGATTACAGGAGCTGGCTAATGAAACAACTTAACCTGTTGATTGAGGAATATTTAGCAGAAAATTCAATTCATCGAGCAGTACCCAAACAGTGGTCACAGCAATTAAATGGTGTACCTGAAAGAGAGCAAAGTGTCCACATGGTCAACATTGCGAGCTTTGCCAAGCCAACTTTAACAGATATAAAAATGTGGCACAGCAATGCGAAGAAACTTGCCAACAACCTAAGTAATGCTGTGAAGAAGACATATATCGTTTATTTAATTTAAAGTAAGCTCGTTGCTATCAGGTCTAATCCAGCGTGTAGTCAAGGATACAATCACGATTACCTTGCTATCAGAATTGCAGATTGTTGGGGTTGTCGTCAAGAACTAAACCAATTTGGGTAATTGGTTTTGACATTGATTTCCATCAAGACACGTCGATTATGGCATGTAGCCCGTACAAGTAAGCACATTTCCAAGATAACTTTGCTTTGATTGGTACGATTGCCATCTAGCTACCGGGAGTCGCTTGTCTTTTTAATGAATAAAGGGGAATCGTATCGCGGGTTGTCGCAAACTTAACTTTAACGACTTTTACAGGTACGACTAATACCCAATCCCTTGCGAGATCTGTGCATAACTAGTGAGGGGGACTGCACACATCTTATGCCAATCTCTTTTATCGATCACGGGACTGCGGATCAATTCTGGAATGTGTGTATAAATTGATTGAGACAATAAATTTGAAAAAAATTTAGTCAT
>JAPPMF010000006.1:0-29643 GCA_028819195.1 Gammaproteobacteria bacterium | reverse complement strand
TGACTAAATTTTTTTCAAATTTATTGTCTCAATCAATTTATACACACATTCCTTAGGAATAAATCGTACGCCGTATGCGACCGGAGTCTCCTCTTCGAAACCTCCAATGTCAGCTACGTTTAACCACGGAAGGTCTTGTTCGTCGGATGCTGCTTCCCATTCTTCAAACGTATCGTCTATCGAGACGAGCACAATTTCGAAACCGTTTTCTTTGTAAGAGGAATATAGCTTCCTTAAATCGGGAAAGGTGGCTATGCAGGGTCCACACCAAGAAGCCCAGAAGTCGATATAAACTAGGTCTTTCGACTCCAGAACGTCGCGCAGTTCGATCTCGTCGTTTTGTAAGTCAGGAAGTTTGAAGAGGGGTGCTTTTTGACCTGGTACAAGTCTCTTGTCAATCTCAGTGATTCTCTCAGCGCGAATGTAGCTATTAAGCATATCTCGCCGAGGTTTTAAACGCCGTGTATAAACATCTTCGTTAAGCTGTGACTCTAGTTCATCATAGATGGTATGTGCCTGCTCGCGATCGCCGAAGTGGTACTCGAACGCCCCCAGTTCTACGGCAAGGAGACTTACCCAAGGATCTTCGGTGTTTAACGCGATTTCTTCCAAAGTATCAATGCGAATCTGCCATGCTTCATCTTCCACTACGCGAAATTCTGGAGTTTCAAAAGATTCTGCAATACTCAGTCTTACTTCAGTGAGATCGACATGTTCGCATCCTTCAGCTACCGACATTCCAACCGTGCCGTCAGAAGATGTTGAACCATCTGAATCTGAGACAGGGACGTCGTCTTCTGAAGATTCTTCTTCTGCGACATCTTTATCTCGGTCTTGCGTCTCTGCTTGTTGTGCTTGCCTCTCGGCAAAAAACTCTTGTCGCAACGATTCCGATCTGTCCATTTTGTCCTGATATTCCTCGTTCTGTAGCCATGGCTCAACGAGCATTGTGTGCAGTCTGGAATCGGAGGAAGTCATCAAGTCCGTAGATGATCTTAGCGATGTTACTTCAATCGTAGATTTGGGTTCAACCACGGCTACTCCGCCAAAGTGCGTAAATTGATCACCTATAAACTCTACGTAAATATCAACAACGGTAGGTTCGCCAACATCTGCTTCAATATGAAAACTACCGTCGCGTAGCAGAACTGTACCAAAGTCCTTGAAATCGTATTCTCCCTCCTCATCCCACATCTCGTTTGTGAGGTCTATGATCGCAAGTTGATCACGTTCGACTATATCTTGAAGATCACCAGAAATCACGAACTTTTTCTCTGGGTCAATGGCTTTATTGGAAACTCCGTACAACACTAATCGATCAAGATCAGGTTCTAATGAGTCAATCAACGCGAAAGAGACGTTGGAACCAGGTCCTATCATGGCAGTAGTTGTCATTACATTTTCTGAGTCAAGCTCTACCGCTATTTCTACTTCGGTGATACTGTCGATGTTTCCTTGAAATTTCACTGATTCATCTTCGAATTCACCCGACGCTAACTCAATTGTGGTCGTTTCACCAGCTTCGTTTGTAATGTAATGATTGATTGTGATCGAAGCGGTCGACAGGTCCAGTTCAGCTCTATCATCAGATGCGTTGCCTAGAGGAAGATTTGTTGCTTCAACGCTCTGTTGCTCCACCGAGTCTGGATGTATCTTTATCAAGTGCCCGGTTACAGTCCAAGTTTTATGAGTTTCAGAACTACAAGAGAAAAGAACTGTTGTCATGCATAACAACGATGCAAGATTGAAATATGCTTTCATGTGGTAATAGTCTCCGGTTGTTTTGACTCGATCACAGCTCAGGAAAATCTACGATTAAAAGATCGTGAGGAAAGCATTTTATGGTACGAAAACTCTCAATTTAGAATACTCCCACTATTTACCGTAGCAAGACAAACCCTTTCAGTAAATTTCCTAAGAATTGGGTTTTGCCTGTAAATACTCCATCCCTCTATCGCCTTTTACGCTGTTGCAGTGATTGCAAAGTAATTGAAGATTATCAATGTGATCCTTACCGCTTTTTGCTCTTGCGATAATATGGTCGACTTCTAAGTTTCGATATTGGAAATATTTCTTGCAATCGTAGCAACGTCCTTCTTGAACTCCATATAAATCCCGTTTATTTGCGTCGAGTTGTATTTTGGAAGTTCACCCAAATCGGTTCGTTGTGGATTGTAAGGTCGCAGTGGAGATAAACACTTCCTGTCGGTTTCAACAATCGGTGCAGTAGTTTGTGCTTTGCTTCAATCAAGGATTTTATGTTAAATTTCAATCCTCGAGATCAATAGCGGGTGGTGAAATGAAATCCCCGCTTAACTACCTGCAGACAAGTTATGACTGGGTAGCCGTAGCGGGGATCAAACATAGACACACTCAATTTGAGAGTGATAATGCTTGTTTCGTTTTATCTTTCTGGTTGTTCTACTTCGTCAACTTCGTGGCGTTTCTCACCGTACTTTTCTTCAAAATGAACTAACCGTTCCTTTAGAGTTGCGTACAATTCTGGGTCAAAAATACCTCTTCGACTTATGTTTTTTAAGCTTTTCTTTAATAGAGGTATATGGGGTTGTGCTTGTGCTTCATACTTCATGATCGCTTCAATGAACTCCAACTTGGGCGTTCCATATTTATAGTCGCTTTTCTCTAAACGAGTTGCTAACTCTTCCAACGCTTCATCGGAACGAAAATCCCCTAAACTTCTGGCGGCAAGTTGGGCGATACTATAAGAGGTTTCACGATTCAACAGGACGTCAATGCGAAACTGTTGGTCTTTTTCATTGTTAAAACCACCATCGAATAAAGCTCTTAACAAGGGTAGCGGGTTACTCTCGGGCGTTACTTTTCCATCTCGGATTGGTTCTTGGGGGATCGGGAACGCTTCCCAAATAATTTCGTACACTTTCTCATCTTGCGGATACATATACGCTAACATTTGGGGTACCGCGGGCCATGTTGGAAGTGTGTAATGGCAGCCTGTGTTGTGTTCTATTCTTTCAATGAAGTCATCAGGAACGGTTTCTTCGGGGAAAACTCCGTTCCAGTTGTCGTCCCACATTTTGATTAGGGTATCATACCATTCCTTTTTGTTGCGTAAATCCCGGTCTAAATGAGATTTTTTACCAGCTTCGCGATCAAGAAAAGTTCCGCCAATATGCATTGATAATGCGTCAATCGTGCAATCAATAATTTCTTGATTCTCGTGCTGTAATCCGTTGGTAATAAGCTCATGAATCTCGTCATTGGGTACGTTAATATCATACATTCCTGTAGTATTGAGCCAAATATAGCGAGAGTGCTCGTCGGGGTCAAGCGTATTGGAATCAGTTATGGCGTTAACAGCGAAAAAAGTTATGGCTGTGAAAGTGGTTATAAAGGTTATTTTCATCGTGAAGTATCCCATCCAGTTAGTACCCATTCATTATAGTGTTGGCAGTTTCTTTCAAACAAATGGTAGTCTTCCCAATCTTGTTCAAAATACCAAGGCGCGCCATGAAAAGCGTTCCGTGATTCTTTGACGTATTCAGACGAACCGTTCTTCACAACGACAAATTCGTGCGTGCACCCTATCGTAGAGAAACTTTCTCGCATCTCTGAATCAACATATGTGATCACTCCGAATCTAAAATAATTTTTGATAGATTTGTACCACTGTAATAGATCTTTAAAAGTGGCAAAAAATCCGCGTCTTTTTTCATCGGTTACCGATTCAGTTTTTGATATTTGTCGTTCATTTGTTGTGTGTCGGTATATGGTCCAATTACTTTGTATACGGCACGGTTCTTTATGGGCGATCTCTTGGTTTCTTTTTGAGAATTTTTCAATCAGTTTTGTTACCCAATCTGGGATTCCCCAACTTGTGTCATATTCTCCCATAATTGCTACTTGTATGTATTCCACTTCCTCCCAGCCGTTAGTGCTAGGCTGTTGTATATACGGTGGTATTACTTCGTCGCTATACTCGTCCTCTTCTTCGTCATCCGCGTGAACAACGCTGAGATTTGGAATAAACAGAGCCACGACTAAGGTAGCTAGTAGTATTCCAATTTTGTTTTTGTAAAACATAGAAACTGTACCACAAAGGATTGATGTTGGTTATATGGTAATGAAAACTCGGATTTTGTGCAACTCGAGTATTCAATAAATTTACAGATAAAATTATTGATTAAATAGGCTACAAGAGTGCGATACAGGGTCAGTTGTTGAGAAAAAATCACTCGATCCACTGACGTAGAAAATCCTTCCATCACACGCCTAAATCCCCACAATTCCCCTTTGACACTTTTTTCAAACCATCCGAGTTTCTATTTTCGGGGAATTGACCAGCCATGCGCCTCCAACATTCAACACGATATGTACAGCAACATTTAGCAAATCATCTGACACCAAAGTTAACTCAAACTCTCACCCACAACCTACCCAAATTTACTCGACCACTCGCACTTTCACTGTTACTAGGATTAATAATCCTACTGGCGAATCTTCCAGTTCAAAATGCCTACGCCGCGACAACTTCTAGCAATTCAACAACATCAACAACGTCAGAACTAACCACCCCAAAAATCATCAAACAAACCACTGAAGCCCTACCCAACTGCCTCAACTGGAAACTCATCGGCGAATGTTTCTGGCTGAAATGCAATCTCTTCGGTTGTAAGATCGTCGTGACACCGAAGGTAGGGCACTATCGACCTGATCTCGTGGTCTCAGTGTATCCAACTATTGACTCTCATCCCTGGAAAGAAATCAAAAAACTCACGAAACAAAGTTTCAAACCCATCAAAAAACTCCTCCCAAAACATCTCCGTAACGCGTTAACCAGCCAAGGCACCGACCCTGCCACAAATCCCACCACTTTCAGTCGCAATACTCGTTTCTTTGAAGCCGACGTGATCGGCCATCCGTTACAAAACTTGTCGTTCAAAGGCGCGGACTTCTTCTGTGAGTCCACTACTCGACCATTGAAGTTTCACTACAGTTCGTTACTTGATATTGTCGCGTGGCGAAATCCAGAGTTTGAAGTCTGGAATATCAAGCAGTTTTCGCCGGGTAAACGTGAGATCGGGAATTTCCCAACGTTTACCTGGGGTTCGGTTTATCCTCGTAGTGGTTGGGTTAACCAACCAAGTCCACCCAAAGCCACGGCGGTCATTGCGCAACGCGCTTCAGATATTGCGATTAATGGGGGAAAGGCACGGGTTCGAAAGAGACTCACCAACACAACCCGTTCCAATCAATGGCCACCACCGAGCCTGCGAGAAGCGAACGGCGCCACGGGTAAATTCCAAATGCTCCATCCGGTCAAGAGTAAATCCTGCAAAGCCTTTGGTACGAATGATTTAACAACGCTTGCTGACTGGGGTGGCGATAAAACGGATGTAAAGAACAGTTATATGTGGACCCTTTGGCGACCCTATAAGTGTTGCCCAAAAGGTGGCCAAACATTCCTAGGTTCAGACGATGTAAAGGGGTACCCATGAATCTTATTAAATTTCTTCTCTTTTGTATTGCAATAACCTTTCTCTCTACAGGTTTATACAGCGGACCTGCTTCTCCACCTGAAGAAGGCATCTGGTACTATGAAATCGGTGGTGCTAAACCAGTTTCAGCTGCGGCTAACCCCCAAGTCCAAAGTGTTTCGATTGGTGGTAGTGCTCAACTAGGTTTGGGCTATAGTTGTTTGAAGTTTGATCCGGTACTTGCTGTAACGGACACTTTGAACGAAGTCAAGACGGGTGCAGAGAACATGCTGAACGCCATGACTCAAGCTGCCACCGGCGCAATCGCCGCCTTACCTGCAGTCATTTTGCAACGCGCGAATCCAGGTCTTTATGACCTATTCCAAAATGCGTTAGTTCGTGCTGAACTTACTGTCGATCTAGCTACGAAATCCTGCGAACAAATCGAAGCCGCTATTGGCAACAACAAAAACCCGTATGAAGATCTCATCGTATTGTCGAAAGGTAACGACTGGAAGGTCCAAATGGGGCTGGGTGGTGGTAGTGTTGTGAAAGCGAAGGAATCTGTCGAACAGTCTAGTGGCTCTAATGGTCTCCCATGGATTGGTGGTAATGCCGGCGGTAAGGGTCAAGACCCAATTAAACTCACTGCGGATGTAGTGCAAGCTGGTTTCAACATCCAACTGAACCGAACTGTCGATGCCAAGAGTAGCGTACCAGTTAAGGACGATCAACGATTGACTCAGGTATGGAATAGTCCCACTGCCATCTCAAAGTGGGTCGTTAAGGTCTTAGGCGAGCATGAAGTCACAACCTGTGAAGGTTGTGACAAAAAAACTAAACCCGGTTTTGGGTTAACTCCACTCTTAGAAGAAGAGGAAGAGAAACAACAAACCGAGCTAGAGCAGATTGTGAACAGTTCCAACGTCCCTACCCTCGCGATGCTCGAAAATATTTCCGCTCCCGGAATTGCAATCACTCGCGACGTGATCGAGAGTATTCGTGAACTCCCCCATACTGAACGTTCCATTGTGTTGGAGCGTATTGTTGCCGAAATCGCCGTCGCACGTACTGTCGAAAAAGCTTTTCTAGCTCGGCGTATCTTACGTTCGGGGAGTCAACTTCCTGAAGTTCATGCAAACCCCGTAGCTGATGAACACATTGAACAACTCATTAACGATCTTGATGCTGAGACAGAACGTTTGGTATTTGAAGCGAGATTACGTAAAGAACTGGTTTCTGATACGGTTGTCAATCTTCTCAGACGTAGCGAACAACGGAATCAAGCTTCGCTCAGCATCCCTGAAACTCCTCGCCGAGATCCTAACCCGTTCATCGACGGTAACATAAAGAAAAATCCCTGAAATCACTTAGTGATAGTACGAGATACTGTCGTTAGTGGTTTACACATCCTCAACCACCCTTACTCGTAGTCGATTCGCGACCACGATTTCTCTTTGTTTTGCTGAAAAATGAACAAAAATACAAATTTTTCAAAAAATTCAATTTCTCCCTTGAAATTTAATTAAACTGTCTATACACACAATATAAGGTTTAACTGTTCAAATATACAAAATATATAAGGGAGGAGAATAGAACATGACAACAGAAGTGGTAATAATGAACAAGAGCGGTATCGCACTCGCAGCCGACAGTGTGATCTCTGTGTACTCAGACGGTGTACACAAAAAACGCGGCAACACCGGTTCGCAACTGTTTTCGATATCAGACGTACAGCCGGTTGGGGTGATGGTGTACAACAATGCGTCGTTACTCGGTATCCCATGGGAGACGATCATTACGGTTTTTCGAGAATCTTTGGGCGATACTTGCTTTCCAAGACTCGAGGAGTACGGTTTTGCTTTAATCAACTTTCTAAAGCAACATGACACCATGTTTCCCATCGAAGCACAGCGAAGGTACTTTCTACTCAATTTTCAATCTGTGTGTATACAGGTCAAAAATGAAGTTGAACTCCTTTGCGCGAATTCTTTAGTCGATGACCAACGCAAAGCAACTTTATGTGCTGAAATTGTTCAACAACAGTTGCTTAAATTGTCAAACCTAGGCGATGTCGAGGAACTCTCGGAACAACAAGCAAACGAATTTGTTAGCGAACTATCGGAAGAGATTTCCGCCGTAGTGTCAAAGGTATTCGAACCGTGGCCGCTAGAACAGGAATCCATTGATCAACTCAAACAGATCGCAAAATTATTAATTTACAAGTTAGATTGCGAGAATGAGATGAACTCAGGTTTGGTAATCGCAGGGTTTGGCCAACAGGAGTTTTTTCCTGTAATGCAAACATTAGTCGTAACAGGCAAGTATTGTGATGTATTCAAGTGGAAAGTATCGGGAGGAGAACGAATTGATAATGCAAACCAAGCATTAATCGAGGCATTTCCTGACAATCGAGTGGTAAGTGGATTCCTTACTGGTCGGTATCCAGAATTATGTCTACAAGAGCAAGGACTAGGTCGGGTCGTTGATGCTTTGTCAACTGAGTTTGAACGTCTACGTACCACTTTAAACGATATAGAGGCTCGAAAAATTCCTACCGAGAACCTTTTATATCAACTGTCTCGAGGAGAGAATCTTCTTGCTCAGTACGAGTTTCTAGTTCAATCCAGAGTCAAGGAGGTATTAAATACTCTTGCGACGCGTCCAATCGCCGAGTTGGCTCGCATTGCTCGAAGTTTGGCACAATTGAGTTTGATTGAACAACAGTTATCGCTCAAAATTAACTCTCTGGCGAAACATATCGATGTAGCATTGATTATAAAAGACGATGGTTTTAACTGGGTGAATCAAAGTCCTCAGTTCGCGTAAACCAAAATTACCGTGATATCTTTTTTCACTGACTAGGAAATCGAATCTAGTTTTGAGTTGCAAGTTACTCGGTTGTTGCTTATAACTTTGTAAACGGTCATTGTCTTCGACTATTTTGGGAGGACTTTTCAATGAGGTTACAGACGATTAGGTTTGTGTGGATTGAGATGTACGTCCGACAGTTCCGAATGTGGACAATCGTTTAAAAGTTTTCAATTGTGCTCGGTGCAAGAGTAGCGAAAAGTTTAGGAAAATTAAATTTCAACAAGAACAAGAATCTTCCGAAAATACGATGCACCTTTATATATCAGACTTATAGTAAAATTTATAGAGTCACCTACTAACGTACTGACCATTAGCGACCATGAACTTCATGACACACTCCAATGACCTTCGTACCGATTAGCAGGCATGCCTTGTCCTGGGCAGTCGAGACTTCGGGTATCCCGAAGGAAAACCTAGACGAATACTTTAACTTCCCGCATGGGACGATAGATAACTGGATTACCGGGAAAGAACAACCTAATCTAACGCAATTCAAACGACTCGCGTCAAGATTAAAACGCCCAGACGCAGTATTTTTTATGGACTCTCCACCACCTACTTCAGAACTAGTCGTCGAATTGAGATCTTCTGGTGGTGTGATAAACCAAAACTTGTCACCGACAGCGAGACATGCGATTCGCGACGCGGTTCGTGTCAAAAAATTCATTGGTGATATTCAAGAAGAATTGGGAGTCTTTGGAAGTTCTTACCCAAATTATTCATCCAACGAAGATCCCGAAAGCATTGCAGATAAGATTCGAAAAGAGTACTTTGGGGTCTCGTTTGACACACAAATGTCATGGACATCTGCTTCTACGGCTTTCCGAAACTGGAGAGTTTTGGTAGAAAAAATGGGAATTCTAGTCTTCCTCTACCCAATAGGAATAGAACGAAATGAGAAGGAATTTTTGGACGAAGTTAAGGCTGAAAAAGAGCTGATTCGGGGATTTTCGATAGTAACAGGTACTCCCCCAGCCATAGGTGTTAGTACAACCTGGAACGCATCAGTTAGAAACTACACTCTTTTTCATGAACTCGGACATATCCTCACACGAACTAGTTCTGCTTGCGCTGAAGCTTATGACGAAATGTCCAATCATGCCACCAATGATTACATAGAGAGATGGTGTGAAAAATTTGCAGCGTCCTTTTTAATGCCTAAACAAAATTTTGTAGAGTTCAACAAAAGCATACACGAACCAGATCCAATCAAGAGAGCTGGGAAGATTGCAAACAAATTGTCTGTTAGCAGAAAAGCTGCTCTGATTCGATTGATCGAGATTGGATCTGCTCAATGGGAGGACTATAGACGACTAGAGGTTAAATTTGATCGGAAGGGGAAAGGTGGTCAAAGTAAACTCAATGATAAACGTACTCGCGCCGTTTGTCGTCAAGACACCTATGGAAGTTGCCTTTCGTTAGTTCGGGAAGCATACAGCGCAGGTATTATCTCTGAACTAGATATCTGGGACTATGTTAGAGTTTCGTCAGATGAGTTAGTCTAGATGGATATTCCATCGGGCAAAATATTTGTATTTGACACCTCTTCAATAATCAAAGTTAAGCATCTCGTCCGAGGTCAGAGTAATCAACAAACAGTTTTTGATGAGTTAACCCAACTTTGTGAACATGAAGGTCTTACATATCCACCCAAGGTGCTAGTTGAGCTTGAACAGTACCCAGAACAAAACGCAGATCTACCCTTGATTTGGGCGAGAAAAAACAAGGAAAAGGGATGTAAATTTGGGAACTGTTTCGAAGAAGTGAAGAAGGTGATGAACGACTCCGTTGCTCAGCTCATCATAGACACTAGCAAACCATTTAACAGACAGGAAGCAGATCCATACGTTTTAGCCACAGCATTGATAGTAGAAGCTGAGTTACTGGGAGATCCAGTCGTCGTCACCGAAGAGGCAAAAAAGTCCCCACCGGAAGTACCTCTTAACGTAGCTGCAGGCGCTCTCAACTTACCGTCGATAAATCTCTATGCTTTATTAGTGAAAACAAACATATGGTCTAGCGATTTTGAGAGATATTAAAAGGATCGATCAATCAAGGACTGTCAGTAATTTCGTGTAAGAGATATACTGCAGCATTAAAAGAGTACTTGCGCGATGTCCTTCAGTCTAGCGAAGAGGAAGGAGCTGAATATGAAAAGAGTCGTGTCATGTATCAAAAAGTTCGAAGTAGTGATCGAACAATGTGGCAAGTTAATGCGTAAACTCCTTGCACCTTATCTCTCTAGCAATAAGAAGGCTGATTCACTAACTTTCAAGGATCTCTTCCGGCAAGGGAACCGTAGCGGTTTGATGGATGTAGGAACGACCGAACGTTGGCTAGGATATCGAGACCTACGCAATGATACGGCACACGAGTACGGAGAAAAGTTTGCAGAAAACACTTTAAAACAGTTACCCCTATTTATAGAAAATGCTAAGTTACTCGCTGACACAATCGAAAGGAGCAATGATGCCTAAAGAATTACACTTGTCAGAAAAGCATCGCAATATCCTCGAACCGATGTTGCGTTTTTATGTTCCCGGAGTCGAAGTTTGGGCTTATGGTAGTCGTGTCAATGGTCGTAGTCATGACGGCAGTGATCTTGATTTGGTTTTAAGAGCGCCTGACTTATCGGAAATTCCGTTTATGCAAATGGCTGGATTGAGAAATGCGTTACGAGAGTCCTGGATTCCTTTTTTTGTGGAAGTCCGGGACTGGTCCAAGCTTCCCGAGCGGTTTCACAAAGAAATCGAAGCTCGACATGTCGTACTCATTCCAAGTTCAACGGATAAACAAGGTCCTTAGTACTCGATTTGCCTGCAGTGTACCAGGTTACATTCAACTTGTAAATTCTGTACATTGTCTCGTCCCGACGACGAATCCTCTAGTTTATTGTTGTATATTGAACAAAATTTGTTAAATATACAACAAACTTTAGCTTTTTCGTCGAGATAATTCATTTCAGAATACTAGCTAGGTGCAGTGCTGCCCTAGTCGTAAAGCAATGAAGCTCAAAGAATCAAACGACAACTCTCGTTTAAATCGTCATCCGGACACGGCAACTCCTATTTCTGTAAACGTTGGAGTTGCCGCACAAATTGCCTGCCTTGTGCTACCGGGCGTGATCATGATTCCTACGGTCGTTTTTCGCGCCGCGGGTCAATCAGAAGCAGTTCTACAGTGGGCTGTATTTGCTTCAGTTGCTATTTCTGGAATCACCGCAATCGTTCAAGCGCGACGGATTAGTCGGATCGGGGCAGGTTACATTCTTGCTGTCGGGCCAGCTATAGCTGCTATCGCCGTTAGTATTGCAGCTCTGTCGGCGGGTGGTCCTGCTTTGTTAGCAACCTTGGTAGTGTGTCTCGCGTTGGTGGAGTTCTTACTTTCCACACACCTCTCTTTCTTACGCCGCATGTTGAGTCCGACCGTAACTGGTACTGTTCTCATGCTGACACCAATCACGATTATGCCGGTGCTATTTGACCAATCTAACTTTGGTTTGGGAGACTTCTCGCTCATTGGCGCTGGGATTAGCGCGTTCGCCACCATGGTTCTCATTGTTGGTATCACGATGGTTGGAAAAAATGTCATGAGGTTTTGGGGACCTATTGTCGGAATCGTCCTTGGCTCAATCGTCGGCGGTTTGTTTGGTCTATACGACATTGAACGTGTCGCTAACGCTGCTTGGATTGGTTTACCGAAATTTGAAGCTGTTTTCTTAGATTTGCAATTCAAATCTGAGTTTTGGGTCTTGCTTCCTGCATTCGTCTTGGTTGCCTTGGTATGCACCATGCAAACCATTAGTGGTGCAGTTGGGATTCAACAAGTTTCTTATGAGGATAAAAAAGCAGTAGACTTTCGCGCTGTGCAAGGTGCGATCGCGGGAGATGCATTTGGTAACTTGTTGTCGGGTCTCGCGTGCACAATGCCACTTGGCTTTCGACCAGCTGGCGCATCCATGGTCGAAATCAGCGGAGTGAGCTCTAGGCGTATCGGCATCACCCTAGGAATACTACTAATCTTGCTAGCTTTATTCCCAAAAGCTCTCGCGGTAATATTGGCAATCCCGGGTCCGGTTGTCGCAGCCTTTATCACCGTCACGATGGCTACGATTTTCGTGATCGGGGTACGGGTGATATTACAAGACAAAATTGATTATCGTAAAGGATTGATTGTCGGCGTTTCCTTCTGGGCTGGAGTGGCATTTCAGACCCAGACAATAGTGATTGATCAAGTTCCTGAATTATTACATGCGCTCCTACAAAATGGGATGCTCGCCGGTGGAATTGTTGCCATTGTTTTAACCCTCTTACTTGAACTGACAAAGCCACGCCGACACAGAAAAGAAGTAGGATTCGATGCTTCTGCCTTGCAGCAGATAAGCGAATTCATCGATTCACTTGCATCTAAAACACGTTGGGATCTTCAAATGGTGGAACGAGTCAATGCTGTCTGTGAGGAAGTTTGGTTAACTATGCTTCGAAAAGATGAACTAGGGACTGACAAGGGAAGACGTTTGCAATTAACGGTACACAACGAGGACCGGGGCGTGGTCTTAGAGTTCGTGTCTGGTAAAGGTGTAGACAACATTCAGGATCGGATTGCAATTCTAGGTGAAGCGAATGCAGCCGCGATGATTGAACAGGACATTTCCTTACGACTCCTGCGACACTTGGCTTCTTCAGTTCGGCATCAACAGTATTACGAAACTGATATTGTTACCGTTCGCATGGATAAAAAACACTTGCCAAGCACGGAGTAAAATATGAATTTTGTAATCAAATTTAAAGACTCCCTATATGTTTTTTATTGTTAATACCTCACATAAACCTGGCCGTGTCAAGACCGGTAGTGACGAGCAGCTAGCCTTTGCTGACTTCTTGCGTAATCATCCTGATCATCCAGATGTTATTGTTCATAACGCCGGTCCGACTCACGAACGTGACTTCGATACGGCTGATGGTTTCTTACTCATTGTCGAAGCACCTTCATTGGACGCTGTACGTGCGTTCGTTGATGATAGCTCGTACTGCAAAGCAGGTACACTTTCGGACGTTCAAATCCGAATGTGGGATTGGAGAACGGGTCGACCCGACTAGTAATCCTAGGCTGGTTGTAAAACTCACAACTATACGCAGCTCAACTTGCTAACAAGTTGAGCACTACTTACAAGTAGTGACTCTTTCGGTACTTGCCGATTTCCACATTGGTGAATTACGGTTTAACGAAGTGACCTAGGTAATGTCGACTCTCGGCTTGGTCGTGCCGAGGACACACGCTAGCATCATGGACGATACGCTCGGTGCTAACTACATACGCTACGTCTGGTCGCTGCAATACGCGCAACGTTGGAGTAGGACTTTCTGTTCGCTCTAAGTACGTGTCCGCAACCTCACAGGGATGTATGTCTTTCAACGGCCTTATGCTCCTTGCCATTTCTTCAATGGGAACCATTACCAAATAAACATAACGATCGGCGGGACCCCGATTAACCACGATTCGGTTTCGACTCTTCCATCGTGAGTTTATGTCGTGTTCATCCCAGGTATCTAAGTGTAAACCTAATTTGAACCCCGATACTCTGTCTAGCGTTATCGATGGACTATTGGCTTGGTCGACCGAAGGATTGAGAACGTTAATCTGAGATAAACTCACAAAGGGTGAGAAATCTAGGGTTTGATCAGATTGCGGGTCACAAGGAAAGATCGCAGCAAAATTCAATTCATCGTCTACTGAGAGTTCGTCGAGCGAACCAGTGAATTGGTTAACCTCATGTTCATCTAATTCGCGAAAATCAACCGGTAGTTTAGCGTTCGGACGGTAGTCTTCGGTAATTGAAAAGTTCTCGTGCACGGAAACAAGCGTATCACTATAAGTGACCAACTCTTGTACGGATCCTAGTCTGGGATCAAGAAAGATTTTCACTAGTGATGTGAGGTACTTACTAGCACATCTAATCTTTGAGCCACCCGCCTCGTACGACAGGCGCTCCTAAATGTTCGGTACCTAAGGTTTGAACGGTTTAGACCAGTGCCGCGCCAATTTTCGATAACGGTTCGCCTTTGAGCGCCAAGTGCCTTAATACATGAGTATAGAACTTGTCTAAACCCTCGCAATAGACCGATGGATTATCAAAACCATTGACACTCCCGTATCGGTGTTCAGGCTGACCACTACCACAGACGTCTCGCCAACAACAATCCTCGCAAGCCGTTGCAGGCGTGTTCTTTCCGTACACAAAATCCTGCAGTATGGGGTCCTGAAGAACTTCTCCAATACTAGAAGTTTTTACGTCTTTGTAATCGTATCCACTCCAAAACTTGGTCGATCGAATGGTGTCCTCTGGTCCCATGCCTCCGTCAGACGAAACTGTTACTAAAAGGTTTTCGGGGCTGTACCTCTCCGAACTGAAGAGGAAATTGTCGTAGCCATAAATCCGCGCGATAAAGTGATCGATGATCCTAACTTGCACCGACGCATCGTCATTAACCATTTGGTCGAATACATCGATCAAGAAATCACCATAAGCTTCAGCGTTTCCGTCAAAGTTGTCGTGATTCAAATCGGGGAGCAAAAAATCGAAATGTTCGGCACCAAGGTCTTTTCGAAAGTGCTGATAGATCTCCTTCGCACTGAATTCTGCATCGACAACAGCGAGGATCATCGGTGAGTGTTTTAGGTGCTCTTGACACAACTTGAAACCTCGGACCGTTGCTTCGTATGAAGATCTACCTTGATGATCATAACGGTGTACGTCGTTATGTTTTTGTGCTCCATCAAGGCTAATACCCACCTGAATGCCGTACCTCTCAAACGTCTCAATCCATTCCAAATCGATGAGACTACCATTAGTTTGTACCGTTAGTGCTAAGTCAACCATGGGATCAAGATTTGATCTAAATTCTTCGCAGATCCGTTCAAAACGCGGTCTCGGCATTAACAAAGGTTCGCCACCGTGTAAATGAATAACAATTCTCCTCAAATCGTATTCGATGGCGAATTCTTTCAGTCTTTGTACAAGTATTTTGGATGTGTCATGTGACAGGAGACTCGGATGCTCTTCATAGCTATCGTCTCCAGCATTGAAAAAATAACAGTAGTCGCAATCAAGGTTACATCTTTCAGATACTTTTAGGGTAATCGCAATGGTATGCAGGTTGCGAAAGTCAACCTTTACTCGATCAGACGAGATTATTGCTTGAGATGCTTGCACGATGTAGTTATGGCTTGCTGTAACGGGTAGTTAAATTCCTAAAACTCCAACTAGCGTTGCCTAGTGGACTCGAGTACTAAACTCTTCCCATCGATGCAGCTGGCATCAATGGGATTAGTCGAAAACTAACCGCTAACATCCGCTGGTCATAGAATCTATCACCAACATTTATCGGTTCTTAAATCTGCAACTTTCGTAGGTGTAGATTAATCCTTGAGTTAATCGTTTAACGACGGTAGTCGATTCCCTACAGATTACTAGATTAGTTCTTAACCGATTGAGTACCTGGAGGAGCAGATACGAAGTTGCCGCCTGCTGCTACTGATTCTGTTCCCGGTGGAGCCGAGACAAAATTTCCACCAGCATCGGCATGATCGGAGACCTTATTCTGCAAATTTACACCGAGACCGCTTTCGGTCATTTCCTCATGTTCTTGGTTGGAGATTCCCAACTTCTCACGGAGGCGTTGTAATTTTTGATCTTCCATGAAGCACCTTTTGGTAGATTGAAAAACTTAATTATATGAACTGTCGGACTTAACTGACACCAATTGCATTTCTTTTGCAGACATACAAACCGTAGGACTCGTCTAATCCTTACCCCAAATCCAAGCCTCCTTTATTAGTAACACCTATACATGAGGCATGAATTTCTACTATTCGATGACCTAGGGAGTTTAAAATGTTTTTCTCCTACTTTTAATTCAATTTCAACCTGTGTTTGCTCAAGTTCCATTAAGTGATGTAGATCCGGACGTTTGGGAGACGATTCGAGCCGAGAATCGCCGACAGGAATGTCATATCGAACTTTCTGCCTCGGAAAACTATGCTTCACCAGCAGTACTCGAAGCACAAGGTTGTGTGATGACAAATAAGTATGCCGAAGGCTATCCCGGTAAAAGGTACTACGGCGGTTGTGACTTTGTTGATCAGATTGAACTCTTAGCAATTGAAAGAGCAAAACGACTCTTTGGTGCCGACTACGCAAATGTACAACCGCATTCTGGTAGTCAAGCAAACGCGGCAGTCTACCTAGCACTGCTTGAACCCAACGATGTAATACTCGGTATGAACTCATCTCAAGGAGGCCATACAACGCATGGTTCTCCATTGAACTTTTCGGGAAGAATCTACCGTTGCGTCCACTACGGTGTTCGAGCCGACACCGGTTTAGTCGATTACGATGAAGTTTTCGCACAAGCACAAGCACACAAACCAAAAATCTTAGTAGCAGGATTTTCTGCGTATAGTCGTGAATTAGACTGGGTTAAGTTCCGCGAAATTGCTGACTCCGTCGGAGCCTATTTAATGGTGGATATGGCACATGTAGCAGGTTTGGTTGCCGCAGGTATTTACCCCAATCCAGTTCCTCACGCTGACGTCGTAACTTCCACTACACATAAGACTCTTGCTGGACCGCGAGGAGGTATGATCTTGGCGCGTTCAAACTCCGAAATCCAGCGCAAACTCAACTCTGCTTTGTTCCCCGGAACACAAGGTGGTCCCTTCATGCACGTCATAGCAGCGAAAGCCGTCTGCTTCAAGGAAGCGGCTAGTACCGAATTTCGAGAGTATCAAATGAGTGTAGTAGCAAATGCGCGTACGATGGCTCAATGTTTTAGCGACCGCGGCTATAAGGTAATTTCCAAAGGTACGGATACCCACATGTTTTTGGTGAGACTGAGTGACTCCAACTACCCTGCCGAGCTCGCTTATGAATCTCTGAAACGAGCGAATATCAGCATTAATAAGATTAGGTCTCGAACGGACAGGCGATCGCCTGCTGTTCCAAATCGTCTAAGAATAGGCTCTGCTGCCGTGACAAGACGAGGATTTAGTAAACAAGAATGTTCCTTCGTCGCGAATGGGATTTGCGACATTCTTGATGAACCCACAAATGATGAATTGGTTGCTTCGGTCGGGATGAAAGTGCTTGAACTGTGTAGGAGGTACCCCGTTTACTCAGAGAGATCGAGTTGACTAAAAATTACTTCTGATCGAAATTTGACGGTCAGTCACTTAATCACTTATTCAAATCTACAAACGAATATTGGATTGCGACGATTTAGTTCGTGCAAGAGTATGAGCCATCTCGGGTTTTTCCCGACTCCAGTTCTTACTCTAATCTCGTCCCCCTTCCCCTCGTAAATCGGACCAAAACTATCACAGTTACAGAAATCCTGGAAACTGTTAGCGGACGCTTAGCCGCAATCACTGAATAACATGATGTACTACTAGGAGCTAGCTTGAGTGTGAGTTTTACAGAATGTGTACAATCAATATTAAGTGAGATAAATGCTGTCTGGCAACGATAAACTGTTTCAGGACCCATTGATGTAGCACTGATATCGAAAGGCGATGGTTTTATTTGGCTTAAGCGGAAACACTACTTTCAAGCTGAACTCAACCCACGTGTTATTTCAGAGTACAGCAGGAGAGACTAAATGTCCAAACCAAAACCCAAGACCAACCCGAAACGTTTTTATTCCGGCTTAGAGTTGATCAGGCACTACATTCCAGATTATGAAAAAGAAGAAGAAGTGCTCACCGTTGAGGAGGAAGCTAAACGGACAGCCGAGCAAATCATGAGTAAAGTCAAAATCACGCTCGGCCCACCTTTAGGACCAGAACCTTCCAAGTCGGATACTGAAAAGAAGGAACAGCCTAAAGCCTAACGATCTGCAAGCACTACGAATTTTCGAAAATTCAGTGAGTAAGGTGTATGAATCGATTGAGCAGGTCGTATTTTTCAGCTAAAAGACACTGTATGTTACAAGAACACCTATACAAATAAGAAAAAACACCATAAGTCGAACAACTGGATATATCTAGTTTTTTCGGGTCGCGTTCCTGTTTTTTGAAAACACCCGCTTGTGGTGGCACATATACTTCTTGTTTTGATGCCAATCTATATACCTGAGATAAATAGTAGTCGCTACTATCCACGGCTGCATTTCTCGGCATAAGCCGTATGAACTACTTTGTCTTCGTCAACAAATCGCTGCAGAAATTTGATTTGCTAACATCGTGTGGGTCTCCTGTTCCCGTAACTAATTTGAGCACTGCGACAGCAGGGTGTGGGAAGCTTTTTGTGGAACTAGAGCCCGCTAGATGGCATTAAGCTGCGTTAGTTATGGGATCAACTAGTCACTATTCGTATGCCCATCGCTTTCGCTTGTCGGCTGAGATCGGTCGTGATCTAACAGCAAATCACGTACAATTTGTTTGAACGAATGGGAGACTGAGAGTGAACCCTCTCTCCGGAAATAAACAATCCTTCGATGCTGGAACATTTGTTCAACGATGCATCGGTAATCTTTTTGGTGGAATAACTTCCGCAATCGTAATGCTACCGATGGCACTCGCTTTTGGGGTAGCGTCGGGTCTTGGACCGTTAGCTGGGTTGTATGGTGCCATAGCTGTCGGTTTCTTTGCCGCTTTGTTCGGCGGTACTCCCGCTCAAATTTCGGGACCTACCGGTCCCATGACCGTCGCAATGACCGCCATTGTGACGATCTATGCAGATAGCCTTGCTTCAGCATTTACGATCGTGATGTTGGCGGGAGTTATACAAATCTTTCTTGGACTCTCACGTTTAGGGAGTTTCATTCAATACACATCGTATTCCGTTATCGCGGGATTCTTGACCGGAATTGGTCTGATCATTATCGTGTTGCACATTAACCCATGGCTCGGTGTAGAGGTTGCGAGCGGTGGTGTGGTACAGCAAGTCGCCACTTGGGGAAATGCAATAGTAAACATCCAATGGCAAGATTTTTCAGTTGGAGTCATCGCACTAGTCATTTGTTTTTTCTGGCCAAAAAAGCTTCGAAATTATCTCCCAGCACCTCTCGTTGCAATGACTGTGGGAACCTTAATTGCGCTATTTTTCCTTTCCGATGTAAAGACTATTGGTTCCATCCCGTCTGGTATGCCAAGTTTCTATTCTCCTGATTTCAGTGGAATTCTATTGCGGACATTCTCAGTCCAGCATTGATGATTGCTCTCCTTGGATCTATTGACAGTTTGCTGACATCATTGGTAGCTGATACCAAGACTCGAACACGACACAATCCAAATCGTGAGCTGATCGGTCAAGGGATCGGAAATCTAGCAGCGGGCATAGTCGGTGGTTTACCTGGTGCCGGTGCCACGATGGGAACCCTCACCAATGTGGGTGCAGGTGGACGATCACGAGTGTCGGGAATGATAGCAGCACTACTACTACTCGGTTTACTAGTTTGGTTCGGAGGGATAGCCGAGCCCGTACCGTTATCAGTTTTAGCAGCGGTACTCATTCGCGTCGGTGTTGACATCATTGAGTGGCGTTATGTAACTCGTTTGTTGGTGATTCGTCGCGAATATGTAGTGGTAATGCTCATCACTTTCTTTATGACAATATTGTTCGATTTGATCTTTGCTGTCGCACTAGGAATCATTGTTGCCGGTATCGTCCAATCTCGACGACTTGGGGGTGCGGAACTTGATAGCGTTCAATCCATTCCGCTGATCAACTTTCTTGGAGCGAAAAACTTAGACGAAATCGATACAGAACATGTACCCGTATGTGCGGTTAATTTGAGAGGAAGATTTTCGATTGGGTCATCTAATATGTTGGCATCTGCTATCGCGGCAGATATCGTAGCCCACGATGTGATCATTTTGAACTTTGAAGATACTACAGACGTAGACGACAGTGCAGCAATTGCTCTTGATGATGTGGTGGTTTCTGTACGCGAGGCGAATATCCCACTCATTGTATCAGGTCAATCTGAAGAAGTCGCTGGTGTATTGAGTTCACTCAGGGTATTTGACGCTATACCAGATGAACACATTGTCGCCGATTATGAAGAAGCGACAAAATTAGCGCGAGAACTCCTCAATCAATTAGCGATTACCGAAAAGCAAGTGGACTAAAGCAATCTTTAATCAGGTAATCATTCGAATAATGATCAATAATTCTAGCAGGATTGGAGTATGTAAATGTAAAGGAAAGCGTACATTAACCACGCCAAAAAACTATAGAAATGTTAGTAACGGAGGGTTATTGTAAGCTCTCTTATGACAACAAATTGCGAACACTTTGATCAATAACTTGGCTACAAAAGAGTTCTAAAAATTGTGTGGGGACCTTGTGCCAAAATTTAGATACCTCCGTGTGTTCTGTGTCGTACCAAAATGTCCAAACCAATGCTTCCCTACGACACTTCAACTTCAAGCGGAACGGAATCTACTTTTTCCCATTTTCCGGTTTCACTGTTTTTGTATTCCACTTCAAACAAATATCTCCCAACACCACAGTACGGAAACACATTGAATCGAATAACATTATGGGTACGTCGAAATTCTGATAGATCTATACAAAACAGGGAGGGACCTATGTTTTCTCCGCTAGGTATCTGCAAAACTATCCTAGCTTCACATGACTCAGGTGTACTAGATTTTGATCGTTCAGACATTACGACAAGATGAGCTGCAAAAGGTACAGATACAGCTTCACTGTGTACCGGTCCTCGTTCAGTAAAACCCACGTTATCTGAATCCAGTTGAAATCGATCAATCAGATTGAACAAACTAATGTTGTGGGTAAGCGTATCTACTACAGACGCTTGACATAAAATCGCGAAACGATGTTTCACACGGTAGCACTCTGACTATCACATTTGTACGGAACGGATTTCGAATCTAAGTCCTTACGCTTATTAGCAGTATTGGTTGAAGTAGTATCAACTTCACTATTGCTGACCTGACCAATGAATATATCCGAAGGCAGATTCACAGAAAAATTGGTCGGGCTAATGCACATATTAAACTTGTCAAGGGCTGGGTTCCCTCCTAGATTTGCTTGAACTTCTTGAACAAAAGTATCTCGTCCATCACTTTCGTTCCATGGTTCAACTTTTATTAACCCTAGTGTAAATTCGCTGTTTCGGCTACGAGAACAAAAATTCGTCTCTACTTTCCAAAATGAAACTTCGTTTCCGTCCTCAATGCTTTCAATCACCGTGCCATTTGGAACATGAGAGACTAAATTCTTTTGCATCCGAGACTGATAATCTTGAGCTAGGTAAAGAGACCACCACGCGTTTGGCAAAGAACGCAACAAATCTGCCACTAATCCAGTAAGGTTTGGGTATACACTAGCAATAATCCAGCCATAAGTGGTCATTGCCGTGTCGTACGAATTTCTACACTGTTCATCGTATTTCGAATCTCTCAATCTCCTCATCGCAGCTATAAGGCTGTAAATCACAGACGAATCTTCTCGGAGCTTTTTTTGTAAAGATAACACTGCAGGGTCATCAGCGATTACTGACAATAAGACATCTAGCCCAGAAGCTACATTTGCTCGAATATCAAAATGTAAAGACTCGATTTCCCGTTGTTCGTTAAAGTTCATTTTCTTTCTGAATAGTAGATTCGAAGGTTTCCAAATTGATAAGGAACGTCCCTTTCGTCATGGAGGTACTCTCCACACAGTCCCCATTGGCTAAGTACCTGGATATTCCAATCTACCTTTTTTATGTCTCGACTTTTCGCGACTATTATCCCTATGTGTTTTAAGTTCTGACGATCTTTTTCGTCGTAGTAGCCAACTAAATCGCCGGGCATCGTATTCATCCGACCAACTTCGTAATATTCATCTTCAATAAGGAGTCGCGAAACATGTTTCGGTTCTACCCACGCGCGTCGAAAGGCAAAAACCATTCCCATACAATTATAACTCGGGTCGAGCGACCTTCTCTCAATATTTGGAAATGACTTTTGATTGATTATTTTATCCATTTCCTCTGCTGAAAATCCACTCAAGTAATTGGCTTTTGATGTAGGTACTCTGTTCCCCATACGTGTGTATAGTGGGACTCCCGCATCGAATCCCGGTATCAAAATTTCTTTTTCATCCATTCGGTTTACTTAGTTCTATTCAAAATATCGCTATTGGCATACGCACATATTGTAACTATACAAATTGATATTTAAGATCACTTTTGATCGAACTTCAACATTTATGAGAAGTTCCGCCCCGCTTGTATCGATGGAACCCAGAGGTTTTAAGTATTACAAGAAGGATTTCCCATGAATCATTGACGTGAAAAAACCTATTCTCACGCCGCGAAATTCTCACAATTTGTTCCCGCACTTCGCTACTGTCGGTGAATCAAACCATCCATGCAACGAAAATTCACAAAACCGAGCCTCGTACTTACTTTGATTGGTGGCGTGCTAATCACCCTGTGGTTCATTCTCGGCGGCGAACAATCTTTGTCAACCGCAAAAATCTGGCTCGAAAAATACCACTGGTGGCTTACGGTTCTACGAGTCCTTGGTTTCGCTGGCATCATAACTTGGTTGTACCATTCTGAACTCAAACAGCATGAAATCGATGAGTCGCTCAATCCCGCAGCATTGACCTTACGACAATTAACCCAAACAAGAACCTTTCGCCTCGCCATCTGGCTATGTGTCCTTGAATTGGTTCTTGGTCAAGGTTTGATTGCTAAGTTAGTCGCGATACTCTTCCATTGAAAGTCGATAGTTATCTTGAACTCTATTCCACAATGTTTGGTTGGATGTTCTATGGAACAATTTGGGACGTACTAGTCGGTACCGGGATCGTCTTTTTACCATTCTTAGGGATCGTAATCGATAACTGGCGTGAACCTGCTGCTGAAACCTCACACGCGATATCCAGTGGGATTTCTCTCCGCAAAATGGAACATGAGCTACTCATCGCGCTAATCGTGGTGATCTTCGCTGCTCAACCCATGCATTTAACGCCATTCGTCGCATCGACACTCAGTTATACACCTCCCCCAACTAAAGGTAATCTCAGTCCTACTACGGTAAATTTCGGGACGGCTGAGAGTTCATTTGGTGATACTGGCTTCGAAGGAGCGATTGATACGATTGATGTACCGATGTGGTGGTACGCTGTGATCGCGTTCTCTTCCGGTTTTAATCACGCAGTCGTCGAGGGGCTACCCCGCGCGTCGGAAATTCGCCATCTCACTCAACTCGCGCGATTAACGACGATTGAAGATCGGCGTATTCGTCAGGAGGTCGCGGAATTTTCTAATTCGTGCTACATCCCCGCACGCTCCAAGTATCTACGCGAACGTCCTAGTTCTTCAGCAATAGACTCTAATCTTAAACGTTATGGCGAAGCCGATACCGATTGGATCGGTTCACATGTCTATCGCGATACCCTAGGCTACTACGATTCCTTACGGGCAAGAAAACCTATCGAAGGTTGGCCTTACGTCGCAGCCCGCGACACCGAATACGATCCAGCTAATCCTCCGACCTACGGTCGCCCTTATTGTGATATTTGGTGGGAACTCCCCAATCGTGGATTACGGGCAAAACTAGTTGATGCGGCCGATAAATCAGCCTCAGGTTTTGCAACGTTGTTTTATAACCTAGCGCCCGCGCTAGCTACCGAACGCAGGCTAGATTTAGTCGCGCGCACTACCCTACTCCACACACCAGATACATGGACCGACAACAACATCGCACAAAACAATACTTTTACAAGTGGCTTGTCTGGTCAAATAGAAAACAAACTGAAAGGTCTTGCGTATTCATTCAGTGCTGTCGGGGTTGGTTTGGTTTTCAGTGTTATTGTGACTGGCGTGATCTCTGCAGTTCCCATGATCCAGGCGGTTGTCCTCATGGGAATATATTCCCTTCTCCCACTAGTGATAGTGTTCTCGCGTTATTCGTTAAGTGGTATGTTGTTAATCGCGATCGCGATTTTCGGTGTCAAGTTCTGGACCGTGCTTTGGTATCTTGCTCAATGGATTGACCAAAACCTTATTACAGCGATGTATCCAGATTTCGATTTACTATTCGAATTCATTACCAACTCCGGCGAACAAACCACGAAACGAGTAGTCCTCAATATCGTGACCACCTGTCTTTACATTGGTTTACCCATTCTTTGGAGTGCTATGCTCGGCTGGGCTGGAATTGCTGCCGCGCAAAGTCTCAATGCCGTCATGAACCCGTTCAGCCGGCATACTGATCCCATGGGGCGACGAGTGAATCTTGTCCCTAAACCTTTCTAATCCGATATGCGTCAACTAGAGTATGAGTTCAAAGAGATGCTGCGCAATAACCGTGACGGTAGTTACGGCACTCAAGTCCAACGGAAAGCAAGCCTGTTGCGTATCGCACGCGATTTGCGCGAACTTGGCTTCAACCAAATGAATGTACATGCACTCAAACGCAAACATGTGATTGCTCTTGTCAAACATTGGCAAGAACTCGGGATTTCGGCTGGTAGCCAGAAGAATCTGCTCGTCTTTGTACGCTGGTGGGCACGAAAAGTTGGGAAATACGACCTGCTGCCAGAAGAGAATGACTCACTGCGTATCCCAAAACGTTCTTTTATTCCAGATTCGTCCAAAGCCCAATATCTAAATCAAGACATACTGAATAAATTTAGCGATGAACGGATTCGACTCAGCATTGAACTACAACAAGAATTCGGGCTTCGTCGACAAGAAAGTTTACTCTTTAAACCATCGTACGCTTTCCTACATGATCGCGTTATTTTGAAAGGCTCGTGGACCAAAGGCGGTCGCCCCCGAACCATTCCACTCACCACGGAGTATCAACGTGTTCTTCTCGACCGGATTCAAAAAATCGCTGGGGCTGGGTCAATGATCCCTAGGCACCTGTCATACAAACAATGGTTCACAAGATACAAAAGAGTGCTTAAAAAACATAGCTTATACAACCTCCATGGGTTACGCCATGGGTATGCCCAGCGTCGCTATAAAGTACTCACGGGTTGGCTATCGCCTTTTGAAAATGGTCCAACGTTCAACGACATGACTGAGGAACAACGGAAGATCGACGAGCAAGCGCGATTGCAGGTAAGTCAAGAACTAGGTCACAATCGTATCAGTATCACCGATGTCTATTTGGGAAAACGTTGAAGTTGAGACTTCGGAACATGCACCTCTTGTTGAAGAGAATTCTAACGAAATCAAGCGCTAGACTATGGAAGTACTATATACTGCTCTAGAAACTTAATCTGATTCTCAGTCAACATATTCCCGTAACGCTCGTGATTAGCTATGGCAGCTTGTGCTATCTGACCGCGCGTCTTCTCAGAGGGTATCCCCGGTATGGTATCCAGCATCTTCTCCAAATCATTCCGAATCGCCCAATATGTTAATCCACGAAAGTGCTGAAATTGGTCTTCCTCCGAAAATTCTGCTACCAGGTCAATCGCTTCTTGCCACTGATCTTTCTCAACTAAAACTCTCCCCACCGCAGTGTATGATTCCGACCGAGCCGCGTCCGGAATTCGGTCCAAAGCACCCATCGCTAGTTCAAATTCACCAGCCTCTGTTAACTTTCTAATGATCTCACTGACCGACCCTCGTTCAGCATAAATTGAAGTCGGTGACTGTGAGAGCGCAATATCGAGGGCTTTAGCCGGATCCCTCGCCACATAATCATACAATAATTGCCACAGTAAATTTGCTTGGTTCCGACCGCCTTCTTCCGTATTCTCCGTAATCCACTGCAGTGTAGCAGTTGGATCAATCTTCCTCCAATATTCCACTAACGTTCCTTGTAAACGAGATCCCTCAACACCTAAAACGTTATCCAGTTCTGCTATTCGGTTTGCAGCTTCAGCTGGCGACTTTTTAACTAATTCACCAATTCCAACGCTCGCTGCATAACCCCGTTCGCTACGTGGAAAGGACTCGATTCGATCTAGTAACCCATCGGCATCAACTTCAGCCCAACTTGAAAAAACCGGGAATGTCCAGCTGCTCTTTCGAAACTCCGAGAGAGACGAGAGTTCTTGATAGGCTATTTCAGGTGAAGCAGAAACCCAAGATTCGATCATTCCATGCGTCGTATTTCTACGTAATTCATTAGGAAAATCTTGAAACAGGGCAACTACTTCAGCCGGCGGTAGCGCCGAGACTTCCTCTTCGATGAAGTCTAACTGAACAAACCGAGAATTTTCAGCCAGCATTTCAATAATAGACTTGAGAGCTGCAATCCCCTTGCGTTGAATCGCAGTCTTCGCAAACTTTTTCCGTAGATCGTATTGCAACTCCAACTCGTCAGGGACATCGTCCTCTCGGAGTAATCGTATTGCGTCAAGTGGGGAAGCGAGGAGGGTCATCGCTTCCTGTTCGCGCAAGAGCTTAAGTACTGTGTCGTCCACATCATGTTCGATTCCAAGTGCCAGCCAACGGTCATTCGTAATATCGGTGCGGGTGGTTATCAGCGACCGAAGCGCGGTATCTTGTAGACTGCTACGCAACTCTAAACTTGCCGAGAAGGCGTCTTCTAAATCTATGATCGACCATTCATTAAATACTACGGAAACGAGTTCACTCCACTGAGTACGTGGGAATTTCCATACTAGTTCCAATCCCGCTTGGGGATCTTGTTGGGTTAATCTACCTACAAGAAACATTTGTACCCATGTCAAACTCGCGGTTGAATCGCGTTGAGTGATATCGTCGATTAAGACTGTAAGCTGTTTGAGACTCAACTTATCAACATCGCTGACGATTTCTGCAGGTAATTGATTTGAGTACTGCTGCCCGTTGTTACGTGCAGTTTTTTCAGAGAATGTGTCTGCAATTGTTATCAAAGGGGTATCGGAGTCGGATTCATCAACACCAATCCATAGTGCCACAACCCAGTAACCAATGAGACCAAATCCAATCCCCGTAAACAAACCGAGCATCAGCTGAAGTCGCTGTGTTCCAGCCGTCGTTAGACCTCTTGAGCCTAACTTTGAACGTTCAGAACTTCCCATCATTCAGTTTCGTCCTCGCCCACAAAATTCTCTAGATAAGCAATTTCTTCTGCTGAAAGTAGTGGATTGCGCCTATTACTATTTAAGGAAGGTGTGTTTAATTCAAAGGGTCTGCGTCGGTTTTGATTGCGGCGGTTGCGGGTGGAAAATGACTTTTTAAAAAAAGCTTCAAGTTACTTCGCCTCACAACAACCATGCGGTACCAGTTGATCGCGCGTTTGCAGGGGCATTTTAAGGTGTCTTGGAGGTGTCGATGGCTGGCGGTGACACGTAGCAAGTACTGTGCGTGGTGGCAACGTGGTGGGGAGTCGAAACGGGCTCCTGATGATCGGCGCCTTACGACTCTGATTGGCAGTGTGCACTGGCAATGGGACGGGATCTTGGGATACCGACGGATGCTCACGCGGTTACGCGCCGATCATGGTGAGGACCTTGGTGCTTGCCGAGCTCGGCGGTTGATGAAAGCGGCGAACTTAACCGGTGTTCCCAAAAAAAAAACGAAGTCGTCAAAGCGGGGTCCTGTCGATACCACCATCCCAAATTTGGTACCACGCGACTTTTCGGTGGCACAACCGAACTGGGTTTGGGTTACCGACCTCACGGAGCTCAAGACAGGCGAAGGAAAGTTGTTTTTGTGTGTGCTTAAAGATCTCTACGATGGTACCTTAGTGAGTTGGCAAACCACGGCTCGACCAACCGCGGAGTTAGTCGTCGCCACCGTTGAGTAGGCTTTAGCTAAGTCGGGCTGGCAGTTCGGCACCTGAACCAGATCATGGTAGTCAATACACGAGTACTGCTTATCGCCAGTGTCTCCAACATGATAGTTTGCGGTGCAGTATGGGACGCGTTCGCACCGGTGCTGATAACGCGTCCGCGGTGTGTGTGTTTGCCCAGTTGAAACGAGAGTTAGTGCATCGTTGTCAGTTCCGTACTCGGAACGAAGCGACGGCACGCCTCAATCACTACTTCATGACGGTATACAATCCATGGCGACAAGAGTCGAGGAAACTGAAATTCGGAAACTGAACATGGAATTCACCGCAAACAAACATAGGTCACTTTTTGAGCAAAAAGTGACTAGCAATGTGTCCCCAAAAACCGACGCAGACCCAAATTTTCGTTCACTCGTTCGATAACCTTGTGAGCTGCGGCAATGTCTTTTCCCGTCAGTAATAAATACCAATGGTTAACGACACCTTATTTTCACGATAGAAGTGATTTGTGTTTTGTGTACCGGTAATTCATGAGTATAATTTACACATATACTAAACAACAGAATAAATACTGATGACTGAACTTGCAATGGACAGATCTACTTCGGTCCAGAAACTCAAAGACGCTGATTGCCCGCCATTATTGGCCGAAGCGATTGTTGACGTAGTTTCAATCAACCGAACCGAAGTGGCAACGAAAAGTGATTTCGAATCGATGAAGAAAGACTTTATCCGGCTTGAAGATGGGATCAAACAGCAACAGCACGACATCCGCGAGCAAGGAAACGAAATTAAAAAACAAAAAGAAGAAATCTATGATCTGGGTGTAAAAGTCAATGATCTTAATCATGAGTTTCAAGGACTCCGTAAAGACTTCTTGAGTTTCGACGAAAAAGCCGAGCTTAGGTGGAAAGCCCAGCGAGCTGAGTCCCAAGTACTTGTTGCGAAAATAGAAGCAATCGACACCAAGCTTGAAACGAAACTAGAAGTGTTTGAATCAAAACTTGAAACCGATGACAGTAACTTGGACACTAAACTAGCTGCCTTTGATTCGAAGCTAGATTCCATCGAAACTAATGTCGATACGAAACTAGATGCCTTCAATACTAAGCTAGATTTCATCGAAACTAATGTCAATACCAAACTAGATGCGTTTGATAGTAAATTGGATACTAAATTGGAGGCGTTCGAATCAAAGCTTGAAGTTGCCGGTACTAATGCAGACACGAAATTCGAGGCATTTGAATCCAAAAACAAGAAATATTTTGAAGCTTTTGAAGCTAAGTTCTCAGCATTCCAAAATAGAGTGATTCTCGCCGTTGCGGGCGGTGTTCTATTGGCTGTTGGTATCGTAGAAGGTATCGAATTTCTTAAGAACTTGTAAGAAGCAATACTGCCTAAATTTGGGTACGACTACCAATAGTGTCGGTGTAGTAATCAAATGATTGACTTTTACTAACGCAGCATCCAAAGACTACGCTTCAACAACCGTTTTGTCGATGGGTTGTGCTATTCGAAAAATCGAAAAGTGGTGCCGCCACGAGGAATCGAACCCCGGACCTTCTCATTACAAGTGAGCTGCTCTACC
>JAPPMF010000012.1:0-337609 GCA_028819195.1 Gammaproteobacteria bacterium | reverse complement strand
CACGATTACAGGCGGACGTGGGGGGGGGGGGGGGGGGGGGGGGGGGGGGGGGGGGAGGCCCAGCGGATAGGAAGTGGGGGGGAGGGCGAAGAGAGGATATATTTAATTAAAAAATAAAAAATAATTCTTTTTTAATTTTTTTTTTAAAAAAAAAAAAAAAAAAACAACACCCCCCCCCCCCCCACCCGCAATATTTTTGCATATTTGTTAACTAAAAAGAAAGATATACACATATATGCAAATCTTTACCATTCGTTCCTGTAACCAGGCACGGGTCAGAACCACACTGTTTAGTCAAATGTTTCAAGAGTCTGTGAGGTAAGTTGACGATCGCTTTCTGACCACTTGGCGAGCGTTAGAGAACGCTCGGAACACACGATTAGGAAAACGGGGTTCTGCTTCACTACCTTTTCTTATCCCCTTGAATAAGACCTTCGGCTACGCCCGCGTCTCAACTGCTAAACAAACCACCGATCCCCAGTTTGAATTGCTACGGCAAGCTGGTTGTGAGGAAATCTTCGTCGAAAAGGGGTCCGGAGCGAACCGTACGCGTCCTGAACTGGAAAAATTACTGCAAACGGTGCGGGATGGCGACATTACTGGTTGTCAAGTGCGCGAGCATCTTGAACGCGAAGGCGAGACTTTACTCCACAACGGCGAATCTCACTACTACGCCGTTCGTGAGCGTTTCAACGACGTTGGCGACTCATTAGATTTTCTCTTTCTCAATCGGTCGTGTTTCAATGGGATGATGCGTTTTAATCGTGAGGGCAAATTCAACGTTCCGTTCTGTCGGAAACCTGAACGGTTTAGACCGGCACTCATTACGAAGATTGTCAATCAAGTGGAATGGGCTAGCACAGTGATGCAAGGGAAGGACTGGGAGTTTGTTGTCCAGGATTGGAGCAAGACGCTAGCTGCAGTCCAAGCAGACGATATGCTCTACTGTGATCCGCCTTACATTGGCCGGCATACGGATTATTACAACGGGTTTACCACGGTGGAAGCGAATGAGCTAGCCTTTGCATTACGTTCGCTTAACGCCAGCTTTGCGTTATCGATGTGGCTAGAAAATCAATATCGACGGAATGATTATGTAGACCGCTGGTTTTCGAATTACCCCAAACGAACGTTATCTCACTTCTATCATTTGGGGGCGACCGAGAAACTACGTCACGAGATGACTGAAGTCGTTGTTTTTTCTCCCGAGGCGATAACGTCAGATTCGTCGCCGTTGTTGGAAGCGCCTAAATTCGACTAGAGTAACTTGAGTAGTTCTGTCTCTTCACTTTTTGAATCTAACCATAGTTTCGAGTGAGCGAACGAGAGAAAAGCTGGTTGTCGGTGTTGAAGAAACTCGATTGTTTCATGCGCTGGCGAAGTGACAATCAAAAACTGGTTAAGATCTCCCTAGAAGTCTTATTTCCCCATTCTATCCCATATGCCTGTGAGGAGTAGTCCTTTGTTCTCGGACTGACTAATGTAGTATGGCTGTCTCTGGTCGTCCGTTCGTTGAATCTACCGCACATGGATGTCGCCCCTACTAGTACCAGTTATTATCAATTGTTCCTCCCCCATCGCAAACGATTCGCGTTCCAGTCATGTAAGTGTTTTCTTCCGAGACAAGAAACTTAACAACATTTCCGACCTCATCGGGATCACACACGTGTTCAAACGGAGAGCTATCGTCGAGATCGCGGATATTCATAATTCCAGCTCTTGCTCGCATTAGTCGTTTCCCCATTTCGGTGCGTACTAGGCCGGGTACAACCACATTCACGCGAATACCGTGTTCTCGTTCCTCTTTAGCTAATGTCATTGCGAGTGCTTCAAGGGCGGCTTTTGCCATGTTGTAGGGGGCACCGTTAGCGATATTCTTTCGGGCGTTCGCGCAAGAAATCATGACGATATCGGCGCGTTTGGCAGTTCGCATATCTGAAATCAACAATCGGCACAAAACATGGGCACTTAAGGTGTGCGTCGTGAATAGTTTAGTAATCTCCTGCTCAGAAGTTTCTGCGACACTCAAACCACGACTCGCGATTCCGGCGTTGCATATAAGTACGGTCGGGGTTCCCAACTCTTTCTTGACTGAACTGACTAGCTCTTCACATCCATTGACGTCTGCGACTGATGCAAAAAAAGCTTTTGCATCACCCTTGTTCGATTGAATTTCGGCTACCGTTTGCAACGCAGCATTGCTATCTCGATGATAATTGACAGCTACTTTCATTCCGGCTTTGCCCAGGGCAAGGGCTGTAGCACGACCGATTCCGCGACTACCACCAGTGACTAAAGCGACTCGTTCCGATGAAAATTTAGCGATGAGAAACTTTACCTCAAGTATAACTTGTATATTTATTTATCCAACCATACTGATTGTATACAAAATTATTCGACTAAAGTTCGGTTGATTTCGTCGAGGTAAGCCCATTGGTTCAGAACAACTTTCGAATAGACATATTCATTTACATTCGATACAAATAGCGCTAAGTTGGAACTCACTGCTACAAAAGTCCTAAACATAGTTCGACTGAACACTAGTGTTCATCCAAGCAGTGTATGTTTAGAAGGGATTGGTTTTGACTTTTGGACTTATAACATCGATGGTAAGTGGATATTCCGTTTTCCGATGCATCATGTAGTGGCAGAAGCGTTAAACTTTGAACGAGAGTTCACCCGTGAACTCTCAATTTCTGTTCCCATCCCACACATTGAATTCTATATTGCTTACCCTATAGGTTTTCATTTACCGATTGTTGGATATCACCGATTATCGGGTAGTTCGCTAAAAAATTTTCAATACGCTAAAGTTAGCACGTCTGTTTTATCCAAACAACTCGGTAAAGTACTGAGTGAAATTCATAGTACCATACCGGATTTCAAGAAGATTGTTTCTCACCCATTCTTAAAACCAAAGACAGAACCAAAAGAATTTCAATTGCTGAAGGGGAAAATTTCAGAATCGGAGTTGGGTTTTGTAAAAGGGGTGATCAAGCAAAGTGAAACGTTGCAATTGTCGGCCCCCCAAGTACTTGTTCATGGTGATTTGAGCGCTGAAAATATTCTTGTCAATGAAGCCGTGAAACTAACGGGAATTTTGGATTGGACTAACCGTCAACTTGGCAATCGAGCTTATGATTTCGTAGGATTGTGGATGTGGGGTGGTGAAAAATTTGTCGATGAAGTGCTTGGACACTACGAATTTGAACTTAGTTCCGCCGAAAAATCTTTTTTACAAGCATGGGGGTTAATCACGTTCATCGGTCGTTTTACACGTGAATTGGAAGAAGGTCGAGAATTTAAGAAACACTACTTGTACCGATTATTTCGCGACCGAATCCAAGAACTAGCTCGTTTAGCATAGAGCTTCGGCTGGCTGGATTCGAACTTCGATAGCAGCGATTTTGTGATTGTTCGTCAGAACAGATCATTCTTAAAATGTGTTGGCGTTCCGATCCCGTACTTTTTGGTTTTTACCTTGCAAAACCTAGTTTGTTACACCTGAAGGGAAGTCTTCACTTTTTATGAAAAACGTTGATCAGACAATTGCTGAAACCACTGAACTTAAACCGATCCAAGAAATCCTCCAAGACACCGTGGGGTTATCCACTGAGAATTTCACGACTTACGGTAACTTCAAAGCAAAGGTGTTAAGCCGACGTAACGTTCGTTCAAATTCGAATATTGGACCGAGTGGCAAAGTAGTACTAGTAACAGGTGTTTCTCCAACGGCCGCGGGAGAAGGAAAAACGACTACTACGATTGGACTGACAGATGCTTTAAATCACCTCGGTGTTAGAGCGACTGCAGCACTTCGAGAACCTTCCTTAGGACCCTGTTTTGGGGTGAAAGGTGGTGCCCATGGTGGCGGTTACTCACAAGTCGCGCCGGCTCAAGAGATTAATCTACACTTTAACGGAGATCTACACGCCATTACCACAGCTAACAATTTACTCGCCTCGATTGTGGATAACCATATTTATTGGGGAAACGATCTAGATATCGACCTCGAACAGTTGATGTTTTTGCGAGCTATTGATATAAATGATCGGTCGTTACGCCGGTTTTCGGTGAAATCTCGACGCCAAACTCAGTTGTCTACGGGGTTTAACATTACAGCAGCTTCAGAAGTAATGGCAGTATTTTGTCTGGCTAGAGATCGAACTGATCTCGAGCGACGGTTAGGCAACATTGTCGTTGCGCGCGATAGAAACGGGGAGTACGTTAGAGCAAAAGATCTAGACATACAAGGTGCGCTTACAGTGTTGTTAGTGGACGCATTAGATCCTAATGTCGTTCAAACTCTAGAACATAACCCAGTTTTCATTCACGGTGGTCCATTCGCAAACATTGCTCATGGCTGTAACTCGGTTATTGCATCACAGACAGCAAGAGAGCATTTTGATGTAGTTGTTACCGAAGCTGGTTTTGGTGCAGATCTAGGTGCTGAGAAGTTCATCAATATCAAATGCCGGCAAGCTGAAATGATGCCGGATGCAGTGGTGATAGTTGCGACTGTAAGGTCAATAAAAATGAATGCTGGAGTTAACGTGGAAGACTTACAACACCCCAACCTTGAGGCAGTCAAGGGAGGCTTGGTAAATCTTCAGGCACACGTAGAAAACTTGGTGAAAATGAACTGTGTCCCAATTGTCGCGATTAATCAATTTGATTCGGATGTACAAGAAGAACTTGATCACGTCGTTTCGTACATGAAAACTAACGTTGGAGTCGAGTGTATACCTTGTACACATTGGCAACACGGTGGTAAAGGCGCCATAAATTTAGCTGACAGTGTCATGGCTTGTATTGCCAAAGGAGATTGTCAAGATGCACGATTGCTATATCCAAACGAAATGAGTCTAATGGATAAAGTTAGGACAGTCGCTACTGAAATCTATCGTGCCGATGAAGTAACGTATACAGACAACGCCTTCGGAGTACTCAAAGAACTCCAGCAAAAAGGTTTTGGACACTTGCCGGTTTGCATTGCCAAGACACAATACAGTTTTTCGTCAGACCCTGAACTACTTGGTTGTCCGATCGGTCATACTTTACCTATTCGAGAAGTCAGGTTGAGTGCTGGGGCGGAGTTTGTTGTCGTGATTTGTGGTAGCATCATGACGCTACCAGGGCTTCCCAAAGCTCCAGCTGCCAATCAAGTTAGGATAAATTCCAATGGAGACATTGAAGGTATTTGTTGATGAGTGTTCGATCGCTTGCCGTCTTCAGCAGCTTGCTGAAGAAATTCATAGCCCTGATTTAACCAGCGAAAAAGCTAAAGAAATTCAGGAAGAGCTGAAGGTTTTAGCTGCCACAGCACATATACCTAAACAGTATATCCAAATGCCTGTAGTAAACCCAAAGAATAAAAATGAACCTATCCCCTCATGCAACGGCGAATAAAATCTTGGTATGCTTGGTTAGCTATAGCTGGGCTTACCATTATTACTTTAATTCTTTATACGATTTACCCGTCCGATAGAACACTGAGTCCGGAAACTCCAGACTCATTTATCGTCGACGAGCCAGAAAGCCAACCTGTACCCCATACTATTACACTAACTATTGGGTCCCTAGATCCAGTTATATCTACAGATACCACTTATTTTGATACAGTAGATAGAGAAACAATACTGCAAGTGTGTGATATTCCAAACTGGCCGGATCAGATTAGCTATTGGGAGATTATTACTGAACTACCGGACCTAATATCCAAAGAGTGCGAACTAGCCTTTGATCGCTATCTAGATTCCAATGGATTAGGTCAAGATGGGGTTTTTCAACTACTCTCTACTGAGAATCCCATGTCTTATCACCGGGTTTTTGCTAACCCTAGTAGAGATCGCGGCCTTGTATTAGATGCTCTTTCTAAAGAGGAATGTAGACTAGATAGTACAGATCTAGTTCGATTAGACTTAAAAGACACATGCCATGCACAAGCTTTTGCCAATCATATGCAATTCCTACGGCTCTGTCATGCTGAGAATAACCCCGCAATTAGTTTAATGGACGATATGAAAACCGTAGATTTTCTACGAACTCTTAAGGGAGATCCACAAAATCAACTCAAGATTGATACTAAGGAGATGACTCACGATACCTGGATTAAGTATCTTGAAAATAAATGGGTGAATACAGAATGTAATAAGTACCGAGATAATAAGCAGTTATTTACCTTGGTTAAAAATCGACATAGCCAAGCGCATGAATGGCTACATAGTATCGCCACACGACTAGGAGAAGATCAGCACTGGGATGATCTAAAAGTAAGCCCTGTTTTAAATACACTTCGTGCTATTTCAGCACGTCTCGGTGATGAATGGGCGATGATTACGTATACACCAGCTGAAATAAATAAGCAATGGTATAAATTTATACAACATGAGCAAATAGGTCTAACTCAATTCAAAGACGGAATCGAACTCGTAGTCTTGCTACAGGATTTAAATATTGAAATTAATTGGAAGCGATTAGTACAACATCTTTGTACGCGTAAAGATGACGGATTAGATTGCCAGCTAATGCTAGAACAGTTAAATACGGAAGTAGCTGCTCACGATACACAACGGTTAAATATACTTGACAATATCGAGAGAGTGGCTTTAGAGTTAAATATTTATAACTAAATTTTGAATGAGAGAAATTTTTGGGTATTACATCGTTATTTAAAAATACAGGGTAAACCTTGATTTCGCTGGCTCTGACGTATCTCAATGCTTTGAATACTGAGCAATCTCAAGACTCGGAGCGCTAGAAAGCTTGATGGTACTACTAGGATTAGCACCCCCGACAGAGCAGCTATCGCGTCAATAACCCCAAAGAAACTACGAGCATACTTAAATTTCCCGTGCGCGATTCTGACCACGTACTCTATCGAAAACAGTATGCCCAAGGAAAACTCGACATACTTTAGAAGTCTCAATAAGTCAGCATCTTGAACCTCCGTGCTGAGAATGAGTGATGCTAAAGAAACAAGAATTAGCGGTGCTACGATTAGGCCTAGTTTTTTCAACGTGGCGCTTCCAAAAATGAATCGACCAACATTGTAAGTTCAGATCAAAGATTGAAGCGTCCCTATGAATACCAATGGATAAGCACCACAGACCAACAAATCCTGCCCGGCACCAGACCCACAGATGTTGTAAATACCTCGTGACAGCTGGGTTTACCGAATATTTTTAAATAACGATGTAATACCCTAATTTTTGTTTCGTTTTCGGTTCGGTATTTCATTTTTTAGGTCGTCAAATTGCAAGTACGGCCTGTAGCCCTTTCTTAATTCGTACAATTATCTACTCAATTACTAAACAAATTAGTGAAAATTGTTTAAAATACTAACATAAACTGCACAAGCACGTTAAACCCAAAACAGATCTTTGATTGAATGAGTAGCAGAAAATGACAGAACAACTATATAAGATTGGTAAAGTATCGCAATTAACTGGGTTGTCGGTCGAGCGATTGCGGATGTGGGAACAACGTCACGGTATCGCGCCAGTAAAAAAAATTAACCGAATTCGCTTCTACGAAGAAGATCAGTTAAGGAAGCTTGAGCTCATGAAGAAGTTGATTGATCAGGGTTATTCCATCAGTGAACTCAAGAATTCGTCCAATGAAGAACTCAATCGCCTCCTGAATACAGAACCAGCACCGGCTGATGTATCTATTCCACAAACAGAAGTTTCAATCGTATTAGTAGGAGATTTATGGCATTTTGAAAATGCTGGCGAAAGTGATGGTTGCAATGTAGTTGCACGATTAATGACGATTGAAAAACTGCAACGTTGGAACGAGTATGACGTCGAAACTGAATGTGACGCTTGCATACTAATCGTCTCGAGTCTAAACGTTACGCGAATTTTAGACGTTCAACAACAGTTGGATATACCGATGGTTGTGATCTACCGCTATGCCAGCAAAACAGACCTCGACTCGGCTAAGGAAGCCGATTTGGATATTTTGAAATTTAAGGAAACATCATGGGTTGAAGTAGTCGAACAAGTTCGATCGAAGCTCCGTAAACGACATTACATCGACGAAAGTTGTCATGTGTTTTCTGAGGAAGAACTTGCCCATTTAAGTCGTTGCCAAACTAACCAACAAGTAGAACCGCAAGACTTAGTTGAGATCGTACTGCTACAACGTGCCTTACTGGAACATGCACAACGACATATTGAGAATGCAAAGGATGTACAACTAGTTGAAATGATTCGCAGTTCCGAAATTACCCTCGAAAAAGCACTTAGCAAGATTGCCGAGGAGTATGAATTAATTGACTAGTACGTCTTTTGTTTAGAAAATATCTAGACAAGACTTGCACAATTTGTAAAAATGTTTATACTACACTCTATGAAAGTAAAAGGAATGAGCAAAGTCCGGTACTTCGACGAGATCCCCCTCTCCATTTTCGAGGTACTAGAAATGTGAGTTCTGAATATGTTTGACGGATCTCAGGGAAGAGATTTATTCGTATGGACGTCGTGACAAACAATGGACCAGGAAGCGTCGAGAACAACATTGGACATGGACACGAATCCGTCAAACCTACTCTGTCGTGAATTTGTCTCACAATAGAGTAATGTAATAAGTATTTTATTCAAATTCCACTAGGTTTTAAAAAGCTGTCTAACTAGTAAGCAGTTGGACGGCTTTTTTCACTTTAAAGTTAAGCAATCAATTTAACCTAGCTGTAGTCGATCTTTCGGCCTGTACTTTCCGCACTTTCTGCCACCTAGCAAAATAGAAAAAGTAGCAGTCCGGTTAGTTTTTCCATTTAAGTGAAACAAAAGTGTTCAATAACAAGTAGAATTACACAATTGTGGAATTTGACTCCGATGCTGTGTGAATAGGAATTACTCGTTGACTAACACATACTTATGCGTCTAGCCTCAATTAAACTCGCCGGATTCAAGTCCTACGTTGAACCGACAACCATAGAACTACCTCATAACCTTACGGTTATTGTTGGTCCGAATGGCTGTGGTAAATCAAATGTTGTTGACGCGTTTCGCCTAGTGATTGGTGAAAGTCAAGCAAGTCAGTTACGTGGAGACGATCTTGAGAGCATGATCTTCGATGGTTCAGACTCGCGCGCGCCAGCAGGTCGAGCTAGCGTTGAACTTCTTTTCGACAACGAAGATTTCAGGATTCAAGGTCCATTCGCCCAATACAGTGAAATATCACTTAAACGTGAGTTATATCGTGACGCCCCCTCAAAGTTTTACTTAAACGGAAAACGTTGCCGAAGAAAAGATATACGCGACTTAGTGCTTAGTGCGGGGTTTAGCGCCCGTGGATACGCTGTTATCCCTCAAGGTCTCATAGCTCAACTAGTTATATCGAAACCCGAGGAACTGCGAACCCATCTAGAGGATGCAGCAGGCGTCTCAAAATACCGAGATCGACGACGTGATACAGAGAAAAAGATCCAATCTGCTAGTCAAAATCTAGAACGAGTTAAAGACCATGCCGAAGAATTACAGCGACAGATATCCCACTTACAAAGACAATCGCGTGAAGCAGCTCGGTTTACCCAACTCAAAGACAAAGAACGGCTTCTTAAAGCAAAACTTCTCGCATTAGAAATGCAAACACTTAAAGAAGAAAATAACGCCCATAAGGCACGAGTTGACGAATTAAACTCGGCTCTGCAACACGAACAAGAGAAATTAGCTACTAAATCGTCTGAGATTGCTGCAAGACGAACTCAAGAAACCGAACTATCTGATCAGTTCCACAACGTTCAGGGTCAATCCTACCAAGCTCGCGCTCATCTATCCAGACTTGAGGAAAGTATTGCGAGTAAAGAACGGAGAAATAAAGAGTTAAAAACCGAACAAGTACTTTTAGAAAACCGAATACAAACAGATCGACAAGTCATCGAAAAAACCGAAAGGGAACTTGCTGAATTACAGGGTCAATATCAAGATTTAGTTGCAAAACGGGATCGAGCTAAACTAAGTGTACTCGAAACTAAGACCGAATTCGAACAAACCAAGACACAAAATTTTGCGGAAAAGCAAAAATGGGATGAAATTGTTCAGAATTACAACGCGACCGAACGGGATCACGAGCTACAAAACGCTCAGTTGCAAAGACTGAAAGACGAAAAAATTCAAATCGAAGAAGAGTTCGTGAGACTAGAACCGGATACGCAGTTGACTTTGAAATCTAGTGAGGTTGATCTTCTCCAATCAGAGTTAGAACAATTACAAGTTGATCATGACGAACGCGCGAATAAGTTAAAACAGTCGCACGAACAACTCACACAGTTAGAACAAGAAGAAGGCAAACACGAAAGTGAAAGAGAAAGGTTACATACCGATCTATACAACTTGGGAGAAAAACGATCAGCGCTGAAAACGATCGTTGAAAATGGTTTAGGACTCGACTCCACAGCACTTGAAGAACGAACCGTTCGTGATTCAGAATTGAAGAAATACCCACGACTTGGTGAACAGATCGAGGTGCTACCTGGCTGGGAGAGAGCCATCGAAACACTATTAGCTTCTTCGATTAGTGCATTCGTAGTACCATCACTGAAAAAAAGCCTTTCAAAAATGGATTGCGACCGCGCAGATGGAATTGCAATGGTCGAACCTATAGGGAGTACAAATAAACAAAATGCTTCACTAGGATCTGTCATTCAGCAGGGAAACGATTTGATCGCGGCAATTCATCCGAACGTATTTATTACCGATACTTTGGATGAAGCTCTTGAAATGCGAGACTCACTTGACAGGGACGCAACTGTTCTTACCAAATCTGCGATCATATTAGGTAAACACTGGATTAAATTACCGGATACTCTCCAAGTTAAGAATTCGATTCTTGAGTGTCGCGCACAACTCGACGAAGTAACTATTGAATTCCGTGATTGTGAAAGTAACCTTCAGGAGACTCTGCAAGAAATTTCGCAACTAAAAAGGGTTATGGCCGAAACTCGCGATACAGGTAGAAATCTACAAGAAGAAGTAACAAGAATCCAGAACGCCATTTCAACAAGACGTGTTGAATTGGAACGAGCTCAGATTAAACACTTAGACCGAGTACAGCAACGTACTGACGCCATTGAACAACGCTCACGATTGCGGGAACGTGAACAAAGCCTTACAAGTCAATTAAAACAAACACAAGAAGATATCGTGCTATTGAGACAAACGCTTGACCAACTCGGAACGAAACGGTCCCACTTAGCGGCTCGACAACAGGAACTCGATAATCTCCTCAACGAAGCATTACAAAAAGAACGATCAGCAAGAGAGCATTTCCAGTCTATAGATTCAAGTTGCATCGAGATGAAAGCAAGAATGGATTCACTCGTCACAGGTGTCGAACGAACGTCTAAAGACTTAACCGAACGTGTCAGCCGCATCAATGAAATAACGAACGACTTATCCATCGGTCAGAAAACGTTATTGGAACAGACACAACAACGGGCACAAGCTACAACCAATCTGTCTGAGATCGAAGAACGGTTGCAATCCGTTATACAGAGTCGAGATGAGTTACAACAAATTTTGCGTACTTGTTTGACTGCGGAAAATCAATACCGATTGAAGACAGAAGCAATGCAGCAGGATCTTTACTCGCTGCGCGAGCGAGTAGTCGAAACAAATTCCAAAAAGGTATATTTGATTGCTGAAATTGAAAAACTCCAGTACGAAACAGAGCAAGTTGTCGAGCTATTGGATGATGAAGAGCACGAAGAAAAACTGACATCTTCCTTAACACGAATTCAAACAAGATTAGAACGTTTGGGGGCAGTCAATCTCGCCGCACAAAGTGATCTAGATCGAATGGTTGCAGAGTATGAAGCTGTTATTGAGCGAGTAAACGATCTCCAAACTTCCCACGCAATGCTTGAAGAAGCTATGTTGAAAATTGACAACGAGAGTCTTCATCTTTTTCACGCAACTTTAAATAAAGCAAACAGTGATTTTCAAGAGCTTTTTAAGAGTTTATTTAGCGGGGGAAGTGCTCAGTTACAACTTACAGGGGACGATCCACTCACTGCAGGAATCAGCATGCAAGTAAATCCTCCCGGCAAGCAAGTCAAAACGATCAGTCAACTTTCGGACGGTGAAAAAGCACTTACAGCGCTAGCATTCATCTTTGCAATGTTCCGCTTGAATCCTAGTCCTGTTTGTGTTCTCGATGAAGTCGATGCACCTCTCGATGAACACAACGTTTTTCGATTTGTTAGCTTGATACAAGAGATGGCACAAGAAATTCAGTTCTTGCTAATTTCGCACGATCGGGTTACAATGCAACATGCAGACTCTTTAATTGGAGTCACAATGGAGGAGTCGGGTGTGTCTCGATTCGTCTCAGTAGATTTGGAATCACGTCTTGCTGAGGAGGTTGAAGTCACCCCCGAATAAGGTTTAAGGAAGAACCGGAGTAATAGAAATGGAATTCGCGGAATTTGGACTCGCTAGCCTTGTGATTATCGTCGTCATGGCGGCTATGTCAGGTGGGCTTATCCTCTATGGATACCACCTCAACAGACGAGAAAATCAAGCTCAACTACAGACCTTTCGACCACTCAATACTTCAGTACCAGAAGGATTGTTTGATACGGTCACAAGTTCTGATCTTAGGGATGATCGTCCCACTAAACGAACAAAACTAAAATTCGCGCACTGGCAGAAAAAGAAGCAGCCGGTTAAACAACGAATCCCGACATCTACGGCGCCGACTACACCCGTGAAAAAGGACACGATTAAGGCCGAACAGCCGACACCTGTTCAGAAATCTGATACTGTCCGAACAGCGTCGGATGGGACAACCGAAAGAACAATTTTTGATGCCTTGGTTTCGAACGGGAAAATGCCCACCGAGGGAATCATTAAACACGTCGTAAGGAAGAAAGTCGGTCCACACGAAACGACAGTGAGTCGACCGGTTTCCGAAAAAACAAAGGACACAATCGCGCTACAACCACAAACATCAACCGCGATTGACAATACCAAGGAAACTAAAATCGCTGCTACTACCGTGGAGGTCTCACAATCGGAATCAGCAAAGTCTAAGATTGTTACACCCATTGTAGCAAGCGCCCCTCATCAGCAGTCGTCTGACAGTGGTGAGGAAGGAGTGGAAAGAAATCCCTTGAAGTCTGATCGATCAAATCTCTCAGCGATTAGGACTCCACCTAAACCCTCTGTTCGCACTGAACAACAGAAAACTAAAATTGCTAACGTGGACGAAAGGGCACTTACACCGTCTCCGACGATTCAGAAAAATGTCGAAGCTGAATCTGATGAATTCGTCATACTAACGGTTATGGGCGATCATGAAACCGCATTCAACGTGTCAGAACTTGCAAAGTATTTACTTGCCAGAGGACTGACTTACGATAAGTTAAAGCTGTTTTGCAAGACTGACACACAAACCGGTCGAGGTTTGTTTAAAGTTGCTGACGCATTCGCTCCAGGTCATTTCAATGTCGATCCTGAAGCTGTACATCAAACCAAGGGAGTTACTTTTGTCATGTGGTTATCAAAAGTGATAAATCCACAGAGCACATTCGAACTGATGTTTGGTCTAGCATCGGATTGTGCCGCTAGATTCAATGCGATTGTTCAAGATGAAAGTGGTAATAAACTGAGCAAACAAACGATTAGCCACTATCGCAGTCGTATAGCCGATTTCCGTCGAAAACAAATGACAATGTAAGGTAGATTTGCTTTATCTGGTTCCAGTTATTTGAAAAGAGAGCACGCGAGACAACGAGTAGAGGAACTACGACGAGAACTTGAAAATCATAATTTTTGGTACTACGTCCTAGACGATCCAAAAATATCTGATGGTGAATACGATTCGCTGTTCGATGAACTTGTTTCGCTTGAACGAAACTTTCCAGAGCTGGTCATACCAACTTCTCCAACACAACGTGTCGGCGCGAAACCGCTAGCTGGATTTGTTTCGGTAACTCACGCGAGACCCATGCTTTCGCTCGAGAAGTGTGCGTCATTCGAGGAACTAGCTAACTGGTTACGACGCGGGGAACGATATCTGGATCGTACCATTAAAGAACTCACCTGTGAACCAAAAATAGATGGTGTAGCCGTTAGTCTCCGTTACGAAGCGGGTGAATTGATACAAGCATCCACTCGAGGGGACGGCATCACTGGTGAAGACATAACTCAGAACGTTCGGACTATTTCAGCAGTACCATTGAAGTTGCGTGGTACAGCAGTTCCACAGTTAGTTGAAATTCGAGGCGAAGTTTACATTCCATTGAATGACTTTAACAATTTCAACGAGAAAGCACGCGCAGAAAATAAGAAACCATTATTAAACCCCCGTAATGGTGCTGCTGGTAGCTTACGGCAACTTGATCCAGCTGTGACCGCCTCACGTCCCCTAAGCATGTATTGTTACTCCGTTGGTGAGTTGAGTGACGACGTTCAAGTACACACACACAGTGAGATTCTTGAGTTATGTCGGGAGTGGGGGTGTCGTGTGAATCACCGAACTGAAGTCGTAAACTCATTATCTGAATGCCAAAATTTCATCAATAAGGTTGGGGCAGAACGACCCAGTTTGAATTATGATATTGATGGTATTGTCATTAAAGTCAACGATCTAGTAAGTCAAAATGATCTTGGATTTTTAGCCCGACATCCACGCTGGGCAATCGCCTTCAAATACCCTTCTACCGAAGTTTCTACCAAACTTTTAGGTGTCGACTTTCAAATAGGACGAACTGGTGTACTGACACCTGTCGCGAGATTAGAGCCAGTTCACGTACATGGTGTAACGGTATCGAATGCTACATTACATAATTTAGACGAAATCGAACGACTTGGTGTCAAGTTAGGTGCGACCGTTTTGATTCGGCGAGCAGGTGACATCATACCACAGGTAATCAAAGTTACTAAGCCCGGGACAGTTGACATTGACATACCCGTGTCTTGCCCTGTTTGTGGATCTCAAGTTCTCAAAGACGATGACGGTGTTGCGTTGCGTTGTATCAATCGCCTCGGATGTGAAGCACAAGTGAAAGAATACATTAGTCACTTCGCTTCGCGAGTAGCATTGGATATCACTGGATTAGGTGAACGGTTGGTTGATCTATTGGTGAATGCACAAAAGATTAAAGATCCCGCTGATATCTTTCGACTTACCGTTGAAGACATTTCCACGCTTGAACGTATGGGAGAAAAGTCGGCAAAAAAACTTGTCGAATCCATAGAAAAGAGTAAAGAGACCACGTTGTCACGTTTTATTCATGCTTTAGGAATTGTTGGTGTGGGTGAAGTCACGGCGAGAATGCTTGCGGACCGATATAGAACGATTGAGTTGTTAATGGTTGCCTCAGTCGACGAACTTGAACAACTGGAAGACGTCGGACCGATAATCGCAGAGAATATTCACAGTTATTTTGCAAGTGATCGGAATCGACAATTGATTTCTGATTTGATCGACTTAGGGGTGCGTTGGCCAGTTCAGGAAGAAATAGAAATTTTACCGTGTCAAGGACAGACGTGGGTGTTTACTGGTACCTATTCAGGAATCACCCGTAACGATGCGAAAGATCGCTTGATCCGTCTAGGTGCAAAGGTGTCATCGACGGTATCAAGAAACACATCGTACTTACTCGCTGGAGAGAACCCCGGTAGTAAACTGAACAAAGCTAGAACCCTAGATGTTCCTGTTCTCAATGAAACCGAATTCATTGAGTTCTTGGAAAACTGTTCCAAGTGAATTCCAATTAAATGCTCAATTGTTTTCAAGTGAGCGATGAACTCGCGGTTCGAGTCGACGTTCAAGTAATAGAAGACACAGTTAAACGAATATTGTTTGCAGTGGGGATACCAGAAGATGCCGCTGCGGTCGCTAGTAATTCGTTGGTATATGCGGACCTACATGGAATTGACTCACATGGCATATCCAATTTAATTCCAACTTACTTGCGAAGAATAACACGAGATGAAATCAATCCGCGTGCCTCATTGTCCATGATTAAAGACGACGGTGCGACGATGTCTTTCGATTGTGATCGAGGTCTAGGCGCAACTCAGGGTCAAGAACTCATGGTCAAAACATGTGAACGTGCGGACCAGACGGGTATAGCCATTACCAATGCACACAATGGAAGTCATTTTGGAACCTGCGCTTACTATGTGAACATTGCAATCGAACGAGATATGATCGGACTGTGTATGACTTCTGGTGGACTATACATGACACCAACTTTTGGCTCGAAACCTATAGTTGGTATCAATCCTATCGGCTTCGGTGCACCCACCAAAAACGAGATACCCTTTCTCTTTGATGCATCTATGAGTTCCGTATCAAGTAACAAGATCAAACTACTGCGAAGACTAGATCAAAAGGTGTTACCGTGGTGGATTACGGATATGGAAGGGCAACCTATCAACCAAGCAACAAATGTACCTGCCAACTACATGATGTTACCATTAGGCGCAACTAGAGAAATCGGCTCTCACAAGGGTTTTAGTTTAGCGATCATGATAGAAGTACTTTGTAGTTTGTTAGCGGGCACTGGAGGCGGTCCATATCGTCGTCAGGGTGTAGCTCACACTTTTGTCGCGATCGACGTTAAGCGATTTTGTGAGATTGATACATTTAAGGACGATATGGACAGATACCTGAGGACACTACTTGACTGTCCTACGACTCCTCAAGACGAACGTGTTGTGTATGCAGGGGTACTGGAACACGAGACGGCGATAGAGCGACGCAGACTCGGAATTCCATACCATCCCGATGTAATCGAATGGATGTTGAAAAAATGCGAGGAACTCAATGTGAAAACTACATTGAAACTCTGAATCAAGTGACGGAGTTTTCAGTGACTCGTTTGAAGCGTTGAAAATGGACGATAAATATACCACATAGTAGTACCGCTAATCCCGCGATCGTCATCAAATGCACGTTTTCGCCTAGCACGTATTGAATGAAAATCAAAGACAAAGCGGGGCTAAGATAAGCCAGAGGTGCGATTAATCCGACATGTGAAGCAATCTTCAGCGCACGTTGCCAGAGCAAAAAAGCTAGACCCATTTCACAAATTCCAACCCACAGACCAAATCCCAAGTTTGTCATATTTATTTCAGGAAGTTGGTCGAATAAGAGACAATATAGACCAGTCAATGGCGTTGCAACACAAAATCCAATGAACAGAATCGAAATCGGATCGTTGGCAAATCGCACATTTAAGGTCCAGTAGGTAGCCCATATCACTGAGCTACCTAAGGCTAGTACTACCCCTATGTTGTCGAAGTCAAAGTGCTGGAACGTACCTTGAGTCACTAAGACAACGACACCCAGGTAACCTATACACATGCCGAGCCAAACGCGCGCTTTTGGTCGTTGGTTAAGAATGGGAATAGCGATGAGGGCTGTTACTATAGCGTGTGTGCAGTTCAGAGGTTGAGCGATTTGAGCGGGTAACCGTTCGTACGCTGCGAACAGAATGAAGTAGTACAAAAGTGGATTGAGTATTCCCAATGACGCTCCTCTGAGAATGGTTTTGGTCGAAAACTGCGGAAACCCAATAAAGAATGAGACGATAGCAAAGAATATGAGTGAAAAGAGACAGCTTAGAAAGAGTAATTGAGCCACAGATAGGTGGGACAAGCCTAACTTAAATGCCGTTGCGACGGTCGACCAACAAAGAACCACAACTGCAGCTAGTGCAATCGCGAGCAAGTTATTGTTCCGGGCTTTACGAAGCAATTTCTATCCCCAATCTAGCGAGTTAGAACATCGGTATAAAATTCCACTAGAAGAAGCGGTTTTAGAATCCGCGAAATTTAGTTTCACTACAAGTTATAAGGAATTTTCGATGACAGTACAACAAGGCCATCCAATACCTGATGCAATGCTACGTACGATCCGTGAAGGTAAACTAGTAACAGTAAATACGAAAGAGTTAACAGCAAGTAAGACCGTAGTCATATTTGGTGTACCAGGGGCGTTTACACCGACCTGCTCTGAGCAACATTTACCTGGGTTTATTCGACATGCCGACGCTATTAAAGCGAAAGGTGTATCGGATATTGTTTGTGTATCGGTAAACGATCCTTTCGTTATGGATGCCTGGGGTCGGGACGTCAACGCTGAATCAATCTTAATGATGGGCGATGGTAACGGCGAATTTACCGAAGCAATGGGTTTGTGGATGGATGGATCCAGTTTTGGATTAGGCAAACGTTCTCAGCGATATGCCATGATTGTAAAGGACGGTACCGTCGATCGCCTCGAAGTCGAACAACCACAAGAATTCAAAGTTAGCAAAGCCGAGTATATACTACAACTGCTATAGTTCAGCAATGCGGAAAAACTCAGTCCGTACAAAAGAGCGCCGTTGCCTTCAATTGAAATTGAAATCCCTACCCGATTTGTATGTTGTGTGTGGGAAAACACGTGGGTAAATGGACCTAAGGTCGATTAGACCAGGTCCATCTTGCACGTTTAGGGTTAGGTAAGGCGAATCAACCGATCAATAGTTAGTTCCGAGTTTTCGGTTCGCATCCTTGATCGCAGTCTGTAATGAACTAAGTGAACGAATCCAAGGTTTGTTCGAACCGACGTCATCTGCGATGCTACGGACGGCGAGTTCCGCTCGGCGTTTAGTCTCATAAATCCCCAAAAGAATGACGTAGTACGGTTTTCCATTAGACAATACCCGTACACCGGTCGGTTCAACTAACCAAGTTTCGTCTTCGACGTATTGCATAGCTTTTTCTTTCGTACTAACAGCAATGAGTTGCACGGCGTACATATCGTCAGGTAAATCTTCTATTCTTGTAGGTGCCTCTGGTTCGTATGCGAGCCATACGTATTCGGGCACTTCCTCGGGAGTCTGCGCCTCGTTAGCGTGACCACTTGAAGTCTCAGCATCTGCGGTTCCCAGCCCCGCGCGATAAGGTTTTACTTGTACAGTCGAATTTGACCGTGGAGATTGCGCATATGAGGGGGTTTGCTGTGGATCAGATGATACACTAGGTTCAGACAAACTGTCTTCCAACTTGCTGTCGATTTCAGTGTCGTACTCGTCACAATCCCAGTTTCCGTTCTCGTCTACCTCAGTGCAGTCCCATTGACTATCACTGTTGACATCCTTTGGTTGTAAAAAGAAACTGTTGCAAGCGGATAAACTTAACAGTGCAAAGATAGTTACCATCCATTGTATGGTTTTCATTGAGTTACCTCCCAAACATCCATGTCTTTAATTTCTTTGCTAAGTTAACTACACGCGTTCCTCGCGTGTGCTAACGATGTAATTCTAAGCATTTTCTCTCATTTTTAGTCAATTTTTGAAAACTTGTATAAGAGTAAATGGAAGAATTGGAGATTACGACTTAAAATTTGACGTAAAATTTTGCGATATCGGCGAACAACAGCTGATGTTTCGTTCTTTGAATTAGATACTCTTTCGATAAACTTATAGCTAAATCTGTTAGAAACTGCACTCAAAAATGGTTACTACTATTGACAAATACCGAAGAGTTCCGAGGATTCTTCGACTAGATGTAGCAGGACAACCTAAGAGTTGGATCTCCTGGCAGACGGCTGTGCGGCTTTATACTCGAGATCTCGTACGATGGAGTGTTGGTGAATTTAAAATTCGTATTCGCGGTGGTTTTTCGAGGCTCCACGGACGACAAACACTAGTCGACGTGAGTAGCATCATTGCTTGTGAGGGCAGAATCGTTGAGACTAAAAAAACTACACCGACCCTCACTAATCATGCGTTGTTTGCTAGAGATTACCACACTTGTATGTATTGTGGTATTCGTCAAAATCTAGTGAACTTAACCTGTGATCATTTGATTCCACGTAGTATGGGAGGACAGCACGTGTGGAACAACGTGGTGACCGCTTGTAAACGTTGTAATCAAGCTAAAGGAAACCGTAGGTTAGAGGACTGCAAGCAAGAATTGATTGCACTACCGTATACTCCCAATTTAGCAGAATATTTGACATTGATCAATTCTGGACGAATTCTTGGAGATCAAATGTCGTTTTTAGAGACCCAATTTGGTAGTTCACGTCAGTGTCGTAACGTGAGTAATCGATTGACGTCGATTCAAGCTCCGATGTTGTGATTACCTGACGCGACTTGATTGAGTAGATACGAAACACAACCAGTTACCCGTTCTGCAGTCTTGAGGTCCAAAAATTCGTTTGGACCATGCGCATTTGAATGTGGTCCAAGAACACCAGTTACGACAAATTGACAGTCAGGGTATTGGTTACCTAACATTTTCATAAAGGGGATAGTTCCACCCGTTCCCATTCTCTTGCACGGTTGTCCAAAGAAAAGGTTGGAAGCAGCGTGGAGAGAGTCGTTCAACCATGGTTGTACTTCAGGTGAAAACCAACCAGATTCAGCTGCATCAAGTTCAAAGGTTACTTGTGCACCGCGTGGTGTATCCCGTTCTAGTTCTTGTTTGACAAAGGTACAAATCCGCTTGGGATCGCAGTTTGGTGGTAATCGAATTGAAATTTTGGCCGAGGTATATGGGCGTAACGTGTTGCCAGCATCCTGTGTTCTTGGAACACCATCGATTCCGACGATTTCAAGACATGGAGACCAGGTGTTTGCAGTGACGAGATTTGCGAGGTTTTTGGTAAAGACGCTTTTAGGGTTAGACCAAGGATATCGGTTGAGAACAGTTTCGCCTAGGGTCGTCGCAACTTCCAGAGACTGTTCCTCAACCCAAGCAGGGATCGGTTCATGGAAATCTTCTACCATAGTTCCGTCGTTTTGTGTTTCCAGTCTTTCCAGCAACGCGCGTAGTATTCGAAAACTTGAGGGTACAATCCCACCTCCTGCGCCAGAATGGATACCTTCTGTGAGAACGTGGACATGCAGCGTACCAGAAATGACTCCTCTAAGAGATGTTGTGAGCCAGAGTTGATCGTAGTTCCCGCACTCCGCATCTAGACAAACCACGACATCGGGTGTACCAATTTCGTCGTTGAGATGTTCCATGTATGTCGGTAGATCCGGACTACCGCTTTCTTCACATCCCTCAATGAGTATCACACAACGAGGATGTGCGCAACCTTGTTGTTGTAACGAGGCAATCGCAGTGAGACAGGAAAAGATCGCGTAACCATCGTCGCCGGTACCACGACCATACAATCGCCCGTTTTCTAGGACTGGAGACCACGGACCTTTTCCGTCGTCCCAACCGGTGAATGCTGGTTGTTTATCGTAATGTCCATATAACGGGAAATGTCATAGACTTATCGGGGCGATGTGAGTAGGTGAATGCTGGTTGTTTATCGTAATGTCCATATAACAATACATTACCATGACCGTTCTGGAAAGCTGCCACCTCTATCAATATCAGTGGAGTACAATTTGGTAACCGTACGATTCGATAGTTGATTCCCTGAATTTGTACATTCGAAACCGAATCCACAAGTAAGTGAGCAGCTTGCTCCATGTAGCCATGTGACTCCCAGTCTGGATCAAACAACGGTGATACGTTTGGAATTTTGGTATATTCCTGCAAGGTTGCTAAGATCCACGAGTTCCAATGTTGTTGGAGAAAATCTTTTGTTTGTTCGAAGTTCATAGTATCCCTAGCGGGAAAATTGACGGCAATTGTTGCTATACAGGTTCTTAGGTTATTGACGACTAACCCAACGTGTTCCCGAGCGAGTGTCTTCTAGTTCGACACCTTTTTTAGCGAGAAATTGTCGAATTTCATCAGCTTGCGCGAATTCGCCGTTCTTCCGGTGGTCGTTTCTCTTCACGATCCATTGTTCGATTTCTGCTGGTGGGAGCGAATCGATTTTGGACTTAAAAAACGTTACTGCAGATTCATTGAGCAGTCCTAACAGCCACGCGCCAGCTAGCAAGTCGTCGCGTTTACTTTTGGCTTCTTCGACATTATCGACGCTATACATATCTTTTGCTATTTGATGTACTGCTGCGAGCGCTTTAGGCGTATGTAGATCATCACAGAGGTGAGACACAACTTCTTCAGGAAAACTACCAAATCGCTCGCGTGAATAGTCGGAAGATTTCAGGTCTGTTTGACCTGTTATCTCACTTACATGTTGTAGCGCACGATACAAGGTAGTTAAACTGTTTTTGGATTGAATCAATAAATCCTCGTTCCACAATAAACTTTGACGGTAGTGTCCACTTAGAAACGCGTAACGAATGATCTCACCACTGTTCTGAACCAGCGCGTCTTGTACGGTGAGAATATTCCCTAGACTTTTGGACATTTTCTTGCCGCCGAGATTCAACATACCGTTGTGCATCCAGTAATTAACAAACTGAGCATCTTCTTCAATGCACACACCTTGTGCTAGTTCATTTTCGTTGTGTGGAAACATTAAATCGCTACCTGCGCCGTGAATATCGATAGTAGAACCTAGGTGGGTCCGAATCATGGCCGAGCATTCGATGTGCCATCCAGGTCGTCCGCGTCCCCACGGTGAGTCCCAGCCAGGTTGTTCTGGGGTAGACGGTTTCCACAGAACAAAGTCTTTTGGATCGCGTTTATAAGGTGCAACTTCTACTCGAGCCCCGTCGATCATTTCTTGAAGCGAGCGTCCAGAGAGTGCGCCATAATTTTCAAAGGACGGAACGTGAAACAATACGTGCTGCTGAGAAAAATACGCGTAATCGCGTTCGATGAGCTGTGATATGTTCTGTATGATTTCGTTGATGAGTTCAGTAGGTTTAGGCTCGATATCAGGAGGTAGAACATATAAAGCTTTTGCATCGTCATGAAACGCTCTTGAGAAGCGTACGGTCAGATCATCTATGGGTTCATCGTTAGCTAGTGCGGCAAAGATGATCTTGTCATCGATATCAGTGATGTTTCGTACGTAGGTAACTTTTGGAAACAGGACTCTTAAGAGTCGTGTCAGTACGTCAAATACAACAGCCGAAAAACCATTACCGATGTGTACCCTGTCGTAAACCGTCGGACCGCAAACATAAACGCGGACATTATTTTTATCGATCGGGACGAACTTACGCTTACACCTCTGTTTAGTGTCGTGAAGGTAAAAATCCATAGCAGTCAGATTACGAATTGCGATTGGGTAAGCGCATCACACGACAGACCTAGTAACTAGCCACCAAATCGCGAATGCAAATAGTGAAACAAGGTGCGTAACACTGACCCTTCACCTCCTTCAGGATGCGCGGGTCTCGTTCGAGTGTTACTTGCCATCAAATCGAAATGTACCCAAGGTGTATCGTTCACAAAGTGTTCCAAGAACAGCGCGGCCGTTATTGAGCCACCTAAAGGAGTGGAACCCGTACTTGACAAATCGGCAACTTTTGAATCTAACATAGATTGGTAGGACTTAAACAGCGGTAACCGCCATACTAATTCTTCGACAGTTTGGCTTGATTCCAAGATCTCGTCAGCAATTTCATCACGGTTGCAATACATGGCGGGTAGATCAGGTCCGAGAGCTATTCGTGCAGCACCCGTCAATGTCGCAAAGTCGATTACTAGCTCAGGATCATCTTCCGTGGCTAGTGTGATGGCATCGCAAAGGATTAGACGTCCTTCCGCATCAGTATTGCCAACCTCAACGGTCGTACCTTTGTAGGTATGAATGACGTCTCGCGGGTGATAAGCATTCGCGGACACAGCATTTTCAACTGCTGGTAGTAGAACCCGCAGTCTGATATTGAGTTGGCGAGCCATAATGAGTTGTGCTAAACCTAAAGCGATTGCGGCGCCTCCCATGTCTTTTTTCATGTCAAGCATCCCCGCCGCAGTTTTCAGGTCTAGACCACCCGAGTCAAAACAGACTCCTTTGCCTATTAACGTAACTTTGGGAGCGTCTGCATTTCCCCAACTGAAATCTAGCAACCTAGGCGCAGACACACTAGCTCTTCCGACTGCATGGATGGTACGGAAGCCTGCTTCAAGTAACTCTTCGCCTGTGGTAACATTCAAGTCAATTTCGAACTGCTTGCAAACTTTTCGCACAGCTACTTCGAAGTTATGTGGCAACATATCACCCGCAGGAGTGTTGATCAAATCTCGTGATAGATTCACAGCCTCAAGTTCATCATTGATATTTTTGAACATTGGATCTAAGTAGAGTTTCGCTGTCGTCTCTTTGTCCTTTTCTTTTGTTCGATAGACGTTATATCGATAAGTACCCATCCCCCATCCCAGTGCTAAAACGTAGGTGTCTTCATCGGCAGCATTACTGAGAAAGTAGGATTGTTTTGGGAGGCGGTGTGCCAGTGCGCCTAGACTTTTTACACTTGCTTTCTTACCAATACCCGCGAATACTTTACCAGGTATCCCACCGGCGTCAGGTAGAACGAAAAATTGATTTGCTTTGCCTTCGAATTGATGTTGTTTTGCCCATTTTTTGGTTATTTCATCCTGCGATTCCAGCCAGTCGTCAAGATCAGTGCTGGCAACTAACTCGATGGGGGTTCCTTGTTGCGGATTATCGTCAAAAATTAGCATAAAGTTCCTATATAAGATAAATATATAACAATTACTTGTACTAATATATCAGCAAATAATTGTTTGGGGTTAATTTAATGTAAGCACAAATTTTAAGAATGGAATAAGTCACTTGCTGAGACCTTATGTTGTTAGTTAACAAGAGTGTCGTCTTCAGAGTGCATCGCAGAGGATAGACAGGATCGACATAGGTGGTATTTCTGAATTACTCTGGATTGGATCTTCACAACGAAGAGCGTTCCTTGTTTTAGACCGTGAGAAATTTATTTGATTCCTGCAACTTTTGTCTCTTTGGAAATTTCGTGTCAAAACACCAGTTTAGCTAACTGATGAGAACCGAATACACTCACAACCACAACAAGTACAAGTGCTTAAACCACACGATTAGAGCGAGCAACAGTGAAATTACGCACTAGATAGGCCTGAGTGCTCTGGACTGCAGATACACGAAACATTCTCGTTTGGTCACTGTCCAGGTTGTGTACCAGCAACTTTTCACGCAGATTCAATCTCAGTCAATAAATTTTTACATTTTTTTGGATGCGGATGGAGTTAAGCCAACTAACTTCTTGAATCCCGATACGTTGTCTTCTGAGAGAATGTATTTGGAATAAGTACGATCAGCTATCAATCGGATTCCCAAAGTGTAGAGAATCAACCACAACACAATCAACAGGTACCATGGGAATGCCGGTAAATGCTCTGATAACAACATCATCGTAAACGATGTACACAACGGTACAAAAGCATAGCTCCATGGAGGTGGGTTACCAATATCAATGAACAAAAAAATAAAAGGTGATGCCATTAGCACAGTAAATGGCATGGACATAATTCTTGCTTCCACATTAGTTCTGCACACGGCCGCTACACTAGATACCACATACCCTATGCACGGCGTCCCAAGAGCAAAAAACAACAGACAGTTCCATAGTGGGACGGACAGCAATAAGTAGTCGACAATGAATTGTAGAAGCGAAAAGGTACGACTGGGATCCATTGGCGCAGTGATCGCTAGATTGATAAGTGAACCTACCAAACCCGTTGCAACCCAAGTCCCCATTACCGTAAATGTTATCAACAGCGTACCAAGTACTTTGCCATCCATTAAATGCAATGGTTTTACACTGGCTAACAGTACTTCGATCAGTTTGCTAGACTTTTCTTGAATGACACTAAGCAGAATCAACGAGACTATGATGCTTTGTAAAAAGATAAAGAAAAGCACGACAAACATGAAGTAAGAATAAATGTCCGAATCAAATTCTGTTTCGTTATGTGTACTTCGCGTGTTGTTCTGCAAAGTTGGTAGTGAACTTTCAACAACCAAAGTGTCTTGTTGATTCAAATGGGTAACAATTGAAGAAACGTCCGATTCAGTGGGCGGTACGACGTCCAATGCCCCAGACTCGTCTTTAACTTGAGAACCTAAAAAGAGAAACAATCCAATCGGTAAAAGAACAAACAGTATTAAGGGTAGCCCTAGGGCACCTAACCAAAATAAGGGAGAGGAAACCGCTTCGGACCACTCACGATGAGCGACTGCCCAAACCAAAGACCACTTATACATGCTAGTCGGTTGCATCCTCAACTTCAGTTTGTTTCACTTCGCGTAGGAAAATCTCGTGAAGTGAAACGGAATTAGCATTAAACTGTGAGACTTTGGTTCGACTAAAAATAGTTTGTAATATCGCTTGAGTATCGTGTCCCGGCTCGATGGACAGGACCGCGGAATGCCCCACTTGTTTTACCGAGATCACTCCAGGCAATCCATCAAACACAGAAACATCTCCTTCGTGATCTACCGAAATGGTATCACCTTTTCTTACTTCATTCAATGGTCCTTCAAGTACTGCCTTGCCTTTATTGATCAAAACCACGGCATCACATAGCGTTTCAGCTTGTTCCATGATGTGAGTCGATAAGATTACGGTGGAGTTTTGTTTTACCTTTTCCAATATGATGGTTCGAACCACTTCAACATTCACCGGATCTAACCCACTAAAAGGTTCATCGAGAACCATCAGCTGAGGATCGTTAATCAACGTAGCCATCAATTGGACTTTTTGTCCCATTCCTTTTGATAAAGACTGGCATTTTTCTTTTGCCCATTCTTCAAGTTGAAACTCGTTAAGTAATTGATTAGCTCGTTTCACTGCTTCTTTTTTTGCTAACCCATTCAACCGGCCGAAGTAAACGATGTAATCGATCACCCGCATGCGTTTATACAACCCTTTTTCTTCAGGTAGGTATCCGATGAGGTGACGCACTTCATCAATATTGTTTGAATCTAGGACTTGTACACTTCCAGAGGTCGGTTTACTTATCCCCACAAGAATGCGCATGGCTGTCGTTTTTCCAGCTCCATTTGGACCAAGAAAACCGTACACACTTCCCCTTGGAATTTGTAAATTTAAGCAGTCGAGTGCAACAAGTGAGCCAAATTTCTTGTGTGTATTCTCAAAGGTCACACAAGCTTTTGTATTGTCGTTCATTAAAAACGGTTCCTCAATGTAAGTGATTTGCGATTTATCTTTTTTAAGGTTTAGGCTTCATTCCATCAAGCAGTATCGAGGTGATTCATCAGTCGATCTGCTCGATACGAAGATCGAACAAGAGGACCAGCGGCTATGTCCTTAAAACCTAGCTGTAGCCCGAGTTCACGATATTTTTCAAATTGTTCAGGATGTACCCACCGAACAACAGGTAAGTGGTTTTTTGTCGGTCGTAGGTATTGCCCTAAAGTAAGAAAGTCAACTTTGTGCTCTAGGAGATCAGTCATAGTCTGTTCAATCTCACTGTCCGTTTCACCTAATCCCAACATCAAACTTGATTTTGTCGAGATATTTCGTACGGTTTTAGCGTGTTTTAAGACTGTGAGAGTCTGTTGGTAACCAGCTCGGGGATCGCGTACTAGCGAAGTTAATGAACGTACTGTCTCAATGTTTTGGGCAAACACACTAATGGGTGCATTGACGACTGTAGATACGGCATTCAAATCACCAGCAAAATCTGGTGTGAGTGCTTCGATCGTTACATCCGAATTAGCTTTAGAAATAGCTACGATGCAGCGGGCGTAATGAGTGGCTCCACCGTCTGGTAAATCGTCTCGATCAACCGAAGTTAGGACTACATACTTTAAGTTCATTAATTGTACTGCTTGCGCACAGTTGTCGGGTTCGAGTTCATCTATCCAACCGTTTGGATGACCTGTATCGACAGCACAAAATCGACAAGCCCTGGTGCATACAGAACCAAGTAACATCAACGTTGCTGTACCTGCTGACCAACACTCACCGATATTTGGACAGTGAGACTCTTTGCAAACGGTATTTAAATCGTGCTCATCTACGGTTCGATTAACTTCGTGAAACTGTTTTCCTCCTGGTATTTTGGCACGAATCCATGTAGGTTTTCGAGAACTTGACATCACTTCAATTTCAGTCGTATTGAGATACCTTTGAGCACGCTTTGGTGTCAGACCATCGCGCACTGCGACAAACCCCTGTGGGGTTCGATATTTATCTCCGCTTTTCGAAGAATTATTTGATCTGTTCACGAAGTGTTCCGTTGTACCGTTCCTCTCCTCAGCATTTCGTTAGGAAATCGGTGTATCTTGTTGAAATTGATATTGATGTAGTTTAAAGTATTTTCCTTTTGCTTCGAGTAATTCCGTTTGGGTTCCTATTTCAGCGACAACACCATTTTCCATAACCAATACCCTGTTTGAATCTTGAATCGTTTGCAAACGATGAGCCACAATAATCGAAGTTCGACCTGATGTCAGTTTTCTTAGCGCATCCTGTATGAGAAGTTCAGTTTCAGTATCGATGTTTGCAGTCGCTTCGTCTAACACTAACAGCTCAGGATCTGCAGCTACTACTCTTGCAAAGGCTAACAATTGACGCTGTCCTTGAGAAATATTTTGTCCTCGTTCCGATAAAACTGTATGGTAACCATTTGGAAGCGTTGAAATAAAGTGATGGGCATTAACTAGTTTTGCGGCCGCTAAAATTTTGCTTTCATTAATTGCGTCATCTCCTAGCGAAATGTTGTCCATGATCGTTCCGGAGAAGATGTGAAAGTCTTGTAAGACTACGCCGATTCTCGTACGTAAATCTCGTGTCATTATTTTGTTGACATCAATGCCATCAATAAAAATAGACTGGTTTGGTACATCATAGAGTCGACTCAGCAAACGAATTAGTGTGCTTTTACCTGAGCCCGTCGTTCCGACTATCGCCAATTTTTCTCCAGGTTCAATAGTAAATGAAACGTTTTTTAACACCGGTTCGTCACGATAACTGAAAGTAAGATTACGGTATTCAACGTGTCCTTCTATTCGTTGGGGTAAAGTTTTTGGTTTCGTCGGTTCATGAATAGCTTCGTCCCAGTCTAGAGCTTGAAATATTCTTTCACCACTTGCCATGGCGCGAAACAAAATGTTGATTTGTTCGCCGAGTACTACTATGGGATGAAACAACATGTCAATGAAACGGGTGAACAGGATCATACCACCCAAGGAGATTTCGTTTTGAATGACTTTACCACCTGCAAACCATAAGATTATTCCAATCGCGACTGCAGCCATACTATCGTTGAAGGATGTATAGACGGTTTCCCGGCGCATCAGGCTTGTTTCCAGTTTGAGATTGTTGTGGTTTATGTTCTGGTAACGTTTGTGATTGAATTCCTCTCGATTAGAAAGTTGCACTACTTGTAAGCCATTCAGATTTTCTTGTAGATTTTGATTGAGTGAAGCAACTGTTTGTCGAACTAGTCGGAACAATCTTCGTGAATAACGACGAAACACCAATGTGACAATGACCAAAATTGGTATGTAACAAAGTAGTATGAGTGACATTTGGAAACTAACCGAGATCATTACAACAAGAGCGAACAAAAATGGCAATAATTCTCCGAGTAGGGAACCGAGACCCCGCAATAGTTCATATAGAGCTTCGATGTCATTAGTTACCCGAGTCATAATTCGTCCGGTGGCGACGTTGTCGTAGAACGACGACGGTCGAGTCTCCAAATGTTCAAATAAATCGTGTCTTAAGTCTCGAAGGGTATTAACCACCGCTAGATTAAGTGTCGTTTGATGAAAGTGGATCGTAAATGTCCAGATCAGATGAGACGTGACAAACAACAGACTTGCCGCGACCAATAGTGGCCAACCTGTGAACGTTGCTAACCATTCGGTGAGTTGGACTAAGCCAAAATCTGGTGCAAATGTTTCTGAAGAATTCTTCAATATATAGTCGATTACAACAACAGACAGTATGATGGGTAGCAGTATCGTCATGATCGAAGCGATACTCACAAGTACGATGCTCGTAGTTAATGTGAACCAGTAAGGACGCATCCATCACAACAGTCGTTTTAACAGCCTATAGTTCAGTGCAGCACCAGAAAAATCAGCTTCGAATGCACTGTAATTTCGTTGTTTGTGGGTATTAGTTGTCATGATCCAGTTTGTTGTTGGAAAATCGAGTGATAATCTTCTTGGGTAGCACCAGTATGCTGAATTCTTTCTAATTCACGATAGGTACCTGAATGTGCAAGAAGTTCTTGATGAGTTCCCTGTTCAATAATTTCACCTGAATCGAAAATGATAATTCGATCTGAATGTTTCGCCGTAGAAACTCGGTGGGAAACTAGAATCGTCGTTCGATCAGCACGGAGTTGTTGTAATTCTTGTAAAATGAGTTCCTCAGTTTCGGTATCGATTGACGCAAAACAATCATCGAGGATCAATACGGGTGCATGCCGAATGAGCCCTCGTGCAACCGTGGTTCTTTGTTTTTGACCACCTGAGAGCGTAACACCGCGTTCGCCGACAACAGTATCCAATTTCTTCGCCATATGGTCAATCGTCTCATCTAAAACCGCGTAGCTAGCAGCTTCCCAGATTTTTTCGCGTACACGTCGAGGTTCATCATAGGTGATATTGGATCGCATCGATTCACCAAATAGAAATGCGTCCTGCGGGACAAATGCCACTTGTGCTCGTAGCTGTTTAAGAGGGTAATCTCTAATGTCGAATCCGTCGATGAAAACTTGATTTTTCGGAGTGTCTAATAATCGCAACAATTGTTTTAAGAAAGTGGTCTTGCCAGATCCAATTCTTCCCATGATCGTAATCGTTTGCCCGGTTTCAATTTCTAGACTAATGTTTTCTAACGCGTGTTTATCAGAACCTGGATATTTGAACGAAAGATTGTTTATCTTCATTTGCCCTGATATTTCTTTTGGCGCGTAATTTTTTGGTTCATCTTTGATTTCTGGCGAGGTATCAAAGATTTCGAACAATCGTCGACTCGCTACTGCCGCTCTCTGTAAGAGACTAATTGTGATACCGGCAACGCGAAACGGTTGTACAACCATATGTACAAAGGTAAAAAAGGCGGTGTAATCCCCCACTGACATTTGTTCGCTTAAAACTAAATGACCGCCGTACCCAAGCACGATCACAATACTTATAGCAGTGAAGCAGGGCATAATTGCTTGCATACGTGAATGCAATCTTGCATGTGCGTAGAAAGCCTCGGAGTATTTGAGGTTGTGCTGATCGAATCGTTGAATTTCATTTTCTTCTTGCACCATTGCTTGAATAGTACGTACACCGGTAATGTTTTCCTGCACGTGAGCACTCATGTCGGACATCCGTTCTTGTACATGACGTGAAGCTTCACCTAGTGTTATGGACGTACGCCAGGTGTAAAGAAAGAGGAAGAGAAGTGGTGGAATAATCAATAACGTGAGCAAGGGGGAGTAGTACAACATGCACGCCAAACCAACTAAATTAGCGAATACAAAAATCACTACACTAATGGTTCCCATGTTGATTAAACGGCGTATCAATTGAATGTCGGCAATCGCGCGTGTCATTAAGTTGCCAACGGCGAATTTACCGCAGAATGTGGGTCCCATAAGCTGTAAATGCGCGTAGAATTTTTCGCGTAAATCGTGTTGGACAAGAAATCCCACTCGTCGAACGGCGATCCGTGCCCAACTGACGATCATAAATTGACTAGCAACAGCGAAAACGATTCCAAAAATTGGAAAAGCTAGATCTATACGTCCTTGAGATAGACGATCAATTCCGATTCCGAGTAAAACTGGAATCGAGGCTTCGAACAGCCTCGCGATGAGAAAAAGAGATACTCCCCAGATCAAGCGCCCCGATACTTCGATACGTGGGGTATGAGTCGAAGTAAATCGCGTATCACAGGAGCGCGAAATAGTTAGTGTAGGTACTTAGAACGACGCGTTAGAAGGGGTACGTGGGAAAGGGATAACATCACGAATATTCTGCATTCCGGTCAGGTACATGAGTAATCTCTCAAATCCTACACCAAATCCCGCATGTGGAACACTGCCATACTGCCGTAAGGCTAAATACCACCACAACTCTTCCTTCACGGTCTCGTCCATGCGCGAGTCGAGGACAGCAAAACGTTCCTCGCGTTGGCTCCCTCCAATAATTTCACCTACTCCAGGTACTAGTACATCCATCGCTGCGACTGTTTTTTGGTCGTCATTCAAACGCATGTAGAACGCTTTTATAGACTCAGGATAGTTCATCACAATTACGGGTGAGTTATAGACTTTTGTTAGGTATTTCTCATGTTCCGACTGCAAGTCATTTCCCCACTCGACTGGGAACTCAAATGATTGCTTTGAATTTTTCAGTTTCCTAATCGCATCGGTATAGTCCATTCGTATAAATGAGTTATTCATGACTCCGTCGATTCGAGACATGACTTGATCATCGATACGTTGTTGAAAGAAACTCAGATCGTCGGCTGACTTTTCGACGACTTTGGTGAGTACTGATTTGAGAAAATCCTCTGCTAAGTCCGCGTTATCGTTTAAATCGGCAAAGGCGATCTCAGGTTCGATCATCCAAAACTCTGCGAGATGGCGAGCGGTATTGGAGTTTTCTGCTCTGAAAGTCGGACCGAAGGTATATACTTTCGATAGTGCAAGACAGAAAGCTTCGACATTCAATTGTCCTGAAACGGACAAGAATGTTTCACGACCAAAGAAGTCTTGATCATAACCAGGAAAGTTTGCGAGGTCGAGTGCACTCACTCGGAACAGATCACCGGCACCTTCGCAATCGCTGCCAGTGATAATTGGAGTGTTCACCCAAACAAAACCTCTTTCAGAAAAGAACTCATGGACAGCCATAGCGAGGTTGTGTCTGAGACGCGCGATTGCACCAAACGTATTGGTACGTGGTCGTAAATGCGCGACGGTTCTGAGGTATTCAAAACTATGTTTTTTCTTTGCTACGGGGTAGGATTCTGGTTTTTCAATCGTACCTACAATTTCGACCTTATCTGCTCTGATTTCGCGATCTTGACCTTTGCCAAGCGACTCTACTACTTCACCCAAGACGGAGACAGCGGTACCGGTCGATAAGTTGAGGATTTCAGAGTAATTTTGGACGTTTTCATCGATTATTGCTTGTACTGGTTGTAAACAAGAACCATCCGAAATGTGTAAAAAAGCAATTCCTGCTCTGGAGGTACGAAGTGATCGAATCCAACCTTTGAGAATGACTCTTTGACCGATACTAGTTTGCTCGCTGAGAATCTCGATTCCGGCGCGGACGGGGACTGCGCCGTCGTTTGAGTGACTCTCATCTTTGTCATGAACGTTCATGCTAAACTACGGGTGCTCGGCGCTACTTAAACTTTCACGACGATGGTGTTGGCAACCATATCGTGAATAGTACGGCGATCGTCTCGAGCCAAAAACAGCAAATCGATAAGGCGGAATAATAGTAGTAGTAAATCACTCAAGATAAAAATAGATTCGAACACAAAATAGCGTCGAAGGTATAAATCGCGAAGTGGAAGTAGCTGTCTTGTATCTCGGTCGACTATCGCTATATTAAGGATACGTTTACCGATAGTTTGTCCACGTGTTGCTAGAAAGTATCCTTGTAGGGCAAGAAATACGGCTTGTCCAACGATTAAAATGATATAAATCATTGGTTTGTGAATATTGAATAAATCTTTCCAAGATGTTAAATCAGGATTTATGACTTCTTCGAATATTTTCTCTAATTGTTCGAAAGAAGAATCGGAAAATGAAGAAAAAGTGAATATCCAGAGTAGACCAATTATTACTCCTACCACAACAAAACTAATATACCACAATCCTAAGTCGATGCAACGTGCACCGATTCTTTGTCCGATACCAGCCAGTTCAATTTCACCCACCTCCGAAAAAGATGTTTCAAGACTCGCTTGAGATACCCTGTAAGGGTTGTCAAGTGTTTCGTTCATAGGGGATTTCATCAAGTTGGTGGTTGTCGTGTTGTCGCTGGGTAGCTTGCGGAATATCAACTCTAGATATGAACTGTTTCCAACAGTGTTAAATTGGCTGATTTGTTTAGTTCGTTGTGTGATCGTCTTGTGTTGAGAACATGCAAATTCTACATTTTGGTTACTTTACAGTTTAACAACGATCGTATTGGCGACGATGTCGTGAATGGTTCGGCGATCGTCTCGATACAACATGAGCAAATCTACGACTCGGAATAGAAAGATTAACCCGTATCCGATGATTGCTAGCAACTCAAACAATAAATAACGTTTAAGATAAAGCGTTCCGAAGTTTGGTTTCTCCAGTGTATCGCGATCGACGATAGCAATGTCAAGCATTCTTTTACCAATGGTTTGTCCCCTTTTTTCTAGCAGGTATCCTTGGAGAATTAGAAACACTACTTGACCCACAATCAACCAAAAATAAGCCCATGGATTGTTAAAGTTCAGTCTGTATAAAAAAGTCCAAGAAAATGGTTGGGGTGAAGCAGGTGTCGCGGATGGTCCAGATAAATAGGCTGTAGAGATATGGTCTGCGAGTTCGGGTGCCCAGGTGTTAGAAGTTGAACCAGCATAAAAGTTATAGAACGCAAATCCTATTACTAGCGACAACACAATGATTGGACCAAAGCAAAGTGCAAACCAGAACCCAAAGTCGATACATCGGGCACCAATTCGTTGTCCAACACTTGCTAGTTCCCCAGGTTTTGAATTGTGAGAGTCCTGTTCTAGTTTGGCCTGAGGGACAAGATAGGGGTTTTTGAACGGTTCTACCATACTGATGATTAGTGGAGGTAAATCGGGTCCCTGTTAGTCTTCAGAATTTTGCAATTTTTGCATATCGATACTTTGTCTATCCAGCTTCTGAAGCAAACGATTAAATTGCAATCGTACGTACTTCAGTATCCTTAAGAATTCTCCGTTCTTTCTTCTCTGAACAGTTTAATGAGAATTTTCCATGTTTAGCTAAAACCTACCCGATCGTTTGAGTTGCCAATAAGCGTTTACCAGATGCGTTGGTAAATCTCTTGGTTGGCTCTCCAAGACCATATTGCAAGACCCTTCGCACTTCGATATGACTTGGGAACGTTGCTGGATGTACTTCGATAGTCCTAGTACTGTTAATGCTTGTTGTTCAGTTTTAACTTCCATGCTATGTACCAAGTCAACGACGTTCTCATAAAGATTGGCGAGTACAACTGTGTGTCTGGTCGATAATAATTTGAGTGCGACCGGTAGATCGGCATCGTCGTCTCGCAAACACGTGAGTACTAAGACCATTGAACGTTTCCGATGCCGCGCGAGCGTCTCTTCAGCCGCGGCAATGTAATCGGAGGCATACGCACCAGTCTGAATGTCGTACGTGTGATTTAACAGTCGCGGGATGGAAGAAAATCCGTTGATAGATTGAATCCATCTTTGTGTGTAGCCAAAACACATGACCGATACCGTGTCTCCCTGTTGCAGAGCAATATAGGATAGTAGCAATAAGCCATCGAGAGCACTATCGAAGAGAGCTGCTCCAAGTTCGTCAGTGTGCATACGCGAACCGGTATCAATCATGAACAGCAGATGTTGTTCTTTTTCATCTTGGTATTCACGCGAAATCAGCGTTCGCCGCCGAGATGTCGCGTTCCAGTCGATATGATTTAAAGCGTCACCTTGACGGTACTCTCTTAGCTGATGAAAATCTAATCCAATCCCACGTCGGCGTTGTTTTTTCAATCCTAGTTGATGTGTTTGATGGGCGAGTAAAAAGCTCAAATATTTTGTAATTTGAGAAAAGTCAGGATACACTCTTACCTTATCAACACAAGATACGTGAAAGAACCGTTGCCAGAATCCCAAGGGCGACGTTAACTGAAAGTCGACGAATTCGAACTCAAATTCTCCGCGCATGGTCGGTTCTATGGTGTATTCTAAGTGAAATTCCTCTCTAGGATTAAGATTCGCCTTAGCACTTGAACCTTGTGGATACAGTTCAAGAGGACAGCGATCCTGTATGGCGAGAACACATGGCTTTCGATGTAAATTCTTTACGATCAAATAGACTTTACTTTTGCAACGGATTGCTAAAGAAGTGGCGATATTTCGGTAGACGGACAACTGACCAGCTTGGAGACTACGAGCCGCTAAAGCATCAAGGAGTACGATCAAAACAAATATACCGATTATCACATAAACCAACATTCGGATGTTTGGAAATAGTAAGAAGATCGAAAGACATAGGACGATCCAGATGAGAGAATAATTGGGTTTCATTCGCGCGGAGCTTCAACTTTCTCGAGTACTTGTTCTAAGATGTTGTCCGTTGTTTGTCCTTCGATTTGATACTCCGGGCTTAGTGCAATGCGATGCCTTAAAACCGGTAGTGCTATTTCACGAATGTCGTCAGGAGTGACATAGTTACGATTGTTAACGAGGGCCGACGCTCGTCCCATGCGGACTAAAGCAATGCCTGCTCGTGGGCTCGCGCCTTGTACGATTCCGGGAAACGATCTGGTCGCCCGAACAATCTCCACCGCGTAATCTCGGACAGCTTCGTCAAGTTCAATTTGGGAAGCGACTGCTTGTGCTTGGCTGATATCAGCAGCCGAAGCAACTGCTTTCACATCAGTGACACTGAGCTCGTCCACTGGTCGATTTGTTGTGACTTGATCTAATATTTTTGCTTCGTCTTCCATCGTCGGATAATTAATGAACACATTGACCATGAATCTATCTAATTGCGCTTCAGGTAATGGATAAGTTCCTTCATATTCAATTGGGTTTTGTGTGGCTAACACCATGTAGGGAGCTGCGACGGCAAAACTTTCTCCCTCAATAGTCACCCGCCGTTCTTGCATGACTTCAAGTAATGCTGATTGTGTTTTCGCTGGCGCTCGATTGATTTCGTCTGCTAATAAAAGGTTGGTAAAAACTGGACCTTTGCGAATGATAAATCGCTCTTCTTTTAAGTTGTATTGAGCATGACCTGTGACATCGCTAGGCATCAGATCTGGTGTGAACTGTATTCTCGAAGTATCGCATTGGATGCTCTTCGCTAACGCTCGTACGAGCAAAGTTTTACCCAAACCTGGGACACCCTCAAGTAAAACATGTCCGTTAGCTATGAGACACTGCACTACTTGCCGAATAACCGGGTACTGTCCTATCACTACTTGACTAACAGTGTCCATCAGTTCTTGAAGATTGCGCATGCGGTCCTGGATTTGGTGATCTAGGTCTTCATTCATTGTTTGGGTTCTCTTTGGGTTTAGGGTTTTTGGAGTGAAACAGATTATTCTGTAACAGTCGTTGCAGTTTTCTCACCACTCTGACTAAGGAAGCATTATTGGGCGGATTAAGTTCAGTTGGATCACTTGATTCGTACGAAACGTTACTTGGGTTAAATTGTTCCTGTCGTTGCACACTCCCTTTGGGTTTGAAAGTCCGTTCAGGTTGTTCTGCTATCTGGTGTAGCGCGCGGATGTGATTTTCGATTTGTTTGTTGTGCCAAGCAAATTGGGACGCACTGTTTACGTAGTCCAATATGTGCTTTTGCTGAATTGAAACGGAGTAAACCGGCGGCGATATTCGAATGCTCCAGGCTAGTACGGCTAGGATGAAAGCGACAAAACAACCTAAGATTGTTTGCCACGAGTGAAGCCAAACAAGAGTAGCTAGTTTGGAGTAAGATTGAACGATCCAAACAGTACGAGGCGTGAGACTTTCCTGCAAAATGTTTGAGGTCCTGTGAACTAAAAGCAAAAATAACAACGCATGGTCTGCGCAAACAACGGTGTCGTTTCTCCACATTCGAAAACTATTGACAAAATAGACGTTGCCTAGCCCTTCAGAGATATGAAGAAGATTTGACGGTGCGAGTTCATTCATAGAATGCTTGAAGGGAGAATATTTGGTTTCAAATTGATATCCTCCTGCGGCAGTCTTGTCCATATTCAAAGCTAAACCCATGTCAAGAACGAATGGTTCTATCGAATCAGAACAATTGGGCGTCGTTTGCATCCCACGATTACTCCATTCGTCCACAAATGCAGGTAAGTCCATTTGTTCCATTTGTTCCATTTCTTCTATTGGTTCGATGACTCGATACACTGCATACTTAGCGGGGAAGTAATTCAAACGAGAAAAATAGTCCGCAGGAGGCTCACTCGAGTCTAAGGTATCAACTTCAACGAATAGTGTACCGCCACGACGAACCCAATTTTCTAATTGCTCGCTGGCTTGCCTATTCCTAATCAACTCTTGAGGCTTTGAGATAAACAGTGTGTCATTGATTGAGGGTTCTTCTTCCATGAGGAATGGGTTGATAGTATGTAATTCGAAGTTATATTCTTTGCCCAATTCTTTGAGCGCAAAGTACGAGTCGAAAGCTGCTTGGTCGGTTAGCGTAGGGATTTTCACTGGTTCCGTGATCGCTCGCACATAGAACTGAACTAACCCCACGAATATTGCGACGGTCACGAGCACGCACAGGAGTACCCACCCGCCTACCGGGACTTTACGTAAAAGATGCTTCATACGTTTGAACTAAGTCGTTATAAGTTGGTGTTTCGATAGCTTTATGAGCGTACGCAACCAGTTGCCAACATTCTGTAATTGATGCAAATGCCGAGAGTACACCAGGTACATTCTGAGCGACTAGTTGCAGGCAAGAAGCCTCAGTGTGACTTAGATTGATAGGACAATCAAAACGCGCGACAAGGCAATAAAGTGCCCCTCGGTACAACAGTGATATAGCTTCTCGATAGTCACCAGAATCCCAAGCGATACGTGAGCTAGCAACAATATTTTCCGGTAGTTCTAATTTTTGAAAGATTTCCTCGATAATGTGAGTATGTTGAGTTCCGAGATCTACCTTACGCGGTTTGAATCGACTAAAGTCTAATTTTCTCAATTGCCACAGCAAGTAAACAATCAATGCGATTATGACAAAGATAATAAGAAATTGCACTACCCTTGCGAAGAAGTTAGCTAATCCTAAGTCTATCGTGGGAGTGTTGCTCCTTGGTTGTGGACTTCTCGATTGTTTCTGTTGACGTATCGTCGTTTCCGTTACTACCTGCTCATGATAGATTTTTTCAATTTCACTACTGACGGTTTCGTGCACTGTTTTTTCATCTCCCATATTTCCTGGATGAACCTGTGCATAAATCTGTTCGCCATTCGTGAGAACTAAGACAGTCGCGATAAGGACTATCGATATTCGACTAATTAGACGGCGAAATCCAAGATCAATATCCCATCCCTCCAACTCGATTCGTTTATTCAGGTAGATTGCAAAACCACAACATATATAGAAAGGAGCAATCACTGCAAAACTTACAAAAATTAACGTCTTGAACGCGTGACTACCGATAGCACTAATGAAAGCGAATATAGCTTGCGGATTGAAAGTTGGTAGTTCAGGGGTAATCGAGAATATTATTGACGATACCCAAGTTATCACTGCAAGAAAAAATACCACAAGTGAGATTTCCATACAGAACATCAACAGATGTAGTATTAAGTAATATCCTATGATTCGATCTCGAATCAAACGTCGTCGTGTGCCAATTCGAATTGGCGCGGATTCAGTGTTTTCAAGGGCCGCGATGGGTGTGAGAGTACTACGGCCAGGAAACAGCCGAAACAAACTTAACCATAACCAAGTGTCACCCATGAAAATCGTACGCAAGGTTTGTTGCGCGGTCGCTTGTTGGTCAAACAACGTTGAAGCGATAAAACGAAGAGGAATTCGTTCGTACAACGGTTTGAAAAACCATAACAAAAAGATTGACCAAAATAAATTTGGTATAAACCAGACGACTATGAATACTGGCACGGCAAGAACTAACCAACCGGCAAGTAATTCCCACCAAAATTTTCTGGCGAGAAGCGCACCGGCGCCGATTGCCTCGAAATTTGTCCGATGTCGAAGTGCAAGTTTAGCGGTGGGAATGTTTGTCACGGCCTACGAACAAAAAGTAATATAAAACTGCTATCCAAAGTAGTAACCCCACGCTATACTTGATGGAGTTAGGTAAAAAATCGCTAGGAGACCAAAACGCTTCGATAAAAGCGGCAAGAATAAACATGGTAAAGAAACCACCGCAAAGCAGGAATGCTTCCTTGGAGGCTATCTTGATGGATGTTTTGCGGGCGTAAACACCTGGAATAAACACTCCTTTTGCCATTCGGAGTCCGGCAGCGCCAGCAATAACTATCGCCGTAAGTTCGAAAGCCCCATGACCAACTACAAACGGTAAGACCGTCGAAGAATAACCAGCGATACACAAATAAGTTATGACGCTACCAATGAAGATTCCATTAAAAGCTAGGGCAATGATCGACCCGATGCCAAAGACCAGTCCGTTAATAAATACTAGCAATCCGATTGAAGTATTATTTAAGATGTAATGGCCAAACATTTCTATGTTCTCGTCCGCCTCGCGCTTCACACTTCGACGTTCACTATTAGGATCGTACATCTCTTGTAATTGGTATAGTTGCTCATCGCTTAGGACTGTATGCACGAATTCGGGTTGCGTGGAAATCATATATGACATACCTAATCCAGGGCCAACGAATGCAAGAACCGAGAGCAGAATGTACAACTTTTGTGAACGAACGGATTGAGGAAATGAGTGAGTGAAAAAGTTCAGGAAACCGTGTACCCATCCAAGTCTATTGGTGTAAAGTAGGTTGTGGCCCCTTTGGACAAGATTGTTCAACCTATCGATCAATTGATTACTGTAACCGCGAGTTCGAGCGATTGTCAAATCGTGAGCAATGCGTCGGTACCGATCCGTAAAACCGTCTGCATTTGTGGATTTACCCTTATTCCAACGACTTTCCAACCGGTCTAAGGAGGTAAGAAATTCCGACCATTCGGATTCTTTAGTGTGGACGAAGTGAGACTCTTTCACTTTACCCCTCGAATCGAGTTCGCGTATTCCATACAGGCACGAACCGCCGATTCTCCCTTCAAACCATGCAGCGGGTAGAGAATCTCAGCGAGTTCAATAGCTCTTCCCTCAGAAAATGAGCCGAGACGATCCTGAAATTCCAACAGCAAGAGTTGCTCGTTCACCTTCAAAGGTTGTGGAATTTGTTTTACCGTAGCTGTGGGTTCTCGTTTCGCAATTTCTGGTGTGTTGGTGTGGATAACCATCGTATTGGCTAAGTGGTCGCCAAGCCGGCGAAACCGTGCTGAAAACAGGATAAATAGTGCTCCCGGCATCCCTACACCGCCAAGTGGTAGACCGACCATGAACAACGAAACACTATCGATAGGTCGGAAGAGATTTCGAACTGCCGCAGAGTACAAACTGAGTGGAGTTCCATCCAGGTTTACTGCTTTTGCTTTTACCATCATTTTTCCAGGAGTCATACCGTCGTTAATCCATTCAAATAGAAACCCATACAGCCAAAGAACAACAAAAAAAATAATTAAATGTAATCCAAAAAGATTGAATCCGATAAACCCTAGATAATTGAAGAATAGCTGCAAGAAAAAAAATACAAGCAATTTGATGAGTTCGTCGACCAAAAACCCTGTTCCACGCGCAACAATGCCGGCTGGACGCAATACAATCTGAACTCCTTCCGGAGTATCATGGTCAAATCGAGAATCAATCGTATGTGCGGCGTCAAAGTCCCGATAGCTATAGCGTGTATGGGAAGTTTCGAGGATGTTTTCTGGATGATCGATATTGGTGTTCCCTGAAGATTGACGAGACGGTGGCGACTTGATGTTTTTCAAAACTTCGTCAATAGTCTTGTTTAAATGGTAAGGATTGTACAAGAAACTCTTGATCTGAACGGACGTACTCTTCTTCATCTTCGAGGAAATTTATGATTGCCTGACGAAACTGTCGATCACTGATGTAGTGAGCGGAACAGGTTGTAACCGGTTCATATCCACGTGAAATCTTGTAGTTTCCCTGAGCCCCACCCTGGATTGTCTTAAGACCGTGATGGATAGCGTATTCGATCGCTTGATAGTAGCATAGTTCGAAGTGTAAGAATGGGTGATGTTCGATACACCCCCAGTTTCGACCGAAAAGTACATCTTGACCGATGAAATGTAAGGAACCGGCAACATAATGCTTACTAGATTTTGCTAGAATTAACAGAATCTGCTCCTGCATCCTTTCACAGATCAAGCTAAAAAACCTTCTGTTCAGATACGGTTTACCCCATTTTCTAGCACTCGTATCTAAATAACACTGGTAAAACACGTCCCAATGGCTTTCCAAAACATCTGAACCAGTTAACCACTCAATAGTCAAAGCTTCGTGTACCGCGAGTTTACGTTCCCGTCGAATGTTTTTTCTCTTTTTGTTGGAGAGATTTGACAGGAAATCATTAAAGGAAGAATACCCTCTATTCTGCCAATGTAATTGCGTGTCCGTCCGTTTCAAAAATTGTGTGCTGGCACAGACCCGATTGCATTGTGTTCTGTCCAAAAATGTCAAGTGCGCTGAACTTAGCGCATTCTGTTCGACAATTTCTACTATTGTTTTCGTAAAGAGTGATTCCAATTCTTGTTTTCGATACTCTTCAGCTAGCAGAATTCGCTTGTCGGCGACGGGTGTAAAAGGCACGCACACTTGTAGTTTCGGGTAGTAATTACCACCCGCATTCTCCCATGCTCCAGCCCACTGGTAGTCGAAGACAAATTCCCCCATTGAGTGTGCCTTGAGGTACATTGGCATCACACCAACCGTCCGATCCGAAACACGCAATTCAAGGTGCATAGGTTGCCAGCCAGTTGTATTCATTACGCATCCACTATTTTCTAGTGCATGGAGGAATCGATAGTCGACAAACGGAGAAACCGACTGAGTAATACAACGGTTCCAGTTGTGCATACCAATGTTTTCGATACTCCTCTGAACTTCTATTTTTGCAGAAGATATATCAATCTGTCGTTTCCCCTGGGTATCGCTCAAGATACATCACTCGATTTTTTAGTTACTCTTCCACTCAAACATTTTCCATCTTTTTGTACAACATGACTCCGATACCCAAAAGTACAATGGTATAAGCGAACAGTACACCTAGGTGTAGAAATATGTTCACGCTGTTCGAAACATCTATTGCACTGAGTGCCAATTGAACAGAATGAAATGAAGGTAGATAGTGAGCTACACTTTGCAACCAAGGCGGAAAATAAGTGTAAGGAACGATGATTCCACTCAGAAACAGCATTGGCAAATAAATCAGATTCACAATTGCATGAGCAGAATTTGCGCTGACTGCGCAACCCATTACAAGACCTAACATACAAAATGGTAATGAACAGAACATTTGAGTAACGATGAGAACAAAAATTTGTTGGATGCCCAGATCTGCCGACCCGAAAATTAACGAAATACCAACAAGTAAAGATGTGATTAGAGCACAAAACACCATCGCCATGAAGGCTTTAGCTAGAAAATGAATGTAAACTGGTAATGGGCTGACTCGTTTTAACAACAACCAACCCTGTCCCCGTTCGATCGCGATGTATACACCAAATCCAAAAAGCGAGGTCCCGATCATTCCGATAGAACTTGCAGCGACCAACCAATAATGATCGGCGCGAATTTCTTGCACATCTATGTCGATGAGTAAACCACAGACGATGTAGACAATTAACGGGAATGACAAGATTGAACTAGAAAATGCGGGTAGTCGCAAGCACTTTATTACTTCTAGTTTCGATTCTGTGTAGAGAATACGTAATAATTTACCGAGGCTATACCCCAGCGCACCTTTAGTTGTCATGTTCAGTGTGGGTAAGTAGGTGTAGATAGGCATCTTCAATTGTCGCACATTTAATCTCAAGTTGACTGGTAGAACTATCCTCAGAAAGTATGTGTCTCACGGTGTTTTCCACTTCATTCACAAACAGTCGCGTCAGGTTACCTATTTTTTCGACGCGTTTTACATGAGGGAGTTTGACAAGTTCGCGCGGATCAAGTGACGTATTGCAGGAAATTCTCGAGTCAGCAAAGTTAGTTCGTAAATCTTCAGGTGTTCCGTTCAGAATGATATTTCCTTCATGAAATACGACCACATGAGATGCTAAGCGTTCAGCTTCCTGAAAGTCATGGGTTGACACAACGAAAGTACAACCGTTGGCTCTCAGTTTATCAATTTGTTCCCAAAGTTGAAGTCTCGATTGAACGTCTAGAGAAGAACTTGGTTCATCCAAAAACAGTAACGAGGGTCGACCACATATTGCCAAAGCAAAGTGCAACTTTTGTCTTTGACCAACACTTAGTGCACTGTACTTTTTCTTTTCTAATCCGCCGAGTTGGGAGAGTTGTATTACTTCAGTAAAACTAAGTGGTTGGACGTAGTAGCTCCTAAATGAGTTAATGTGTTCCGCTACTGTAAGTGTCTGCGGAACCCCTGATATCTGCAACATAACACCCGTTTGACGACGGGTCGAAGGGTGGCCTGCAGAGTTATCTAACACGGAAATTTGTCCCGCGGAGGGTTGTAGCGCACCAGCAAGCAAATTCAGTAGGGTACTCTTTCCAGCGCCATTTGGTCCTAGTAACACACAATTCGCCCCTGCCTTAACCTCGAAAGAAACTCTATCCAATGCTACTTGATTCGAGAACCTTTTGGTGACGTCTGAGACGCGAATAACGACACTGTCAATCGGACTATGCGTCGCTAAATTCACTATTTCAATAGAGCCAGAACGTGATTGTGTTGTATCATTTTTGGTTTGTAGATTATGCTATCACTATATTTAGGGCAAGGGTAACTTTCGCGAATGTACAGTCGTTTGTGAATGGTCGGAGTGGCCGGATTTGAACCGGCGGCCCCTGCCTCCCGAAGGCAGTGCTCTACCAAGCTGAGCTACACTCCGAATTCCTCCAAAGTCAGGTTTAATGCATCCGACAGACCGTAACATTAGCTAACGCTTCCAGACCAAATCGGAACGGATTGGGTGGTAGACTTACTAAAGATTCTATACACAGGGTAGTATGTTTTTGCGCCATTTTATGACAGTACTCTAAACTTCCCGTTGCTTGCACCGCTTGCATCACTTCTGACAAATTTTCACTACTTCTCTGCAAAATTGCTTGGCGCACGATTTCTTTGTTTCTAAAGTCACCGTGTTGTAAAGTATGGATTAAAGGAAGAGTGGCTTTACCTTCTGCTAAATCGTCACCCACGTTTTTCCCCATCTCGACATCGTCTCCAACAAAATCAAGCCAGTCGTCGATCAATTGAAATGCCATACCTAAATGTAAACCGAACTCTCGAAGCGCGTACTGTGTAGTTTGGTTAGAACCAGCTAGTGCTCCAGCTGCATGTGCCGAAGCTTGAAACAGCATTGCCGTCTTGTATCGAATGATCTCTAAATATTCTGCTTCTGTTAACTCAGCATTTCCAATGTGTTGCAACTGCAAAACTTCACCTTCAGCAATCACATTAGTCGCATCACAAATAATCTCCAACATCGGCATCGAACGAATATCGACCATCAATTGAAACGCACGGGAATAGAGGAAATCTCCAACCAAAACACTAGGAGCATTCCCCCAGACGACATTTACGGTTTGTTTTCCGCGGCGACGGGTCGAAACATCAACAACATCATCATGTAAAAGAGTCGCGGTATGTAAATATTCAACAAGAGTAGCTAGTTTGATATGTTCTTGACCCGAATAATTGCATACCGCAGCAGCGAGCAGGACGACTAATGGTCGGAGACGTTTTCCACCGGCACCGACTATGTACTTTGCTACTTCGACGACAAGTGGTATATCGGATTGTAAATCACTATGAATCCGCTGGTTAACCGTCTCGAAATCACTTTTTACAAGAGCGAAAACTTGATCGATACTGGGATCGCTAAGTAACTCCGCAAGTTTGGTATGCATCTTTTTTAAAGTATCTTGTTTCGAACAAAGACTGAATGGTTAAGCTAGGCAAGTCACATTGAAAATTTTATTTTCCTACGAACTCTGGCGAAAGTACGCGTTGTACAAATCTGAGTATTGGTTTACTCACATTAGGCATTCACTTAACTTTTTCATCGAGGTAACTTAGTTTTTTAGGGAACTGAAAGTCAACTACCGCAAGGAACTAATATTGAATCTTGCGATCAACTTTAACAGACGGTAACTTCATTAGAGGCGCATGTACATTGGAGATGAATATAAGCTGTTTGTGAATTCGATTAAAATTACCCGTTCACCTAAGTAATGTTCTAGTCTGATCGCTGAGTTGGAACGAACCTACTACCAATTTATCATTTCAGCAATTTGGATTCATTTATGATAGCGGTAATCGAAAGCGGCGGGAAACAACATCGAGTATCCCCTGGCTACCGACTTTCTCTCGAACGTTTAAATGCACAAACTGGTGAAGAAATTGATTTCGATTCAGTTTTGCTAGTCGAAGATGACGATCGAGTTGAGATTGGGAAACCTTATGTACCTAATGCTAGCGTAAAAGCTCGAGTTCTCTCACATGTACGCGATCCTAAAGTCATGGTGCTTAAATTTAAGCGACGAAAGAATTACTTGCGTCGCCATGGTCACCGACAACACAAGACGATCGTAGAAATTTTGTCGATTAATGTAGGAAAGGATGTAAAAGATGGCACATAAAAAAGCCGGTGGTAAAACTCGTAACGGGCGAGATTCAGAATCAAAACGTCTTGGTGTAAAAAAGTATGGTGGACAAACCGTCCGCGCTGGTAACATTCTGGTTCGACAACGTGGTACCAAGTTTCACCCAGGTATGAATGTAGGGTGCGGAAGAGATCACACGCTCTTTGCCAAAGCCGATGGAGTTGTTCAATTTCGACTTCATGGCCCCTTACAACGTAACTACGTGAGCGTACTACCTACCGCCTAGTTCTTGTTTCTCCACTTCCGAGAGAAACAATTCCATGAAATTTCTCGATGAAGTCTCCATCACCGTATGTAGTGGTCGAGGTGGCGATGGGTGTATGAGTTTTTTACGACGCGCCAATTTCGCCAAAGGTGGTCCCGACGGTGGAAACGGTGGACACGGTGGTTCCGTATATCTTGTTGGTGATTCTTCACTCACTACACTGGTTGATCTTCAGTATCAACCAATACAGAAAGCCGGGAACGGGCGGCCAGGTGGTAGCGCGAATAAAAGAGGTGCACAAGGTTCTTCACTAGAAATCCGCGTCCCATTTGGCACTACCATCGTTGATGATGAAACTTTAAGTGTGTTGGGCGATGTCACACACGAAAATCAGCGAGTGAAGGTGGCAGAAGGGGGTAGTCCGGGACGAGGTAACGCCTCCTTTAAGACTAGTACCAACCGTGCTCCACGCGAGTTTACTACCGGAACTTCTGGAGTCCGTCGAATACTTCGTCTACAGCTTAAAGTTGTCGCTGATGTTGGACTACTAGGTTTACCTAATGCGGGAAAAACCACATTGTTGAGTCGAATCTCTGCAGCGCATCCGAAAATTGCAGACTATCCGTTTACAACTCTGCGACCACACTTAGGGGTGGTTCGTCCTCAATCAGACAACAGTTTTGTAGTTGCCGACATTCCGGGATTGATTCGGGGCGCGTCGGAAGGTCTAGGGTTGGGGACTCGGTTTCTACGACATTTAAGTCGAACTTGCATGCTAGTACATTTAATCGAAGTTAACCCACCGGATGGTTCAGATCCTATTCAAAATCTGCTTGATATTGAGCAAGAGCTTGCCCGTTATAGCACGATTCTTACCACTTTTCCTATCGTAGTGGTTTTATCCAAAGTGGACTTGTTACCAAAGTCGGAATGGACATCTAAAGTCAACGCGTTAAAGCAACGATTTCCTGACAGGCAGATTCACGCCATATCGGCAGTTAGTAATATTGGGATTGAACAACTGCTCACTGAGTTATCGACCAGGGTACAGAATCTGAGAAATGGATCTACGGAAGACTTAGATTCAGAACTAGAGGAACGCGATAGACGTGCTCAACTTGCAAAAGATGTATTGGTACATTCGATGAAGGATCGAACCAGAATTCAAGCCAAGGACGATTCGGAATTGAGGAATTCCTGTCCTTGATTAAAGTTATGTTATATTTACCGAAACCGAGTCATTAAACGCCGGCTAACGTTTTAATTTTGCTATTTAACTTAGACTTATGTCGTGCTGCTTTATTTTTATGGATTAGTCCACGATTAACCATAGAATCGATCACTGGGACTGCGGCACGATACGATTTGTCAGCTGCTACGGCATCGCCTTCTGTTATATGGGATTCAACCCTCTTGATGAATGTACGGTATTTAGAACGATGCGTGGAGTTTATTTGCCGCCGAGCCTCTGCTTGACGGGCACGCTTCTTTGCTTGGGGGCTATTTGCCAAATGTGTACCTATAGCAAATCTGAATTGGTGGAAATGAATACTGATGTATCCGTGAGATTGGAATTATAAGGAAGCCTGTGAAATCTCGGTTAGTTGATCCATTGTGACAGCAAACAAAATTGAACGACCCGCTTTAGACACTAGACAACTTGGCGTCAAAAGTTTAACCGTCGGTTCTCTTACAGGAGGGTCACGAGTTCTCGGCTTGGTTCGAGAAATCGTGTTTTCTTATACGTTTGGGGCTAGTTTGATTGCCGATGCCTTTTTTGTTGCGTTTCGCATCCCCAATTTCTTTCGACGACTACTAGCTGAAGGCGCTTTTGCGCAAGCTTTCGTTCCGGTGCTGGCGCGGTACCAAGGAAATAAGCAATTTGACGAACTACAACTATTTGTGCGCACGGTCGCGGGTAATTTCGGACTCTCGTTACTGGTTATTTGTGCGTTAGGAGTTGCACTAGCTCCAGCACTAATTACGGTATTCACATTTGGTGCTTGGCATGGAGACGAACAACAGGGATTAGCTACTAGTTTGCTAATGATTATGTTCTCCTACTTAGGCCTGATTTCCTTTACGGCATTTTTAGGTTCAATTCTTAATAGTTTCGGTCGTTTTTCGATACCGTCATTTTCACCTATTGTGTTAAACGTGGCGATTATTCTTGCCGCTCTAGTGGGTTCTATAACTGCTGATCAACCAGTTTACTTAGTTGCATGGTCGGTAATCGTCGCGGGCGTAGTCCAACTGTTACTTCATTTGCCTTCTTTGATCAAACTTCGCTTGTTCAAATTACCGAAGTTGGACTGGAAACATGTAGGGGTACAGCAGTTATTGAAATTGTTAGGGCCCGCAGTATACGCTGCATCTGCTGGTCAGATAAACATTTTGGTTGGTACCGGTTTAGCAGCATTACTCACAACTGGTAGTGTTTCATGGCTCTATTACGCTGATCGCTTGATCGAACTACCGGTCGGCATGATCGCAATTGCGGTTCAAACTGTTGTGTTACCACGGTTTAGCTATTTGTACGATCGTAAGGAGTATGATGAGTACAGGGCAGGAGTTAGATGGAGTTTGGAGTTAGGAATCTTGCTTGGTGTACCCGCTACACTAGGTTTAAGTTTGCTTGCCATTCCATTAGTTGCGACGATTTTTTATCATGGAGAATTCAACAGTATTGATCTGCAAATGGTAGCACGCGCTCTGCAAGCTTTTTCCATCGGCGTATTACCACTTATGTTAGTTCGTATGCTAGCGCCAGCTTTTTTTGCACAACAAAACACGAAAACACCTTTTAAGTATACAACGATTAGTGTTGCCACGAACATCATTGTGAGTGTAAGTTTATTTAAACTTATCGGTCATGTTGGGATAGCGATTGCAACTAGCGTAGCGGCAATCGTACATATTGTGTTATTGGTTCAAGGATTAGTCAAACGAAACATCCTCAGTTTGAATCGTGAGCTGTTTTTTGTCTGTCTGAGAGTAGGAGGTGCAGGGATCGCTATGAGTTTATTCCTAGTCTTACTCCGCCCTGAACAGGTATATTGGTTTGAAAGTTCTGCTTGGGATCGAGTCGTTTGGCTATTTTTGCTTGTTACCACTGGAACCATCACGTATTTTGGAATTTGTTTCATACTTGGTTTACGTCCGAGACAGTTCATCGGTCAAAGGAATCAGAGAATTCGTGAGAGTCATTAGAGGAATTCACAACGTAATGAACACAGATCGTGGCGGTACTTGTACCGTCGGTACCTTTGACGGTATCCATTTAGGCCATCAAAGGGTAATTACGACATTGGTTAATCGTGCTATTGAACTTGGTACTCATCCGCTTGTGATTCTGTTTGAACCTCAGCCCAACGAATATTTTTTGAAATCGGAAGCACCACCTCGATTAACGAGTTTTCGAGAAAAACTTGTTCTACTAGCAGATTTGGGTGTACAACATGTACTGTGTATTCGATTCGACGAATCTACACGTTCAATGGCTGCGGACTCGTTTATTCGAACCGTATTGGTCGATTCATTGAAGATTAAGCATTTGGTGGTCGGTCGAGACTTTAAGTTTGGTCGGCAAGCGAAGGGTAACATAGGTATGCTTAAATCGGCAGCGCATGACTGTGAGTTCACGGTGGAACAGGTAGATGATCTAGAGATTCAGGATACAAAGGTCTCCAGTACACGGCTTAGAAAAGCATTTGAATGTAGTGACTTTTCCTTGGTACGATCATGTTTGGGTCGATCTTATTTCATCCAAGGACGAGTCGTGAAAGGTCGACAACTGGGGACTACATTAGGAGTACCTACCGTTAACATTCCATTGAATCGGTCGCGTTCTCCACTAGAAGGTGTATTTGCAGTGACTATCGACGGTATAGAACGAACCCACTTCGGCGCTGCTTACATCGGTTCCGCAAACTCGGGAAGTTCAAGTGGACAGGTGTTAGAAGTACACATTTTTGACTTTGATCGAGATGTCTACGGAAGCGAACTACGTATTACTTTCTTAAAAAAGTTCCGCGCTGATCGACAATTCGACGACAACAGTACTCTGCGTGAGTACATGTTAGCCGACATACGCCAGATTAAACAATGGATCCAGGCAACTGTTACCGTACTAGCACCACAAAATTCTTAAGGAGTATCTTTGTGCATGATCGAGTCAAACAGACAGTTTCTATAGTCTTTCTGTATGTTCCTACTAGTGTAATTATTGTGATCGATCAATTCACGAAGCATCTAGCCAGTTCTTATCTGGATTGGATACCCGACAAGATACTACCATTTTTTTCTCTGACTCTTGCCTGTAACACCGGTGCTGCGTTCAGTATGTTCAAGGGTGCAGGGGGAATTTTGTTGTGGATCGGGATTGCGTTTTCGTTATTTTTTGTCTATCAAATATATCGCTCTAGAAACGGTCGACTAGTGGAGTTCGCTGGATATTCCTGCATTTTAGCTGGTGCGGTAGGAAATGTGATCGACCGCTTAACTCGAGGTTGCGTGATCGACTTTTTGCACTTTCATGCAGGTTCTCCAGGCGAGTTTGGCGGTTATCCGTACAACTTTCCAATTTTCAACGTCGCCGATACCGCGATCACCGTTGGCTTTATTTTGATTATTTGGGTGTTGTTCACCAATGCTCGTCGCGAGAAACCAGAGCTTGAGTGAGTTTACCTTGAAGTGAGGATCTTCAGAAGAAATCGAGACGCGGATTAGCGAATCGGGACACGCGGTTTAAGTCGTATTTCTTCCCCTCGCTGGGGTTTATCGAGTAATCCAAAAGTTAGTGTGTTTAAGATACTACGATCTTTATTACGAAGGCGTGGTTTGATAACTAATTCACCATCTTCATTGAATCCTTGATAGTTAGGGAAATTGCGCGCGAGTACTTCGAGAGCATCGTCTCGAGCTTCGGTTAGTCCCAATCGATGATTTGCTTCTACCAAGACGACTAACGCATATGGTATCACTTCGGTACGAGGATAGTGCTCAATGACTTCGCGCGCACGAGTCACTGCCGAAAGCCAAGTGTCTCTCTGAAGATAGAAGACGGCGATGGCTAATTCTGACTCAGCCATAACGTTGCGTAAGTGATACATTCGTAATTGCGCGTCTTTCGCGTAGATACTGTCGGGAAATTGATTCAGAAACTGAGCGAACAGGGTGAAAGCTTCCTTAGCTCCTGAAATATCCCTGAGTGGTTCTGGTGTACCTAGCAAAATGTCGAAAAAACCTCGATCTCGTTGGAAACTCGATAACCCTTTCATGTAGTATGCGTAATCGACATTCTGATGTTGTGGATGAAGATTAATGAAGCGGTCTGCTGCGAGGATAGCAGAGTCATAATCGGTTCGCATATAGTTTGCATAGATTAGTTCAAGTTGTGCTTGTTCGGCCGAACGACCAAAAGGAAAATACGATTCCAACAGTTCAAGCTGTTCAATGGCTTCCACGTAATTTCCGATAAGGAGCGCTCGTTGTGCACGTTCGTGTAATTCGGTCTCCGTGATCCCTTCATCAAATTCGGAATCATTTTGTGAACCTCGGTTACCAGCACAACCAGAGAACAACAAGCAAACCAACAGTACTGGGAGGATTTTGTAAATGATTGGCACAATGACACCCGAACTTAACATGGGTAGTATTTTAGTCCTCAATATGTTGTATTTCAGTAACTTCGATTTTAGATAGCCATGCATTGCTTTGCCGAGTTCATAATCATTAAGAGAACAAGAGTTGTGCAGTGGGTTCGTTAAGATAAGTACACCGACCCGTTAAACCCGTTTTCTCAGAGGTGGTGTTAGGCACTCCCGATTTTTGCTTGGTCCGTCGTACTTGCGGTGTTTTTTACTTACAGTCTGAATCAATGGTTTGATCGACGAAGAGACTTTGCATTGAATAACAAACCTTCGCAAGTTTGATCTGACCAGTATTCTTAATGATCACGGTGGTTCCGGTTTATTATCCTAACTGTATCGTTGTTAAACGCGGTATGAAAGGATATTATGTATGCTACAAGCAACGCATAATTCGGCACTCTTGAATGCAATTTGAACGAAACATCTTCGACCACATCGAGTGATTAACGTTGGAAGTATTTGAAAGTAAATATAAGATTCCAAGTGAATACGAAGGTGAGCGTATTGACAAGGTGTTAGCTAAACTTTGTGTTGGCGTATCGCGGTCGCAGATTAGTGCTTGGATTCAAAGTTCTACAGTGTTCGTGAACAATTCTGTAGTTAAAGCATCGTATCGGGTGAAGGGTGGTGAGTTAGTTGCTGTGGGAGGGATGCTGAATCCGACGCCAAATTGGACAGTTACATCAGACGTAAATTACAAGATTTTGTTTGAAGATGAACACTTACTCGTTGTTGATAAACCTGCTGGGCTAGTGACCCATCCTGGCAAAGGGAACGAACGAGGCACTTTAGTAAATGGGTTAATTGGTCATCGAACAGAACTTGCGAACTTACCGCGTGCTGGTATCGTTCATCGTTTAGATAAAAATACGTCTGGATTACTAGTCGTGGCGGTTTCAAGAACAGCACTTAACGAATTGACACTCGCGATCAGTAAACACGAGATAGCAAGACGATATGTTGCAGTAGTCGAAGGTATACTTGAACACAATGTAAGAGTCGATCTACCTATAGGCAGACATGTAACACAACGTACCCTTCGTCAGGTCAGAAACGATGGAAGACCAGCCGTTACTGATTTTCAGCCAATCGAACGGTATCGCAAACACACTCTGGTAGAGGCAAAGTTACGTACTGGAAGAACTCATCAAATTCGAGTGCATGCACAAGCTCTGTCAATAGCTATTGTCGGCGACGTTGCTTATGGAGCGCGCGGTTTGTTACCGAAGTTACCAAGTGTAGAATTGTCGAAGACTGTGAAAGCATTTGGTCGACAAGCGCTTCATGCCAAGAGGTTGCAGTTTAGACATCCTGTCACGCAGAAGGACATGAAATTTGTTAGTCAAACACCAACTGATATACAGGAGCTCATCTACGTACTACAGCGAGATGCAAAAACGTCGAGTCTTGCTTAACATCGGCGAGTAGCACCTGTTAACTTTAAGTGTATCTGCAAAATTTGTTGCAGTGTTCCACTATCTTTTAGGTGTTATGAATCTCAATATTGCACTATTGTGTGCGTGTTGAGACACCTATCTTGCGGAAAAACCAGGCATTGAACTGACAATCAAGGTGAATAAATTGAAGATTTACTACGACAAAGATACAGATCTATCGATAATTCAAAACATGAATGTGGCTGTTTTAGGATACGGCTCGCAAGGATTTGCTCATGCACACAATCTTCGACAAAGTGGGGTCAAGAATCTGGTGGTTGGTCTTCGAGAAACCTCTAGTTCTGCCACCAAGGCTCGGGAAGCGGGATTTTCCGTTGCAACTGTCTCGGATGCGGTGCAGAACTCTCATTTTGTAATGATCTTGTTACCGGATGAAAACCAAAGCGATGTATATCGTACGGAGATTGAACCTCATCTTAACGAAGGCTCTACTATCGCCTTCGCACACGGTTTCAATATTCATTATGAGTTAATCGAACCACGATCTGACTTAGACGTGATCATGATTGCACCTAAGGGTCCGGGACATACAGTACGCGCTAATTACGAGAAAGGTATCGGTATATTAGCTTTAATCGCGATTGCCCAGGATAAGTCCCACCGGGCGCGTGAAACAGCGTTATCGTACGCTGCTGCGATAGGTGCAGGTCGCGCAGGTATTTTGGAGACTACGTTCCGCGAAGAAACAGAAACTGATTTATTCGGGGAACAGGTGGTATTGTGTGGTGGTGCCGCTGCTCTCGTTCAAGCCGGTTTTGAAACCTTAGTGGAAGCAGGTTATGCGCCGGAAATGGCTTACTTTGAATGCTTGCACGAATTAAAGTTAATCGTAGATTTTTTCTATGAGGGAGGAATCACCAATATGTGGTATACAGTTTCCAATACCGCTGAATATGGAGGATTATCTCGAGGTCACAGGATCGTTAATGAAGAATCAAAAAAAGAAATGAAATGTATCTTGGAAGAAATACAAAACGGTGTTTTTGCAAGTGAATTTGTGACCGAGAGTTTAGCGGGAGCGCCTGTTGTGAAGTCTAAGAGACGTCTAGCCGAAGCTCATCAAATTGAAAAAGTAGGTTCTAGGTTGCGTGCACTCATGCCATGGATTAATGAAGCGAAACTAGTTGATCGAGAAAAAAATTAACGAGTTGGTGAACTAATCTTTAAACACGGGTTTCTGATGATAAGTCGACGTACCAAACTATGTGCAGGTGAGACTAGTTGTTTTGTCTGTCTTGAAGGTGTGGCGTAAACCCTATTCCCAGAACAAGTAGGCTGTTACAGCAACAACAATGATTAGCATAAACAGGCTAAAAATCACTCCTCTTTTTCGTCTAGAGAAGTCAATCAAACTTTCGATTAACGATACGATTAAATCTAACATAGGGTACCTATGGAATCAACTACTGAACTAATAAATGTTGCGACTGCGTATCCAATACATTACGGTGAGTTTACATCTCAAAATAGCGGTGCAGTTGAGATAGCTAAAGAGACTTCGATATCTCGAATAGCATTTACTACACTTTGACCAATCAAATCTAGTTGTCGAATGTCTTCTACTCGATCGGCGAGTTTGACCAATTCATTTGCCGGTAGTAGGACATTGAGAATGCCGGTCGCATGAGCTAAACAAAGTAGAATGACATCCCGCGGTGAAGGAATCGCATCCGAAAACAACACCTCCATTAGGCGAAGTTTTACTTCGCGTTCTTGTTTCCCATCCAAGATAGGATACTTTCGCGACTTAAACACCCACAGGATACGTGAATCACGACATTCCAGTATCCCTTTTCCGATTAATCCGTCTAAAGCATCTTGACGAATTTCGTCGGATCGATCGGAAAGATACTCAATCCAATAACGGATATCGCGAATTTCCCTTTCTGATTCAATCGTATCCAAGATATTATCGGCAAGCTGGTGGTTTAATGGTTCGCGATTGATTACAGTGAGTTGTTTCAAATCAGTGTCGATTCGACCAGCTTCGGCAAATTCCATCAAAATAGCACCGCTCATCGCATAACGGTTGGTCCAATTTGGTACATGAATGAAAGCCCCACCTTCGTCGCACAATTGGAGGAGGATAATTTCTTCGGCGATTGTAAGTCTAGAGGATTGCATTCTTTATCAAGTAATTCATATGAGGGTACACTTAGGACGGTGTATGGAATTGTTTAATTTTACAATGAATTAGGTTACACGCAACAATACTTTTCCGGTTAATACACAAAGTTGACGTCACCTTGGTCTCATTATTCGAACTTTACAGGCTTCAAACCATTTTTTTCGAGGTTTGTACTAGCGCCGGCGAATATTCGGTCTGGTTGCGATTCGTGATTAAAATTTTATGAAGTGGTAGAGCAAAACACTTCAAATCTGAAAAATTGAGTTTAACAGTACGGTGCTACCCGACCAATTTTAAGCTGACGTCAAATGAAATAAATAGGTGCTTAGCATGATTCTCATCAAATCGAAATCTGACATTCTCTCCTCAGAAATTACACCCGAAGCTATTTATAAATCGCGCAGAAAGTTTATCGGGCAATCGGCGGCTTTAGCTGCCTTGGGTTGTATGTATCCATCTGTAGCTAGTGCACTACCCACTGGTTGGGTAGACGACCAGGGATACGAACCGGCCGAGCCTACCGACGAAGAAATCACACCAGAAAAAACCGCGACCACTTATAACAACTTTTACGAATTTGGTACAAACAAAGGAGACCCATCGAAGCACGCCCATCGATTAACAACGGACCCGTGGACTGTACAAGTAGGTGGAATGGTTCAGAAACCTAAAGATTTCGCATTAGAAGACTTATTGAAAGATATTGATCTTGAAGAACGTATTTATCGACTGCGGTGTGTCGAAGCTTGGTCCATGGTCATTCCCTGGATTGGTTTTCCGGTCAAGAAGATATTAGACAAAGTTGAACCGCTTGGTGATGCAAAGTACGTCAAGTTTACGACGGTACTCAGAAAAAATGAAATGCGAGGGACATTTGCCTCGTCCATTGACTTCCCTTATGTTGAAGGATTACGGTTGGACGAAGCCAACCATCCGTTAGCGATATTCGCAGTTGGCATGTATGGAAAAATCTTACCGAATCAGAATGGGGCCCCATTCCGTCTCGTCGTACCGTGGAAGTATGGTTTCAAGAGCATAAAGTCAATTGTGAAGATTGAGTTGGTGAAGCGAGAGCCAAGAACGACGTGGAACAAGTCGGCGCCACATGAATACGGCTTCTATTCGAATGTTAATCCACATGTAAACCATCCTCGCTGGTCGCAAGCAACCGAGAGGAGGTTACCTTCAGGACTTATACCACGTAAGATCGAAACCAAGTTATTTAATGGCTATGACGAAGTGGCTAGTCTCTATGAGGGAATGGATCTGAAAAAACATTTTTAGCGAAAGCATCTATGAAGCAGTCGGCTAGGCGGTCCCCTCGGTTTCCGTGGTTAGCTACGCGAACCGCAAAATGGGTTGTTGGATGCTTTCTGGCACTTCCATTGTTGTTTATTCTCAATGCGGTCGTGATGGAATTCCGTTTACCGGGGTCGGGGCTAGGTCCAGATCCTGGACAGGAACTTGTCGAACGATTGGGTGATTGGGCTATTCGAATGCTGTGTTTTACCCTAGCAATTTCTACACTTTCTCGACTTCTCAAGGTGCCACTATTGGTACAACATCGAAGAACGTTTGGTCTCTGGGCGTTTACCTATGTATGTCTACACTTTATTGGTTACGCTGTCACTTTGGCAGGGTTAGATATCACGACGATATTCGGTGACTTTACAAAACGTCCCTACATTATTTTTGGTTTGATTGCTTTGTCCTTAATGATTCCTATGGCAATCACTTCTACTCGTGGTTGGCGACGGAAACTTGGGTTAAATTGGCGTCGACTTCACCGAGTAGTTTATATAATAGCCGTGTGTGCTGTCATTCATCTATGGTTGCAAGAGCGGGCATCCATACAAGAAACTCTACTCTACGGTTCGATTTTGTCGGTATTACTAATTGAACGCTTAGTCCGTTGGATTACCAAACTTGTACAGCGGAAAAATTACGCCTCGAGTACCAATTGAGTATGAATTCTTTTTATTCAGTTCGTACAGAATCATCAAACACTTCAATTCGATGTACTGTCCTTCTAGCGGTATTTTTATTGGTCGTGTGTTGTTCGAGTATCTACCTCTTTGGAACGACTGTAAACCAGGTATTACCTATTCACGACGCTGATACCGAATCTAATTTTGAACACCTATCTTTATTTGAGCAAGAGTTGATCAATGAAGCACTTAGCAATAGTGGTGTGGAACTTAATTCCAACTGTGAGTCGCAGGTGAATTCGAAAGGTCAATTAGCAGCGTTTTTTAAGACGCGAGATGTAGAAGATAGTTCTGACGAATTTCAACCTGTCAACTATCGATACCCGTACCCATTCAGTGAAGAGCAGGGTATCGCTAAAACTATTCCTATAGACCTAAACACTATTTTGAAGAAAGGTAAACCGACCGAAGGACAAATTACTTATACCGCACATCCTTCAGATCTGCTATATGAAGGAATGTCCGAGGAAGACAAATTACTTGATCTCGAAGACTTAAGTGTCGAATTCACGATTGACTTAGACACACGTCTACTAAAATCGATGGAGTTAAGACTGATAAAGCCGACCAAAGTGTACTTTGGGATAAAGATAAGAGAATTACAAATGGATTATTCATTTGACTATGTGGCTGAAGTCGGAAGCAATGTAGTGACATCGTTCTCGCACAAAATGAAAGGCAGGTTATGGGTTGTATTCAATCCTTGGTTTGAGGTAACCGAACGATATTCGTACAGCGAGTGCGAGGAGCAAATCAATTGAATTGACGAATTGTACGACTAATTTACCAAGCCACCAATTTGGGCGACGGTGAATTAACGTGCCGATATGTTTCTACCTCAATTAGGTCTAGTAGGTACGCAAACTCAATTTCAATTTGCTTTGAACGACTAGTTAGAAGATACCTACAATACAGACAGGATTCCCTTTTTCCGTATACCGCACGAACCACAATGGAGGTGAACACAATTGCACACTCTAAAAAATTTGAAAATCGAAAGTTTAAGTTCAGAATCTAAAGCTGTTGATCCAGAGAGAATTCCAGCTTTGTTAGACAAGATCCCCGGCTGGAAACTCGAAAGTACAAGCAACGGTCAACTAGTTTACCTCATTCGCGAGTATAGAATCAATTCGTATGAACGTGTGTTAGCATTACATGCGAAAATCGGTGAATTCGCTGAATCCGTCCAACACCATCCCGAAATGATTTCGCAATACTCTAGCTTAACTGTCAAATGGTGGTCACATTCCGTTGGTGGTTTACACCTAAATGACTTCATTTGTGCAGCACAATGTGATGAATTTGTTTGCAACTGAAACATTGGTCTTGATACAATGTACTTTTATTCTCAGATTGAGTTAAATAGTGCCTAGAAAGATTACGGCGACGGCCGCCTCAATGCGGAAGTCGCGCGAGGAACTTGAGCGAGACTTAAAGGTGTTTTTGGACTCTGGGCAAAGAATTACTTCGGTGAAAGCCGGCGAAACTGGACAAGACGAAAAAAATCGTAGCAAGCATATTGTGATTACCAGAAAGGTTCAACCTCCGCGTAAAAAGAAACCAAAGCTTTAACAGATTTATTACGCGAATTGATAAAAAATTCGTTTTCGACGGAGTATCTTGAACAAAATTCTAAGTTATTGGAAGTTTGTAACTTTCACTCACTACTTGTCCCATGAAGGAAGTCTGGCTTCATAAAATCGGCGTCGATGTTTGCCGACTTCGTCGGGAGGACATAAAGATGGTTTGTCAGGAACCTCAATCGTCAAAACCGACTGAAACACATACTGCCAATCAACAAACTGAACCTAATAGGTCCCATACGCCTCCAAATACAAAAGGACTTAAGGATGACCTATTTTCTCAATCTAAAGGAACTGTTCCAAAGGTTTCGATTAGAAATACAAAGAATCAATCCATAGAAAGTACAACTAACGTAACGAAGAGTTTCCGAATCTGCGTCTATACCACTTCTGATTTCTCGATCCTTTACGATCATACATTGAGTTTGAAGAATGAACTCATTCAGGACCTCGCGCAAATACTTCAGTTGTGTAGAACCAACAAACTCGAAGCTCCTGAAGGTGAAACTAGTATTTTTCATTGGCCACCAGAATCAAGTCCTACACTTCCTACGACTGCTAACCACGATATTAAATCGGCTGCGCGGGCACTAATGGCGTTTCTGACTGAAAACGCGCGACAATTGCAAACTCTTCTCATAATGGGTGAAACGGCTAATTCAATTTTGGTTGACAAAGTAGAGAAAGATTTCGATGTTTACCGTGTTCTAGAAATACATTCACAGAGTGGGTGGAAGAAAGAACTGTGGAACGAATTGCAACGTTGAATCAACGCACTTACTTCTACAAACTTTAGTGCAACACTTTTTGTCGTTTTAACAACGACCTTCCACTGAATATGAACTCAGAATCTCATACCCAACGAAAAACGTTTGCAATTATTTCGCATCCCGATGCGGGTAAAACAACCGTAACCGAAAAAATGTTATTGTTGGGCAAAGCAATTCAAATGGCTGGGACTGTTAGAGCAAAGAAAAGTAGCCGACAAACTACTTCTGACTGGATGGCCATGGAACGAGAACGTGGTATTTCAGTTACTACTTCAGTGATGCAGTTTCTCTACAAAGAAACTGTGATTAATCTTTTGGACACCCCTGGGCACGCAGATTTTTCCGAAGATACCTATCGAACACTGACAGCAGTCGACTCAACCATCATGGTAGTAGATGGCGCGAAAGGAGTTGAACCCAGGACACGAAAACTGATCGAAGTATGTCGTATGCGAGACTCACCTGTCATAACTTTGGTCAATAAATTGGACCGAGAATCCTTAGATGCTCTCTCAATGATAGATCACTTAGAAAACGAACTAAATATTGAATGTGTACCGTTGACCTGGCCTATTGGTTCGGGTCGATCTTTTCTCGGAATTTACCGGTTCGACCAAGACGAGATTATTCAATTCAAACGGGGACATGGTGCGACTCTTTATGAATACCCCATCATCCAAGGGTTACATTCAGATGTTGCAAAAGAATTTCTCGGTCTTATGTATGAGGAAGTAGCAGAATCCATTGAATTGGTTAAGGGAGCATGTAACACCTTCGACATCGAGGCTTACCAAACCGGACAACAGAGTCCAGTATTTTTTGGTAGTGCACTGCAAAACTTTGGTATAACCGACCTGTTAGACAAGTTTGTCTTGATTGCACCAGGCCCTCAACCAAGAGAAACAGACAATGGAGTCGTAGAGCCTGGAGGTAGTACGTTCAGTGGGTTCATTTTCAAGATCCAAGCAAACATGAACCCAAAACATCGAGATCGCATCGCTTTCTTAAGAATTTGTTCCGGTGTCTATCGAAAGGGGATGAAGATGAAACACGTTCGGCTCGGTAGAGAATTAAAGGTATCGGACGCCGTCACTTTCATGGCAGGTAGTCGTACTCAGGTTGAAGAAGCTTACCCTGGAGACATCATTGGACTACACAACCACGGTACAATCCGAATTGGTGACACCTTCACTCAGGGTAATGATTTTCACTTCCGAGGGATACCAAGTTTTGCACCAGAGCTGTTCAAGAAGGTTCGAGTTAAAGACCCCACCCATGCGAAACGACTAAAAACGGGTATGTTACAACTGTCTGAAGAAGGTGTAACGCAGATATTTAATCCGGTCACGAAACAAGACATGATCGTCGGTGCAATTGGTGTTTTACAGTTTGAATTAGTCGTGTTTCGTTTACAAGAAGAATATGGTGCAGAATGTATCTTTGAACCGTGCGATATTTTTACCGTACGTTGGGTTAGTTCTGAAGACACAGTAAAACTAACTCAATTTTCTGATCGAGTAAGGAATCAATTAGCAGTAGATGGTGGTGGCCACCTGACCTTTCTTGCAACTTCAAGACCGAATTTACAACTAGTCCAAGAACGCTGGCCAGAGATTCAATTCTCAGCCATGCGAGAACTTGCAACTTCTGAGTGACTTGACCGTTTAGTCGCACATGTCCAGATAAGGATTTTCGAAGTCTAAGTCGACGTGGTTCTGCCAGCCGTCGACAACAATTTTCTCCTGGTCGATTTTTATATTTTTGCCATCAAGGACTTCTTCACCAAATTTGTAGACTGTAGGAATACCATATTGGGTCGCCGTGTGATCGTATTCATTAATGTTCTGTACTGTTAATGAGTTTCGGTCCCAGTACTTTGAAATTAATTCCTTCCCAAACCGGTTTTCTAGCATCCTTAAAGTCTTTTGTGGGGATAGTAAGATACCCGTCGCGTTGTTACCACCAAATCCCTTAGAGTTCACAAATGCAACTTCCATCGGATTCTTTGGATCTGTTTCAATGTGTTCGGTTGAAATCTTTAAGTTACTGTGGAAAACGTCGTCGGCAATGTGATCGATAGTCGTAATCCCGGGAATCCACCCGTCATTCCAGGTACCTATAGCTGATGCTACTTGATCGCCTGAAGCTGCTGCTAAGGTGTGACCTAAGTAGGACTTTATCGCAGTGACATGCCAATCTTGAACATCAAATACCTTAGCAACTTCGTTCAGAATATGTGATTCGGTTACTCGATTTTGTGGTGTACCAGTTCCGTGAGCGTGGATAAATGAGCGTTGTTGAATGGCTTCACTACCGACGATGGCTTGCGCGAGTGCTACAGCTTGAGCTACAGTGAGATAATTTCCCACGCCCGGACCTGGAATCGACTTTTTGAAGCCATCGGAATTTACGAATACAGCGGGTACAGAACCGTAAATGGTTGTACCCAGTTCAAGCGCAAGCGATTCTTCCATTAACACTACGTAAACTGAGGCTTCTGCTAATGTGAATCCAGCATTAGTCGAAAAAGGTCGGCAAGAACGACGATGATTCGGTGTGTCTGTCCCATCTAATTGCATCAGATCTTCGTCAGCCGAGAGTGCCCCCATAATACGGTAACATTCCATCAATTCTGGTGTGATTGGTGCTTCAGCACCACCTGCAATCGCAATACGAGTTCTTCCCCGCATAATCGAATCGACAGCTTGCTTTAAGTTATACAGAAATGTAGCACAGGCGCCGATGATTCCAGCTGTCGGTCCAACTGAACCGACAACGTAGGCATTGACAAAGTCAGCTGGCATTTCAGACAATCCAAACGCAGCTTGCTTAGATGTTGGACGTTTCCCGAGAAACGGTGCCTGCAGCACGCCGGCAAGTGAGTTTTCGTCACACTGTCCCATTGCGCTACCTGCGAACACCGAGATCTCGGTGGGTTTGACGTAAGTTTTCACAGCTTCCCATGGTATTCCCAACGAATGTAACGCGTCGGATGCTCCAACCAATGCTAGTTGAAGACCACGAGGATGATTGCGGCTGGGGTATGTTGTACTTGGATCAAAACCTGTAGGTAACTGGCCGGCAGATGTGACACGCGCAACTTGACGATCCGGAAACAACACTTTTACTGGTCCAGTTAGCTCAACTCTCGTCCTAGTCTCTGTCCGTTCAACGATTCGACAATTGTCAGGTAAGGTGCGTGGGAAATGCCGTGTAGGTATGTCAAACTGAACCTTTTCTTCTTGATTAGGTTGAATCGTCGAACGTCGATGAAATGGAACCCCATTTTTGTCAACACTCTCAATTTCTCGGACTAGAGTGTGCTTTAGGATATAGTCACGTGTTACTTGATCACGACTTGAAGAAGCTAAACACATCAACCCTTTTAGAGAAGCAAATGTTGCGTCTACTTTGTCAGCAGAAAGTGCCTCGATGACCGTTCTTCGGTAGGCATGATGACATGAGATTCGACCGGCAGGATTAACTCCTCCAAGACTAACAATTAAAGGAAGATGCAATGTCATGAAAATATCATTGGTTGTTGGTTACTTTACACCGAGAATCTTTTTCTAATCACGTTCGAGAGCAATTGCCGTCCCTTCACCACCTCCTATACAGAGTGCGGCGATCCCACGACGAAGATTTTTTACTCGTAAAGCATGTGCTAGCGTCACAATGAGCCGACTCCCAGTTGAACCCAATGGATGACCTTGAGCGCAAGAACCACCGTAAATGTTCACTTTACTAGGGTCTAGCCTGAAATGGTCGACCGCTAGCATAGTCACAACCGCGAAGGCTTCGTTTATCTCAAACAAATCCACAGAATCTAAGTCCCATCCGGTCTGTTTAAGTAGAGTTTGAATAGCGTAAATTGGTGCAAGAACAAACTTTTGTGGAGCTAATGCGATTGAGGAATGGGCAACAACGCGACAAAGGGGTTCGTGATTTTCAGCTTCGACTAATGATTCGTTTGCAAGTAGTAAAGCCGAGGCACCGTCGGAAATTGAACTAGTACTTGCAGCCGTTATGGTACCATCTTTCCGAAATGCTGGTCGAAGACGCGAAATAGCCCCGACGTCTGACTTCCGCGGTTGTTCGTCTTCATTTAAGTCGTTTATCGGTGCGATCTCGTGTTTTAGATCTTCCCTGTCCATCGCCTTTCGTGCTTTCGTTAAAGAACCAATCGCAAATTCATCCATGCTCTCTCGAGTTACTTGATATTCATCAGCAGTTAATTGGGCATAGTCTCCCATTGTTTTGTTGGTTTCAGCATCCTCCAAACCGTCGGTGAACATCGAATCGAGAACTTCTCGGTGCCCCAATCTATACCCTCGCCGAACGCGAGGTAACAGGTGAGGCATATTTGTCATACTTTCCATCCCACCAACGATGATACAGGAAGCGTTCCCCAACTTAATTGAGTCCTGTCCAATCATGGTTGCTTTCATCCCAGAACCACACACTTTATTGACAGTTGTTGCAGGAGTAGCGTCATCCAGACCAGCTTCTCGCATTGCTTGTCTCGCTGGTGCTTGGCGTAGTCCAGCACTAACCACATTACCCATATAAACTTCATCAATCCGACCCGGATCGATTGCTAAGTCTAGCATGACTGACTTTATTGCATGAGCTCCTAAACTAGTCGCCGTCAATTTAGAGAACATTCCTTGAAAACTACCAATAGGTGTCCTTTTTGCAGCGAGAATAAAAGTATCGTTCATGAGTTGCTTGTTACCTTTAATCGGTCAATTACTTCGGCAAAATTACAGGGTTGGTGCATCGGATTTAATTGTTCATCGAGAATCTTATTCCAGGCAAGTTGACAAGCTCGCAACGAGCCGGGTAAAGCAACAATCAACGTTTTGTTTGTTATTCCAGCAAAGGCTCGCGATTGAACCGTCGAAGATCCAATATCGGTATACGACAACCAGCGAAATAGTTCTCCGAAACCTGGGATAGGTTTCGCCAATAATGGTTCAATGGCGTCTGGGGTACTATCTCGTCCACTAAAACCTGTTCCCCCAGTGCAGATGATTGCATCAATATTTGGTTGTTTAATCCACTTTTGCACTATTTTTTGAATTTCATCAATGCTGTCTTCTACAATTGCCCGAGTGAACACAGAATGGGTACTGGCAGTAATCTGTTCTGCCAGATAAGCTCCTGAAGTATCCGTGTCGAGAGTCCGTGAATCGGAAATCACAAGAATAGCTATTTCCATTTTCACAACATTTCTGTTCGCAAAATTACAATATACTTATCGATTAACAGACTCATTCGAACCTACTATAGTATCGTTTCTAACCGTACAATCATTATTATTCCGATTGATTCTATTGATTGATACGACAATTTCGTTCTTTAAACTATGGTGACAGGTTGAAAACCGAACGTTTGTTTTTGACAGCCGAACGGATTGCACAAGAGTTCAATTTGTTCCCTACGGCCGATCCTAAATCACTGTATTCAGTACAAGGGCTGCTGTCGGAACAACAGATTCAAGAAAGACTTAGTCAACTACAAGCATTGGATGTTGACAGTTACATTGAACAAGTTGTAGTTCCCGCTGAGTCGCCTAATCGTACTCCCGCCTCTGATATTGTGCAGAATTTGGGTCGCGTTACCCAATTAAACTCCGTTGGACCATATTTCGACGCAATTGTTGAGATGGATTTTTCCTCAGCATTGGGTAAGAGAATGGTAGCCTTTCTAGCTCAAGATCGCGTTCACTTTAATGGTGTTTGGGGGCCAGAAGAACACGCGCGCGCGGCGGAGTTCGTTCAAGCTACAGCGCGCCGTTCAATCCCAGTAGTCAGTCTTATGGACACTCCTGGGGCAGCAGCGGATGAGAGCGCTAATCGTGGAAACCAAGCACATCATATTTCCCGACTCATTGCTGTTATGTCTGATCTTGATGTACCAAACATTGGTGTTATCTTGGGTATCGGGTATTCTGGGGGAGCTATACCGCTAGCGGCGAGCAACATGATTCTCTCAGTTCGTGATGGCGTTTTTAGCACTATTCAACCACGTGGTCTGGCAAGCATTGCGCGCCGACTCAATTTATCTTGGCAAGAATGTGCGAAACATGTTGGATTATCGCCCTACGAACTGCTGCAACAAGGCAATATCGACGGTGTGATTGACTATGTTCCAGGAGAATCAGGCACAAACCTAGAAAACTTTCGTCGCGCGATCGTAACTGGTATCGCTTCAATCGAAGCAAGTACTAAGGCATTTGTCGCACAGGAAGAAATGTTCGTTCAGGAGTACCAACATGTCTTAAATCGTTATCTCAATCCTACCGAACGGATGAAACAAACAGAAAGCGCTTCGTTATTTGAGTTCGTTGAAAACCCAACTGATTACCTTAACGTATTTGGGTTAGCATACCGACATTCTCGATACTTGCGGGTACGGCGCCGGATCAAGTCAACAAAAACCAGTGTATATGGTCGCTTAGCACAGCGAGAGTTACCAGAAGGTGAGTTGCTGCAACGCATCGAATTTGATCGACGTAAAGATTTCTTGTTATGGTTACAGGATCCTGATCGTATTGTTTACGACGACACAATTAAAAGTGCTTGGCGCAATTATTTGGCACGTAAGAGTGCGCTGGGCGATCAGCGGAATCGCTTACAACGCGCCCTATTTGGGGAACCGAAGAAAAACCTTACTGTCGCACAAAACAGTCTATTTGGTGTCGTGTGTGCTTACCTTGTTAATCGTTGGAAAGCAAGCGCTGCCGATAATCTCAAATTGTTGATTGGGTTCTTGCGTAACGAGTCGCGGCGCTTTGATCTCGTGCATCCCCAGGAAATAATGAATCCACGTGATCTGTTGAAGCAAATTGAAAGCAACGACAAAGTAGGAGAAGAACTGCGCAAACGCTTCACACATCATGGCTCGAAGTTGGTTAGAAGTAGCGAGATCGAGCGCTTAACCGACGAGCAATTGACAGAACAAATAGCGTTAGAACTGAATTTGGCTCTTACAGGTAGCTTGCTTCCCGTTTACTCGCATGAATCAGAGCAAGTCGTAGAAGACGATATCGACGTAACAACGCACAACCGGAAGCGGATAGAGAAAGAATTTGGACGTTTTCTACGTGGTCGCAGTGTTGGATTTGCTGTCGTCGCAGAAGAAGCGACCATTAATATTCTCGACATCCTTCAACAACCTGATCTCAAATCACTTTTTGTTGACGAACTAGAGCATCATTTAGTTTTTGATCAAGTTTACGATGGCGTCATTCGCTCGCTTGACAAGCTCGCTGCAGAAGCTAAAAATACGCACGCGTTTGAAGCTTACACTATTCGTAATTTGTTGCTGAAAGAAACTGAAAGTGCGATACGTGATGTCAAGAATATTCCAGATGCAGACTTGACTGAAATCGAACAACACCAACAAGAGTTTTTTGCTTGGTATTTGCGGTTTGCAAGTAACACGGTCTTTCGAAAGTATTTGGTAGCGGTTGAGGAATGGAAAAAAGCAATGTATTCGAATCTGTCGGACACGTTGTTCGTTGTCGTGACGTTTATATTCGAAAAACTCGTTGTGTCCTACTTGAAATATGAGAGTGAAAATTCACGCTACAACGGTCGCATTACACCTCGTAATATAGGGCGTCGACGGGATTTCTGGAATAGACTGAACAACGCGTATCGAGATCTTCAAATCCAGGAAGTCTTGAAAAAATGGAGACAGACTCATCCGATTTCCTATGACGGATTCATTGAGAAATTCTTTGATGATTTTGAGCATTTGTTCACCGATCAACTGAGTAGTGACCCAGTTCACTTCCCGGGATTTCGAATGTCCATTGAAAAAGCGATGGACAACCAATTACAACCTTGTGGAGTAGTAACTGGGATTGGTACTTTCAAAAATCTCGACGTTGAGTTGCGAGTTGGGACAGTAATTTCAAACACTGCGTTTCAAGCAGGTGCTTTTGATATGGCTAGTGCAGAAAAGTTCTGTCGCTTGCTTCATACTTGTGCAGATCGTCAATTACCAGTAATCTGTTTTATTTCTTCCGGCGGTATGCAAACAAAAGAAGGGGCAGGAGCTCTGTTTTCCATGGCCGCGATTAATGATCGAATAACTCACTTCGTTCGAGATTACGATCTTCCAATCGTCGTTTTTGGGTACGGTGATTGCACCGGCGGAGCCCAAGCAAGTTTTGTTACACATCCATTGGTCCACACCTATTACTTTGCAGGTACCAGTCTTCCGTTCGCGGGTCAAATAGTGGTACCTAGTTATTTACCGTTGGATTCCATACTTTCCAATTATCTAGTCAAAGTACCAGGTTCGATGCAGGGTCTAGTGCGACATCCATTTTTTGAAAATTTAGACGAAGACTTACAGAAAATCGACCCAGATATCCCTGCATCTGAAGATTCGGTAGAAGATGTTGTCAAGGGCGTGATGGAAGGAGCACTGACGGCCGTACGGACAGTCGAATTACCGGCCGAACAACTGCAAAAGTCGATCAAGGAGGAAGATCTATATCGTCCCATCAAGAAGGTTATGGTGCATGCGCGCGGCTGTGCCGCTGTCAAAATTGTTCGAGTTGCTCAGCGTCAGGATATCGATATCGTTTTAGTGCAATCAGATCCGGATATGGAATCGGTTGCGGTGGATCTCTTACGTAGTCAAGATGAATTAGTTTGTATCGGTGGGAGTACGCCAGACGAAAGTTATTTAAATGCCCGTTCCGTCTTGATGGTAGCGGAACAAACAAAAGTCGATTCATTACATCCGGGTATAGGGTTTCTTTCGGAGAATAGTCAATTCGCTCGACTAATTAGGCGACATGGAATCAACTTTGTCGGACCACCGGTAGCTTCGATGGAAACCATGGGTAACAAATCTAATGCGATCAATACTGCCCTAAAACTCGGAATTCCGGTGGTACCGGGTAGTCACGGTATCGTAGATAACGTCGAACGTGCTATAGAACTCAGTCTCTCTATAGGATTTCCGATGCTCATCAAAGCGGTTCACGGTGGTGGCGGTAAAGGAATTCAACTAGTAGAATCGCCGAATGATTTCATCGAACTATTCCAACGAGTTTCAGTCGAAGCGCGTGCCGCCTTCGGTAGTGGCGATGTATATCTCGAAAAATACATTACTAATCTTCGTCACATAGAAGTACAGATCTTGCGAGACAGTCATGGAAATACAAAGGTCCTGGGCATACGAGACTGTAGTGTCCAGCGGAATCGACAGAAAATCTTCGAGGAATCTGCATCGACGATGCTACCATCAAAACTTGAAAGAAGTGTCCACGACTATAGCGCAAAAATCGCCGACGAAGTCGGTTACGTTGGCGCGGGAACAGTTGAATTCATTTACGATCTCGATTCTAAGAACGTTTACTTTATGGAGATGAACACGCGGTTGCAAGTCGAACACCCTGTTACGGAACTTGTATCAGAAGTCGATATCGTTGCCCAACAATTTGCTATTGCTTCAGGCGCTAGTATCAGTGATCTACGTGTCAGTAGTAAAGGCTATGCTATTGAAGCCAGAATTAACGCAGAGACAGTCGCACGCGATAGTAGTGGAAAGGTAGTCTTTCGTCCCAGTGCTGGTCTCATTACGAAGTGTGAATTGCCAGAAGATCCTCGTGTCGAAGTGATTTCGATTGCCGCTAAAGAAAAATTTATTTCACCATATTACGATAGTATGATTGCGCAGATTATTGCCCACGGTTCTAGTAGAAATTCTGCTGCTGATCGGCTTTTCGCTTTTCTTGACCAAATAAGACTTGAAGGAATTGGTAGCAATGTAGCTTTACTTAAACGCATCTTACAAGATGAAGTCTTTCGCGGTGGCGATTACTCCACTGATTATCTACCGGACTTCCTCGAACGTACCGACACCGCAAGCTTGATTACCGAAATGCAAGATATGTGTGGGAAATCGGACACGGAAATAGATACAAGTACTATTACGATAGAGGGTAGCGATGAATTACGAGTGTTATCGCCCACTACCGGTATTTTCTACTCTCGACCTTCACCCACTGATACAGATTACGTTAACTCGGGAGACATAGTTGACATTGATGCAATTCTTTGTCAAATTGAAGCGTTCAAAGTTTTTGCCCCGCTCCGTTTACGAGATTTAAACACAACCGGTAATGAAGAGCTATACCCAAATTCCAAGAAGTACGAAGTTACTCGTATCAATGTTGCAACTGGTCAACAGATCAATACGTCGGACTTATTGTTCATCGTCAAACCTCAAGATTGAAGGATTGTGTCACTAATTCCCAAATACCTTGTAGAACACAAAGTATCGATACGACGCGAATAATCCACGGCACCAGATTTTGAAAAGTCTGTTCTGGTACCCGATACAAAATTTGCACTCCACACCAGGTACCTAACATCGACACAAAGACAGCTACCAAAGTAAGACCCAAGATTTCCTGGCCACTAGATAGCCAATTGAGTTGTACCGTAATGTATAGATAGTAACCCATCTTACACACGTGTCCGATTGTTTGGGTAAATGCCTTCGTGGCGACAATTTCGAAGCGATTGAGCTGTGATTTTTGAAAAAAGAGGTCTAGTATTGGTCCCGATGTACCCGCTAACAGTTGGGTAAATCCGACGGTTGCACCACAAAGGAAACTTACCCAAGGTTTTTTAATGTCAAGCCCCCAATTTTTGGGTATGTTGACTCCAATGAGAGTGACAATTCCAATGAGTAGTAACAGCAGTCCCTTGTGAGGAACGATAGTGAGTAATACAAATGGGACTAATGCGGTAGCAGTACCGAGAAAATAGGCGGGAAGTGTAGACCAAACTACATGTTGGCGGATCAACAAGAACCTCGACCCATTGGCAAATGCTTGAACGAGACCATGCAAAAACATCGCATTCGGTACGCTCATTAGGCTCACTAGGATCGCGAGCAGAATGATGCCGCCAGCCATACCGACTACACCTGACAAAAGACTTGTCAGGAACACAGAGATGATTACCAGCAGATACGGCACTGAGCCTACCATGCTAGTGGCTGCAGTTCGAGTCTACCTGTCGAATATTCGCTTGAATCAGATTTGAACTAGGAGTCTGTTGCAAGCGCCGGAGGTGAACGTTCGGCCTGAGGTTCAAAATTGGCTACGACACTCCAACTACTGCGTGCCCAACGTACAAACACCACTGCAAGCCAAAGCAACCACATGACGATTAACGCCAAGTATACCCATTGCGGTAGCGCGAGCAACCAAACAACGGGTAGTGATTCTTTTACCTCGTCGACATACCAACTAAAGTAATTGTAAAACATATTTCCACTGGAAACATCCACTAAAACATTGATTACCAAGTAAATGACAACGATACCAAATATGACACCTAGCAGAACGAAAATGCTTTGTATTACACGAAAAAGAATCTTGTACTTCGAATCTTGTTGGTTGTGCGACCGCCACCAGACTGCTAATTTCCATACCCCGATCACAAAAAAGATCCATGGATTAGTCAGCGCTGAGCCTATTGCTAATAGAATCACTTCCACGACTGACAATCCAATATTGGGGACACGTACTAAGCAGAGTCCGAGCACAATCAAACCTACCGCCGTGAGCCAAGTCAACACATCAGGATTCTGTGCTAGACCACCGGTCCAAATTACCCAACGATTCTGTGGTACCGACACGGTATAACTCATATTTAAGGCTTGTTGATTCAGGGTAATAGTTGGCGACTGCTCTAATATGTCGATACCTGAATCTGTTTCCCACTCAATTTGGTAACGACCTAAACCGTTGCTAATCGGTAACAGTATTGTTGACGACGGTGGTATCGGTTGTTGATCGTTGTTGGCGAGAATATCTTTAATTGTTGCGTTTTCCGGAATGCTAATAGAAAATTCGCTCGCTTGTGTCGCTTGGACGGATAAGTACAGTGTTGTTTCCGTTGTACGCTCTTTCACATCCATTGCTAGATGGGCCCTTTCAACCGTTAGCGTAGTACCGGGTACTCTGCTTGGCTGCGAAAATTTCAAGTCCAAAGTTTCACCTGATAGAGGTACAAAAGTGGTCAAACGATTGTCGGATTGAATGGGAGTTATTCCGGCAAAATCGAGTAACCAAAACTCCGAAGTCCGAATCGACCATACTTCCGATCTTTCCGTTAGATCAGGGGCGCGCAGTTGTAGGTCCATTTGGGCATTGAACAGACTTTCCCATCTGAATGAACTTTGCCAACCTGCGAAATTGATAACCATCTCTCGAATTTCCATTAAGTCACTGTGTTCGAGTACCGCCTCGTTTGGAAGCAACGGTATTCGAACAGTAAATTCGCCGGTTTCCGGTGCGATACGCTCAACGACCGTTTCCATTCTTGGTTCATACTCTAAGTAAATCTTTCGAGTTACCGATACATAGGGATAGATGAACTGGCGAGACTTCATTAACGAATTGGTTTCGTCATCGTCGGCATCGGGTACTGTTTTTCGAAGTGAAAAAGATTGTTGGCGTAATTGATTTTGATTGATTCCTTCTACCTGCCAGCCTTCAGTATTCAGATAGATGTAACCGGGTAACAGTGGGAATCGAAAGTCAAGTCGGTACAAGTTGCTAATGTTTGCTTTGACAGTAACATCATGGACACCTTTATCCAAAACCGTATAGAGGTGAGTTCGTTTGCGTAACAAAGGTAAGTCTACTTCATCAAGGGAAATCTCCTTAAGGTGCCAGGTGTTCTCGCTCGTTGGTAATGGAACCGCTACTCGGTTGAGTGTGTGAATGCGAAGAACCATTGTCATTTGGTCGTCATTTGTCGTAACCGTTGCTTGTTCCATATAGGCACAATCGCCTTCGCATTCCATCGCATCCAACAGTCGATCTTCAAGATCCTCAAGCAGGTCGCTGTCAGGTATCTCTGCATGTAAGTCGTTGGCCGTATTCAACATGAGACCAACCAGCAATAGACCTGGCACAATGTGCACGACTCGTTTAATTAAGTTTGGTAATTGGGCGACTGTTTGCGGTACGTGAACTAATAGAAAGAATATCGAGACTACCGCCATCAGAATCGAGCCAATACCGATTGCAGTACGCGAGACCCATGGTGGTAATAGCACAAAATTTAGATTTCGATTAGCACTAACCGAACCATCCCAATCAAACTGTACTGAATTGTGTCGCCAGAATGGCGTCCCTGGGCCGGTTTGTACATTTACAGCTCGAGTGTTCGGAGGTCTTGTTTGGGTACTTGAAGTATCCCCAGCAGTTAGATCATCTCCTGTAGATCCGAGATAGCCGGTCTGAGGGTTAGTAGAACTGAACTGTTCAGGAATCTTTCGGAAAAAGTTGTCAATAGTTGTAGCACCGGTTTTGGCAATGTCCTCTACATCATAGACGACCATATTAGCAGTGCTATCCACTCCTGGTAGCCGCGACCCAGTAGCAACGACCTCTTCCATTTCCAGCCTGTCAGATTTCGGTAATCTTCTCTGCAACTCAATGGATGCGGTATCGATTAAAGAGTAGTTGTAGTTTTGTTTTTGACCGAGCTGGGGGTACAGGGCATCGCGGGCGAGCAAAGTAGCTGTGTAAATCGTCATGAGTGACACTACAATGAGAACCACACCATAGCAGATTCGCAGAATTTTTTGTAGGTGGCTTGAACGAACAAATCGAAGCAACAGACCCAGGCTGGCAAGCCCGATCCAACCGATCATCGGTTCGAAACTATAAGGGAAACTTAGCAATATTGTGACCGCTAGTACGGTCGTCCACAAAGTACCTCCTAGACGAAAGACTAAAATGAGTAACAGGAGAGCAAGGAATATGCTCGCGACAGACCAATGCGACACCCATGAATTTTTAACTTGATCCGAACCTTGCGACCAAAGCATCAACCAACCGGGTGGTAGATGCATGGTCATGTTCAGACCCTGGGCTTCAATATCCCAGCCAATTGCAGGAATGGAATTGCTTTTTTTGAACTGTGTTACCGCTTCGATTTCAGAAATGTCTTCCGAAACCGTTACTCCTGGTAATCGTTCCTGCTCCGGGTCGTGGTAGGTCAGTAGACGAAATTCACCGTCGACTTTTACTCGCCCCGGCAGATATTTTGAAATTAACGGTTCGGTGTCAACGGCATCGAGATAAAAAGTGTCTTCAGCAATGAACGACTCCCCTGCAAAATTTAACCATAATTCGCGTTCGACGTAATAGTCCGTCGGACGGGGGTTAACGTCGCCCCGTTGTCCTTCCGTGAACACTAAATCTGCATCAGCCGAAAGAACAAAGCCGGTTTTTTCATCCAGTCTGTATGCGATTCGCGCCGGAATATCGATTTGGTCAAGATTGGTTCGTGGTGGTCCTGCCATACTAATTACTCGAATTGCTGGATTAGGTTCTACCATCCAGACCTCTTCGGCAGGCCAATCTTCAGAAATTTGTTGATAACTGAAACGGTTGAACTGTTCAACTGCACGGGCCTCGATCTGTACCCAATTGTTACCAACTTCGACGGCTACGGTTACACTTCCCGATTCATCAAGAAGTGCTGGTCTACTCGATTCCAAGTGAGTTGCAAGAAACCCAGCAGGTAGTACTTCGCCGAGTGTTATAAGGCGAGAACGACCAGTGACAGTCAGTTGAACATAGGTAACAAGCATTTGGGGCACACTATCTTCAAGTGACCGGAAAACGCGAAGTTTTTGCGTGTCTTCAACATCAGATTCTTCAGACGGTTCAGCTGGTTTTTCCAACACTTGTGTGAGCCATAGTTTTGTTCCATGATTAGTCAGGACAGGCTGTACGATAGGCTCACCATCAATGCGAAAATTCACGATACCCGCACCGGGTAAATCGACGTATTCCAATGTGAATTCTGGATCCCAAGTTAGCTCTAAAGTTACGATGTGAGCGCCTTTGGTTAGAAATACCATCGGTTGGTTGTTACCGCCCATAACCGGTACTCTGTTACCATCAGCAAGGACGTTTCGTGGTTTAATCGAAGCTGCTACGGGTAATGACACCTGCGTGTCCGCGAATGCGTCCACATTCATACGAATTTGAAGTATCGGGCTGGAACTGGTTTGGAGATGTATGTCGATTTCGCGAATCCAACCACAGTCCAAGCGAGTACCGTTATCGAACGTCTGTGGGCAACTAATCTGCGGGTTTTGTTCTAATACCCAGTCCACCCATGGTTTGAGTACTTCTGGGACATAAACATCTTGTGTAGTATCCTGTGCGTGTGCTACATATGCGCACAAGAATACACAAGCAAATATTTGCAACTTTATAAATAAATTTGTCTTCATATTGGAACCACCGTCTCCAAGTTAAACACATGAGGTGACTTTAATTTAACTAGCATTTCATTAGATTGTAGGAATATTGCTCATGTCGTCATATTTAGCTGTTGCAGAATCCAAGTAGACAAAAAGCTAATCCAGTTCTTGTCAGAATTCAAACAAGGAATCAATTGGAACGATTTACCACCATTTATCATAAACGTGTTCTTTCCTTGAATTCCGATTTCTTCGAGTGTTTCGAGGTTGTCAGCGGTGAATCCGGGACAAACAACCGCAAGATTCTTGACATTTTTTTGTGCCAATCGTTTAAGGCTAAACTCGGTTGTTGGCTCGAGCCACTTAGCACGTCCTAAACGAGACTGAAAGCTAATCGAGTAGGGTAGTCCGAGCGACTCGCCGAGTACTTTCGCAGTATGAAGACATTGATGCCGATAACAGGTTGAATGTGCAATCGACTCTATTTCACAGCAGTTTAAATCGATAAGGCAATGCTTGTTTGTTGGATCGGCGTTCTTAATATGCGACTCGGGTAAACTATGAAAACTTATTAGTACATGATCGATAGGATTCCGTAGATGTTCTTTCGTATGGTTTACCAACACGTTGAGATAGTTTGTGTCATTGTAAAAGGATGGGGCAACGATTAGTTGCTTGTTTTCAATCAGTTGTTCTATATATCTGATCGACGTCGTTCTCGTGGAGTCCGCATGTTGCGGATATTGCAATGCGAGGAAGATTGTTTGGTAGTCCTGTAGTTGTTGAATCGCAGCATGTATCGATGGTTCCCCATATCTCATTGCGGGCAGGGTTTTGATTCCAGTAGTCTCTTCAACTTGGGCTGCAACTTGACAGGTAATCGTTCTTAATGGACCTCCATCTGTGTTCCAGATGGAACGGTAAGCTTCGGCGGAGCGGTACTTTCTGAACGGAGTAATACAAGCTTTGACCAGCGGGTATCGTATCCAAGTGGGTAGATTGATTACATAGGGATCCGTAAGAAACTCGTTGAGATATTTTCCAACGTCATTTGGTTTCGGGGATTTAGGAGAACCAAGATTGACGACAACTATGCTTACTGACGATTTTTGCATCGAGATTACGTTTTAACTGTTATGAATATTATCAAAAGTTCATACACACACTATAAGAAAGGAGATTGATAAACTGAAAGCTGTTGTTCAAAAAAATCAAATACTAGTATGGGATGAAGTACCAGATTTAATTCCAGATCGAGGTGAAGTCCTGATCAAGATAAAGGCTAGTGCAGTAAATCGGGCAGATTTAGCGCAACGACAAGGCCGGTACCCACCTCCACAAGGAATTACGGAAGTTATGGGGCTTGAGTGTAGTGGTATTGTCGCAGGTGTTGGTCGGGGAGTAGGCAGGTTCAAGATTGGTGATCAGGTTTGTGCACTTTTGGCTGGTGGAGGATATTCCGAATACGTTACCGTTGCTGCTGGGCAGGTGGTACCCATTCCTGCGAATCTGTCTTTCGAACAAGCTGCTTGCTTACCAGAAGTTTTTGCAACGGCTTATTTAAATCTTTATCTCGAAGCAAAGACACTTCCAGGGGAAACGGTTTTACTTCACGCAGGTGCTAGCGGTGTTGGGACCGCAGGGATTCAACTTTGTCGTGTACTGCAAAACCGGTGTTTCGTTACGGTCGGTGATCGACAGAAGCTTGCGAGATGTAAGGAATTAGGTGCGTGTGAAGGTTGGATTCGAACTGAATCTAACTTTGCTGAAGAAGTAATGAAGTGCACCAAAGGTAGGGGAGTTGATGTGATTTTAGATCCTGTTGGTGGTTCCTATTTGGAGCAAAATTTAAGCTGCCTTGCAACGGATGGCCGTTTAGTTCTCATAGGGGTAATGGGAGGAGCTGAAGCCAACCTTCATATCCGACAATTAATGGTAAAACGACAACGGATTATCGGGTCGACATTGCGCGCTCGATCTATCGCTAGTAAATCGCAGGTGATGGGTGAACTCAGTTCGCGCATCTGGCCCTACGTCAAAAGAGGGGAAATAGTCCCCATCATTCACCGAGTTTATCCTATTCAACAGGTAGATGACGCGCACCAAGAAGTCGCTTCCAACAAAACCATTGGTAAAGTAGTCTTGCAGGTCAACTAAATTTCTTCAAGCGCGGCGCGAACTACTTGCTCTTGTTGTTCGAGCGATGTTAGCTGAGTAATCAATTCACGCGATTTTTGTTGTTGAGCTTCGACTACGAAGTGTGGCGCACGTTGAATGAAATTAGGATTCTCAAGCTTACCATTGACTCTTTCCAATTCCAGTCGAACACGATTCGATTCTTTTGCTAAACGACTGAGTTCATTAGTGATCTCATTGTTATCGAGAAACGGTACGGTCAGTTCCATCCCCTGAACAATTTGAGTCGAACCATAAATGGTAGAATCTAAATTATTGCCCCATTGGATAGTCGATATTTTTGCCAGTTTGCAAAGAAGTGGTTTAAAGTTATCTAGCAATTGTTGGTCTTCTTCTGTTCCGTTTTTTAATAAGACCGTGACTTCTGTTTGGGGCGGTATTCGTCGTTCGCCACGAATCGACCGAACGGTATTTATTACCTCCTTTAACCAATCGATACACTTTTCGGCTTGGGGGTCCACAGCAAAATCTTCTGCCTTCGGATACTCAGCAAGCATCACGGTATCGACCGATCGTTCGAGTTTTTCAGCTACTGTTTTCCAGAGCGATTCGGTAATGTAAGGTATAACCGGGTGAGCCAGCCGCAAAATTGCATCGGAACACTCTAAGAGAACGTGTTGAACGCCGAGGCAAGCTTCGTGATCAGATGATGAGTACAGGGTTGGTTTCGTTAGTTCCAAATACCAATCGCAGAACTCATGCCAAACAAATTCGTAGAGTGCTTGTGCATATAAATCAAACCGATAGGAATTGAGATGTTTATGGCAAGCTTGAACGAGTCGATGTAACCGCGAGCGAATCCATTTATCGATAGTCGACAGGGTAAACTCGCCATTCTGATTCCAATCCTGTGTATTCGTTTCGACATACCGTAAGCTGTTCCAAAGTTTGTTACAGAAGTAGTGGTATCCTTCAACCCTAGCTATGTCAAAGTTGTAGCTGCTGCTCGGGGAGGCCATCGCACATAAAGTAAAGCGTAAAGCATCGGTTCCGTAAGCTTGGATACCTTTTGGGTACTCGCGACGGGTAGTTTTCTCGATTCGTTTAGCTATGCTAGCTTGCGGTAAATTACTAGTCCGTTTGCTGACTAGTTCGTCGAGTGAAATACCATCGACAAGGTCAAGAGGGTCAATGCCGTTACCTTTGGTTTTGGACATTTTTTGACCTTCGGCATCGCGAATCAATCCGGTAATGTACACATGCGAAAATGGCACTTCGTTTGTGAAGTGCTTGGTCAGCATGATCATGCGAGCGACCCAGAAAAAGATGATGTCATGGCCGGTTACAAGGACATCGGTTGGGTGATATCGTTTGAAGTCGTCAGTGATTTCTGGCCATCCTAGAGTACCGAATGTCCACAAGGCGCTAGAAAACCACGTTTCGAGAACATCAGGATCTTGCGTCAAGTCTAAATCATTGGCGAGTTCATATTTGTTGCGCACTTCACTTTCATTTCTACCGACGTAGATGTTCCCATCGGGATCGTACCAAGCAGGAATTCGATGACCCCACCAAAGTTGTCTACTGATACACCAATCCTTGAGGTCGTGCATCCAACTAAAAAAGACATTTTCCCAACGTTTTGGAAAAAATCTAACTTCTTCAGACTCTACTGCTTTGATCGCTGGAGTTGCTAGTTTTTTGATGTCAACAAACCATTGATCGGTGAGTAATGGCTCGACTACGACTCCAGACCGTTCCCCACGAGGGATTTGCACTTCATAAGGTTCGGTACCTTCTAATAAATCCAGTGATTTCAAAGTAGAAACAACTTTGTCTCGAGCCTGAAAACGGTCTAGTCCTCGGAATTCAGCGGGTACATTGTCATTCATATTGCCCGCAAAGTCGATTACCGTAATTGCAGGCAGATCATGTCTCAGACCAATTTCGTAGTCGTCAAAGTCGTGTGCTGGCGTGATCTTCAGACACCCAGTCCCAAACTCGGGATCGACATGGTGATCGGCGATGACTGGAATTTTGCGATTTGCTAACGGTAGGTTTACATACTGACCGACGAGATGCTTGTACCGCGAGTCGTCTGGATGAACCGCAACAGCTGTATCGCCAAGCATAGTTTCTGGACGAGTAGTTGCGACCACAACATACTCATTTGAGTCTTCAGTAGCTAAGGGGTACTGTAGACTCCATAGATTTCCCTGTTCGGGTTCGCTAAGAACTTCTAGATCGGAAAGCGCAGTCTGGAATTTCGGATCCCAATTGACTAATCGTTTGCCACGATAGATCAAACCTTCTTCGTACAGACGTACAAAAACTTCAATCACTGCGGTGGAAAACCCTTCATCCATCGTAAATCGTTCACGTTGCCAATCTACGGATGTGCCGAGGCGTCGCATCTGATAAATAATGTCACCGCCAGACTGTTCACGCCATTTCCAAACACGTTCGACAAATTTCTCGCGCCCTAGTTCGTGTAACGACACACCTTCTTGCTTCAATTGTTCCGTGACTACCATTTGTGTAGAGATACCAGCGTGGTCAGTTCCGGTTTGCCATAAAGTATCAAACCCGGACATACGCTTATAGCGAATAAGAGTGTCCATGAGTGTTTGTTGAAACGCGTGCCCCAGATGTAAAGTCCCGGTAATGTTGGGAGGTGGAATAGCAATCGAATAGGGTGTGCCACCAGCGCGCGGCGAAAAATACCCTTTAGACTCCCAATGCTGGTAAAGCTCAGTTTCAATTTGCTTGGGTGCAAACGATTTGGCTAGTTGTTTGTTAGTTGTCATGTATTATCGAAGTTTTTTGGGTACGACACTATTGAATCAGAGTGGACGTTTCCCAATCATCAACATGTCTATGATGAATTGGTATTTTTTGTTGTTGGTAAGCTCGAAATTTTTCACGTGCCGCGGTAAGTTGAATGTGTTCGCGAGTCGCAATCTCATAAATCGAAGCAACGGAATTCCTTTCGTCTAGAATCTTTGATGTCAAGTTTATCAATACATCGGTCTTAGGTATCGTTTTGCAGTTGGAACTGATAGTCACCAAACAGTTAGGTATAGAATGGTTAGCGACGCTATGTGGTATAAATCGATGATCGGGGTACACCCACATTGTATCGTCTATTTGTTTGGACATGTCTTGGTTTTCGGTGAGAATATGTACGTTTTGCTTGATCCGAGTCAATTCTCCGGTCAACAAACACACCAGTCGAGCTAGATCCAGATCGGAATTTATGGGTACGGATAGGAAAGTAACAGTAAACTCAGACATTTTTTAATTTTCTAGGAAGGGGATGAAGATTGGTTTAACCATGGAATATTTGAACAAATGGTAGGAATTTTCCAACTTGAAGATCCTATCCAAAGTAAAAATTGTACGAGACCCTTAAATTGACTATTGCATACCGTCATATCGTTAAAGAACTAGGGTTAGTTCTGATCGCTGTTTTTGTCGTGTTGATGATTATCAGTATTGGTGCCCGATTCACAGGTTATATGCAAGAAGCGGCCGCTGGAAAGTTTAGTGCCGACTTACTTTGGACACTAATGATTCTACGACTACCTGAGTTCGTTCAACTTGCGCTACCATTTTCGTTAGTTCTAGCGATTATCTTATCTTTTGGTCGTTTACATGCAGACCAAGAGTACGTAGTCTTGACGATGGGTGGTACATCACCACAAAAAATGATTTTGTGGATTTCAAGTGTGATTGTCCCGGCTGCTTTAGTTGTCGGTTTTTTTAGTTTGATCATTACCCCTACGTCACGTCAGATGTTTGTGCAGCTGCTTGCCGATACTGCGGTTACTAACGAATTCGATGCTATTGTGGCAGGAGAATTTAGGAGTTTATCGAATGGGAATCGAACAGTATTTGTTGAAGCAGTTGATCGCGATAACCGAATACTACATGGAGTTTTTCTTTACGAGATTAGTCCTACTCCGTCGATTGCGTTAGCGAATTCAGCTACCTTTCTGCTTGATGACGATAGTGGGAAACGTTTTATGCAACTACAAGATGGTGTTCGGTATGAAGGATTGTATGAGAATAACCCGCATGTGGTGATGAGTTTTTCAGAGTTGTCGATTTTGTTGGATATCGAAGAAGATCTGAGTATTCCATTGGAAATCGAGGCTATGGATACATTGGCGCTTGAACGTTCAGACGCTGTTCAATCACAGGAGTTTGATTGGCGTGTATCGCTACCTTTAATGACCTTGATCAGTGGATTGATTGCATTCGGCATATCGCGAACTCGACCACGGTCAGGTCGATATGGACAAGTTGTCCCTGGTTTATTCACGTTCTTAGGGTACTACTTATTACTTGTAATGATACAACAGACGACAACTGATTCAACCATAGCTAGTACACTGCTAATTTATGGTGCCCATACGGTGTTGTTTGGACTAGCTGTGTTTTTGATTCGACATCAGAATCGACCTCAGTAATGATTAAACGTTTCGACTTTTACATCATCCGAACACTGTTGGTGAGTATGTTTGCTGTGATGTTGTGTTTGTTGTTACTCATGACAATGTTTGGTTTTGTCGATGAGGCGCGAGGAGTCGACGAAACACGTTCTTTTCTCAGTATTTTGGCGATCGTATTACTTGATGTCCCTTCGTCTTTAGCAGAATCGGTTACGTACATCGTTTTAGTAGGGGTATTGATCGGCTTAGGTGCAATGAGTCAAAATTCGGAAATCACAGTGTTACGTGCTTCTGGTTTGTCGCCCTGGCGATTGTGTATTTCGGTTGCAGTGGCTTCGTTGATCTTTTTTGGTGGGGTTGTGTTAGTCAGTGAACTGATGAAAAATCCTGTTCTTTCTCGCTTTATTTTGCCGGAAGCTGCTAGTCAGAGTGATGTAGGAACCTGGTATCGAGAAGGTAATACGTTCTATCAGATCCATGCCTTTGACGACGGTGGAAACCTGTATGGAATGGAACAGTTTACCTTTCAACCAGATAATACCTTAGAAAGTGTATTACAAGCTGAGATTGGTGTTATTGAATCGGTTAGCAAGTCGTTTGTCCTCTCGAACGTTACTGAGAAAAACTTCACCTCAGAGAACATTCAATTCAGCCGTTCACCAAGTGGTAGTTGGGTACCACATGGTGATCCATCGTCGTTGAAAAGGCGGATACTTACCGATCCCTCACAACTTTCATTAAATGATTTATTTGATCAAATAGAGTATTTGCATAACGAAGGCAAAAGTACTCGACTATTAGAAATTACAGCTTGGACTCGATTGACGAAATCGCTGTCAATTATTGGTCTCGTACTCGTCGCAGTAGGATTCGTGATTGGTCCCCTACGTGAAACTGGTATGGGGACACGTATAGCAGTAGGATTGGGTGTGGGTATTGTGCTGGAATATCTCAACCGAATGCTCGTTCCATTAGCGTTGCTCTATGAGATCCCACCTGTGGTGGTTGTACTACTTCCGCTCTTTATCATTTTTACCTGTGGCATTTACCTGTTGCGGAAGGTCAATTGAAGGTTTTTCGTACCTGTAGCGAATAACATAACTGTTGGAGAATAAATCGGACCACGATCGACGGTTTTTGTCAAACCAAATCCAGTAATATCCAAGCCCAAGAGTAAGTATTGAGAGCAGTTCTCCACAAAATCGAAAAAGAGCACTTCTTAATGTGAAGGTGGAAGAAGATTTAAGTCGTAGCTTCCATGCCAACATGCCGATTGTTTGTCCACGATGGATCCAGAAAAAACAGAAAAATACAAAAGTCTCGACTAATAATATGCTCTGAAGTAAAGCACCTGTTACTTCACGGCCATTAACAAGCACGATAAGAGAAGTTGTAACTGCCCATAGTGCAACCACAATCAACGTGTCATAACACAGTGCCAAAATTCGAAATCGAAACGGTGAGGGCCCGATTTCAAGAAGAGTGGTTTCTCGTTGTTTTTTAGGTTTCTTCACAGAAGGTAGTATATCTCAGTCGCGTGGTGCTACAGACTATAATTTCTGTTGCGCCTGAGTGGCGAAATTGGTATACGCGCCAGACTCAAAATCTGGTGGTGGCAACACCGTGAGAGTTCGAGTCTCTCCTCAGGCACCATATCGTACTCGTCTTTTCGATTGTCGATAACGTTCCGTTGGAGGTTCTTCGCATAACAACATTCCATAGTTTTGGAGTAGGTTATCAGTTTGTTTCCAGTTTGGTAATTGTTCGGCTAGTAGCTCGTAGAATGCGCGACTATGATTTTGATGTATGAAATGGCAGAGTTCATGCATGATCACTAGGTCTATAGCTTTGATCGGAACTTTGATTAGATGAGTATTTAACTTTACTTTACGATCACGGTTACAGCTCCCCCAAAGGCTAGACATGAATCGATGCGACCAAGGCGGTACTGCATCGACAAAATTAGCTTTTTCGCACATTTGAACAATCCGTTCCTGAAAAATCGCGGTTGCATGAATTTTGTACCAAGCAAATATCACTCCTTTCAACGAAACGTCAAGAGGTTTCTTTATCGTTAAGCGGTTATTTTGATACGAAGGTTGGATTCGATTACTCGTCCTCACCGTGACGCGAACCGGTTCAGACAAAACCAAAATCGTACAACCATCTTCATAGTTCAATGGGTAACAGATTTGTGGGTCGGCTTGTGCCACTTGCATCAGTTTGTGGATTCTGTTTTCGTTATTCTTCACGAGGTTGAACAGGTCTTTGCTAGAAACTTGGGCTGGCGTAGTAACAAACAAAACTTTTTCGGGGTGGTAGTGAAAACTCGCTCTACTTTTTCGAGTCCGGCTTGTTCTTTGTTCAACCCTTATCTTTTGTCCACGAACAGACATATAGAGACAAGGTAATTTCACTTAGAGGAATTACGCGAGTTTTCGTGCGACCAAGACGCTAGGACGATGGTTGGATGACAACGACGGGAATTTCTCTAGAGGTCATTTGGCGATACTCTTCGTAGCGAGGAAAAATATCTGTCATTAATGTCCACAATCTCTGACGTTCTTTACCTTTCGACGTTCGCGCTACAGCATCATGTTTTGTTGGACCTACCTGTATTTCAACCTTAGGTTCATTGACTAGGTTTTTATACCAATAGGGATCGTCTGTATGCCCACCTTTCGAAGCGACCACCACAAAACTGTTTTCAACTTTCCCGTAGATTAGTGGAATGGTGAGTGTTTTTCCCGTTTTTCTACCGCGAGTCGAAAGTAGTAAACAGTAGATTCCGTTCCACTCGTGTCCTTCTGCTCCGTTGCTTTCGATATATCGTTGTGTATGCTTTGCTGATGAGTCAATAAAAGGGTTTTGAGACATAGTTTGTTGTGGTTTAGTGAAATTGAAAAAGTATTTACGTCAGCTATAACTATATCGTTTAGATTGTATAGAAAACAATCGTTCGGATTGACCTGCCACGTAATCAAGCCGAATACGATACCACAAAGTTACTTACATTGGTTGGAAGAGTAAATAGTTACTTGAGATCAACTAAATTTGATTGTGATCGCTACCAGACGAGGACCTCGAGTTCGCGCGCAACTTGTTCGAATTCATCCAATTTCACCGATTGTCTGAAATCAAGAACATTCTCTTTATTGATATAGTCGATTGCTTGTTCGCAATTGATGTAGTCCGAATCCGGCTGGTCACTTGGCTTTGATAGTGGTCTTGAATGTTCGTCGTCGAGTTGTTTTGCTCGTATGGCGTTCATATTAAATGCACCGCAAATTCGATTACAGAGATGGTCGACAAGCCATTGTAAATCGTATTGATAACCTAGTTCATCAAATTGAACTAATCCTTGTATACTTTCTTTGAGTACATTAATCAATTCCTGTAGCGGTTCGTTCGAGTGTTCAATCGTTCCACCAAATTGAATGACACTTTGATTAAATGAAACAATGTCGGTCCATGGGTACTCTTGACGCAAATGCGATTGTATTTCTGTAGTATGTGGGTGTTCAAGATTAAATACAACTGTTGATAGACTAGCCGTGAAATCTCCAAAATGTGCAGCAATGGCAAACATAACCTTGGATAGATTCTCTGCAATCACATGTGTATACCGAGCATCGGGAACTTCGTCTAAGGAAACTCCCAAAGCATTCCCTATTTCCATGAGTTTATCGTAGGGTTTGCGATCTACATCTTCCGGCGAGAACAGCAACTTTTCGAGTCCAAATTCAGCACATTTTTTGTTCATCCAAATTGAATATAGAAGCGATTCGGAATCGTTGGCTGAGACACGATCAAATTGATTTTGGTTAATTATTCCTTGTTTGTTTGTTGCCCAAATGATTTGTGTGTTTTTGTTACGGGCAATTATTCTCTCAATACTTGGTCGAGGTGTATTAGGATATAAGCTTTCTTCGTCTACGTACAGACTTCCTCGATATAGAGATCTAAATTCTTCGTACACTCCATCGAAATGCAATGTATTAGCCTGAACTCCACAGGTGTCTGTAAACGCGGCGAAGGCAGTAAACGATTCTGCGTGACAAGCTTTATTAAGTTCAGGAGATAAATAGGGTACTTCAGTAAACAGACACTCTTCTTGCTTTAACGCTTCAAGAACAAGAGCGCGATCTGTCTGTGGCTGTTCAAAAATTCGTTCATTGGACATTGTTTCAGGAATTGTGATCCACGTCGAACCGCGATGCCCGACGTATTCACGGGCGTCAAAATACTCTTCTAAAGTTTGCCAGCATTCGTTGGTGAAAATTGACAAATCTGAATTTTCAAAACTGTTGCGTGTAATTGTGTGACTATCGGGGCACACGCGGAGAACGTCGAAGCGATTTATATTCGGTTCAGTGCGATTGTTTATGACTTTGGATGTTTGTGGTGATTTACTCGTATTTTCTAATTTCGTTTCTAAGTGTTCTATTTCGGGTACAAATTCTGCGACATTTGAACTCTTATTGGACTTTAGCAAAATTATTCCAAAAACACTAACCAAAAATAAGCCAAGGAACACACTAGCTAACATCCCGATCATGTACAGACCTTGAACTTTCTTCACGAGTCGTCTGCTCCATGGAAGGTAGAGCATGGTTCAATTTTTTGTTTGATATCGTAATTAGGATTCGGAGGACTGCCTAATAATTCATTCGCACCTAAATTCCCTAGTTCATCTTCAAAGTAAGCTTCCAATTGAGCGTCAGAGTAATCGTCATCTTGGCTAATCTCTTTTGACTTTATCAAATTATCTCGTAAATCACTAATTAGTTCAAGAAGTTCGGTTTGATCTTGAAAAAGATATCTAGGTTCTATTGCATGTGCTGAATCTATTAGGTTGTAAGTTTCTTCTTGTACCCAGATTTCCTCGCTAAACTTTTGGTCAAAAGGGACATCAACCTCGTTACCATCTTTATCTACAAAGATTCTAAAAGCTTTGTTAACTTGGTGTTCCTCAACATGTAGCAATTCGTGGAGAATTGATTGATAGACAGTAGTGTAGAGATCGTGTGGATAATCCATACCCGAAAGCTTGATTCGGACTGGAATAGTACCTTCTATTGGCAGCATGTCAGCGTTTTTACCGTAAAGTTGGTCTGCCGTAATTTCAAAATCCAGAGTCTTGTTTATATCGATTTCACTGACAACACAATCCGATATACGTTTCACAAATTTGTTTAAGGCTTTTCGTTTTTCCTTTTGAATATAGTTATAGGTTTCAATTGAAAGAAACCCAGCGGGTTTAGACATATCGTCAGATGCTTCGTTGAGGTCAAGATGTTTGGGGCCCCAATTAGAGTAATTTGTTGGATTTTGTACGGCATCCAAGATATCCATGAGATTGTCCATCGCTGATGACATCTTTTCGTCGATTTCTTCGCATGTAGCCAAACAACTATCTGCAAAACAAAAAGACTGAAACTCGAACAAGTTAACATCTCCCCACATTTGAAGAATGTTGTCGTAAGGAAATTCTTCGCCTTCACACAAAGAAGTTTTGAATGCAGTTACAGAGGTATCTACCGAAATGGATGACGAGTATACCGACGCACTTCTTAGTACGAAACAAGTTAATATAAGAACTAGCGCATTAATCGTTAGCACACGGGCATGCGAGATTGATTTGGTCATGAGTGTAACGTTTGTCAATCATTGATTAAGTTTCTGTATTCTAATCGACTGACTGTATAGCTTTACATTAACCACAATAGACGTTTGTGACCGATATATACCGCAAATTAAAAAAATCTGACTTTTGGTATGAATTGCCTCCAGATCTAGTCGTGAATCAGCCGAAGTCTAAGCGCACAAACAGTCGGTTCCTAGTATTAAATAGAGAAAGAATATCACATCGTCGATTTTTTGATCTCCCCGAACTATTGAACCACGGAGACTTACTTATCGTCAATGACACAAAAGTCATTAATGCACGGCTACAAGGTGTTAAAAATACCGGTGGAAAAGTTGATATATTAATTGAAAAAATAGAGACAAATCATATTGCTGTATGTCATGTTAAAGCAAGTCGAGGATTGTCTAGACATCACACTGTGACAATCGGAAAAGTGAAAGTGCAGATGTTGGAACGAGTCAAAGATTTGTACCGATTAGAGTTTGAAATCCCGCTTTCTGCGGTTTTGGAACAATTTGGCAGCGTTCCTTTACCAACTTACATTGAGCGAAATCCTACACTCGCCGATTCACATCGTTATCAAACTGTGTATGCACAGCATGAAGGAGCTGTCGCTGCACCAACAGCAGGCTTGCATTTTGACAACGAACTATTAGACAAGATTCGATGTAAAGGTGTTGAAATACATCCAATCACTTTGCATATCGGAGCCGGAACATTTCAAACCATTCGGGTAGAGGATCTATCGCAACATGAGCTGCATTGTGAATGGTACAAGATTCCACCAAGCACGCGAAAAGCGATTAATCAAAGAACCGGACGTTGTATTGCTGTTGGAACCACCGTAGTCCGCACGTTAGAACATGCTGCAATAACCGGTGTTGATGAGGGAGAAACCTCGTTGTTTATCCGTCCTGGATTTAAATTTCAGGTCGTCGATTCGTTAATCACCAATTTCCATCTACCTGAATCTTCACTGATCATGCTGGTCAGTGCTTTCTGCGGATATGAACTTACGATGCAAGCCTACGACGTGGCGGTTAAAAACCGCTACCGATTCTTCAGTTATGGCGATTCTATGTGGTGTGATCGTGCAGTTTAAAGTTAATGCAACAGACAAGTTAGCTAGGCAAGGTACACTGCGTTTACGAAATTTTGAAGTTGAGACACCAGTATTCATGCCTTGTGGAACATACGGTTCTGTCAAAGGACTAACTCCGGATCAACTGACCGACACGGGTACTTCCGTTTTGCTTAGCAATGCTTTACATCTACAAATTAGACCAGGGCATGAATTAATCAAACAACTAGGTGGCCTGCACGAATTCATGAATTGGGGGGGACCTATCCTTACAGATTCTGGCGGGTACCAGGTCTTTTCTCTTGGTCAACTGGTCAATATCGATGACGAAGGTGTATCGTTGAAGTCGCCAGTCGATGGAGATCTCATACGATTAACGCCAGAAGTATCGATGGAAGTACAACAATGTTTAGGTTCGGATATCGTAATGGTTCTGGATCACTGTGTATCAAACCCGACTGATAAAAAGAGTACCGCCGACGCTTTGGGACGGTCGATACTGTGGGCGAAAAAATGTATGGATTACTACCGAGGGAATGGTTCAGTTTTTGGAATACTTCAAGGCGGGATGTATGAAGATTTGCGAATGGAGAGCTTGGATGAACTTAAGACGATAGGTTTTCCTGGTTATGCAATCGGTGGTTTGTCGGTGGGAGAATCAAATCAAAGTATGCACGAACTCTTGCTGTGGTATGTTCAAGAACTTCCAACGGGATCTCCTCGATATCTAATGGGTGTAGGTACTCCTAAGGATCTGTTGCTGGGTATCCAATACGGTATAGACATGTTCGACTGCGTCTTACCCACTCGCAATGCACGTAACGGTCACTTGTTTACTTCACAAGGAGTTGTGAGGATCCGAAATGCCCACTACAAAAATTTAGATAAGCGGCTCGATCCTGAATGTAATTGCTACACCTGCACAAATTTTTCAACTGCCTACTTGCATCACCTAGACAAAAGAAAAGAGATACTAGCTTGTACTTTGTTGTCTCTACATAATTTAACTTTCTATCATAGTCTGTTAAAAGGTGCGAGAGAAGCGATTCGGACTGCAACGCTTGAAGATTACATTTCACGTACAGTTGCAAAATGGAATGAATAAATCGAAACACAAACAAGTGCCGCTGCTAATTGTCCTTTAAGTGTAAACTGAATTGGGATTAGTTTTGCAACAACGTATGCGTATGTCTTTCGAATACCATCAAACCGATGGTTAGAATCTCACACATTCACAAAGGAGAACTTTCATGAACTTTCTTGAGGCAACAGCTTATGCAGCTGCTAGTGGAGCTGGTGGCGAAGGCGGTGGAAACATTTTTTTCACATTGTTGATGATCGGCGGATTCATCTTGATTTTTTACTTCCTCCTAATTAGACCACAGTCCAAGCAAAGAAAACAACATCAGGAACTCATTGCTGCCATCGGTCGTGGAGACGAAGTAGTTATGGCAGGTGGAATCATGGGCATTATCACAAAAGTAGATGAAAATAGTGTCAATGTCAAGGTTGCTAAAAACACTGAGTTGCATTTTCAAAAGCAAGCTGTGCAAGCCACGTTGCCGAAGGGTACTGTTCAGAACCTAAATGGCTGATACCCGAGTTTTCGGCCAAAATATGTTTGGCACGCAAAGCTCTAGAAAGAACCCCAATCGGTATCCCGTTTGGCGATATGTTGTATCGTTAGTAGCGGTGCTGATTGCGGTGATTTTCGCTTTACCTAATCTTTATCCACCTGATCCTGCTATCCAAGTTCAAACTGACAATGCAAAAACAAATGGGAAACCCTTCAATATTGGACCAAATTTTCTCGAGCAAGTTGCTGACTATTTGACCGACAACGGTATTGAACTTATTGGACAAGAATTGCTCGATAATGGTGCGCAATTTCGTGTAACAACGGATGCCGATCAGTTGCGCGCGAAAACGCTTTTGGAAGATCGGTTGAACCCCTTGGGTAAAGACCGGCAGTTTGTTGTAGCGTTGAATCGAGCAAAAACTACACCCGCATGGCTACAAAAAATAGGTGGGAGGCCGATGACTTTGGGACTCGACCTAGCAGGTGGCATCCATTTTGTTTTACAGGTCGATATGACTGCTGCGGTTCGTGATCAATTGGAAAGTGCGGCAGAAGAGATTCAATCTACATTACGGTCCTCTGAGAACCGAATTCGTTATTTGCCTGGGACCGATGTTGTTGAAGATCGCACTCTAACTCTTCAGTTTCCCGATTTAGTAACACGCGATGCAGCATTCGAAGTTCTTAGCAATACCTACGGACCTCCTAATTTCCAACTCGATTACTATACCGTCGGTGAACAACCAGCTATTCAACTAACTATTACCAGTTCATACATCGAAGAACTGGAGGATGTTGCCATTGAGCAAAACCTCACGGGACTGCGGAGTCGCGTCAATGAACTCAACGTTTCGGAACCTTTAGTTCAAAGGCTAGGTCAATCACGTATAGTCGTGGAATTACCCGGTGTACAAGATAGTGGCGAAGCAAAACGGATCTTGGACAAGTTTGCGACACTTGAGTTTAGACTCGTTGCAAAACCTGACGACAAGGAAAGTGATATCGAGACTTTTCCTTACGAAGACAGACAAGTCAAATTACAGAAGAAAATTATCGTAACTGGAGAAAATGTCGTTAACGCTCAACCGGGGGTAGATCCTGAAACTAGCTTACCACAAGTCAGTATTACGTTGAATAGTGAAGGCGGACAACAACTTCACAGAATCACAAAGGACAACGTAAATGAGCCGATGGGAATTTTGTTTATTGAACAAAAGCCAGTTGTGATATCGCAAGTGATAGATGGTGAACGGGTGGAGACAACTAGAATCGAATCTGAACGCCGTCTTATCAGTGTGTCCAATATAGCAGAACCGTTAGGATATCGTTCCCGTATTACAGGAATTAGTTCTCAAGAGGCGCGTGAATTGTCCATTCTTTTGCGCGCTGGCGCGTTAGCAGCCCCAATGTACTTTGTGGAAGAACGCACTGTAGGTGCCTCTTTAGGTGCTGAAAATATAAAACGCGGTGTTGCTGCTGTGACGATCGGCTTTATTCTCGTCTTGCTCTTTATGTTGGTTTACTACAAAGTATTTGGGTTTATCGCCAATATTGCATTGACTTTGAATTTAATTGTTTTGATTGCGATTATGTCCATGTTAGGAGCGACATTAACGTTACCAGGCATCGCTGGGATCGTCTTGACGGTCGGTATGGCTGTCGACGCCAACGTACTTATATTCTCTCGCATACGGGAAGAACTTAAACACTCGACACCTGTTGTAGCTATTCCTGCGGGGTATGATAGGGCATTCCGGACGATTTTGGATGCTAACATCACAACTTTATTTGTTGCACTCATATTGTTAACAATTGGAAGCGGTCCGATAGCTGGATTCGCCATTACACTCTCCATTGGGATTTTGACTTCAATGTTTACCGCAATTTTTGTATCGCGCGGTATCGTACATCTTGTTTATGGTCGGCGAAAAGTCGAGAGGTTATGGATCTAATGAAAATCGATTTCATGTCACGACGATTTATCGCTATGATTAGCTCGGGAGCGTTATTACTTGTGTCAATTGTCTCGCTCTCGTTCATGCAGTTAAATTGGGGACTCGATTTCACTGGGGGTGTGTTGGTGGAATTGGGATTTGAAGAAGCAATCGAACTTGACGAAGTTCGCGAAAAGCTTGATGAAAAAGGATACGAAAACGCCGTCGTTCAATATTTAGGAAGTGAACGCGAAGTAGTTGTCAGAGTTCCTCCGTTGGCCGACGTAGATCAATCCACAATCGGGAATCAGATTCATCGCGACCTTGAAGAAGTTTATGGAACTATCGATCTTAGAAAAGCTGATTTCGTTGGACCAGCGATTGGTTCTGAACTGACTGAACAGGGTGGTCTTGCGCTACTCATAGCTCTCATATCAGTGATGATTTACATTATGTTTCGATTCACTGGAAAGTTTGCACTTGGTGCCGTCGCTGCTCTAATTCACGATGTTATTATTGTCTTAGGTATTTTTTCTCTAATGCGATGGCGGTTTAATTTAGCTGAGTTAGCCGCGCTACTGGCTGTAATAGGTTATTCTTTGAACGACACGATCGTGGTTTCAGACCGTATTCGTGAAAATTTTCGGAGTACAAAACGAGGGACTGTGATTGAAATCATCAACCGTTCATTGAATCAAACACTTGCGCGAACTTTAGTAACCTCCATTACCACTCTTCTAGTACTAGTAGCTTTGCTAGTAGCGGCGGGAGAACAACTTCGCGGTTTTGCGACCGCACTGTCAATAGGGGTAGTAGTTGGTACTTACTCTTCGATTTTCGTTACCGCTAGTTCCCTAGTTACATTAAAAGTACGAAGTGAGGATCTAGAACTTCCTGAGAAGGAAGGTCAACACGCCGTTTCCTAAGCTTCAGCAAGTCAATCTAGTTCTATTTGGTTAGTAGCTAGATAAATGTTACGTCATATATCAATCAATAGGACCAACACTCGATTAAATCATTGAAAACCAAGTACTACTCGTTTATTCCGTTATTCAGCGCAAGCGATTTACTGAGCAACCCGAATAGACTTGGATTCGAAAAAGCAGTGTAAGAATTCGCTGAGCAAGAACCTGTCGCCATGCCACCTGCTTCACTCACAAGAAGTGCACCGATCTGCTTGGTAATTAACGAATCGATGCTTGCGATACAACCATCATGTTTACCTTGTGCAACTCTTGCGATGTCGAGTGAGGTGCAACCACTCGTACGGATCTTTACTTGATGATGGCAAAGCAATTTAATATACTCTACCAATTTCGAGTTTTGCTGAGGATCTGAGGGGTGAAGTCCAGATAACGCAATCACCGATTCTGCAGGTTTGTTCGTCGTGGAAACTCGTAAACGATTTCGATTGACTTGGGCACCAAGTTCTACGGTCGCGAAAAACTCTTGATCGTCAACATAATGGTAAATCAACGAGTGACGGATAACGCCATTTTCATAAATTCCTATAGCAGCACAAAAATCGTTCAACGATCGCAGAAAATTAGTTTCACCGTCAAGAACTTCAATGAACCATTGCACGGAATCTTTAGTTGGATTTAACGTAAAGTCACTGGAGACTGAATGAGTAGGGTATGCTCGTATGATTTGATCTTCGAATATGTGCAGCATCTCGGATCGAAGGTTTTTTATGAAGGTCTGTAATGCTGTTCTACCCATCCTACCGTATGGAGGTCGATCATAGGTAGGTAATATCTGTTTACCGACCTGTCTGGCTGTTCGAAGCCCGATTCGTACTAAAGGATCCATGTTCTATCTAGTTGAAAACTTATGATCAAGACTGAGTTCTTTGAAAGCATTCACTCATCTATTATTGTGATTAAGTGAATAATACTAGTTTCTTATTGGTAGGTTGGTTGTAAATTGCCTTCTATTCAAATAGTCCTGGTAGAACCCTCGCATCCCGGTAACATTGGGAGTACAGCACGAGCCATGAAAACGATGAACTTGTCTCAGCTTGCTCTAGTGAATCCGAAAAGATTTCCAGATCCACAAGCAGACTGGCGCGCTGCGGGTGCCCTGCCGATCGTCAAAAATACCCGAGTCTATGAGTCCATAGAAACAGCAGTCTCACAAAGTGTCGTGGTCGCAGCAACAAGTGTGCGTACTCGACACATTTCTTGGCCAACCTACACGTCAGAAGAGTTCGCACAAGAAATTTTATCGAATTATGGTGCGACTCAGCAAATAAGCATCTTGTTCGGTAGAGAAGACAGCGGGCTGACGAATGAAGAACTACAACTGTGTAACGTGCAAGTAACTATTCCGGGTAATCCGGAGTACAATTCGTTAAATCTCGCGATGGCAGTGCAGATCATTGCCTACGATTTGTTCAAATACTCGGTTTTGAAAGATGGGTCAAAAAAATTAGGCGACGTGGTGGAAGTGGTTGAACAACTCGCAACTTTTACCGAAGTGGAAGCCTTTTATGATCATATGTGGCAGGTATTGCAATTAATAGAGTTTTTGGATCCTGATGAACCGAGAGAAGCTGTAGTTCGTCTCCGTAGGCTTTTTGGACGAATTCGATTAGATCACACCGAGGTACAAATACTTCGAGGAATTCTTTCTCACTTTGAACGCGCACTTGAGTACAAATGATGTCAAAACCCTTGCGTCCAATTTACTTTGACTACGCCTCTACCACTCCCGTTGATCCTCGAGTGGCACACAGGATGAGTGACTGTCTGATGTTTGACGGTCAATTCGGTAACTCCGCAAGCACTTCGCATCGCTATGGTTGGGAAGCAAGTGAACTAGTCGAAGAAGCTAGAGAGAACGTAGCCCAGTTGATTGGTGCTAGCCCACTTGAAATTGTTTGGACTTCGGGTGCTACCGAATCTGACAATTTAGCCATCAAAGGACTAGCACACACTTCTAAGAAGAAGCACATCGTTACCTCTTCTTACGAGCACAAAGCAGTCCTAGATACTTGTCGATTTTTAGAAACTCAAGGCTTCCAAGTAACCTATGTCAAACCGGATTCAGCAGGGCTGATTCCACCAGCATCTATTGAGACTGGGATCAACGAAAACACATTTTTAGTTTCCATCATGCATGTCAACAATGAAATCGGGACTCAAAATGACATCAAAACGATTGGAGAACTGTGTGCGAAACGAGGAATAAGTTTTCATGTTGACGCTGCCCAAAGCGTTGGTAAAGTACCTATCAATGTCGCTGACTGTCATATCGATTTATTAAGTCTTTCTGGGCATAAGATTTATGGTCCGAAGGGTATTGGTGCCCTTTACGTCCGTCGCGATGCAAACTTAAAACTAGAAGCCTCTATCCACGGTGGCGGTCACGAGCGTGGAATGCGATCGGGAACACTTCCGACCCATCAAATCGTTGGTCTTGGTGCAGCGTCATGGTATTGCTTGCGAGAACTTCCACTAGAAAGTGAACGTATTTTCCGGCTTCGAGGACGTTTAATCGAACGGCTATGTACCATCGACAATGTACAAATCAATGGCAGTGAAACTGCTTGTGTTCCAGGAATCGTCAACTTTTCCTTTACCGGAGTCGATGGCGAGTCACTGATTAATGCCCTTGACGATATTGCCATTTCCTCGGGTTCAGCATGTACTTCTGCCGCGGTTGAACCATCATACGTACTACGTGAAATGGGTGTACCCTACGCCCTCGCCGAAGCATCTCTTAGATTTTCGATGGGTCGGTACACGACTGAACAAGATGTTGATTATGTCAGTGAACGAGTTAGTGATGTTATACGACAATTACGCTTCTAACAAAAGCAAATCTGTCTCTATAATGTTGACGATAGGTTACGCATCCGTGCTCTGGTTATTTCGTGACCTTATTTCGGAATACTTTTCCTTCTAATTTTGGTCTTTAGCTGTGTCGTCACGGTATGGACTGAGATACTAAGTTAATATACATGGAATACACACTTTCAATTGTTAAACCCAATGCAGTCAAGAAAAATGTCATTGGGAATATCTTTGCACAATTCGAGCAACATGGGTTAAGAATCGTTGCTATCAAAATGGTTCAACTTTCCCTGTCTCGAGCACAAGATTTTTATTGTGAGCACGCGCAAAAACCTTTTTATAACAAACTTTGTGATTTCATGAGCTCCGGTCCGATCTGTGTTCAAGTTTTACAGGGTGTAAATGCGATTGAAGTGAATCGCCAAATCATGGGTGCTACGGATCCAAATCAAGCTGAAGCAGGTACAATTCGCGCTAGATACGGTGATAGTTTGGATGAAAATTCCGTCCATGGTTCGGACTCGCCGACCTCTGCACAACGGGAGATTCAGTTTTTCTTTGAGCCAGAAGAGATTTTGGTACGATAACTTGTGACATACATACCCACAGAACCAAGAACAAACCCTTACAGTCTCACTAGAAGTGATTGGGAAGAGTTTCTTGCGCCTATAGACAGTCGTTCATATCGCTCCCATCAAGTGATGAAGTGGATTTATCACAGCCGCGTGACTGACATACATCAGATGTCAAACTTATCAAAAATTGTTCGCGATAAACTCGCAGCCATTACTGATTTCCGAGTTCCAGAGGTAATTGGCGAACAACAGTCGGTGGATGGTACTGTGAAATGGGTGGTGAAGACAATCTCCGGTGGAGCGGTGGAATGTGTACTCATACCAGATGGTAGTAGAAATACTCTGTGTGTGTCTTCTCAACTCGGTTGTTCATTTGATTGTGAATTCTGCGCTACCGGGAAGCAAGGTTTCGCAGGTAATTTAACCGTGGAAGACATCGTTGGTCAGGTCGTCGTGGTTCATGATTGGCTATTACTTCGACCAGAACGCGGTAAGATTTCCAATGTCGTTTTCATGGGTATGGGTGAACCATTGATGAATTTTGACGCGGTGATGTCAGCTTGCGACATATTCATGGACAATCTCGCTTTCGGTATATCTAAACGACGAGTTACGATTAGCACCGTTGGAGTCGTCCCACGGATACTTGATATGTGCTCGAGAACCGAAGCATCGCTAGCGGTGTCTTTACATGCACCTAACGATACCCTTCGAAATCGGCTTGTCCCTATCAATCGAAAATATCCGATTTCTGTTTTATTGGATGCCTGTCGTCAGTATCTAAATTCATTACATGATCGTCGAATCGTTACCATTGAATACACACTGATTCAGGATGTTAATGACTCAGAAGATTGTGCGCGTGAACTTAGTCTACTTTTGCGAGATTTTCGTTGCAAAGTCAACCTCATTCCGTTCAATCCGATTAGGTTAGGGAAATTGAAGCGGTCCTCGGACGATGCGATCAAGAATTTTTACCAAATCTTACTTTCTCAGGGAATAATGACTACTACACGATCTACTCGAGGAGAAGACATCGACGCAGCCTGTGGTCAGTTAATGGGTGCCTTTAACGACAAAACTCAGCGTAGAGCTAGAAACTATACGCCATCACTTCATGTATCGGAAGGTTGAAATCACGTGAACAGCCAATCTGAAGATCAAAGTTCGTCCTCGCCAGTTCCGGCATTTGGTGAGCTTCTACGACAAGCGCGTGAAGAACGTGGAATTTCGATTGAGCAGTTGTCGGAACACACGCGTATTTCTCGACAACATATTTACGATCTCGAAAACAATGATGCATCGGGAATTTCTTCTTATGGTTATGTCATTGGGTATTTGAACACTCTTGCAAATTTCCTAGCCATTGATGCCGATGCGGTGATCAATGCGTTTAAGGTAGCAAGTAATCAAGAAACTCGAACGTCCACTTTAGAAGAATTTGTCGAACCGCAAGCGACTGGAGGGCTTCCCAAAGATTACTCGAAAGTGTTGCTCGTCTCGGTGTTGAGTATCCTTGTACTCGCGATTGGGGCGGTTCTTGCTTATTGGTTCCTTGTTATGCAGAAAGAGCAACAGGATGATTCACTATCTTCTCGGGAAGACGTTACTGAAGAACTGTCAGATCCCAGTGAGGTTGAAGAGATTCGCGAAAACCAAGATATTTCGCAAACGAAGCCAGCTGAAGAAAATGGTCAGTACAGTGTAAAGGACGCTTTAAAAGACTTTGTTAATAACCGAGAGAACGCAATTAATGACGAAACAACACTTCCCAATGACAGCACTGTTCTACAGGTACCGTTAGGCGATGATTTTTCATCAGATAACGTTCAAGTTTTTCCATTTCAAGTACCAACAAACGGAGAAGTACTCAACACTGACTTAGATCAAGAAGATACTCATGAGTTATCCGTCGAACATCAGACCGTAGAGGACGACGAACTTAACGAATCAGTTGTAGAAAGTGAAGGAGCAGAAGACGGCGAAGCCCTAGTTTTCGAATTCGCTGAGGAATCGTGGTTGGTTGTCCGAGATGGTGGTGGCAATATTTTGGTAAATGGTGTTCAAGCGGCAGGTTCGACGCTTGAACTTGATGGTGAACAACCATTTTCGATTCGTTTAGGCTACGCACATGGCGTTAGGATTGAATTTCGCGGTGAGGAGATATCACTTGATCCATACATTTCGGAGGGGGAAGATCAAGCCCAACTGACGTTGCCACAGTGACTGAAATTATACCTTCCGTCCGCGGAATGCGCGATGTCCTCTTTGCTGATGCCGGTCGTCTTTCACATATTGAATCTGTATTTCGACTCGTTCTTGAATCGTACTCCTTTGAGGAAATTAGAACCCCAATTGTCGAATACGAACAACTGTTCAAGCGAGGTCTAGGTGAATCTACCGACGCAGTCGCAAAGGAGATGTACCGACTTCTCGATCGTGATGAAAAATGGCTCGCGTTAAGACCTGAAGGAACAGCTTCCGTTGTGCGTGCCGCGATTCAACAAAACCTTTGTTATGACGATCGACCTAGATTGTGGTACATGGGTCCTATGTTTCGGTACGAACGACCACAAGCCGGACGGTACCGCCAGTTTCAACACGTCGGTGCTGAGACTTTAGGTCTTGAGGATCCGCTCAGCGATTTCGAACTGATTCAAATTGTAACAGACGTATTTTCTGAACTTGGGATTAGTAGTGGTGTGCAATTACATATCAATAGCATTGGTTCATCGGACGCACGTGCCCAGTTTAGAGCCAAATTGGTTGATGCTTTGCAGCCTGTTTCGCACTTACTAGATGACGATAGTAAGACGAGATTAAAAATGAATCCACTACGTATTCTCGATTCAAAAGTACCAGCAACTCAAGTAATTTTGCGCGACGCACCGAAGTTGATGGATTCACTGTCAGTCGAATCTAAGAAACGATTTGAAAAGGTTCTGAATCTATTGGAAAAAGCCAATATTCCGTACAAGCTTGATCACCGCCTAGTACGTGGATTGGATTACTATACCGATACTGTTTTTGAATGGATTGGTACGGGCGTGGGCGCACAGGATGCACTCTGCGCCGGAGGGAGGTACGATAGTTTGACAGTCCTCTTGGGTGGCAAACCAACACCAGGTGTTGGTTTTGCTGCTGGAATAGAAAGAATTGCGCTTTTGCATGAACAATTGCATGATGTGGAACGGATTTCCACCGACATTTACGTTGTCGCGATGGAGGAATCTCACCAACAGTATGCACTAGAAGTTGCACATTTACTAAGGTCTGGTTCGGACGTTCGTGTACGCCAACATATAGGTGAGGGTAAAATTAAGACTAAATTGCGGTGGGCAGATCGTTCCGGAGCAACATGGGTTTTAATTCTCGGTGACGATGAACAACGGGATCGTACGGTCACATTAAAGTGGCTTCGGTCCAAGCGACCACAAGAAACTATTCCTTTGTCAGACCTGCTGACAACACTGTATGCAAAGCTGGAGTTTTAAGATTTGGTAGACATATTTGACGACGAAGATCGCGCTGAACAGTTAAAAAAATTATGGAAGGAATGGGGAATTCCCATCATCGTAGCAATTCTTGTTGGATTAGCAGGGTTTGTCGGGTGGCGACTTTTTCAAGAACATCAGGAGAATAAGGTACAAGAAGCTGCCGAACTTTTTTATCAGTATGAACTTGCAGTGGAAACTGAAGATTCCGAACAAGCTGATAGTCTCGCGGTTGAATTCTTGCGGAAGTATCCTAGTTCGGGATACAGTGTTTACCTGTTAATGCTACGTGCGAAAGAGAGTGTTGAAGCTGAGGATTTCGACGCTGCCTTAGGGTATCTCGATTCAGCGTTAGCAAGTACTAACGATAAGACGTTGAAGGAACTCATCAGTATTCGAATGGCACGGATATATTTGCAACTTGACCGACAAGACGAAGCGTTATCGATTTTACCTAAAACTAAGAGTGGTTATGCAGCAATCGTCTTGGAAATCACCGGTGATATTCACCGTCAGAGAGAAGAATTTGCCAAAGCAAAACAATTTTATGACGAGGCTTACGAGGAGGCGTATACCAGTTCCCATAAAGAGCGAATCAAATTGAAGATTGCTCTTATGCCTAAGCTTTCGGACAATACGAGCCTGGATCCCTCCTCGTGAAAAGTACTTTGTTTTGCGCCCGTGTCTGGAGCACAGTACTCGTCATGGTCATGGTCACTGGCTTACTTGGCGGTTGTGGCTTCTTCAAGAGAGGTTCGACGTCAGACAAAGAAGATGTAGTAGTTAAGTTGAGCTTAGATTACGATGCTGAGGTTAAGTTAAGTGTTCAATGGTCTCGAAAAATTGGTAAGGGACTTGGAAAGAAATATGTGAAGAATACTCCGGCGATTGCAGCCGATCGAATTTTTGCCGCTGATGCTTACGGTCTAGTTGTTGCCTTAAATCGATTCAACGGTGATCGAATCTGGGATGCGCAGATTGGGCAACCGGATCGCAGACGGATGCTTGATTTGACTGATCGAAGTGATCCTTCATTCGTCGCCGGGGGTGTTGGTGTAGGTCGCGGTTTGGTCTTGGTCGGGACCGTTAGGGGGCATTTGGTTGCGTTGGACATTACCGATGGGTCAGAAGTTTGGCGGCAGTTACTTAGTGGTGAAGTGCTTGCACCAGCTGCTGTTGCCGCAGAAGTAGTCATTGTGCAAACTGGCGACGGCAAAATGTCGGCGTTAGAAGTAGCAGACGGTACGACACGTTGGACCTTCGATACCCAAACCCCAGCACTCTTACTACGAGGAACTGCCTCTCCAGCAATTTCTCCTCCTTATGTAATTTCGGGTTTTGCCAATGGGTCGGTGGCGGCCGTTGAAATTGCTTCCGGTCTACCGATTTGGGAACAACGAGTTACCCTACCCGAAGGTACAACAGATATTGATCGGATGATTGATGTGGATGGGAGACCTGTAGTCATCGATCGTTTTGTCTATGCAGCAAGCCATCAAGGTAAGGTACGTGCAATGAATCGAGAGTCTGGAGACATAATTTGGGAAGCCGCAGAACCATCTTTTCATGCTCTTGCTCATAATGTAGATCACCTATTCGTCGTTAGGGATGACAATGAGATTGTTGCGATACATCGCCAGAGCGGAGACGAATTATGGCGACAACCGATGCTTCAGTCTTTGACTCTGACTGACCCACTCGTGCATGGTGACTACCTCGTTGTAGGTGACAATAAAGGATTTATTCACGTTCTTGCACAGGATGACGGTCGTTTAGTTGGAAGTCGGCGATTGGGTAAGTCATTTCAAACGCCTTTAGTCCAAGCCGGAGACGATGTCTTTTATGCGTTGGATGACGCCGGGAAACTACAAGCGGTGTCCATCACTACATTGGAATGAACACTCAGCGCGCCGGTGTAGTCGCGCTTGTAGGTCGCCCAAACGTCGGCAAGTCTACACTATTTAATGTCCTCACCAGAAGTCGGAATGCCATTGTCTATAACCGGCCTGGGCTAACCCGCGATCGACAATACGGACAAGTTCAGACCGACTCGAATGCCGACATTACTTTAATTGATACCGGCGGACTACACGACATTCTGCCGATTTCTACTCTAGTCGATGAACAAATTCAACTCGCAATTGAAGAAGCTGATCTTATTGTGTTTGTTACGGATGCAGCTGACGGCGTTACCTCACTAGATCAACAAATTTGTTTGGAATTACGAAAGAGTGGTACCGATATATTGCTTGGAATAAACAAGATCGATAAAGTCTCTCATCGTCTTGAAATTGAGCAAACTGAGTTTTACAGTCTTGGATTGGAATCGGTACGGCTCTCGGCGCAGACCGGTGAAGGGGTGAATTCGCTCAAACAGGAGATGGAAAGTAGACTGCCTATGAATCATAGCGTTAAGTCTACTTCTACCAGTCTACCTGTCGCCGTTATCGGTCGTCCTAACGTCGGGAAATCGAGTTTGATAAATGCTTTAGCTGATTCCCATCGATGTGTGGTTGATGGTACACCCGGCACAACTCGCGACGCGGTACGGGTTGTCCTACAACAAAAGGCAGCGACCTTTGAATTGATAGATACTGCTGGTATTCGTAGGAAAGGACGCACAAATGACGTGGTTGAGAAATTTTCGATAGTCAAAGCACTAGACGCGTTAAAGTACAGCGAAGTAAGCTTATTAGTTGTCGATGCACACGAAGGAATTGTGGAACAAGATTTACATTTACTTCACTATGCAATTAATGCTGGGTCGGCAATTGTTCTCGTTGTTAACAAATGGGACTTGTTAGACGGCTCGGAAAAAGAGTCTTGTACGGCCGAGATTCAACGACGCTTGCGATTTGCACCGTGGGTTTCGGTCAGATTCGTGTCGGCTCTTAGGAAAACTGGTGTGACCTCACTGTTTGGGATAGTTCAAGACTTGCATAGACGAGGTGAGTTTGATTTTACGACGAGTTATCTTACAGAGGTGTTGGAAGATTGTGTGCGATCTCACGCACCACCAACAGTGGGGAGACACGCCATTCGTTTGCGATATGCGCATAAGATTGGCTCGCATCCTCCGCAGATTCTCATTCACGGTAATCAGGCTGAAAAATTACCAGCCTCCTACGTGCGATATTTGGAAAACGAGTTTCGAACCAGACTTGATCTAGCCGGTTGGCCGATAAGGTTGAACTTTCGTACGACCACTAATCCATTTGGTGAGCGGAAAAATAAACTCACACCGCGGCAACAAAAGCATAGAAGTCGCTTGATTAAACACCGTAAGTCGGCTGGTTAATTGTCACTGTTTTCAGTTTCGTTTTTTGTTTCGAGAGTTGCATTTGCGACGGACATAAACACTTCTGGATCTACTTTGACACCTTGTAACGCGACAGTCCAATGTAAATGTGGACCGGTCGACCTGCCCGTTGAACCAACTGTTCCAACTTGCTCACTACGCGCAACGACTTCATTTACCTCTACCAAAATACTATCCATGTGACATAAGACTGAGACAAAACCCATACCATGATCAATGACAACGGTATTGCCGTTGAAAAACATATCTTCTGTCAGAATTACAGTGCCTGGTGCTGGTGATAGAATAGGAGTACCTTTGTCGGCAGCATAGTCGACTCCTGAGTGCGGGTTTCTTGCTTCCCCATTAAAAAAACGTTTTGTCCCAAACACACCAGTTTTGATTCCTTCAGTAGGTAGGGTTATCGGTAGTAAATTTGGATTGCTAGGGGACAGAGTTGCATAAGCGGTACGCATTAAATCTGCTTCCCGGGCCAGTCGTTCGTAGTATTCCGGCGGCGGTGTAACTTGTTCTTGATTGTCGATTGTGATATGTTGTTCTTCATATTTTTTGTCGATTACAACGAACGGTAATTTCATCGTCTCGTTAGAGACTTGGACTACTTCGAGTTCGTAAGTTGCCGGTTCAATATCAAGTGGAATTCCAACAATTGCGGTGTCATTCACGATGAGCTGATTCTTTTGGTTAAACGTTGCAGACTGAGAATCTCCAGGTAACGAAATCGCTACCACACCACCTACAACTCCAGTCGGTATTTCTTGTGGGTACAGTGCACTGAACGACATGAAAAGGAAGATTGTGGCACTTATGATGGGAATACTGACAAAATCATTGGATTGCACGGACTTAAAAATATATCGCAGGGTCAAAGGTCTTACTCCTCCTCAATTTTGGAAACTGTCGATACGACTACCCCATCAACAATACGAGTGTGTATTGTTTCACCGGCTTGAACATCGTCTACACTCCTCACGATTGTACCGTACTTTGATTGATTTGGTTTAGAAAGTACAGCAAATCCACGTTCTAGTGTCGACAGCGGACTGACCGTGTTTAACTTTTCACTCTGTGTGGTGAAGTTTATGGTGGATTGTTTTACTAGTTGGGACATGGAGTTTTGCAGCCGTCGAGTAAGGTCAAACAATCTACTCGTCGATGCTGAAATTTGTGTAGTGGGAGATGCTCGATGCAAGTCATTTCGAATATAGGAAAAAACGGTATTCGCTTTGTTTAGTCTAGACTGTATACTCATTCGTGCACGTTCAATACTTGCCAATATTGAATTACTTTGGACCCTTAATTTAGATTGTGGGGATACTCGTTCCAATAAATCTAGGTTATGCTCAACCTGAGATTGTCGTTTCTCAATGACCTTTGTTATAGACGCACGTAATTCATGCATAACATTGTTCGTCATGGTATCAGCAAAGTTCAAGTTGTTCGTCGGCGACACTTGCAATAGTCTGTGTATAAGGGTTTCGAACTCAGTCCGGTCCCCGAATACCGTATGTGTTACGTTCGTTGTTATCCGATCTTTCAAATAATCAATTTGTTGTTCTTTGGTACTCAATACTTTCTTAGGGTTTGGCAGAAGACGGCTTAGCGTTTTTAGTCGTTCCAACTTTCTATTTTCTTGAAAAAGGTATATTTGGTGGAATTTATTAAGGTGTTGTATGAACATGCTTTGCAACTGATTGCTGTCTGGAGTTACCTGTTCTGCAGCGGTTGAGGGAGTCGCGGCGCGAAAATCTGCAACGAAGTCCGCGATGGTGTAATCGACATCGTGTCCGATTGCGGAGACGATCGGAATTTCACTTTCAAATATGGCCTTGGCAACTTCCTCAGAATTGAAGGGTGCGAGATCTTCTAAAGATCCCCCACCGCGCGTAAGAATAGCAAAATCGGGTGTTGGTTCCATTTGATTAGCATGCTGAATTGCAGTGGTGATTTCAAATTTTGCAGTGGCACCTTGGACTGAAGTTGGCACCAGTCTCAAATCTACACAAGGATATCGGCGCCAAATGTTCACAAACACATCTCGTGTTGCCGCACCGGACTGTGCGCTAATGATTGCGATATTGTTCGGAAATTTGGGTAATAGTTTTTTTCGATGTTCGTCAAACCAACCCTGTTCGCGGAGACGGGCTTTTAATTGTTCAAACGCAAGTCTTAGGGCACCTTCGCCTTGTGGTTCCATGAACTCGATCACTGCTTGAAACCTGCCTTGTGGTTCGTAAAGTGTTAATCTGGCCCTGACATGAACCAACATACCGTTAGTTGGAGTGAACTTCAAGCGTGTAGTGGCCCACTTAAACATCACGCATGGAAGGACCGATCGATCATCTTTTAACTGAAAGTACCAATGGCCGGTAGCGGAAGGAGCACGTAGTCCTGTAACCTCTCCTTCAACAACAACCCGCGGGAACTCTTCTTTTAGATATTGTTGAACTTGACTATTTAGTTCACTTACCGTGAGAATTGGTTCGTTGATTCCAACTTGGGAGGTTGTATGCATTGACGATGGTCGAACCGAACGAGGATAACAAAAACGCTTGATTTATTGTATCGAATCAATTAGTTTGGTCAATGCGAAGCGGTGAATTTACGGGCAACAACAAGTGATTCCACAATAAAGAGTTAGGAACTTTCAGCAGAATGGTATTTGTATGATTAAAATTGCATTTTTGTACGAGTGCACAATTTGAAGACCGGTAAACAACGCGCGTTCACATTCGATGATGTGCTACTTCGACCTGCCTACTCAGAAGTTCTACCTTCAGAAGTCTCAACGAATTCACGGTTGAGTCGAAAAATCTCACTAAATATTCCATTGATTGCAGCGGCGATGGATACAGTTACCGAGTCTCGGCTCGCTATTGCCTTAGCGCAGGAAGGTGGGATTGGGATTGTTCATAAAAATATGTCGATCCGTGAGCAAGCCTCTCACGTTCAGCAAGTGAAGAAGTTCGAATCTGGTGTGATTCGGGATCCAATAACGATTAGTCCAAAGGCTACCGTCGGTGATTTACTTCAACTTATTGCAAAGCATAAGATTTCTGGTGTACCTGTTGTCCTAGATCGAGAGTTAGTTGGCATAGTTACACACCGCGATATTCGTTTTCAACGAGATTTAAACGCAACTGTTTCGTCTGTAATGACACCAAAATCTAAACTCATTACTGCGGATGAAGCTGCGTCATTGGATCAAATTACTCGACTTTTGCACGAACACCGAATTGAAAAGGTTCTTTTGACAGATGATAAATTTCGATTAACGGGAATGGTTACTGTTAAAGATATCGAAAAACGTCAAGCTTTCCCGAACGCGTGTAAAGACGAGCTAGGAAGATTACGAACCGGGGCATCCGTTGGAACCGGTCCAGATACGGACGAACGAGTTGCAGCGCTAGTTGAAGCCGATGTCGACATTATCGTCGTTGATACTGCCCACGGCCATTCAAAAGGAGTGCTGGATCGAATTCGTTGGATCAAACAGAAGTACCCACAGGTCGAAGTTATGGGCGGTAATGTAGCAACAGGCGAAGGTTCAAAAGCACTAATCGACGCAGGAGTTGATGCGGTGAAAGTAGGGATTGGTCCTGGTAGTATTTGTACAACTCGCGTAATTAGTGGAGTAGGCGTACCTCAAGTTTCTGCAATTACCGAAGCAACGGTAGTAGCAAAAGATGAAGACATTCCGGTTGTGGCGGATGGTGGTATTCGTTACTCGGGAGATATCGCGAAAGCTATTGTCGCAGGCGCGGAAAGTGTTATGGTAGGTTCTTTACTCGCGGGATCGGAAGAAGCCCCTGGTGAAATTGAATTATTCCAAGGACGAACTTATAAGAGTTACCGCGGGATGGGGTCGCTAGGAGCTATGCAACAACTGTACGGGTCTCGTGATCGTTATTTCCAACAAAACAGTGTTGACGACAGAAAACTCGTTCCCGAAGGTATTGAGGGGAGGGTACCTTACAAAGGACCGGTCAGTCCTATTGTTGAACAGTTAGTCGGTGGATTGCGATCAGCCATGGGATATACAGGTTGTAAAGACATTTACGAGCTACGAGCAAAAGGTGAGTTTATACCGGTTACCAAAGCATCCATGTCTGAGAGCCATGTCCACGATGTTTCCGTGACTAAAGAAGCACCAAACTACCCTGGAACTTAACGAAGCACTACCTTCGTCTTTTCGGTGTTGGAAAACCAAAATCGCGCAAATCGACCGATACATGACGTAGTTCTCGTCGTCGATTTTGGATCACAATACACTCAGTTGATTGCACGACGCTTACGTGAAATAGGTGTATATAGCGAAGTACATCCGCATGATCACCCTCCTGATTTAGTACATCAACTGAAACCCAAAGGTGTTATTCTTTCAGGCGGTCCGGAAACCGTTCGTTGGGAACAAACACCACGAGTTCATCCATCCATTCTACGAAGTGATCTTCCAATTCTGGGAATTTGCTATGGAATGCAAGCACTCGTTGCCCAGTTAGGTGGCCACGTCGAATACACACAAAAGAGTGAATTTGGGCGAACCGAAGTGAGTGTCGCGAATGGTAATCCGTTGTTTGAAGGATTACCTGAAACTGTTTCGGTTTGGATGAGTCATGGTGATCACGTGACCGCGTTGCCACCACACCTGGAAATGTCAGCTTCTAGTGAAAACTGTGATATCGCGGCATGTATGTCGAGTGACGGTCGATTGTATGGTCTGCAGTTTCATCCAGAGGTCACTCATACCGACTACGGACTCGATATCCTACGGCGATTTGTTTTGCGAATATGCCGTTGTACTCCTACCTGGAGTTCAAAAAACGTTATCAATGACAAGATCGATGCGATTCGGTCTGCCGTGGAGGACGAACGTGTTGTGATTGGTTTGTCCGGCGGTGTGGACTCGAGTGTTACGACGGCTTTATTGAGTCGTGCCTTGGGTTCCCAAGTTGAGTGTATATTCGTTGATACTGGATTACTTCGTGAGCAAGAAGTACAAAGTGTCATGGCGACGATAAAAAGCACGAACGCGTTCGACGTCCGTGTCAAAGTTGTGCACGTAAAGGAACGGTTTTATGATGCTCTTCGAGGCATTGCTGAACCAGAGACTAAACGCAAGGTCATTGGTGGTTTATTCATTGATGTTTTCGAAGAAGAAGCTGAAAAACTTGGAGACGTCAAATGGCTGGCACAAGGTACGATTTATCCAGATGTAGTGGAATCAGCACAAACAGAGTATGGAAAATCTCACGTGATTAAAAGTCATCACAATGTTGGTGGTTTACCTGAACGGCTACAACTTAAAATTCTTGAACCTTTACGAGATTTATTCAAAGATGAGGTCCGGAGTATAGGTTTGGAGCTAGGGTTGCCGACTGAAGTGATTGCGCGTCATCCATTCCCTGGACCAGGACTTGCGATCAGAATTGCGGGTGCATTTAATGGAGACTTGGTCGATACACTTAGACAAGCAGACCATATCTTCTTAGAAGAACTCAAAAAGCATGAATGGTATGACCGCGTGGCTCAAGCTTTTGCCGTATTGCTTCCGACACGATCCGTTGGAGTGGTTGGGGATACGCGAGTATATGAACCGGTGTGTGCGCTGCGTGCAGTAACCACGACTGATTTTATGACCGCGGAGTGGGCTAAACTACCCTTTGATTTACTCGGTAAGATTTCTAATCGAATAGTGAATGAAGTACAAGGGATCTCACGCGTCGTTTATGACGTAACGAGTAAACCACCCGCGACGATTGAGTGGGAATAAAACACACCTAAATTGATGGTTTAAACTTGAAACTATTTCGAATTCAATTTATTGAAGTTATGATATATGAGAATTCGGAACACACCTCAACAATACAAAAGGAACTAAGGAACCCCCATGGTTGATAAAGTACAGGATATCCTCAATATAGCCCTGATTGGATCTGCTGGGTCTGGGAAGACGACATTTTGCGAGGCATTGCTCATTGAATCCGGTGCAATCAATTCGAAGGGGACGGTTGAAGCCGGTACCACTACGACGGACTACCAACCTCGTGAGAAGCAGACTCAGCACTCTATTGATCCAGCTTTTGTGAGTTTCAACTATCAATCAAAGTTGGTCAATGTCATTGATACTCCTGGATTTCATGACTACATTGGGCGAACTCTTTCAGTATTACCCGCGGTTGAAACGGCCGTCTTAGTTATCGATGCACAAACCGGCGTCGATACTTCAGCGCGCCGACTCTTCAAGACGGCGCGAGAATATGGCCTTTGTGGTGCCATCGTGATCAATAAGATTGATGGCGATGGGTTAAATTTAACCAGTCTCATTGAACAGATTCAACTTGATATTGGGAACGAATGCTTACCAATTAACTTACCATCGAACAGAGGAACTTCGGTCGTGGACTGTTTTCTCGACCAAGGAGATAGCGATACCGACATTTTCGACGTTGAATCAGCACACGAAAAACTAGTTGATCAAATCGTCGAAATCGATGAAGATCTAATGGAACTGTATTTAGAAGGCGAGGATCTACCTGAGGAACGTCTTGTCGCGGCATTCTTGACGGCCTTGCGCGAGAGCCATTTAGTTCCCATCTTCTTCAGTTCAGCCGTTAATCAAACTGGTATATCTGAGTTTTTGCAAACGAGCTGTCGTTTGTTACCTGATCCGAGTACAGGTAACCCTAGTAAGTTTACCGTTCGAACGCAAGAAGGCGATGCTGAACAAACGGCTTCCAATGACCAGTCAGCGACTTTCTTAGCACAGGTCATTAAGGTAACGATTGATCCATATAAAGGTCGGATGGCTGTGGTCAGAGTGCATGACGGTACTGTCAATGCTGGTGTACCACTTTACATCGATGGTGATCGAAAACCGGCGAAGATGGCACATGCCTATCGTTTAATGGGAGCTGAAACGGTTGAAGTTGATTCAGTCAAAGCTGGCGAGATTTGTGCATTTCCTCGGATGGAATCGGTGCAATACAACTCGATGTTACGAGATGCTCGTATAGAAGATAACATTCGCGTTAAAGAAATTGCGTTACCAACTCCAGTTCTCGGTAAAGCCATACAAGTCGAAAACGACAATGATGCACAAAAAGTATCCGAGGCATTCCAAACCATTGCTATTGAAGATCCTTCATTTCGGGTTGTTCATGTTGCCGCTCTGAATGAAATGGTAATCCGTGGAATGGGAGAAGCACATCTCCGGGGAATTGTCGAACATGTAGAAGGTCAGTACGGTGTCAAAATACTAACTGACTTCCCTTCAATTGAGTATAAAGAAACCATAACGGCTACGGCGGACGGACACAATCGACACAAAAAGCAAACTGGTGGTGCGGGGCAATTTGGTGAAGTCTACTTAAAAATAGAGCCAATGGAACGGGGTGCTGGGTTTGAGTTTGTGGATGAAGTTGTTGGTGGAGTCATTCCTGGTCAGTTTATTCCAGCCGTTGAGAAAGGTGTTCGTCAAGTGATGGTACAGGGTGCTATTTCCGGGCACGAGATGCAGGACATCAGGGTTCGGGTCTATGATGGAAAGCATCACCCGGTAGACTCAAAAGAGATCGCCTTCGTTCAAGCAGGTAAGAAAGCATTTTTGGATGCAATTACAAAAGCCCGACCGATTGTAATGGAACCCGTTGTGTCGGTTACCGTGAATGTTCCCAGCGATTGTATGGGAGACGTTACTGGCGATTTAGCCTCGATGGGTGGGATCGTTAGTGGCTCATCAGTTCTCTCTGATACGACAACGGATATTTCGGGTAAGGTTCCACTTCGAGAAATGCAAACGTATCACTCGCGTCTCAGTTCAATTTCAGGTGGTAAAGGGACTTATACCATGGAATTTAGTCATTACGCGGCGGTACAACCTCAATTACAGAAGGAATTAGCTTCTGGTTTTGTAGCGATCGAAGAAGAATAACTCTTCATGTGAATGACATCCAGTTCATGCGTCGTGCGTTGATTCTGGCGCAACGTGCCCAAGCACTGGATGAAGTACCTGTCGGAGCACTGTTAGTTAAAGATGAACGAATCATAGGCGAAGGATTTAACAGTGTTCGCCGGTTTAACGATCCGACTGCTCATGCTGAATGTCAGGCGATTCGAAACGCTAGTTTGTTGGAACGAAACTATCGACTCCCCGGGACCACTCTGTACGTCACGATTGAACCGTGCGTTATGTGCATCGGGTGCATGATTCATGCACGAATCCAACGATTAGTGTTTGGTGCAAGAGAACCAAAATCAGGTGCCGTGGTGTCTAAGTTGGCTATACTAGATTTGCCACATTGGAATCATCGCATGACTGTGGAAGCAGGTGTCCTTGAAAAAGCCTGTGCTGAATTGATTCACAATTTTTTTGCACGTCGCCGAACTGAATCTACGGATTGATGGACTTAGAATCTCGAACCCTATACGAAATCCCTGAGTCTAATTTAGTTGTTCACCATGGAGCGCGGGCACATAATACGGGCACACTCCAAAAGATACTGCATCGTCTGTCTGCTCTTGATCCTGCCATCAACAACATCGATGCTCGCTTCGTTCATTTGCTTCAATGTCACCGAAAACTAACCCCTACTGAGTTTGCTGTAGTAGAACAATTGCTTGATTATGGAGAAGCGTTTGATTCAAGCAATCAACATGAAAGTCAATTTACCATAGTCCCGCGACTAGGTACGATTTCTCCCTGGTCCAGTAAAGCTACCGATGTTTTCAAACTTTGTGGTCTGGATGCCGTCGTTCGAATTGAGCGAGGAGTACAGTGGTTTTTTGACGTCGACAACATTGAAGTCACAACAATCTTAGTTGACCGAATGACAGAATCGGTGATTGGTACGGATGAGTACCCACTTGTCTTTTCCGAAAAAGAACCAAGGTTGCTCAAGTCTGTTGATATAAGCCGTTCTCCCATTCAGCAACTGCAACGCATTTCAACTGAACTTGGTCTTGCTCTTTCCAATGACGAAATCGGTTATTTAGTCGACATTTATCGACAGTTAGATCGGAATCCAACGGATGTCGAATTGATGATGTTTGCGCAAGCAAATTCTGAACATTGTCGCCACAAAATTTTCAATGCTTCTTGGATCTGCGATGGAAAACTATCAAATCAATCGTTGTTTCAAAAGATTCGCATAACGAGTGCAAAGATCAATAATCAAAATCTATTGTCGGCTTATAAGGATAACGCTGCCGTTATTAAAGGTTCCCCAGTTGGTCGATTTCAACCTGATATTGATTCGAGTGTTTACGGATTGAAGGAAGGTTCGATTGATATCTTGATGAAGGTTGAGACTCATAATCACCCTACCTGTATTTCTCCGTATCCAGGTGCGGCGACTGGTTCGGGAGGTGAGATTCGTGATGAAGGTTCAGTGGGTTCAGGGTCGAAACCGAAAACTGGTTTAGTTGGCTTCACAACGTCGCATTTAAGGATTCCGGACGATCCGCAACTATGGGAACCATCGTTAAAGAAACCTGATAGGATAGCAACTGCTTTAGAAATTATGTTGGAAGGTCCCATCGGGGCGGCGGGGTACAACAATGAGTTTGGTCGTCCTGCAATTTGTGGATATTTTCGCACTTTTGAAGAACAAATTTCGCCAACGCAGAGTTGGGGATTCCATAAGCCAATCATGATTGCGGGTGGATTAGGGGCGATTCAACGAGAACACGTTCATGTGACTAACAGTGCTGCCTCAACCTACCTAGTGCTCTTGGGTGGTCCCGCGATGCTAATCGGTCTCGGTGGTGGATCGAGTTCAAGTATGAATCTAGGTGATTCAGCTGAGAACTTGGACTATGCCTCAGTTCAACGTGACAACGCTGAACTCCAACGGCGATGCCAAGAGGTGATCGATCGCTGTACTTCGATGGGAAAAAACAATCCCATTACTCTCATTCACGATGTTGGCGCTGGTGGTTTGTCTAACGCAGTCCCCGAATTATTGCATGAACTAGGACACGGGATATCCATTGATCTCCAAGACATTCCTCGCGCTGACAATTCTTTATCGCCGCTAGAAGTTTGGTGCAACGAATCTCAAGAACGCTATGTGTTAGCCATAAAAATTGAACTCTTAGGTGAGTTCGAAAAGATTTGTGCTCGCGAGCGATGTCCTTATGTCGTCTTGAGTCGTAGTCAACGGGGAACTCAAATTCAGGTCAGGGACTCTGCTAAACAAACGACACCAATTGATTTGCCGTTAGAGGTCATTCTTGGCAAACCTCCCAAAATGGTAAGAACTTACATTCACCATGACAAACATGTGCAACGCACTCGCTATGACGATCTAGATCCTTCGGAATGTATCGAACGAGTGCTTCGATTTCCTGCGGTTGGGTCGAAAAAGTTTCTGGTTACGATAGGGGATCGAAGTATCACCGGGTTGATCGCCCAGGAACAAATGGTAGGTCCGTATCAAGTTCCGGTTGCAGATGCGAGCATAACCCTTGCTGGCTTCGATACCTATCGCGGCGAAGTGATGGCTATGGGGGAGCGCTCACCTATAGCAACGGTTGATGCCGCAGCTTCAGCGCGTATGGCGATCGCTGAAGCATTAACAAATTTATGTAGTGTGAGATTCACTTCACTACAAGAAGTGGTACTATCAGCTAATTGGATGGCTGCGGCGGGACAGGATAGACAAGACACTTCCTTATACGATGCAGTTGAAGCTGCTTCTCACCTTTGCCAAGATTTAGGAATCGCAATTCCAGTTGGAAAAGATAGTCTGTCAATGACGACTAAGTGGTCGAATGATTCGGAAGACTATAGCGTCGTATCGCCGGTATCATTGATTGTTTCAGCTTTTGGTCCAGTCGCAGATGTTAGGAATTCCAAAACACCTCAGTTGGTTGAAGCAGGATCGTCGTTAATGCTAATTGAACTATCGTCGCTGCGACGGCTAGGTGGAAGTGCGGTCTCGCAGGTTTTTAAGCGTACTGACACTTCGATGCCTGATGTTGATGATTCGCAAACGCTCTTGAACTTGATTGAGCTACTACAAGATTTACACGATCAGTCATGTATATTGAGTATGCACGATCGGTCAGACGGAGGACTATTCACTACAGTTCTGGAAATGGCGATTGCGGGGCGGAAGGGCGTTGATTTATTTATCCACGATTCGTCGGTCGAAGAACTTTTCAATGAAGAAATCGGTGTCGTCATTGAGATTAGTTCGGAAAGCATGCAAACAATAAAGGAGATGTGTCAGAATCGAGGTTTGGTCGGAACGAGAGTCGGACAAGTTATCAGTACAAAAAGTCTCAAAATTCTGAATAAGGACGAGATTATTTTCGAACGCGCTCTCATTGATCTTGAGAAGACCTGGGCACGTACGAGCTATTTAATGCAACGTTTACGCGATAATCCTGCCAGCGCAGATTCGGAGTTTGAATTAATCGACAAAGTCGATCCCGGACTCGATGAGCAACTCGCTTTCTCTATCGATCAATACCGTCGAACATCAAACTCGTCGATAGAACGCCCCAGAGTAGCGATTCTTCGCGATCAAGGAGTCAACGGGCAGCTAGAAATGGCAGTGGCTTTTCACTTTGCAGACTTCGAAAGCGTCGACGTTCACATGACCGATTTGTTTGCAGGACGGGTTAGTTTAGAACAGTTTCAAGTACTTGCGGTCTGTGGAGGTTTTTCTTACGGTGACGTGTTAGGAGCGGGTGGTGGCTGGGCAAAATCTATCTTGTTTCACGATATGGTCCGGGAAGAATTTGCAAGATTTTTTGCTCGGGACGACACGTTGACTTTAGGGGTGTGTAATGGTTGTCAAATGCTTTCTCGATTACACACGATAATTTCAGGCGCTGAGCACTGGCCGACGTACGAACAGAATTCATCCACCCGGTTTGAAGCGCGGACAATTCAGGTTAAAGTTGAGAAGACGAATTCACCTTGGTTGCATGACATGGTTGGTAGCCAAATTCCAATACCTGTGGCTCACGGTGAAGGTAGGGCAATGTTGAACGATCAAGATGTAGAAGTACTAATCTCTCGAAAGCAGGTAGCTTTTACATACGTCGATGGTTTCGGAGACTCGACCGATATCTATCCGATGAATCCAAACGGTTCGACTCGAGCAATTGCTGGTAACATTTCAGCAGATGGTCGGGTATTGTTGATGATGCCTCATCCTGAACGAGTCTTTCGGACGATTCAGAATTCTTGGGTCAAACCCGAACATCGAGAAAGAGAGTTTAGTCCGTGGTTTCAGTTGTTTAGAAACGCTCGCAAAATCTATTGAATTTAGCAATCTAGATAACGAGTTCAGACAACTGCTGGCGAGTTAAACAAGAAATACACAGCTGCACCAAGAGTATGTGTTTTAATCCTGTAAGGTTCTCGAACGCTCTGTAAAGTTTCGATTTTATCGTGCTCTTAAACACTAGAATTTACGGTTTTTAATGCTTCGTACTAAGTTCAAATAGATGTCCAATAACATGAACTTTCACAACAATCCTCACCTTAATCTCCTCAACAAAATCCAGTCTTATACGAACCTATCGTTGCGTTAAAAACTCGCTGCTTGCTCAATGGTGGGTCATTGTTCCGCGACGATTTGTCTCTATGGAAGTATGAATACTTTGAAGTACTTTTTAATCTGGTGGTAAATTTATTAACAAGATAGCCATATCCTTCTCTTCACCATCGACACCATCGACTTTTTGTCTCCCTTGAATTTATCGTATAATCAGTTTTAGTTTTGTGAACGCAACTGCAAGAGGTTCCACTAGTGACCATAAGTTGCTCAAGTACTTGCTCTTTTTGCGTTTCTTGCGCGGACGAAAAGGACAAAAGCGAGTAGTCAACATGCAAACTAACCGACGGCTAAAACTATGGATAGGCGTTGGAAGCCTCCTTAGTCTTGTCGCGCTAGGCGTGGGAGTTCTTGTGTTTTTAAATTACCCCCGTTTGATCTCAGAAGATAAATCTTTCACACCTGAAATCCAACCTGTCGTGGCAACCATTTCTCCAATCCCTGAAAATGTCAGCTCACAACCAGAAACGCTTGAAATACCGAAATTGCCCACAGTTGATTATCCACCTGGATCCGTCGGTGAAGCCTGTAGGGTTAATGATTTCCCACCTTACGACTGGTATTGGGATCAATCCTGGAAAACGTGGCGTAAAATTAGGGAAAGCCACTGGGATGCTTGGGAGGCGATAGGAAGTGAAAAATGTCGAACTGCGTTAGAACGACATCTCAACTCAATTAACCCATATCATTGGGGGACGGACAATACATTCTATTCCAATCCGCTTGCATTCGTTTCCATCGAAAACCCTTTCACCTTTGAACGAATATTTACTGATCCAGTAGGCGATTTTATGCGAGTTCAAGAGGTGCTGGCGCGTCCTGAGTGTCAACTCGACTGGGATTCTGAGAATAAATGGGAACTCAACGACACTTGCCATGCCGACGCAATTCATAATTATGCACTAATAACTCAGCACTGCTACCGTGATGAACATATACAATCCTATGGGTCTGGAGGGCTCTCCTATCAAATCTACAAGGAAGAGAATAATTCAACTCAGGAAGACCGTAATAAGTGGATACAAATTTTAGAAAAACGTTGGTTAGATAGAAAGTGTGAAAGCCTTGACCCCATTATTGATTTGTGGTCGTCAGGCAATACCGAATTGCGTGAGCAAATTCATGCACTTCGGGTCGATGGCAATGAACAGTATGCGGGTAGGAGAAGAGGATCCACAGTTTATTCCAGCATGACTCGTTGGCATGAACCGTTGATCGATTTAGCAGCTCACTTAGGCGATGAAGCCGCTGGGCTGTCTCAACACGGACACGAATATGGTCGCTTTGCTGATTGGTATACCTATGTGTTTAAACCCTTCAAGTTGTTTCGTAAGCACCCACCCACGGTGGATCGTCTACGTCACATCATACAATTGTTTTCAAAAGATCTTTGTTGCGATGACCGGAGAGATCTGCTCAGCATTGAATCAAACGGCCAGGAATTACTACGCTCAATCGTCTGGCCCAGTTTAGATCACGACGTACTAGTACAACACTTGTGTGCGCCTCCCTATTTAATCTTCTCTCGGGACGACAAAGACACAATCCCTGAACCACCCAGTTGTCGAGAGATCGTTAACAAATTAAAACAAGAAGCACTCACTCCGTTTATGTTGGAAGCGATCGCGACCTTCGAAGACGTCGCAATGCGCCATGATGTCTACCAATAACCGTTGTGATTCGCGAGAATTCGTCATAAATCGTACAGACAGTTAAAGGAAACACCACACTTCAATAGGATCATTACAGCTAGAAGTGAACCACGATGCGTTCGCTCACAATGACACCACTGAATTTGTTTTGAACATACACTCGACGATAACAAAAACTTAACTAATCCTGTCTAAGTTGGTAAACTTTGAAGAATTGATCATCGAAGTTGGTTAACCTGTTTCACCCGAAAAGTAATTTAGTAAGTTCATTCCCTACTTTTTTAGTTTTGTCGTCAATTCCAGTACGTTTACTAAACATTCATGCAACTTAACAAGTCATCGTCGAAAACAGTCTTATGATAAAACTACAATTACAGATTCACTCAACCGTCTCAATTCACCCACAAGATCAATAGATATGCGTCAAATCGGAACACCGTTTGCCCCGCACGCTACCAAAGTGATGCTACTAGGAAGTGGAGAACTAGGCAAAGAAGTCGTCATTGAATTACAACGACTTGGAGTCGAAACGATTGCTGTGGATCGGTATCCCCATGCTCCTGCAATGCAGGTGGCGCATCACTCAATCACGATGAATATGCAAGATTCACATGCTTTGCTGGAAGTTATCAAAAGAGAACGACCTGACTACATTGTTCCAGAGATTGAGGCAATTGCGACCTCGGCGTTGGTCGAGCTTGAAGCCGAAGGATTTCGTGTAGTACCCTCGGCAAATGCCGTAGATACCACGATGAACCGAGAGCGGATTCGAAATCTTGCGGCTGATCAATTAGGGTTACCGGTGTCGAACTATAGATTTGTGGATACTAAAGAAGCGTATTCACAAGCTTTACAAGAGATCGGACTACCTTGTGTGGTCAAACCCGTGATGAGTTCATCAGGTAAAGGACAATCGACCGTACGAACACCTGAAGATGCTTGGAAGTCATGGGACTTTGCCCATGAAGATACCAGGGGTTCAGCCGATCGAATAATCGTCGAAGAACTCATTGAGTTTGATTACGAGATAACTCTTCTAACCATACAACACATTGATGGGGTATCATTTTGTGAACCCATTGGACATCGACAGGAAAAAGGTGATTATCAGGAGTCATGGCAACCCCATCCGATGAAACCTGAAACCTTAAAAAAATGTCAAGAGATCGCAACCCAGGTGACAAATGCACTTGGTGGTTATGGTTTGTTTGGTGTGGAGTTTTTTATCAAAAGTGAAGAAGTGTATTTCAGTGAGTTAAGTCCGCGGCCACACGACACCGGTATGGTCACGATGATTAGTCAAGATTTGTCAGAATTCGAGCTCCATGCCCGCGCTTTTTTGGGTTTACCTATTCCCAATATCGAGTGCTACGGACCAAGTGCTAGTCATGTCATAAGTGTGACCGGCGTGTCAAACAACGTTAGGTATTCTGGTATTGAGCAGGCACTCGTTCAACCAGACACAAAAGTACGTTTGTTCGGTAAACCAAGTGTCGATGGAGAACGCAGAATGGGTGTTGCTTTAGCACGAGGTACGAACATCGAAAATGCTCGTCGTTTCGCTGAAACGGTAGTTGGAAAAGTTCAATATAAGTGTTGACTCTGGTGGGTTTTATTCGCAATCGTAAGCACGAATAACCTTTCGTACGCTATCTTCGCGTCGCGTGAATCGAACGCGGTCGAAGTACTCTAGCACTTCAATCCCCGCCATTCTCCCCATCTTGCTTGCGTCTCGAAAGTCACCCACTGTAAAGGGGCCAGATTGGTATAGATGTTCAACGAGATCTGCTATATTCTTCAACTGATTGGTTAGAAAAAATCTTTTCGGACTGACCTTGATGAGTAATCCTGCCGCTGCGAAGCGTCGCATCTCTGTTTCCAAATTTCTAGTTGGTACTTTTAGTTCTCGCGCGATGTCGCCGACTGTTGCTGGTTGTGTAGAGTTGACGAAAGGTAACACTCGTTGGTATAAGTGTTGGTTGTATTGTGGTGCTGCCACATGATGTGTGCGTAATGAATACTTGCCCGTGTGTAAGTTCAAGTCTCCATTGCTCAAACCGTGTTCCAGCACAAAGCGAATAGTCTCGGTATCTTCGGAAATACCTTGCCAAATTTCATTGATTGAAGCACCCGGACTTGATGGGGAGTTACGATGAAATTGTTCAAGAAAGTGTACGACTCTTGATTGAAGTTTGTTAAGTTTCGGTTGAAACAGCACTCGATCGTTAAACAACACAACATTTGATTCTTTGAGCAATTCGTTGAAGACAACTTTGCAGAGATTCCAAGATCGCCTTAATTCTTCTACTTTGACAATCCGGTTTTGACATGCATATTCGATGCTACACGGGATGTCTTCATTTTCGATTACATTAGCAAGCTTTACAAGACTATCTATTCGTGAGGTCAAGCGGCGACGGGTTTCGGGTACTGAGGTGGATATTACCCAACCACCTCCAATCGTTTGGGATTGATCTATATCGCGAATGATTACTCGATCACCAATCGCGATACTTAATTCAGTCGCACACTGTACATCAACTAGACCGGTACTTGCAGGGGCCATAGGGGATAGTAGAGGCAATATCTTCCCCTCAGTGTGACTAGAACCGTGATAGAGATGCACAGCGGTCCAACTTTGAATGTGTCTAGTGAAGTCTTTTAGAACTTGAATCTGGAGAGTGAACTGTTTTGTCGTAAAACTACAGTCATGATCGCGCAACCAATCACCGCGTCTGATGTCCACTGACTTTATACCAGCAAGTTGAATACCGCAACGATCACCAGCGGCTGCGGTCGTGGAGGGGAGACCGTTAACCACGAGGTTTTTGACTCGAACTTGTTGACCTGAACTAGGAATCGCGACGGTATCGCCGACATCCAATTGCCCATCGACCACAATTCCTGTAACAACTGTTCCCTCGCCGACCGGTGAAAACGAACGGTCCACGTTGAGTCGAGTACCTCTTCTTGAACGTTTTCGTACAAACTGATTCTCAGTAGCGACGATTGTCTGCTGAAGTTCACTTAGACCTGTATTCTCCGGAATTGATATTTCGACAATCCTAGCTTCCCTGAGAAAAGTATGTTGTAAATATTTACGAATTTGATCCTTAACTTCAGCCAAAACGGTCTGAGATACCCGGTCAACCTTACTCAAGGCGATAGTCCCTCGTTGAAGCCCGAGTAGTTCTAAGATGTTGATATGTTCTCTGGTTTGTGGCATGATCCCGTCGTCAGCAGCTATCACGACTAAGGCGTGTTGCATTCTGGACACACCGGCGATCATGTTATGAATGAATTTATGGTGTCCGGGGACATCAACAAAACCTAGTCGGTGTCCCTGTACATCGACATAAGCGAAGCCTAAATCAATGGTGAGTCCGCGTTGTTGTTCTTCTTCGAGACGATCAGGATCGACCCCCGTCAAGGCTTTAACAATTGCACTTTTGCCATGATCTACATGACCCGCTAGAGTTATCAGCACGAGAGCTGTTCGAGTTCATTGAGGAGGGAATCTAACGGTTCTGCACCCCGCATATCTAGGTATAGCTTCTTTCGGTGCTTGCGTCCGATTATTGGAGTGTGGAGATTGCGCAACGAATGCTCTAGTTTTTGCATCACAGCTCCACTGGTATGAGTTAAGACAACTGCGATGCTTGGAAGAAAACTATCTGGCTGCGCACCACTGCCCACTTGTGACTGTACAGGTTCTGTCGAAACTTGGAAATCAGGTAATTGTTTCAAGAGAAGTTTCTGAACACTGGACGCGCGGTGTCGTAAGATTCGTTCTGAAACTTGCAAGTCACGATAGAGTTTGACATGGGTCTCAAATGTTTGTGGGTCTTCATACGCTTTTAAAGTTTCATCAAGTAAAGTGAGTGCAACTTTGTCTAACCTCAACGCCCGTTTTAGTGGGTTTGAGTTCATGTTTTTACAGATCGAACTATTTCCGACGACAATACCTGCTTGTGGTCCACCGAACAATTTGTCCCCGGAGAAGGTAACGACATCGCAACCCCACTTTAAAGAACTTTGCGGTCGCTGTTCGCGCGGTAATCCATATCGCTCAGTGTTGATTAGTGCACCGCTACCTAAGTCGACTGCAAAAGGAATTCCTGCACTTCGCGAAAGATCGACTAGTTCTTGCTCCGTAGCTTCCTGGGTGAATCCTTTTATCGCATAGTTACTCTTGTGAACCTTTAACAGTAACGCTGTGCCGGTAGTGATCGCGCGCCGGTAGTCTGAAACTCGAGTTCGATTCGTGGTGCCGACTTCCACCAAGTGGCATCCGGCTCGCGCTATTAATTCTGGTAAACGAAAACTTCCACCGATTTCTATGAGTTCGCCGCGCGACACTAGGACTTTTTTATTTAAGGCGAGGGTATTCAACAGGAGTAAGAGTGCTGCCGCATTATTGTTCACCACGACTGCAGATTCGGAGTTCGTGAGTCGACATAATCGTTCTTCGATAATGCTTTCTCTTTGCCCTCTTTTTCCAGTTCTCAAGTCGTACTCCAATGAGATCGGACCTTGTAAACGAGAGAATGCGCGGTCTAGGAGATCGGCGTCTAATATTGCACGACCCAAATTCGTATGAATGATCGTCCCCGTTAGGTTAAAAACAGGGACATAACCACAGTTTCCATGTTCGCTCAACCATGCGGACACTTTACCGACGTAGTCGTCGTTAGATAGGTTCTCATTAGTAACATGCGCATCTCGAATCGATTGCTGAATCTCGCGAACCGCGACCGTTATCGTTGCAAAGCCCCAATCGCGTATGAGGACGGCGAATTCTGAGGACCTGACAATACGATCGACTGAATCTAATGTTTGCGTGAAATCTGTATTCTCCATTGGACGATCTGTAGATAACTCTAAGCTAATATCGTAATATAATTCTTTGTATCACAGTATTGTTGTTACCGAGGTCCCTAACTTATGCCAAGACAGAATCTATTAGTTTATTCCTCTCTCCTAATGCTTTTCGCGCTTGGTAGTTTTTTCGCGTTCGTAGTTTGCAGTCAGGAAGTTGTGAATGCAAAAGTGTCCGAGATTCAACTTGGAGAGATGAAATTTCCGGAAATTATCGGTGCCGATGTTCCCGGCGCACCAACACTTCAACCTCCTATATTAGTTATGGCGGGCGATGCTCCCGTTCTCACTGAGAAACATGGACTTGCAGCACCGGCTCTCTGGGACTGGGATGGAGATGGCAAAAAGGACCTTCTTGTGGGTGAGTTTGAAACCAATAGCAGTAAGTTCCCAATGGGAGAATTGGGTTCGTCTATTCGCGTTTACCAAAATATAGGAACCAATGAAGAACCACGATTCTCGAGTAATTTTGAGTGGGCGCGAGATACTCGAGGTACAGTTATGGAAGTTCCTCAGTGGTGTTGTATTGGCTTTACTCCATACTTTTACGATCTTAACGATGACGGTTTCGATGACATGATCACGGGACAATATCACCCTGGCGAAGTAACTTGGTTTAGAGGTAGCGAAGATGGTTTTTTGCTAGGAAAAACCTTAAAGCAGAAGGGAGACCCATCTTCTAGTTGGAATCCTGATTTGGCAAACCTTTCAAATGATCCAAAGAAAGCAAGGAGACCGGCAAAAGATAAAACGTTTGCCTATTGGGTTTACTCCTCAGCAGCAATGGGAGATTTTGATGGAGATGGTGATTATGACCTAATTATCGGTGGAAGTGCCCTGAAGATTAGCGAAAACATTGGTACGAAAAAGAAACCTAGGTTTGGAAAACGAGAACTCTTACTGGATATCAACGGTAAACCTTTGTCAATCGGTGAATCAGCGCCTGACGAAGCCATAGAAAACTGGCCTTATTTAAATGTTGGAAATCGACTGGCAGGAGATTCCAAAGTATCTCCCTACGTTGTTGATTGGGATAGAGATGGAATCTTAGACTTATTAGTAACAGGTAGTTATAGAAATGAAGGATCTATGGCTGTTGCATTTTTTAAAGGTGTAAAAGTCGACGGAGAACACCGTTTTCATACTCCTGTCGATTTATTGGCAACTGCAGATGGTAGTAAAGCGTTGCCAGGTAGCGGTCCTCGACTGTTCGTCGATGACTGGAACAACGACGGCACTCCGGATCTGATCATTGGCGCTAGTGTAGCAACAGTGAACGGAGGCGAGTTCTCCGATGAACTGTCTTGGGAATGGGAAGGTGTCAACAATGTTGAGAGTGCGGGTAAGGATCCGGGGCGATATCCTCCACGGGAAAAGCCTTACAAGGAACAATTTCTTTCAATGCTTGAAAGCAATGGAGGGTGGAAGTCAGATGAAGAATTGGATGAATTCGTCGATCTGAACGTGAATTACTGGCAAGAAACCGTCGGTGTTCTGTATGACACTGGTCGAGAACACTGGTTGACCATGAGGCATCAAGGAAGAATTTACGTGCTACTAGGTTCCGACGAAGAAATTACTAGTACAGTTGAAAAACACCTGTCGAAACCGAACCCTCAAGTAGAAGAAACTTCACAAGTACCGACTGACCAAGATTTGCCTGTTCAGTTGGAGTTGTTGGTCCCCGAAAAGGTACAACAAGGTGGAAAAGTTGAAATTTCTATGGCAATTGACATCCAGGACGGTTGGTATATTTATGCACCGACTGGTAGAAACGCAGAACAAGGGATGCGAGAAACCGAAGTTTCTTTTGAGTTTGCCGATAGTTTACAAACAGTAGGGGAGATAAAGATGCCCCCACATCAATATAAAGGGTCTTATGAAATCTATCGAGGACCACAGTTGACTGTGTCCCAGGAGATTGCTACTGAAGATTGTAAGCCTGGTGATTATGAAATTACCGGAGAGGTGACCTATCAAACCTGTAAAGATGATCTTTGTTTACCTCCAAAAACTGTCATACTCAAGGGAGTTCTTACCGTAGCTGGTAATTAGTCCCCAGATCTGAGTACGATTAATGGACAGTCAAAGACTTTCGAATCGTAGGGTTCGAAGGTTCTTGATTTAGTAAGGAACTTTGTCTACGGCTTGATTCCGAATTCTCAGAAAAAAAACACGACTAGTAAGTGTTTCAATACTTTGAGTTCGCAACACTGCATTGCATCTAGTTCTATTGCGCGAGTCAGAATCAGTTTGGTTTCGTCAACGATCAGCATCGAGTCCTAAATCTTTGATTCATCATAATACATCGTTGCAAGTAGATTTCTAAGGTTAATCCGCACCAAAGTACATGCCGTGAAAGATTCCCGTCCCGTATTCCTAAACTTATTGAAAGTTGAATTACCGCTAGCAGCTTTGGTATCGATTCTTCACCGAATAAGCGGGGTTCTACTCTTTTTCGTGGCTGGACTTTTTCTTTGGATACTTGCCAACTCAATCCAATCTGAACAATCCTTTCACTCGATCAAACAAATGTTCAGAGAACCGGTCTACGCAGTGATTCTTTGGATTTCGCTTTCACTTGTGGGGTATCACTTCATTGCCGGTATCCGGCATCTACTGATGGACTTGCACATTGGCGATAGTTTACGCGCAGGCAAGGTTTCGGCACTCATAGCTTTAATTTTGTCAATTCTTGTATCGTTGCTGTTAGCAGGATGGATATGGTTATAAACGTTTCGAGTTTGTCACCGAGTGGCTTGAAGGACTTTGTGCTGCAACGGCTCACCGCGGTGATCATTGGTGCTTACGTTGTGTGTGTCGTCGGTTTTTTGTGGTTAAATCCAAACCTCACTTATTCCGATTGGATCGCATATATCGAATCGATCTATATGCGAGTTTTTGGTACCTTGACGTTGATTGCGATCGCCATTCATGCATGGATTGGAATGTGGACGGTGAGTACGGATTATCTGAATGAAGGTCACTTCAAATCGTTCGGTAATGTCCTCCGATGGGGATTTCAAGCATTCGTAATCTTGGCCCTCTTAGTCTATGTATTATTGGGTTTGTGGGTAATTTGGTGATTCTAGGATGACCCGGACTCAATATCACGAGTTCGAATTTGACGCACTCATCATCGGTGGTGGAGGTGCGGGTCTGCGGGCGAGCTTACAACTAGCGAAGACTGGTTTTCGCACTGCGGTCCTTTCAAAAGTCTTTCCAACACGATCTCATACGGTGTCGGCACAGGGAGGGATCACCTGTGCTATCGGCAGCGATGATCCAGAAGACGATTGGCGTTGGCACATGTATGACACCGTTAAGGGTTCGGACTATATCGGCGATCAAGATGCAATCGAATATATGTGTAGTATTGGTCCGGAAGTTGTTTATGAACTCGAACACATGGGACTTCCGTTCTCACGAACAGAAACCGGACGCATTTATCAACGCCCCTTCGGTGGCCAATCGAAAAATTTCGGGAAAGGTGGTCAAGCGGCGCGCACTTGTGCCGCAGTTGATCGGACCGGTCATGCTTTGCTCCATACTTTGTTCCAAGCAAATATCAAAGAAGGAACCACATTTCTCAGTGAATGGTTCGCGGTAGACTTGGTAAAGAATCAAGATGGAGTGATCACTGGTGTCGTGGCAATTTGTATTGAAACTGGAAAAACCTACTACATTTGTGCTAAAGCAACGCTACTTGCCACTGGTGGCGCCGGGCGAATATACGCTAGCACCACTAATGCTCTGACAAATACCGGTGACGGTGTGGCAATGACCTTGCGACAAGGTCTGCCAATTCAAGATATCGAAATGTGGCAATTCCATCCTACCGGTATCTATCCATTGGGAGTATTGGTAACCGAAGGTTGCCGTGGTGAAGGTGGCTACCTTGTCAATGCTCGCGGCGAACGATTCATGGAACGTTATGCACCCAATGCTAAAGATCTCGCCAGCCGGGATGTGGTTTCGCGGTCAATGATCATCGAAATCCAAGAGGGTAGAGGATGTGGAACAGAGAAAGATCACGTATTGCTAAAACTTGATCATCTGGGTAAAGAAACCTTAGAACTTCGCTTAGCAGGGATTCTTGAACTATCCAGAACTTATGCGTTAGTCGATCCAGTGGTGGAACCGATACCCGTTGTACCGACTTGCCACTATATGATGGGAGGAGTACCTGTGTTCGTGCATGGTTCTGCACTGACTCAGGAAAATGGAGAAGATCAACTCGTCGAAGGTTTGTATGCAGCCGGCGAGGCCGCTTGCGTATCAGTTCACGGCGCTAATCGTCTCGGCGGAAATTCTTTGCTCGATTTAGTCGTCTTCGGACGCGCCGCTGGCTTGCATATCACGGAAGTTTTGACGCAGGGAACCAGCACGCGCGACGCCACAACAAGTGATCTGGAAATGGCCTTAGACCGAATCAATCGCTGGGATGACTCCACGCCAGGAGAGAGTCCGGCTCAGCTTAAGGCGGAACTGCAGAAAACGATGCAAATGAATTTTGGAGTGTTCCGCGTACAATCTAACATGGAAGTTTCTGTTCGCACTTTAGCTGAGTTAAGAGAAAGAATTTCACGTTGTTACTTGGAAGATAAGTCAAAAACGTTTAATACTGCTCGTATCGAAGCTTTAGAATTAGACAATCTACTTGAAGTTGCTGAAGCTACGGCGATTACCGCGGAGGCTCGCAAAGAAAGTCGCGGTGCCCATGCTCGAGTCGATTTCACAGAACGCGACGATGAGGAGTGGTTATGCCATTCTCTGTACTTTGCAACCGACAAACAGATTCGAAAACGGGATGTGAATTTTTCGCCAGAATCGATTGAACCATTCCAACCAATCAAGAGAGAATATTGACTTTGCGTGTAAGCATCTACCGATTTAATCCTGAGTGGAATTCGGAACCACATCTCCAAGATTATGAATTTCAGCGTCCTGAAGGTCGAGACTTAATGGTGCTGGATGTGTTGGAACTGCTCAAGACACAAGATCCTAGTATTACATACCGGCGATCCTGTCGCGAAGGTGTATGTGGTTCAGATGGGATGAATATAAACGGTCGAAACGGTCTTGCATGTAAAACTCCATTGGGTGCAGTTGTGAAGAACAATCGATTAGTATTGCGACCTCTACCGGGATTACCGGTCATTCGAGATTTAGTGGTCGATATGTCTCAGTTTTACAAGCAATTGGAACGAGTGGATCCGTTTTTGGTGAACGAGGAGACACCACCTACTCAAGAACGATTACAGAGCATTGAAGAGCGAGACAAACTGGATGGTTTATATGAGTGTATACTTTGTGCTTGTTGTACTACTTCATGCCCGTCGTTTTGGTGGAATCCCGAGAAATTTTTAGGTCCAGCAGCATTGTTACATTCGTATCGTTTCTTGGCAGATAGTCGTGACACTGCGAAGACGGAACGTCTAGCAAAACTCGACGACCCCTTCAGCGTGTTTCGATGTCGGACCATTATGAATTGTGCGAACGTCTGTCCGAAGGATCTCAATCCCACCCAGGCGATTGGCAAAATTCGAACTCTATTACTAAAAGAAGGTACGTGAAATCACTAGTTGAGGGAAGTTGGATTGGCTGATTCATTTTTGCAACGTATGGAAGCGAGCTCACACTTGTCGGGTGGGAGTGTCGCGTATATCGAAGCGCTCTACGAGAACTATTTGGAAAATGCCAACAGCGTCCCGCAAGAGTGGCGCGAATACTTTGGTACTCTCCCACGGACTCAATCGCCTCACAATGACATTCCACACAGCGGGATCATTAACCATTTTGAACGCTTAGGTCGTAATCGACTCAAGATTCAACCTGAACGGGTTAGTACTTCAGTTCTAAGCGATCATGAACGTAAGCAGACTGCTGTTTCAGAATTGATCGAGGCTTATCAATCACGGGGACATCGCAAAGCAAAAATTGATCCATTGAATGCCTGGAAGTCTGAACAGGCACCCGACTTAGAGCTGGATTTTCACGGGTTGTCGATCGCTGATTTAGACACGGTTTATAAGACTGGTTCGACGTATTTGTTCAAGGAAGAAGAACGGTCACTTCGAGATATTGTGGAGGCGCTGGAGAAGACCTACTGTGGTAGTATCGGTACTGAGTATACGGGAGTGTCGTCCACACAAGAGAGATTATGGATACGTGGCTGCTTAGAAAGTGTGCACTCGCAGATGCAGTTTAGTGAAGAGACGAAAAAACGAATTCTTGAACGTTTGACCGCTGCCGAAGGACTAGAACGATATTTGCAGAATCGGTACCCTGGAACGAAACGTTTCGGTTTAGAAGGCGGCGAAAGCTTGATTCCGATGTTGCACGAAATTACCCAGCGCGCTGGAATGTGGCGTGTCAATGAAATCGTCATTGGAATGGCCCATCGCGGAAGGTTAAACGTGCTCGTCAATATATTGGGGAAAGAGACTAGTATTCTGTTTGATGAGTTTGAAGGTACCGCTGCCCAACTATACGAAACTGGCGACGTCAAATACCACATGGGATTTTCGAGTAATCTCGAAACGCATGGAAAAGAAATCCATCTCGCCCTCTCATTTAATCCTTCTCACCTAGAAATTGTCGATCCCGTGGTAGAAGGTTCTTGTCGAGCTCGGCAAGATCGACGACAAGATTTTCACCGCGAACAAGTATTCCCAATCCTTATTCACGGTGATGCTTCCATTGCAGGTCAGGGTGTCGTGATGGAAACGTTTCAGATGTCACAAACCAGGGGATATTCCACTGGTGGAACTCTTCACATCATCATAAATAATCAAATCGGATTCACGACGAGTCGTCCCGACGATGCGCGCTCGACGGAATACTGTAGCGAGGTTGCAAAGATAATAGGAGCGCCAATATTTCACGTAAATGCCGATGATCCAGAGGCTGTTGTGTACGTAGCACAGATTGCCTCTGATTATGTTAACGTTTTTGGCAAAGATGTTGTGATCGACTTGGTTTGTTATCGGCGTCGTGGTCACAATGAAGCGGAAGATCCAATGAAGACGCAACCTTTGATGTACCAACAGATTCGAAAACATCCAACAACTAGACAGATTTATGCCGAAAGACTAGTAAGTGAAGGAGTCGTTACTGACAAAGAAGCCCAAGCACTTGCGCGTCAAATTCGTACTCGATTAGACAATGAAGAACCTATCGCCCTGTCGGTAGTCAGTGAACCTGATACACAAATGTTCGTGGATTGGCGACCGTATTTAGGACATGATTGGACTGATAAAGCTGACACTGCCATTTCGCTGAAAAGATTGCGAGAGGTCATGGCTCGAGCTAATACGGTTCGGCAGGGATTTCTATTACACAAACAAGTACAAGGAATTTATGACGATCGTCGTGCAATGGCAGCCGGTGGTAAACCGATCAACTGGGGATTCGGCGAAATGGCTGCATACGCCTCGTTGCTAGAAGACGGTTTCGACGTACGAATCACGGGACAAGATGTAGGAGTTGGAACATTTTCTCATCGACACGCCAGCATTTACTGTCAAAAAACGGGCGAACAATTGATTCCACTGGAAGAAGCATTCGACGATCAACGCTTCGAAATTTACGATTCATTACTTTCCGAGGAAGCTGTCCTGGCGTTCGAGTATGGTTATGCAACTACATCACCGACTACATTAGTGATTTGGGAAGCTCAGTTCGGTGACTTTGCTAACGGGGCGCAAGTTGTATTTGATCAGTTTATTTCGAGCGGTGAGACGAAATGGGGTCGACAATGTGGTTTAGTGGTCCTGCTACCGCACGGACTTGAAGGGCAGGGTCCCGAACATTCCTCTGCTCGACTCGAACGTTACCTACAAAGCTGTGCTCAACACAACATACAAATTTGTATTCCAACAACACCAGCACAAATCTTTCATTTATTACGACGACAAATGATTCGTATGATGCGTCGCCCACTAATCGTATTTACACCGAAGAGTTTGCTACGACATAAGTTAGCGAGTTCCACTATAGATGAATTTTCTCAGGGAACTTTTAGGAATGTGATTGATGAATTTGATTCATTAAAAAAATCAGGCATTGAGCGATTAGTACTATGTTCTGGTAAAGTCTTCTACGACTTACTGACGCGACGGCGTGAGGATAAACGAAAAGATATAGCCATCGTTCGTCTAGAACAACTGTACCCGTTTCCGCGAGACGATTTACTTAAAGTCCTCCGTAAGTACACTAACCTACGCGAGATTGTGTGGTGTCAAGAAGAACCACAAAATCAAGGAGCATGGTTTTCTAGTCGTCATCACATGGATCGAGTGATTGCTCAAACCCATCCGAACATTAGGTTGTGCTATGTCGGACGAAAACCTTATGCAGCCCCAGCAGTTGGCTCACCAGCACGCCATGCACGGCAACAGCGGGAGGTCGTTGAAGGGGCACTTTATGGACAGTTGGAAGAAAACCGTTGACTACTGAGATTAAAACTCCTGCCTTTCCAGAATCTATTTCCGAAGGCGAACTGACAAAATGGTACAAAAAAGAAGGTGAACAAGTCGATCGCGACGAACTTTTAGCCGATATTGAGACTGAAAAAACAACACTTGAAATCCCTTCACCAATTTCAGGTAAGATCATCAAAATCGCTAAACAGGAAGGCGAAACCGTGGGTGGTTCTGAGTTGATCGCTGTGGTTGCGGAAGGAACAGCCGTGCTCGACGGTGATGAACAAGTTGAACACGGAAAAGATACAGAAATTGATCAGGGTAGAGGCGGACAAACGATTGCTTCGCCGTCAGCAAGGAAGTTAGCGCAAGAAAAAGGTATTGACCTTACTAAGGTTACTGGCACTGGTCGTCGAGGTCTAATCACGAAAGAAGACGTCTTGACATCAACGCAACTAACTCGCGTTGAACCGAACGTACCCCAAGCAGAAAAAGCTCCAAGTCAACCACCGGCTTTTGAAAAACGAGAAGAGGAGGGGGAACGAATCGAACGACGCGTGCCGATGTCCAGACTTCGTACGACTATTGCTAAACGATTAGTCGAAGCCCAGCACAACGCAGCAATGTTGACGACGTTTAACGAAGTGAATATGCAACCAATCATTCGTATGCGTAAACAATACCAGGAAGAATTTCAAAAAGTACACCACGGAACGAAATTGGGTTTTATGAGTTTCTTTGTGCGCGCATCGGTCGAAGCCTTAAAACGCTTTCCGTTAGTTAATGCTTCGATTGATAACAATGACATTTTGTATCATGGATACTACGATATTGGAGTGGCAGTGAGTACCGAACGTGGATTGGTCGTACCGGTTGTTCGAAATGCCGATGCTCTAGGGTTAGCACAGATTGAAGATCAGATCGCAAAGTTTGGTAAGCAGGCACGGGAAGGAAAACTCGCCATTGAAGACATGCAGGGCGGAACGTTTACGATTTCCAACGGAGGAGTGTTCGGTTCGCTACTATCGACACCGATTTTAAATCCACCACAGACCGCGATCTTAGGGATGCACAAGATTGAAGAACGGCCTATCGTGGAACATGGTGAGATCGTGATTAGACCAATGATGTATCTAGCATTGTCTTACGATCACCGATTAATTGATGGTGCTGAAGCTGTACGCTTTTTGGTTTCGATTAAGGGAATGCTTGAAGATCCAGCCCGGATTCTTTTAGAGTTATAACAGGAGGGGATAATGGATAGAACGACTGACTTAGTAGTTATCGGCGCGGGTCCGGCCGGATACGCCGCTGCCATTCGTTGTGCGCAGTTAGGATTCAAGACCATCTGTATCGATAAGTCAGTCGATGCGCAACGAAAACCGACTTTAGGGGGAACATGTTTAAATTGGGGATGTATCCCGTCAAAAGCGTTGTTGGACATTTCTCAGAAATTCAAGGATACTAAAGAGTACGCTGAAATAGGAATAGGAGTATCGGAACCAACGATGGACATCAGCCAAATGATGGCCTTTAAAGACTCGGTCGTAAAGCGGTTAACTGGAGGAATCCAGACTCTGTTCACTGGCAATGGCGTGACTTTCTTGCCTGGCGTTGGTCAGTTAGGACACGGAAAACAAGTCTCTTACCGTGGACACGATGGTACAAGTGAAGTAATCGATGCAAAGCACGTGATCCTTGCTCCAGGTTCGGTGCCAATGGAAATCAGTGCAGCACCTTTGGATAATGAATTCATCGTAGATTCGACCGGGGCTTTGGAGTTCGATAAAGTACCAAAAAAACTAGGCATTATCGGCGCGGGAATTATTGGGCTGGAGTTGGGTAGTGTATGGCGAAGACTGGGTTCCGAAGTTGTGATATTGGAAGCGCTTGACGATTTTCTACCGATGGTTGATCGTCGTATTGCGCGTGATGCGTTGCGGATATTTAAACAACAGGGACTAGATATTCGCTTAGGTGCCCGTGTTGTTGGTACCGAGGTAAGCAACGGTTCCGTGAGTGTGAACTACCAGTTAAAAGGTGAAGATCAGACTTATGCATGCGACAAGATTATTGTCGCCGTGGGTCGTCGACCGTACACGGAAGGTCTATTAAGTGAAGGTAGCGCCATCAAGGCTGATGAACGTGGTTCGTTATTTGTGAACGACTTGTGTTCGACTAGTGCACCGGATATATATGCCGTTGGCGATGTTGTTCGGGGACCGAAGTTGGCCCACAAAGGTATGGAAGAAGGAGTGATGGTAGCTGAACGCATTGCTGGACATAAACCACTGGTGAACTACGATACCGTTCCTTCCGTGATTTATACACATCCGGAAATTGCTTGGGTGGGAGAAACCGAATCCGAGATTCAAGCTATGGGGGATGAATTCAAGTCTGGTATGTTTTCGTATGCTGCCAACGGTCGCGCCATCGCAGCCAACGATACGGATGGTATGGTCAAGATTATTGCCGATAAGGCAACCGATCGAGTCCGTGGCATACACATCATTGGTTCACAAGCATCCGAATTAATAGCTCAGGGTGTGATTGCGATGGAATTTGGTGCAACTGCAGAAGACCTCGCGCTAACAATGTTTGCCCATCCGTCATTGTCCGAATCCGTGCACGAAGCAGCCCTTGGTGTCAATGGTAACGCAATCCATGCTGTGAATCGTCGTAAATCTAGTAAGTGACAACTACGGCGTTCTATTAATTTTGACGTGATCAACTAGATTATGTGTTGGTCCGCAGCTTTCTCTTTTTGGAATCCTTGAGTGAATTTACACGAATACCAAGCTAAATCATTATTTGCCGAATATGGTTTACCCGTTTCGACCGGTCAAGCCGCTCAAACCAGTGAGGAAGCAGTTGCAATCGCACAAAAGTTAGGTGGAACGAGGTGGGTTGCAAAGGTCCAAGTTCATGCTGGTGGTCGCGGGAAAGCTGGTGGCGTAAAACTTATTGATTCCCTTGATGATCTTAGGTCCTTCGCCAACCGCTGGCTTGGCAACCGTTTAGTCTCTTCACAGACGGATGCTTTAGGCCAATTAGTCTCGTGTATTTACGTCGAATCCGTAACAGACATTGAACAAGAGTTCTACTTAGGTGCCGTTATTGATCGATCTAGTCGACGTGTGATTGTGATGAGTTCCGGAGAAGGCGGGGTCGATATTGAGAGTGTAGCGGCTGCTACACCAGAAAAAATACTGCGATGTTCCATTGATCCATTTTTAGGGGCACAAGCGTATCAAGCCCGAGCGATGGCGTTTCAGTTGGGGTTTCATGGTAAACAGGTTAAGCAATTCATTCGAATTTTTATGAATTTATGTGAATTGTTTCACAAATTAGATTGTTCACTTGTGGAAATTAACCCTTTGGTCTTGACTAGTAGTGGTGACTTACTTTGTTTGGATGCGAAAGTCAACATCGATAGTAATGCTTTGTTTCGACACCCACGCCTTGAGCACATGGCAGACCCAACACAGTTGGACGAACGGGAAGTTCAAGCCGCGAAATTTAACCTGAGTTATGTCTCGCTGGATGGAGATATCGGATGTATGGTCAATGGCGCGGGATTAGCCATGGGCACCATGGATCTGGTAAAACTGTATGGTGGGAATCCGGCTAACTTTCTAGATGTAGGGGGTGGAGTTCAAAAAGAATCGGTAGCTGAAGCATTCAAGATTTTATTGTCGGACGAAAAAGTCAAAACAGTTCTTATCAATATCTTTGGTGGAATCGTATCGTGTGAAATCATAGCCAAAGGAATTGTTGAGGCCTATCGTGGAGTAGGTGTTCAGCTTCCGGTCGTAGTACGATTTGACGGCAATAGCGCGCGTGAAGGACGCGAAGTCTTCCGCCATAGTGGTCTAAACATTGTTGCAGCAAATTCATTACAAGAAGCAGCGCAACTAGCGGTTTCTGCCGCCAAGGGTGAAGTATGAGTATTTTGATTGACAAAAATACTCAAGTTGTATGCCAAGGATTTACGGGTTCGCAGGGTACATTCCATAGTCAGCAAGCAATCGCGTACGGTACGAAATTGGTTTGTGGGGTAGTTCCCGGACGTGGCGGTCAAGAGCACTTGGGGTTACCGGTATTTAATACGGTAAGTGATGCTATTGAAAATACGGGTGCGACGGTTTCAGTAATTTACGTTCCTGCGCCATTTTGTTTAGACTCGATACTTGAATCGATTGAAGCTAGATTGGAACTCGTGGTATGTATCACCGAAGGACTACCGGTCCTCGATATGCTTAAAACCAAAGCGTATGCCGATCTGCTTGGGGTACGCGTGGTCGGACCTAATTGTCCTGGAGTAATTACACCAGGTGAGTGTAAGATTGGTATCATGCCTGCTGAGATTCATCGACCCGGCAAGATTGGTGTAGTCTCGCGCTCCGGAACCTTGACCTATGAAGCTGTAAAACAAATCAGCGATCGCGGATTTGGTCAGAGTACTTGTGTAGGAATTGGCGGGGATCCTATTCCGGGTACAAATTTCATTGATGTAATTGCTTTGTTCGAACAAGATGTCGAAACTGAAGCTATTGTGATGGTAGGTGAAATAGGTGGTACTGCTGAGGAAGAAACAGCTGAGTACATCAAGCATAACGTTTCCAAACCGGTAATCGCGTATATCGCTGGTGCTACTGCACCGAAAGGGAAACGTATGGGACATGCAGGAGCAATCATTGCGGGTGGTAAAGGGACAGCCGAAGAAAAGTTCACAGCCTTAGATCGTGCAGGAGTCAGTACCGTACGAGATTTAGCACAGATTGGTGATGCCTTACTTGACACTCTTGGATAATGAGCAAGCTCAATTTCTGCTTACGAATTCTTGAAATTTACGCGATTAGACACTATTTCTGATATTCCTAATCTAACCGAACCATAGCTATGACTAGTCAAACATTAGGTTTTCAAACGGAAGCCAAGAAATTGCTTCATCTCATGATTAACTCTTTGTATTCCAACAAAGAAGTTTTCCTACGAGAACTCATCTCAAACTCCTCTGATGCAATTGATAAGTTGAGATTCAAAGCACTTAATGAACCCGATCTTCTTGCCGAAGACGAGGAACTAAAGATTTCGATCGATTTTGATGAAAAAGCCTTGACACTGTCTGTCACGGACAACGGCATCGGCATGACGCGGGAAGAGGTAGTGGAGAATTTGGGTACGATAGCCAAATCAGGTACTGAAGAATTTTTCGATATGCTCACCGGTGATCAACAAAAAGATGCTGCCTTAATTGGGCAATTTGGCGTCGGGTTTTATAGTTCCTTTATGGTTGCTGATGAAGTTTCTGTACTTACTCGCAAAGCTGGATCGGATCAAGGCACGCATTGGACGTCTAAAGGTGAAGAAGAATTTACCGTAGACGATGCAGAAGCGCCGCGTGGTACTAGCGTCATCCTTAAGCTCAAAGATGATGCGAAAGAGTATGCTAGTGATTATCGTTTGCGACAGATTGTTAGGCGATATAGCGACCATATCGCCGTACCAGTTTATATGCCAGATCATGACGGTGATAATGACACGACAGACTGGGTAACAGTCAATGAAGCGAAAGCACTGTGGATGCGTTCGCGATCGGAGATTAGCGACGACGAGTACAAAGAGTTCTACAAACACATTTCCCACGATTTTGAGGACCCAATCGCGTGGAGTCACAATAAAGTGGAGGGAAAGCTCGAATATACCAGTTTGCTTTATATCCCAAAACGTGCTCCCTGGGATTTATTCAATCCAAACTTCGCGCACGGCCTCAAACTTTACATTCAACGCGTTTTTGTCTTAGACGAAGCTGAGGTCTTTCTGCCATCTTACTTACGGTTTGTTAAAGGGGTAGTTGATTCCAGTGATTTACCGTTGAACGTTTCAAGAGAAACGCTCCAAAAGAGCAGATCAGTCGAGAATATCCGTAATGCCATTGGCCGCAGAGTACTCGAACGGCTAGAAAAACTAGCGGTCGACGACTGTGAAGCTTTTGGTGAGTTTTGGGACAATTTTGGCAACGTTCTCAAAGAAGGTACACCACTTGAAAATCCGCATCGAGAAACTTTGATGAAATTGCTCAGGTTTGCGACAACTCACGACGAGAACACTGAGCGTGAGGAACGGACTTCATTGCGACAATATGTAGATCGAGCGAGTAGTGATCAGACTCACATTTACTATGTGATTGGCGATAATGAACGGATAGCGCGAAATAGTCCCCATCTCGAAGTATTTCTTAAACAAGGGATCGAAGTCTTATTATTGAACGATGCAGTCGATGCTTGGATGATGTCACATCTGTCTGAATTTGACGGTAAGAAGTTTCAAGATATCACGCGAAGTAATCTAGATTTACCGAAAGCCGTAGAGGGTAAAAGAGACGACAAGGACGACAAAGTTGATAACGATGATCCATTCGATGAGGATTTGTTACAACGGATGAAGACAATTCTCGATGATAAAGTTGAATCTGTGGCTAAGTCTAATCGTCTAGTGGATTCACCTGCATGTTTGGTGTTAGGAGTGAATGACGTTGATGTGCATGTACGACGGCTATTAGAAGCGTCGGGACAGGAAGTACCAATGCCAAAACCTTCGTTAGAGGTGAATACTGATCACGCTTTGGTTCAACATCTAGTTGGACAATCGGATGAGACATTATTTTCAGACATTGTTCATATTCTGTATGAACAAGCAGCACTTGCGGCTGGTTCTTTCCCAATCGAAGCCGGTGCACATGTCAAACGAGTTAATCGGTTACTTACGGACCTACTAGTCTGAACGACACGCACATGACTGTCGCCGTGATTGGGGCAGGCAACTTTGGGACGGTGATCGCAAATATTGTCGCGGCCAACGGATACGATACCACACTATGGATGCGCGATGAATCCCAGTTGACGGAAATTCTTGAATGCAATGAGAATCGTCGTTATTTGCCTGGATACCCACTTCACGAAAAGATACGTTCGACAACAGACATTGCCGCGGCAGTAGGGGCGAGTCAACTCGTATTTGTTACGGTTCCTAGTCATTCGTTTCGCGAAGTAGCACAATTGATCGGGAATCACCTCAAACCTTACTCACACACGGTTAGTGCTACTAAAGGGATAGAACAAAGTTCATTCAAGCTAATGAGTGAAATACTGCGAGAAGAACTGCCACCCTGTTCAATAGGTATTCTGAGTGGACCAAACCTAGCCGAAGAAATCGCACGCGGGATGTATGCTGGCACTGTCATTGCGAGTATTGATACCGAACTTATATCACTTGTTCAAGACACCTTGAGTAGCAAAACGTTTCGTGTATACTCAAGTACTGATACGTACGGTGTCGAGTTGGCGGGTGCATTGAAGAACATTTATGCAATCATTTGTGGTGTGGCGTCGGCTCTTAACTTAGGTCAGAATACGGCCTCCTTAGTCATGACGCGTGGTTTAGTCGAGATGAGTAGATTTGCTGAAGCAATGGAAGGAAATCGGTATACCTTTTTGGGGTTGTCTGGTGTAGGTGATTTGGTTGCAACATGTACTTCTCCTCATTCACGAAACTATCAACTTGGAGTCGAGATCGCCACTGGAATGTCGCTAGAAGATGCGATGAACAAGTTAGGTAAACTCGCCGAAGGAGTCTATACACTGCAAGCAGTATACGAACGGAAAAAGTCATTGGACATTTATATGCCCCTCGTTGACGGGTTGTACCGAGTTCTCATCAAGGGCGAGAGTTTACAATCTACGATCGATGATTTAATGACTTCAGAACAACGCGAAGATGTGGAATTTAACGATAACCGGCAGCAATAAGTTTGTTCCTTAACAAGATCAAAATAGGGTTCTTTGGCGGAGTGACCTTGCTGTGCGCGACAAGTTGCATCACAGCAAAAGAGTTGATTCTTTCCGAACAACCGCGATATCGCTTGAATACGGAGTCTGCCTCTGAACAAGTCGAGCCTTATACCTTTATCTATGGACCGGTAGATAAGGTAAAGCATGAAGTTTCATTTACTCGATCCGTCAAACTTTTTGGAAAGATCCATCGTCGTACCTATGAAACACCAACCGATATCGGCAGAATTGAAGCATTTGGGCGATATCGTTCCGAATTATTGGACAAAGGAGGAGAGATTCTCTTCGAATGTGAAGGTCGCGACTGCGGTCGAGCTACGATTTGGGGCAACGAAATTTTTAAGGAACGCGAGCTCTCGACCATCGACAAGAAACAATCTTTTTTGGCGGGTACAGTGCAAGTGGACGGCGCTCAGAAGTTGATTTCTGTGTACGTCGTGGAAAGAGCGAATCGCAGGGTATTTGCTCATATTGTTGAAGTTGCGCCAGAATCCAACATTGAATTTGCGACAAATTCAAATATCGACAGTAAATTGGCACGCGATGGAATAGTTCATATCGAGGGAGTAATACCGGATCAAGATGGAAAGCTATCTAATGAAAGTATTGTTGAATTACGGCGAATCGCGCGTGAACAACTCACCGCTTTTACGGATGAGTCAATCTACGTAGTTTGCCATCTCGCGGGTTCTTTAAGTTCCGAAGAATTGGTTGCAAATTCCCAAGAGTGTGCAGAAACGATATCGGCTCTCTTAGCAGAAGAGGCAGGATTTGAAATATTGGCTTTTGGTGTTGGTCCCTTCGCACCGCTAGATGGCGTCGCGCAATCTCGGATTGAATTAATCATTCCGAAACTGCTTCCTCACGATTAAGTGAAACGCTAGAGCGTATATCAAACTCGTCTATGAATTTGTGTGAGGTGGTAGTACGGTTGTGTCGGGACGTAAACATCTCGATATTTTTTGGCGTTCCAGGCATCCACAATTTACCGATTTATGCTGCGTTAAACAAATTAGAGACGAAACTTTACACGACTAGACACGAACAAAGCGCTGCTTTCATGGCTGATGGTTATGCACGTGCAACCGGTAAAGTTGCTGGATGTGTTTTGATTGATGGTCCTGGGTTTTTAAACGCAGCCACGGCGATTGGTCAAGCAAATGCGGACTCTATTCCGATGGTTGTACTCACCCCATGTTTCGATAGTAAACGTACAGGTGTTTTACACCAGTTACCGGGGCAAGGACGAATTTCTCGTGAGTTATGCCGGACGCACATTCGTTTAACCGAAGAGGTCTCTCCAGAGACAATCGGTTTCCAATTGCAGAATCATTTAAGTCATAAACGACCCGGTGTACTGCATATTGAGATACCCATGACGTTGTTTGATCGACAAACTGACTTCAGCTTTGAATTTCGTGAAGATCAAGTTGTTCCGGAACAAAACGACGGAATTGTACAGGCAAAAAATTTCTTGCAGCAAGCCAACACGACACTTATCATTGCAGGTGGAGGAAGTCTCTCTGCGGTGCGAGAGATCCAGCAACTTGCTGAAACTATAGATGCACCCGTTGTTAACACCACCGCGTCGAAGGGTATTCTTCCGTTAGATCATCCTTTACGAGTAGGCGCGAGTCCTTCATTACCGGAAGTCCGGCAGTTTATCGAGTTGGCAGACGCGGTAGTCGCAGTTGGGACGGAGTTAGGGGAAACTGACTTTGATTTTTTCCTCACAGGTAAAGAACTGGATATTAAGCAATTAATCAGAATCGATATTGATCCTTCACAGTTACACGCTAACGTTCGTGCTGATTTACCGATACGAGGACTAGCAAAGGATGTCATTTCAGGGCTATATCTAACCAAGGAAGCGGTGAATAGTGGAGCAGAGCGAGTCGGAGCGTTGTCTACACTAATTCAAAAAAATCGATTCTATGACACTAGGATGAGAGATTTTCTTAGCGTGATTCAAGATCGAACCGATGTACTAGTTGGGGATTCTGCACAACCCAACTACTTTGCTCTTTGGTTGTATGAACCTCGGTTTCCGCGTTCTTACTTTCACAGTGTGACAGGTTTTGGTACATTGGGTTATGGAATTCCTGCAGCGATTGGGGCGAAAATCGGTCGACTCAAAGATCGTGTTGCTTGTTTAATTGGTGATGGTGGGGCAGGGTACACATTGGCGGAAGTGCAGACCGCCACACAGTTTGAATTGAATATACCATTTATCATTTGGAACAATTATGGTTTCAAGGAAATCGATAAGGCGGTGAGTGTCGAATCTTCTTCTAGGTATTACGACTCACCTAGACCACCTTGTTATCGAGCACTTACTGATGCATTTGGTATGGAGTATAGCTTTCCGCAAAACCTTGCCGAACTAGATTCTGCCTTAGAAATGGCTTTTTCTCGAAGTTGTCCAACGATTATTGAGGTAGAGGAAAGTAGATTTGTAGATTCAGTTTCTTGGGAAAATTGGTTCAAAGAACCGCTGAGTTAGACTGTCGTTTTTCGACGAATTTTTACTATATGTTGTCGCAACGCAAAATCGAAAGTCAAATCGATTCTGGTACTAGCGGATAAAGATGATCGTTGTCCAAAATTAGTAGAATCCATTACCATCAAATATCCATTGACATACTAGTTCCGTAATCTAACCGTCCCTTCCTCAATTATGAACCAAACTCTATTCGATAAGATTTGGCAGCTTCACCTCGTCGGCCAACGAGACGATGGTCTCGAGTTGATGTACATTGACCGTCATTTGATTCATGAAGTAACCTCACCACAAGCATTTGAAGGTTTACGACTTGCCAATCGCATGCCTTGGCGAAAGCAGAGCATCCTTGCAACAGTAGATCACTCCATTCCGACACGTAATCGACACAATGGAGTTGAAGGGATCGAAGATTCAATTGCCAGAGAACAAGTTATTACCTTAGACAAAAACTGTCGCGAGCACGAAATCGAATATTTTGACATGCACGATGAACGGCAAGGAATCGTACATGTAGTCGGACCAGAACAAGGGGCGACTTTACCCGGGATGACCATAGTTTGTGGTGATTCACATACTTCGACCCATGGTGCATTCGGGGCACTAGCACACGGAATTGGCACGTCTGAAGTGGAGCATGTGCTAGCTACTCAGTGTTTAGTTCAAAGTAGGAGCAAAAACATGCGAGTAGAGTTTCGGGGCACTCTTCCCAGAGGAGTGTCTGCAAAGGACATGATTCTTGCACTGATTAGACAGATTGGAACTGCAGGTGCGACTGGTCACGTTATCGAGTATTGTGGTGAATCGGTTGCAAATCTTTCGGTGGAAGGAAGAATGACAATTTGCAATATGTCTATCGAAGCAGGAGCACGCGCAGGACTAATGGGAATCGATAACACTTTGATTAACTATCTCGAAGGACGACCTTTTTCACCAGTGGGTAAACAATGGAATGATGCGGTGGATGTTTGGTTATCTCTCAATTCCGATGCAGGTGCAACTTACGATAAAGAGATTGTGGTGGAGATAAATGACTTAGCTCCACAAGTCAGCTGGGGAACCAATCCAGAAATGGTGGTCTCCATTGACGAAACCGTACCTGATCCCGCGAGTATGTCTTACGAAAAAGCTGAAACTGCACAACGTGCCCTGCAATACATGGGTCTAGAACCGGGTGTAGCGATGAAAGACTTGGAACTAGACAAAATATTTATCGGTTCATGTACGAATGCACGTATTGAGGATATACGCAATGTCGCAGCAATTGTAGAAGGCCGTAGAGTAGCATCCAATTTGCAGGCTGCATACGTTGTCCCGGGGTCAGGTCTGGTGAAACAACAAGCTGAAGCGGAAGGGTTGGATGAGATCGTAAAAGCTGCGGGTTTTGAGTGGAGAGACCCTGGATGTTCGATGTGCCTGGCAATGAATGATGATCGTCTTTATCCTGAAGAACGCTGTGCATCGACGTCGAACCGAAATTTTGAAGGTCGTCAGGGACATTTAGGTCGTACGCATTTGGTCAGTCCAGCCACAGCTGCTGCAAGCGCTATTCAAGGAAGATTGGCAGATGTACGTGAATACTTGTAGGTTAACGTGACGAGCGAACACCTCAAATTCATCCAGCATTCAGGAACGGTTGTCCCGTTAGATCGCGCGAACGTCGATACCGATCAAATCATTCCCAAACAGTTTCTCAAATCAATCAAGAGAACTGGATTCGGTGAAAACCTGTTCGACGCTTGGCGATTCTTAGACGAGGGGTATATAGGTAAGACCGGTCGTCAAGAGAATCCAAAATTTGTTCTAAACTATCCTCAATATCGCGACGCTTCGATCTTGCTTGCTCGGCGAAATTTTGGCTGTGGTTCAAGTCGAGAGCATGCAGTCTGGGCACTTCTGCAGTACGGTTTTCGGTGCGTCATAGCACCATCGTTTGCTGATATTTTCTACAACAACAGTTTGAACAATGGTTTGTTGCCAGTTACTTTGAGTGAAACTCAGGTCGATACTCTGTTTCGATTGACTTACGAAAATAAAACATTGACTATTGAAATTGATTTAGAGACGCAACAGATAACAGGCGAAAAACTTGATACCATCGGTTTTACGATTGATCCGAATCGACGACTTAGGTTATTGGAAGGGCTAGATGAAATCGCATTAACACTGAAACATGTGTCCGAGATTCAGGAGTTTGAAAAACAACATCGGCAACGTGTGCCCTGGCTCTTTTCCTCCCGATGAACACCCCATACTCAGCTTCGATACTGATCCTTGCTGGTGATGGGATCGGCGCTGAAATCATGCCACATGCAGTTACCGTTATGCAAACTGCGGCGAAAGATATGGTGGAACTCGACCTCGTTCATGCAGATTGTGGTGGTTGTTCTATCGACGCTCATGGTGTTCCTATTACAAGGGAGGTAATACGGCAAGCTGAAGTTTCTAAAGCCGTACTTCTAGGTGCAGTGGGAGGACCGAAGTGGGACGGATTACCCATAAATCAAAAGCCTGAGAAGGGCTTATTACAACTGAGATCACACTTAGATTGTTTCGCGAATTTAAGACCAGCAATTACGTTTTCTCCTTTAGCTACTGCTTCCTCATTGAAACAGCATTTGATTGCTAGCCTCGATATATTGATTGTTCGCGAGCTGACGGGTGGTATATATTTTGGCACACCTCGAGGTATCGAACAGAGTGCCAATCAACGAAAAGGATTCAATACATTGGTTTACGATGAATCTGAAATTTCGCGGATTGCTCACGTTGCCTACACTCTTGCGCAAAAACGGAACAAAAAACTGTGTTCTGTCGATAAAGCCAATGTGCTAGAAGTTTCTCAATTGTGGAGAGAAATCGTTTCAAGTATTAATGTTAAATATCAAGATGTAGAACTAACACACATGTACGTAGATAATGCGGCAATGCAATTGGTTAGAGATCCGCGTCAATTTGACGTCTTGGTAACAGGTAATATGTTTGGAGATATTCTTTCTGATTTAGCGGCAATGTTGACTGGGTCTCTTGGAATGCTACCCTCGGCATCTCTCAATGTGGCAAATCGCGGACTTTATGAACCTGTTCATGGCTCAGCACCGGATATTGCCGGTCAAAACATCGCCAATCCACTCGCCACTATCCTATCGATTTCCATGATGTTTCGGTATAGTTTGGATTTACCGAAGGTTGCCGACGATATTGACGCTGCGGTTGATCGAGTTCTCAATAGTGGATACCGAACTGCTGATATCACGCCAGATAATTCGACCGAAGCAATAACAGTTGTTGGTACCGATCAAATGGCAGATTTAGTTAACCAAGAATTAAAAAAGTCGAAGTGCGAAAATTCAACGTCGCGATAGTCGGTGCGACTGGAATCGTCGGTGAGACTCTATGCGAAGTTTTGCAAGCGAGGAAGTTTCCGCTTGACGAAGTAACTTTACTCGCGTCGTCTCGATCGGCAGGGAAAAGAATACTCGTTAACGGTAAGTATCGTAAAGTAGAACTATTGGAAGAGTGCGATTTTTCCAACATCCAAATCGCTTTTTTCACAGCAGGAAGTGAAGTTTCGCAACTATATGTACCTCGTGCAGTCGCGGCTGGTGCTATTGTCGTCGATAACACTTCCCATTATCGGTTAAAAGAAAATGTACCTTTGGTCGTTCCAGAAGCGAACGGCGAACTTGTTGAGAAAGGGTTGCAGACGCGAATCATTGCAAACCCAAATTGCTCTACAATTCAATTGGTAGTAGCGATCAAACCAATTTATGATGCTGTTGGTATTGATAGAATCAATATCGCTACCTATCAATCTGTTTCCGGTGCCGGAACACGAGCAATGTCTGAATTAGCCTCACAAACTGCGAACATACTTAATTCGACAGAGTTCTCTACTGAAGTCTTTCCTGTGCAGATGGCTTTTAACGCTATTCCACATATTGGCGAGTTCCAAGAGAATGGCTACACCGCCGAAGAAATGAAACTGGTTCAGGAAACAAAAAAAATATTCGCTGACTCTGATCTCAAAGTCAATGCGACCTGTGTTCGATTGCCTATTTTTATCGGACATTCCGAAGTAATTCACCTAGAAACTAGAACGAAAGTAGAACTATCTGAAGTGAAGAAATGTTTTGAATCGGCGATTGGTGTTCAGTTAATGGATGAACACCGATCAGGTGGATATCCTACCCCGGTAGTGAATGCTGCCGGTAACGACCTAGTGTTCGTTGGTCGACTCCGACAGGATCTATCGCATCCAAATGGATTAAGTCTTTGGGTAGTCTCGGACAACGTTCGAAAGGGGGCAGCACTCAATAGTGTTCAGATCGCCGAGCAGGTGATTACTCATCTCAATTAGACTAGCGAAGAAGTAGCCATGAAATCCCGTGTCGCGCTTGCGATCGAGTATCGCGGTACCGATTTTTGTGGTTTTCAGTACCAGCGGAACGGTCGGTCCATTCAAACTGAGTTGGAAGTGGCACTTTCTCGCGTTGCTAATGAAGAGATTCAGATTAAATTCGCAGGACGAACTGATTCGGGCGTGCATGCGACGAATCAAGTGATAAGTTTTGATTGTTCAAACTCTCGATCAAGTTTAGCTTGGTTAGATGGAACTAATACTTATCTTCCGCAGGATATTGCCGTGCACACGGTTCAAAAAGTCGACACTTCGTTCGATCCTAGGAGATCTTGCGTCTGGCGACGATATATGTACATCTTTGGAGAAAGTAAGTGGATTCCAGCAATTGGTCGAGAATTAGCAACTTGGATTCCTTATCCACTTGATGCCGGTCGACTAAATTCGGAAGTACAAGTATTGGTTGGTGAACATGATTTCACTTCATTTCGTTCGGCGCATTGTCAGTCAAAGTCTCCCTTTCGACTAGTACATTCCGTGGCGGTTATACGGTATAGAGACTTTGTCGTAATGGACATAGTCGCCAACGCGTTTCTGCAAAAAATGGTTAGGAATATCGCCGGTACTTTATTAGCTATTTCCAATAGAAAAGTAAAAGATTTGGAGTCGGTACTGCATGCACGTGATCGAAAATTCGCAGGTGCTACTGCACCTCCGGATGGGTTATACCTAGTACAAATTTTTTATGAAAATTTTGAAAATCTTAGCCAATTGAGACTACCGTTAATCATTGGGCAAGGATTGCCTAACGAGTCTAACGGGGTGAAGCCCTATACTACGACTCGTTGAAAACCTGAACAAAGTTTATTGGATGACGTGCAAAAATGTGGGTTTATATACCATGTAAACTATAATATAAAGCGATTAAATTTTTATATACTGTAGAAACAATAATATAAATCTTACGTTGATAAGAGTTATTGCAGATCATAACTTAAACCTCGCTTACTAAGTCCAGTGATTGAAACACCTCATACACATCGCACCGGTAGGTACGAACGTCAATCAAAAGGATACTTAGCGCTCATTCCGGGTACCTTACCACCGGACCCTCCGATTAAATTTGATACTAACTTAGAAAACGCCCATAGACGAGCTGAGAATGCACTCCACAAACTTGATGGTGTCATTGAGGTTTTACCGGAACCTAATTTATTTGTGATGATGTACATTCGCCTTGAAGCAGTGCTCTCAAGCCGTATTGAGGGAACTCAAAGTACATTGCAGGACGTTCTGGGTGCTGAAGTTAAACTGTTTCGAACCGAATATAAAAATGACGTATACGAAGTAATCAACTACATTGCTGCGATGCAACTTGGTATCGAAAAAGTGAAAGATGGACCTATAAATACGTCATTGATCAAAGATATTCATCGTGTTTTACTCAAGGACATCAGAGGTTCGAGGCTTGACCCAGGAGAGTTTAGATCAACTCAGAACTGGATTGGACCCGAGGGATGTAGCATATATGAAGCAAGTTTTGTGCCTCCTCCTCCTAACCAAGTCGTACAACATATGTGTGCTTTAGATCGTTTCGTCAACACTAGGGGCGATCTACCTTTGCTAGTAAAAATAGGGTTGATTCACGCGCAGTTTGAGTCGATTCATCCATTTCGAGACGGAAATGGGAGGGTTGGGCGCTTAATCGTGACGTTAATGCTATACCAGAACAGGGTCTTACAACATCCAGTTCTATATTTGTCTTGGTATTTCAACATACACCGACTTGAGTACTATCAGAAGTTACAGGAAGTTCAGAATACCGGTAATTGGGAGAATTGGTTAGTGTTTTTTTTGGGTGCAGTTGAAACCGTTAGCAAACAGGCTATCTCAACAGTTAAAAGTATACTAGCAATGCGTGAACGAGATCGTCATTGGATTAATGAAAATTTCGGTCGGTCAACAGCGAATGCACATCACGTACTTGATCGCCTGTACGTGTTTCCTTCTATCAGTGTGAATGAAGTTCGAGAATTGACTAGTATGTCGTATGACTCCTCCAAAATCTTGATTGAGCGCATGGTCAAAGGTGGTTTACTAGTGGAACACACTGGGTATTCGCGGAACCGTCGATATTTGCTCTACAAGTATGTTGAAATATTCGATTTCGATTAATCCTGATATTCATGAGAGACTTTCATAACTTTAAACTGGTTGTCATTGAATTCTGGTTACAGAATTTTGAATTAGAAATCTGCTAATACTATACGGATAGAAGTTGTCCATGTTTGGCGTGAATTGAAAATAATTTTCGTGAAATATTTATTAAACAGTTAGAACTTCATTGAAATGTTATGTTGCGATTTTACCAGTAAAATTAAACTATGTGGTAAGATAAACTGTGTTATCTTGTGTTTTCAATAAGCGTAGATCGAGGAGATGTATTATGCTCGTTTATTTTTGGTTATGGTTTCGACTCTCGATGGTTTCGCTGGGTGCATTCTTGGTTATGTTCTTAGTGATGAGATACCAATTGACTATGGATGTAAAAGATTCACCGATCTTGTTTCAATTATCGAATATTACGATTGTGTTTAACTGGTACAGTCTTTTTATTCTTAAACTTGTCTTAGTTGTTTTACTGTGGTGGAGAATCGTCAAAGTCTTTGTATTTCAGGGATCACCCTTTCTAATGGGTATGTCTGGTACTTATTCTGGGAAAGAACACAAAACTAGTGGTCGGCCAATCGACATGACATGGATCGGAAGCATGGGAAATCATTTGGTAGGACTTGATAAATTTGAAGGAAAATTCTGGTTTTGTGCAGCTTTTAGACGTCATCCAACTTCTGATAAATTAGTTCGATCTAGACTTTTGATGTTGACAATGAACATTTTTGATCGGTCATTGATTGTGCAGGAAAGCCGCATTTTTTTGATAAAAGAGAACCACAAAAGTAGGTATAGGCGTTTTATGAACGCATGTTTTTATGAATATATTGCTCCGGATAAAGAAAGTAACAATTAGTGAAGCATTACGAGAAAAGGTACCGAATAGCCAAGTTCACTCAAGAGTTCCGCCCCCTTTTGACAGCATTTGACAAACCATTCGCGATAGCGTAAACTGTAAAAGATTAATTCTGTAAACTCTCACCGACTATGAGAGACCATGAACATTTCTGCAATCGGATAAAATCACCTCCAATACATGATCCGTTCAAAATCCGTTAAATCAGTAACCGAAAAACAGATCGTAAATGAACTCATTTCTCAAATGTTGAAAGGGGAATTACCTTGGCGTAAACCTTGGTCAGAAACCGGGGTGGTCATTGGTAGGATGTCGTATCCCGAGCCTAGGTCAATGTTACCCAGCAATGTAAGAGCTCCTAAAGTACCGTACGGTTATACATAACGGATTACTTTTATAGACTCATGCTGCCACCAAATCCTACCGTACAAATTTATGGATATCTGAGACTGCCGTGGAGGAACTGAATATCCGGCTGATAGAAGGAGATCAGCAGCCCGTCAAGCTAGAAGTTGGGTTGAAATATAACATCGATCAGATTCAAGATTGTGAAGTCGCGCTGGGATTGTCTTTTCGACGATTACCTCATACAGTACCGGAACGACCACATAAACGCTCTGAACGTTTGTTAGATAAACTACGTTCAAAACAGAATCTCAAGACTATGAAACGACATTATGCAGCTTATTCCCCAAAACATGATTACACCATGAAACTATTTCATATAACAACATTAGATGAAAGCAAAACTACCGTAGAAGCAAATTATTGGGCTACTCTGTGGCATGAAGTTATCCATTGGACGGGCCATGTTTCGAGACTGAACCGGAAGCAACATGAACAATGGGGAGACGACACCTACGCTGTTGAAGAGTTAATAGCTGAGTTAGGCGTTGATGGAGAAATGTAACATGCTAGCTATCTTCAATCTTGGTCCAGACAACTGCGAAGCCCTAATAATGATCTTTATAAGTTAATAAAAAAGCTGCCAAGGACGCTACACTTGCGAAAGAGTTTGTTTTAAAACCCGTCGGTGAACAAAATCTATAAGACTCTCAAGACAATTTACGGGTTAAGCCCCTCCACAGACTTGAAACGAACTACTTACTCTCTCAAAATGGAAACACTGACACTGCTATGAAAGAAAAACAACTCACTCCACAACAATGGTTGGACATCGTCCGCGACCATGACAAAGATGGTGGAGATGGTAAATGGCTTGAAGATTTAGTGAGTCAAATAGGTCCGAAGATTGTTATCTGGGATTTCGAAAAAGTTTATTCTTGGAAAGACTGGCCTGGCAATCCGAAACTCTTTCCAGACAAGAGTCGAATTGATGTTGGAATCGATAATGTAGGTGTGAGACCCGATGGCACATACGTCGCTATTCAGTGTAAAGCAAGACCAAAGGGTTCGAAGTTAACCAAAAATGATGTGAAAGATTTCCTTACAGCAGCGACTAGTCAACACTGGGTCGAACGGTGGATCGTTACGACAGCGACTGTGACGAAGAATGTATCGGATATGTTGAGGCTGGATGTAGATCGTCCCGTGAAAATCGTAGATTATGAAAACCCATTAGAAGAATTGATTCTACAAGAAGTGAGACCTTTGCGGGAAGATGAAGAGCTTACTTCAATGCAAAACGAAGCCGTCACAAAAATAGTCCGGTTGTTAAAGGAACATTCAGAACACGGACGTCCTGAATGGAATCGCGGAGAAGCCCGTGGACACATCGTGATGCCCTGCGGTACCGGTAAAACAAGAGTTTCATACAGAGTAATGAAGGAGATTGTGAAGCCAGGGGAGGTTGCTGTCGTGCTAGTTCCCTCAATAGCGCTTGTGTCACAAATAAAGGGAGACTACCAACGTCTAGCTAAACGAGACGAGATGAAGTTGAGAACTTTGGCAGTTTGCTCTGACCAAACTGCGGGACGGAGAAGATCGGACGAGGATACGATTAGTATTGATAAAGATCGAACGGTAGATGCAGGACACGTAACTGTCGATCAAGTGGTTGGAGAAACAGCTTTAAATGAAGACCAGGTGACTAACTGGCTAGCTCGACCACGCTTCGACAATGAACGATTAGTATTGTTTTCTACCTATCAATCAGCTCACAATACCGCTAACGGTTTGAAGCGAAATGGACTCGTCGCAAAATTAATGATAGGAGACGAAGCTCATAGGACTGCTGGAATTCGGAAGGTGTCGAATTCTCCTAAACATGGTGAACGAATTCGAAACTTCACTCTATGTCACGACAAAGATATGTTTCCGGCAAAGTTTCGGCTATATCAGACTGCGACCCCACGAATATTTTCGACTCAAACTGTCGATGAAATAGTCGATTCAAAATGGGAAGTGAAATCGATGAACGATGAAAGAACATTCGGAAAGGAACTCTTTCGATTGGGGTATAAAGAAGCGGTCAAGCGAAATTTACTATCAGATTACAGAATTATTGCTTTAGCAATGGGTGACCGAGAGTCTGAGGTAGCCACCAGAGTAGCAGAGCAATTGAACAAACAAGCTGTCAATGACAAAAACAAACCCGAATGGACAACGGGAAAAGCGTTGCGCGCTCTAGGATTAGCAGCGTTTCTGGGAGGTGCTGTACCAACTGCAGATGTCAAATCAGTTATTGCCTTTTGCAATCGAATAAAGATTTCTAAAGAGTTGGTAAACGCCCTAGAGTCCGAACCAGTTAGACTCTGGGTCAAAGAATACTTGCAATCCATACAAAAAGTAACCTCTACCAACCCACCAGAGAAATTATACCAGCTTAAACACATAGACGCTACTCATAGGATGTCGCAGCGTGAATCTGCACTCAAACGCCTCGCCTTAACTGACTACGAGAACCCATTTTGTATTTCTAATGTTGGTATATTCGGAGAAGGTACTGATAGCCCTGACTTAAGTGCTGTTGCATTTGTCGAACCTAGACGAAGTCCAATCGATGTGATACAGGCGGTTGGAAGGGTGATGCGTAAATCGCCTAGAAAGGCACTAGGTTTTATATTCGTTCCTATTGTTATTCCACCGAGACAAATTGCAGAAGATTATTTAAGAAGAGTAAATTCAGAAACCGGATGGAAAGAGTTAGGACAAATTCTGCAGGCATTACGTGCACACGACGGCAGGATTGAAGATGAACTTGAGGATCTGATGGAACTTTGGTTACCAGCGGAATCAAAAGAAAGCCGAGATCATTTTATAGTCTTGCAAGAACCTCGCCGTCCTCCTCGATATTTCGTGAAAACAACTCCAGATGTCATCCTAAATCTTGTTTCGACGGTTGGGAAATCTTCGCCTCTTGAACGATTAGAAGAATCTAGGGGACAATTGACTGAGATCAAAGATCCTAGCACGCTTAACAAGATCAACATACCAAGTTCCTGTACCGCGATACGGACAAAACAAAATGGAACAGTCGTAGCACGGGGTTTCGTTCCGCAGGAAGTCGATTACGATAGTGTTGTGGTAGATACCGAAAGGGTACCAACCTGGAATCCTGAGGCTACCGCAGCATATGGTGTCAAAATCATTGAGGCTGACAGAAAAGGTGTTAAACCCATGCCTCCAGTACCACCATCCAAACCTCCACAACCACCACCAGATATCGGTGATCCTCTTTCAACCGATCCAATGTATCAATTAGGTGAGAGTTTGCTCAAATTAGGTGGCAAGAGTCTTAAAGAAAGTGGAATTCATTTGAATCTTCTCGAGCGTTCTGGTATTCTAACAGGTCCAAGGAGAGATATTAATTTGCTTGAAGTGACTGTTAACGCTATTGCTCACTTGTTGCGCGAGGAACAATTGGAATCGACTTTAGCTACCGCTCTTAACATGACGAGGTTAGAACAGGATGAAACGAAAAAAGCTGCCGATGCATGTGCAGTTACAGCAGTTCTTTGGGTGAACGCAGCAATTATGCACGCTAGACTAGACAGCACTGGTCTTTCTGCATTGAAAAAAGTACCGAAATTGAGTGTCGCTGTTGCAGATACCAACCCGGCAAAAGGAATAGCTAAAGCATGGCAAAGCGTACTAACGAAAGATTATGTCCCGATATTTGAAGTAGCCAATGAACTGCTGATGGAGGTCGCATTTTTACGTCGAGCTGGAGTAGGTGAAGCATTGAGTCGAATGGCGAAAGATGCGATAGAAATAGCGGATAATTACGCCGGACTTGGAATGGATCATGCCGGTGAACTATTCAATCGTGTGATGGGAAATCAACGATCGGACGGAGCATTCTTTACCCGTCCAATAGCAGCGTCACTACTATCCGAGTTGACATTGTATGCCACTGAAGAAGCTGAATGGACGGAAGAAAGCACATGGGAACGTTTACGGTGTTTTGATCCTGCGTGTGGAAGCGGTACACTCTTGGTTGCTATGATTCAAGCTATCAAACATCGTATCCTACAAACAAAATTACCCAGTGAGGAAAAAGAAAAAATTCTCTCGCGATTTCATCGACAAGCAGTAGAAGAATATGTAATAGGTGCAGATATCAATCCAGTGTCACTTCAATTAGCAGGGTGTCAACTAACTTTAGGTGAAGTGAGTGCGCTTTACGAAAAGATAAATTTATACCACATGGAATACGGTCTTGCAATTGATGCCCACCCAAGTGTTCAATCCGTAAGAACAGGCACTCCGGAACTATTACTCGATCCACGTCTTATCGAAATGGGTGAGGAACATCTCGAACTTGAAAATCCAGCAATCTCTGGTCAACAAATGTCTTTAACGTTCAATACTGATCCTTCAGAGAATGATGAACTCGTAAAACAACTAGAAAAAAGACCACCAAGAATCATAATGATGAATCCACCCTACACACCATGGAGAGATTGTGGTGAGAAATTCGGCAAGGAAATACAACACTCTTTGCGACAACGGATGGCTGGCATTTGGGATTTTACCGCAGAATATGAACCAATGTTACGAGTTAAAAAAGCATCAATAGCCGCATTGTTCGAGACGCTGGCAATACATCTAACGAGACGAAACAAGGGGGTATTTGCTATTGTTTCACCCCTTGTGTTTTTGTTGATGACTTCCGCACGTGAAAGGAGGGCAGCAATGGCTCGAAAAATACACATCGAATCAATTCTAACTTGCCACGATCCAAAGAACACAAACATGAGCTGGGATACTAGCATAAACGAGTGTTTGATTGTCGGGGTATCCGACGATTCGAGAATGGATTTACCGACAAAAATTATCAATTTGGATACGATGCCGAGTACATCTTTCGAAGCATATGAAGTCGTTCGTGCAGCCATGGAAGGAGACAATTTTGACGGATCTGTTATTCAGTGGGAATATGAAAATATGCGACAAGGTGATTGGTCCCCCTCTTCATTCCGTGATGCTGAATTAGCGGAGTTAATACGAGAAGCTGTCGACGGAAATGAAAATATCTGTTATAATTGGGGGGGGGCAAATGGAAAGTTACACGATTCGATATCTAGAAGTTCTTTTGACTTCAAGGTGGACCTAGCTGGAGGAGATTGGCGAATGACTGGAAACAAGAAATACGATCATTTCGACGAACCTCAAGAAGACTGTGAACCGGTTGTAAGCGGCTCTGGTATGGAGGGACAAAAAACCTTACAGGCTACAGTCAACAAGTGGGTTCGGCTCGCTCGCAAAACTGAGGAAACTCAGGAAGATTATCGAATTCGCTTACAACAAGAGCGAGAAAAAATGAGATCATTTCGTAGTCATTTATTAGTATCAAAAGGGTTTGATACAAGTACTTCACGAGTGACAGCCGTCGTCGCAGAACCAAGCCGGATTGGGTATAGCTGGATGCCAGTAACAGGCGAATCGCAACTACCATTGGAATTCGCCAAAGCACTGTGCATTTGGTACAACTCTACCGTAGGTCGTTGTTTACTAAGAACAGTTGGTGGACGTAAACTTGCTTACCCAATGTTTAACCCCGCGAGTTGGCACGACCTACCACTACCAAATCTAGAGAATAACTTCGTTGTTCAAAGCTTAGTAGAGTGTTACGACGACACTGCAAACATTGAGGTGCCTTCGTTTAAGTACGGTCAGGTCGAACTACGAGATCAGTGGGATGATGTGACGTCTAAATCACTTGGAATCGATCGAACATTAGTTGCTAACATGGCAGAACGTTTAAGTGTTGATCCATATGTTTCTCAGTCAGCGTACTATGAAACCAAATAATTTTTTCGAGGCTTTCCAACTCTCGGTTACTTGTTTTTCCACATGAAATTTATGAACTAAAAATATAAATATGTACATGTGTGTGGAATAGAATTGAGTGTATTGAAAATATTGAAGGATTGACATCAAATCTACGATTTGTACTGCGGATAGAAGTTTGTCTCAGTTCTATTCCTTAGATCGCAAAATTGATTCATTTAAGAATTAAGAAAATGTCTTCGACTAGCGTTTGAGTTTTGCGGTATTAGCTGAGCTAACTTCGAAATGGGATTCGATTTTGAGCTAAATAAACTCAAATTGCACCGACAAACTACATCGCTCTAGCGTTTAACTTACGTCGCTTTCTCACAATACAATACGCGGGCAGGTGTTTTGTAGTTATCGTCATAGGGCTAAAATTACGATAGCATGGAAGCAACCACAAAATCATTGGAAGATTGGTTGAATTGGATCATCATTCAACATCAAACACACAAACCTTCAGGCTTTTACCGAACCTATCGAATCGCGCGTGAACTCGAACTTCTTCGTGTCGCGAAAACGATCATTGTTGTCGGGGGAACAAACGGCAAAGGTTCAACGGTACACTACTTAGAGAACCTGTGTATCGCTGGTAAAGTTTCTGTCGGTGTCACAACTTCTCCACATTTAGAAAGATTTAATGAACGCATCCGTATAAACGGTGAGGAAGTATCCGACGAAATCATCGTCGACGCCTTTACTGTAATCCGACGAGTTCAAGCTTCTGTAAATCTCACATTTCACGAGTATGTAACACTCGCTGCCTTGTTTGTCTTCAAGAAAGCAGCAGTGGATTGCGCAGTCCTTGAAGTGGGACTAGGTGGTAGATTGGACGCGACCAATGTCTCCGAACGCGACGTTAACGTTATTACCTCAATTGGAACCGACCATCAAGATCGTTTAGGTTCAGATCGAGAGTCCATTGGCTTTGAGAAAGCGGGGATTCTCCGTCGCCGTATTCCACTAATCTACGGGGACTCTGATCCGGTTTCGTCAGTCGAAGCTCGCGCATACACTTTGAATTGTCCCGTGTTTCACTTACAAGACTCGATCAAACATACTGGTTTCGAGCAAATACCATGGAGTTTCGAACTGAATCATCCGGATGAACAATACACCATTCACATTGATGAACCACCTAACTTTCCGGAATCGGCAAGTTTAGCTTTAGGAGCCGCGAAACTCGCAGGACTAGATATCAATCCACGACATTGTCGCTCTCTTGACAAGTTTCAGCTAGCAGGACGATGTGAACTCTTTCAATTTCAACAACGAACATGGATTGTGGACGTTGGGCATAATCCCAGCGCGACCAGTTTTTTGATTCGATTTGTAAAGAAAAAACAACTGGGGAATTTAGCATTCGCGATTATTGGAGTTTTGCGTGACAAGGCATTACGTGATATTATTAGTACCACAAATCTACCGAATGATCGAATTGTTATCGTAGAAACACAAGGACACCGTGGATTAAGAATTGAACAATTAGCTAAGTTGAAAGAGTTACAGAGGTTTAAATTATCGCATACGCTAGGCGAAGCAATTGACTTTGTACTACAGAACACCGAAGCAGAGGATTTAATTGCAGTTTTCGGGTCTTTTGATTTAGTTCAAAGAATGCGAACCACGATTCTAGCAGCCAAGGATAGGTGAACACACTATGAAAGTCAATACTAGGGATGTTGTAATTGGCACCATATTCATTGTTGCTATTGCAGCAATTTTTGTACCGATGCTTTTCGATAAACCAATTGAAATTGATGAAGTCCCCGATACTGGGATTAATCAAGAACTCAGTATAGCGGAACCAACTCCCGATTTTTCAAACGAAGATTTGGCGGTTACAGAACCGATTGTTGAATCAACCCAAATTGCAGAATTAGAAGAGATACGCGATAGCGTAGAAAAAAGAGTCGATTCGGAAGGTTTCGATAGTGAAACTAACGCATTACTAGGTACACCAACGTTATCCGAAGAATCTGCGGAAACGGCCCGTTGGGCTATACAACTAGCGAGTTTCAGTCAAGAACTCAGTGCCTCCAACTTTGTCGATCAGATCGTATCGGATGGATACTCCTCGTGGGTTCACTCAACGAAGGTAAATGACTCTAAAGTTCATCGCGTGATTGTCGGCCCTTATACATCACGCGAAGATGCAAATACTAAGTTGAACGAACTCAAGGAAAAGTACAATCTACAACCAATTTTGGTTGACTTTGATTACTAAACGAAGATTGTCTCCGTGAATTATTTGGACGTCTTAATTGTTGTCTTAGTCTTGTTTTCTGGATCCATCGGTATATTTCGCGGTCTAGTTAGGGAGCTAGTCTCAACCGCAGCATGGATTATCGCTGCGATCATTGGAATTACACACGGCGAACAACTTGGTAATCTCATCTTTTCTGCACAAACCATAGAACCAGCTTGGGTTCCCCGTGCAGTTGGTGTATCAATCATTTTTGTAGTTGTGCTTGTTATCGGTGTATTTGCGCAACGTCTTTTGCGAAAAGGGGTTAAATTAGTTGGTTTAGGTGGACTAGATCGAGTTCTAGGATGTGGTTTTGGACTGATCCGCGGAATATTCATTGTGATAGCCGTAGGTATAATTTTTAATCTAAGAACTTCATTAGAGAGTCCATGGGTTGACTCGTACTTCCTGCATTTCTTTATGAAATTCGAAACCTTTGTACAGGACATTTTCAGTTACTTTTCTGCTTACCTACCCGATTCATAAAACACGATCGTAACCAATGTGTGGCATCGTTGGTATAGTTAGTAGTCACGCACCTGTTAGCAACGAACTTTACGATGCGTTGTTGGTACTACAACATCGTGGACAAGATGCCGCTGGAATTGTGACAGCTCACAGTGATCGATGTCATGTGCACAAAGGTAACGGTCTAGTCAGCGAGGTTTTCAATGCTCCAACCATTGATCGGTTGCAGGGGAACATGGGAATAGGGCATGTACGTTATCCAACGGCTGGTACATCAAGTTCGCACGAGGCTCAACCCCTTTATGTAAACTCGCCACATGGAATTTGCCTAGCACACAATGGCAATTTAACTAATGTAAAACAACTGCGGGAAGAATACTTTTCTCGTGTTAGACGCCACATCAATACTCTTTCGGACTCCGAAATTCTTCTCAATGTCTTCGCGAACGAACTGCAAACGTCAAGTAGAGTAGAAAAATTACTCTCACCAGAGGATGTGTTCGAAGCTGTTGGACGAGTACATCAAACCTGTCGCGGAGGATATGCAGTTGTCAGTTTAATTGTTGGAGTGGGAATTGTTGGATTTCGCGATCCTAGAGGTATTCGACCGTTGATTGTAGGAGTGAAACGGGGTGTAGTCGATGACTTTATTATTGCCAGCGAGTCGGCAACCTTAGCAGTTCTTGGGTACGAAATACTGCGTGATGTACAACCGGGAGAAGCAGTTTTTATTGATGCACAAGGTCAGTTTCACTCGCAGGATTGTGCAGATAACAGTCGAAGTACACCTTGTATTTTCGAGCACGTGTATTTTGCCCGACCTGATTCAGTCATGGATGGGATTTCAGTGTATAAAGCTCGATTACGTATGGGTGAACGATTAGCTAACACGGTACTAGACTATTTTCCCAACGGCGAACACGATATTGATGTAGTCATTCCTATACCAGAAACCAGTCGCACTGCCGCGATTCCTGTAGCTCATCAGCTCAACGTTAAATTACGAGAAGGATTCGTTAAAAATCACTACATCGGTCGTACTTTTATCATGCCAGGTCAGTCTATGCGACAACGTGGAGTACGACATAAACTTAACGCTATCGCTTTGGAGTTTGAAAAGAAGAACGTGCTCTTAGTAGAAGACTCCATTGTGCGCGGGACGACCATGACCGAAATCGTACGTAAAGCAAAAAATGCTGGCGCGCGAAAGGTTTATGTCGCGTCAGCGGCTCCACCAGTTCGTTTTCCCAATGTTTTTGGTATTGATATGCCCGCTAGTCAAGAGTTTATCGCGTACAATCGTTCGATCGAACAAATTCGACAAATTATCGGAGCTGACCTACTCATTTATCAGAAGTTAAAAGATCTAGTTTCCGCCGCACAAGAAGGCAATCCGCACATTGAACAGTTTGAATGCTCGGTTTTTGACGGTCATTATTACAACGAAGATGTAGACGAAGGATATTTAGCAGCGCTTGCTGAAAGTCGAAATGACGAATCTAAGAAGATCAGAGAAGTAGATTTTGATTTCTGACTTGCTCAAGAAGGATACAAGCACAGTCAGCCAAGCAAAAACATCAGAATCTCCGTCGGTCGATGAATTTTTGCATGTTGCAACTCCTCAGAGTTGGTGCGATGCAGCGATACACAATGTAGAAGTTCTGCTTATTGATCATGCGAACTGTGAGCGTAAAGCGGCGAGTTCGGCTCTTTCAATGAGTTACCGTTTCTCACAACGAACGAGTTTTTTGCTTGAGTTTTCTCGAATTGTTAGAGAAGAAATGCGGCATTTTGAACAGGTGTTGGCTTTGATACGAGAGCAAGATTTTCAGTACCGAGTCTTGAGTGCAAGTCGCTATGCAAGTAGTTTGCACAAATTCGCGCGTGAGCATTCCCCAATCTATGTCGATGAGCTTTTAATCGCTGCGATTATCGAAGCGCGAAGTTACGAACGGTTAGACATACTGAGTACCTGCTTGGATTCGAAGGTTGCCCAACTTTACAAAAAGTTACGGGATTCGGAGTATCGACACTACCTTACCTATATTCGTATATCTGAACAGTTTGAACAACCATCGATTACTGAACAAAGGCTAGATCGTCTACTTGATTTTGAAGCCGATCTAGTAACTTCTCCTGACAGCAAATTTCGTTTTCACAGTGGAGTTCCAATTAACGGGAAACAAGACAGTGTCAATTTCGGCTGAGACTGAATAATCCAACCACAACGTTCCCACGCACCTAGCACATAGCGGTGCAAACCATTTTTCATTTGATGTTGGCCAGGACGATGGGTGTGACCATGAATCATCGTCGAACATTCGTACCGTTCTAAGTCTTGGACGATAGCAGCTTCGACGACGTCAGTTATAGTATCAGATTTCATTTGATTCGCTCGGGTACTCTCCGTTCTAACGTGCTGAGCATAAGCTAGTCGTTCTTTTAAAGTTTTTTCAAGAAATTCACTTTGCCATTCATGCGACCTAAAACGCGTTCGCATTTCTTGATACTCACGGTCACTTGTGCAATATCGATCGCCATGCGACAATAACACCGACTTACCGTTTATCGAAATCACATAGGGGTCGGGTAATAATGTAGCAGAGATTTCTTCCACAAATCTAGCTCCAAGCAAAAAGTCACGATTGCCATGCATGAGAAACAATTGGGTTCGTTCACCATGTTTACGAAGGATGATTCGTAGTGCTTCTGCGAATTCACTATCGTCGTCATCACCGATCCATAAGTCGACTAAATCACCAAGGATGTAGACTTGATCTTCTTCCGATTGTAGATTTCCTAGTAAGCGATCAAGATCGTAGAGATAGTGTTTGGTATTAGCCTCTAAATGCAGATCAGAGACGAAAATTTGGTTCAATTGAGAATCAAACCTGCCGCATCAAGTAAATTCTGTAATAATGATACGCGGGTCATGGGACCAACTCCGCCGGGAACAGGTGTAATCCACGAGGCAATATGTTTAACTTCATCAAATTTGACATCGCCCTTTAATGAACCGTCTCCTTGAGTTTCGATTCCAACGTCGATGACAACTGCGCCAGGTTTTACCCAGTCTCTTGTAATGAGTCCTGCAACCCCAGTAGCCGAGACAAGAATGTCTGCTTGGCTTGTGTGTGCTTGACTATTCTTGGAATATTTGTGTACAACTGTAACGGAACTACCTCGCAGTAAGAGTTCTAGACACATTGGTCGTCCCACGTGATTCGATGCTCCCACAACGACAGCATCGGCTCCCAGTAACTTCACGTCTGTATGTTCCAATAGAGTAATCACCCCTTTCGGAGTGCAACATCGATGAGATGGTTCCCGTAGTGTAAGTTTTCCTACGTTTAAGGGAGTTATACCATCAACATCTTTAACGGGACTAATGCAATTTACGATATCAGGTGTGTGCAAGTGTGAAGGTAGGGGAAGCTGCAGAAGTATTCCGTGAACACTTGGATCAACGTTGAGTTTTTCAATCTGATTAATCAATTGTGATTGCTCAATAGAAGCCGGCAACTTCAATACATCGCAGTTAATCCCAGCTTTGACACAGTCCCGTTTTTTCAACTTAACATAGAGTTCCGACGCGGGATCGGTACCAACCAGAATCACGGTTAATCCAAGTTTGGTATTGTGAGTTTGACATAATTCTCGAACTTCTTTGGCGACTCGCCGTCGTATAGTTTCGGCAATTTTGACTCCATCGAGAATTTGTGCATTCATATCACTAACCAAATCGAAATTGCGAATATTTTGCACAATAAACATGTAAATTACACAAAATTGGTGGCTAAATGAAACCCAAAATGCGTTCGAAACGCTAAAATACTCTATCTCTCGGGGTATAGCGCAGTCTGGTAGCGCACCTGCTTTGGGAGCAGGGTGTCGGGAGTTCAAATCTCTCTACCCCGACCATATCGTCATTTTGAGCACCAAGCATTAAGCGCCCGTAGCTCAACTGGATAGAGCATCGGCCTTCTAAGCCGAGGGTTGAAGGTTCGAGTCCTTCCGGGCGTGCCACTGTAAATTGTTAGTTATGGTAATGTCTTATCTACTTTGTTAAGTTTCCGTTTTCCATCTTGCTAAAATTTCGAGAAGTGAATCAATTTTTACACGACCGAGTTGTCAACTGTAGCAATCAATTCGGAAGTTACATTGGTAACGAATTTGAGTGGTGGGTGTAGCTCAGTGGTAGAGCCCCAGATTGTGGATCTGGTTGTCGTGGGTTCAAATCCCATCATCCACCCCACTTCATTCATAGATATCTAAGCTCATTAGTCATGGAAGTTATTGTACGACCTCTCGATGAACTCAAGCGGCGAGTCCGAGTATCTCTTACAGAGGAAGAGATCGACAATGAGTACGACAAAGATTTAGCAGAAATTACAAAAAAAGCAGAGCTTCCTGGGTTCAGACCAGGAAAAGTTCCCGTCGGTGTGATAGAAGAACGTTATGGTCCGCGTATTCTGTCCGACGTCCACCAACGTACCCTGAAAGATTCGTTAGACAAAGTAGTTGAACAAGAAAAGCTTGATGTTTTGCACTATATTGAGCTCAAAGTAGCTTCAAAACCGTCTGACCGCTACCTTCACTATTATTTTGATGCACTAATTTTTCCAAAACTAGATCTAACCAGACTCGAACTCTTACGAATCACAAAACCTGAAGTAATCGACCTGGATTCAGCGGTCGACAGAGGCATTGCAAGGTTTGTACAGAAGTTTGCAGAACATAAATCTGTAGATCGTCCTGCGCGACTTGGGGATAAGATAGTCATTCAAGTCAAGGACCTAGGTACGGAACACATAAATATAGACTCTGGAGTGCGTATAGATCGTCAGCGCTTCCTCAACGGACAATATGAACTTGTCCTAGGCGACGAATGGGGGAAGCCACACCGTTTTGTTAAGTTTTTGCGACCGGAATTAGTGGGTAAAAGTGTCGGAGATGAGTTTGAAATTGATTGGAGTACTGATGAAATTGTTCACCCGGAACTCGAATCTGCCACTCAAAAACCCGAAGCGAATGATAACGACTTAAGTATTAAGGTAGAACAGAGTGAAGCGGAAGATGAGGTCCCTTTTGCGGTTCCTATCAATGGTTATCGTCCGCTCCATAGAATCAAACGACTACACCTTGAAGTCTTGGTCAAGGAAATTTGTGATATGGAATTGCCGGAACTCGATAAAGAATTTTTTGCCCGTGAAGACATATACTTTGAAGATCTGGAAAAACTGCAACAGGCTACTCGAAATGAATTGACAGTTCAGGTTGACAAAGCTTCGCGCTCATTGATTGAAGATCAAATTGTAGACCAGTTTATGGCGATGAATCCCGTAAGTATTCCTGAAGAATATTTTGAAGCCCGGTTAGCAGAGTTAGAAGAGAAGAGTCAACACCAAGACGAGTTTTCAGACGACGAGAAGACCTCTTTATTCAGAGACTGGCGTCACGAATTGTGCGCAAATATTATTGTTGATCAATATGTCGCCGACAACAATATCAAACTTGATAGAGGCTTAGTCGAAGCAGCATTACGGGCAGATTTTCAACGGTACTCTCACACGCCACAACTTCAGGACTACATTTTATCAAAAGAACACCAAATAAAGGTAAGCAGAACAGTGTTAACTAGCCAAGCTTTTGACGATATACTGTCTAAGATTGAAGTTGCTCAGGACAAATGGACCTTTAACGAATTAATGTATGAGGACATTGATTTATACTACGCTAATAGTCAACCCAACGGAGGTCCCTTTTCCTGGCGCTCCGCCGTTTCTCAAGAGGAAATCGATGAAGCAAATAGAATTGAAAAAGAATTACTGCAAGCAGAAGGAACTCCACCGGACCAAGAAGGTGAAGTAACTGTAGAACCTGAATATGAAAATGCAGAACTACCTAAGCAAGGTTGGAAGAGTTTCTTAGATAATTTGAACCCATTCAAAAAACGCGATTCTGTAAATGAATGAACGAGAAGACTATGTTATGAACTACGTCCCTATGGTACTCGAGCAAAGTGCTCGGGGCGAGCGATCGTTTGATATATACTCACGATTACTCAAAGAACGAATCATCTTCGTCGCCGATATCGTGACCATACCTTTAGCACGAGTGGTCGTTGCTCAGCTATTGTGGTGTGAGTCGGAAAATCCTGAGAAGGATATTCACCTTTACATAAATTCACCCGGTGGTTCAGTCGCGGCTGGATTGTCGATTTACGATACCATGCAATTCATTCAGTCTGATGTCGCAACAACTTGTGTAGGTCAGGCGGCAAGTATGGGAGCGTTTTTGTTAGCAGCTGGTGCAAAAGGCAAACGTTCGGCACTACCGAATTCGCGAATTATGCTCCACCAACCACGCGGAGATTCGCAGGGGACTGCACTCGATATTGAAATCCAAGCCCGTGAAATACTGTATTTGAGGGAGTCTTTGAATAAAATTCTAGCATCACACACGGGACAGACTATTAATAAGATTGCTACTGATACGGATCGTGACTTTTGGATGTCTGCATCGGACGCGCAGGAATACGGTCTTATTGACGTCGTGCGCGTTACTCGTGTTACTGAAAATCAGCTTGTAAAAACTTAGTCGATTGCGGGGGATATGCGACTGCTTCAATCATTCAGGGAGGAAAGTAACAACATCATCTAGTTTATTGATCATTTAGGGGATGTTCATCCCTTACGGTCGGTTAATCAACTATTGTTCGAATAATGGATCAATCAGGCAGCGGGCCTACAAGCCGCGCATTTTGCTCATTCTGCGAGAAAAGCCAGTTTGAGGTGAGGAAACTTATTTCCGGTGGACCTTCAGTATTCATCTGCAACGAATGCATTGATGTTTGTGTCGAAATGGTTCGCGAGGACCTGCAGGAAACTCAAAGCAAAGGAATCCCGTTGCCTTTACCTAGTCCCCGTGAAATTAAGAAAAGCTTGGACGAATATGTCATAGGACAAGAACTTGCGAAACGAGTCCTTTCAGTTGCTGTTTATACGCACTTCAAACGTTTGACCAGTTCTGATCGTGGAAATGTCGAAATTGCGAAAGCTAACATATTGTTGATCGGTCCGACCGGTTCTGGAAAGACGTTATTGGCGCAAACGCTCGCGAAACTTCTTGATGTGCCTTTTTGTATTGCCGACGCGACGACACTTACGGAAGCTGGTTACGTGGGTGAGGATGTCGAAAACATTATCCAACGGTTACTACAATCCTGCGATTACGATGTTGAGAAAACGCAATCAGGTATTGTCTACATTGACGAAATCGATAAGATCTCACGGAAATCAGACAATCCTTCTATCACTCGAGATGTCTCGGGAGAAGGAGTTCAACAAGCTTTGTTAAAGTTGATTGAAGGAACTACCGCATCCGTTCCACCACATGGTGCTCGGAAGCATCCACAAGGCGAATTCATTCAAGTGGATACCTCTAATATCCTATTTATTTGTGGTGGTGCTTTTTCAGGTCTCGATCGTGTGATAAATGCGCGTACGCGTAAAGGTGGGATAGGTTTTGAAGCTACGATTACCGGACCGAGTGATACGAAAAATTTGGATGAAACTTTGAAGAAGGTAGAACCTGAAGATTTGATTAAATTTGGTCTTATTCCTGAATTCGTCGGTCGTTTACCGGTAGTAGCGACACTCGATGAGCTTGGTGAAAATGCTCTCATTCAGATTCTCACTGAACCTAAAAATTCCTTAACTAAGCAATATACAGAACTATTTAGGATGGAAAATGTCGCACTTGAGTTCTGTCAGGATGCGTTAGTAGCCATCGCACGTCGAGCGTTAGAACGAAAAACCGGAGCGAGAGGATTGCGTTCGATCATTGAACGAATACTATTGGATACGATGTATGAGTTACCTTCTAGCGTTGGAATCGAACGTGTTGTGGTCGATAGAACTGTAGTTGACGAGGATAGTGACCCTATTGTCATTTATCGTCCTAAAGAGAAAGAGACAGAAAAACCACGTTTAGCTAGTGGGTAACGAAATTGAATTACTACAACAGTTGGCGGTTTGTTGTACGAACCACCGTGTCGTCAGTCTTAAAGCTATAGTTATGGTCAGAAAGACTGATATTTAACTTTTAAAACCTTACTTTTAGGGAGAATTTAATCATGATGAAGCAAGATTTGGTTGCGCATATTCGGGATCACGCCGGATTAAGCAAAGTCGATTCCAAGAAGGCATTGGATGCAATGCTTGACGGAATCAGCAGCGAGCTAGCTGCTGGCGGTGAAGTCAAGCTACCCGGATTCGGTAACTTTAGCATCAGACACTCTGCTGCTAGGACGATCAAAGGACCGATGTTTGACAAACCCGTTCATGTCGCAGCCAAGAAACATCCGGTTTTTAAGGCTGGTAAGAGTCTCAAAGATCTAGTTAATAACTAGGTCAGACGACCTTTTTATATAAGAAGTGATTTGGTCGTTGTACCATGAACAACGACCAAAAATCTTCTATGCATTAACAAGGGTATTAATGTGCTTCAGAGAATAAGATCTAGCGCTCAATCATTTGGAGCTAAGGTCATCGCACTACTGATATGTTTTGTATTAGTGGTTTTTGGTTTTGGGGCGTTTAGTTTCTTCAATTTAACTCAACCAGCCGCCGCCATTGTTGCTGGCGACAAGATCACAATAGCTGAACTTGAGGTTGAGATGGAAGAGAGATGGAGAAATGCGTTAACGGAACTTGGGCCAGACATTGAACCGTCAAGGATCGGTTCTGTACATTATTGGTTGAGTCAAATGATCGATCATCGTTTACTCACTCAACGTGCGAAACAATTGGGTATGCAATCGTCGCGGATGAAGTATTTGACTACGGTTGCGGAGATGTTTAGAACACCACTTGAAGACCTCTCGATGGACGAGGTCGCGTCCGTACTTTACCAAATGGGCTTCACTGTTCAAGGGTTCGAAAACAGCATTAGGGATCAAGAGCTCGTCGATCAGGTTTGGGCCTCCGTTTGGGAGACCGCTTTCACCACTGAGAGAGAAATACTGGATTTTGCACGTGTCGGTCGTCAGCGACGAGACGTTGCTTTTTTGCTTTTCGCTACTGATCTTTACGTAGAAGAAGTTGAAGTCTCGTATGAAGAGGTTTTGCAATACTACAACACGCACAAGACCGACTACATGACTCACGAGTCCTTTGACTTGAGTTTCGTAGTGTTGGACAAATCCCGTTACACAGAAGGTCACGAAGTAACTGACGAGGACATTCAAACAGTTTTTAAAGACGAAGTAGCACAACACGAAGGAAATGCTGAAAGAAAGGCGCGACATATTTTGCTTAGAGTCGATGAAGATCGATCTGAAACCCAAGCGATTGCAGAAATTCAAGATTTCAAACAAAGGATAGAAGACGGTACATCTTTCGCCGATCTTGCCATCGAACACTCAGAGGACGGAGGTTCATCGATTTTTGGTGGAGATCTAGGTTTTGGTGGACGCGGTTTGTATGTCCCAGAATTTGAGGAAGCACTGTTCAATCTAGAGATTGGTGGTATATCTGAACCAGTCGTCACCCAGTATGGCGTTCATTTGATTGAATTACTTGAGATTCAAGAAGTTGAACCATTGCTCTTAGAAGATCGCTATGAATCCATCAGACAAGAGCTCTTGGAAGAGCATGCGACCCCAGCGTATGAACGAGATGTTGACCTTTTAGGAGAACTTGCCTTCGAACATGTAGATTCCCTCGACTATATGGCTGAGGTGCTAGGACTCACGGTCGAATTTATTCCAGGTGTCACGAGGGAATCCGGACTTGGTGTGTTTGAAAAAGACATTGTTCGTAATAGAGTTTTGGTTGACGATGTAATCGTTAACGGATTTAATAGTGAAACGGTTGCGGTCGATGAACAGTTAACTATAGTCGCCCGTATGGAATCTAATACGCCTTCATCCATTCGCCCTTTGGAAGAAGTTAGAGACTTGGTTCGTTCAAAAATTAGAGAAGAAAAAGCTTCGGTTATCGCTTTGGAGAATCGCGATGCTGCTTTTGCTTCGATCCAAGAATCTGGAGACTATTCAGGTATTGACGAAGAATACGGGATCGAATGGGTGGTATTAGATAGGATGGCCCGGTCGGATACTCGAGCACCTCTCGATGTTCGAACCAAGAGTTTTGGAGTACAACTTGGAACTGAAGGTCGTGAGATATTTATTGCCAATGGGAATGGTAACGATAAAGCGATAGTGGTAGTTTCAGCCGTTTACGAAGGCCAATTTAATGAACTCGTGACCATCGATCAAGACGCGATTAGAAACAACTCTAACTTCGATCAGAGAGACCTGGATATTCGCGGTATGATGGAAGCAGTTCGACAACGCGGCAAGGTCCGTAATAAATTGACTGACGAGGCAGTTTGGCGTCCTGGTACTGGAGTCGAGTTAAAACCATCTGGTTGATCAGAGATAACCAAACGCTCTGCCTAATCGCTACCGAATCTAATAGGCAGACTAGTACATGGCGTGAGTTTCCGTGGTATTACTTTTAATTAGCGAAGTCTCTTCTCGATGGAAACCGGTCGAGTTACATTAACGCTTTTTACCGACGGAGCTTGCCTAAATAACCCAGGACCTGGTGGTTGGGCAGCGCTGATTGAAGGGGCACACGAGAGTACTGTTCTTTCCGGTGGGTGTGCGAATACAACCAACAATCGAATGGAGTTACTCGCGGTGATTAAAGGTTTGGAGAGTTTGAACACTCAAGCAAAAGTAAGTATCTTTTCAGATTCAAAATATGTCATTGATGGGGTAACCAAATATCTACCGAGATGGCGAGCAAATGGTTGGAAAAGATCACAGCGTAAACCCGTGAAAAATTTAGAACTTTGGCAACAACTTGATGCATTGATTGCTAAGCATAGGATATCTTGGCATTGGGTGCTAGCGCACAGCGGGATTCCGCAGAATGAATTTGTCGATACATTGGCTAGGGAAGAAGCCTTACGTTTCCAATCTGAGAACTCATAAACGTTGGATACACGACTAGTAGCTCTAGACACCGAGACCACCGGTCTCGCTGTCGAAGAAGGACATCGCATTGTCGAAGTTGGATGTGTGGAATTTAAAGAAACAGGAGAAATTGTCGATCGTTTCTCGCAATACGTTAATCCCGAACGAGAAATAGATGAAGGTGCGATTAATGTGCATGGAATCACTAATGCAGATCTTAGAGGCTGGCCGAAATTTCGAGATATTGCCGACGAATTACTTAATTTCATACGTGATGCTGACGTGGTGATACACAATGCTGACTTCGATGTGTCTTTTTTAGATCGTGAATTAGTCCGTATGAAACATCACGAGCGAATTAACGACGTGTGCCATGTAATTGATTCGTTAGAACTAGCACGTGAACGATTTAACTCAAACAACTCGCTAGATGGTCTTTGTAAACGCTTCAAGATCGATTACTCACATCGCACGCAACACGGTGCACTTATCGATGCTGAACTATTAGCAAGGGTCTACATCAAGTTAGTGTCAAGAGAAGTCGAGTTGTTTGCTGACTTAGAAAAGGAAAAGAAGAAAAAACCAATCTTCGGATTGAGTTCAGCTATACGAGACCCTCAGTCTGGAACTGTTATCAAAGCTACGGATAACGAAAAACGCGTTCATCAAGAATACATGAACATGATTGGAAACCCGAGCGTTTAATTGCTCACCTTTTCCTACTCAGCGTTGATTGATTCAAATTTGTTTATAGGAAAAAGTACACCATTAACCAACCGGTTACTCCTAGCGTAATAGTGTAAGGTAGCGCCATCAATACCATCCTCATATAAGAAAGTCCAAGTTTTGGTGCTAGCGACGAAGTCAACAGAAACAAAAACGCGGCTTGGCCGTTTGGCGTTCCAACGCTAGGAATATTGGTTCCGGTATTTATCGCGATCGCCAATTTGTTACACAAGGCGTGATCCATTCCAGGAACCAACGTAGGACTGGTTTTTTCTAGTGTTCCAGTAGTAACCATCGCGTCTAAATTCGTGGGTAAGACAAAGCACTCAAGGGTATGGGTCATCTCCTTCATGTATACAGTTGCAACAAATACGTTGTCGCTTATCACCGACAAGAGTCCATTCGCTATGTAAAACATGCTTGGTTGCAACGCAGGATCCAAAGCAAACACCGCATGTGAGATCGGACTGAACAGATTCAACTCCGCAATCACCGCCACGATAGCAAAAAACACTACCAGTAGTGCCGTGAACGGTAAAGCTTCTTCAAAAGCAGGTCCAATTTCTGGTTCTCGGACTACACCGTTCCAAGCAGTTTGAATCACAATAATTGACAATCCTATGAGACCGACCGTGGCCCATTGTGAAATTAATGCTACAACCAAAAACAGCGCGGCGATCCCTTGAATGATATAACGAGCTACGTCACGACCCTGTAGCGCATCCGTCTGTTCACGATCAAACCTCTGTAACTGTTTTAGAATCGATTCTGGTAAGGTCTCTCCGTACGAAAACCACCGAGTTTTTTCCAATAAGATGCACGTAATGATCCCGACTAAGAAGACGGGGAGAGTTACGATCGACATTCTCACAAAAAACTCAATGAACTCCCATTGCATCAGACCTGCAATCAACAGATTTTGAGGTTCTCCGACGATTGTACAAACTCCACCAAGTGCGGTACCGATGGCAGCGTGCATCAATAGATTTCTTAAAAATCGACGAAACTGCAGGGCATCTACCGCGAAATCTAGACGGACTTCTGTTTTTGGTAGTTTTTGTTCTTCGGACGCGACTTTGGTTATGACCGCATGAAAACCCACACCTACCGAAATGATCACCGCTATCACTGTTAGTGCGTCTAAAAACGCTGAACAAACGGCTGCGACAAACATGAACATCAATGAAACGGATAGCTTCGATCTAACTTTAATTAATAGTTTGGTAAACATGAACAAGAGCAAGTCTTTCATGAAGAAAACACCAGCAACCATGAACATGAGCAGTAGGATGACTTTCAGATTGATTTCGATTTCGTGTAATACGTTTTCGGGAGAAGCCATTCCTAGTGCGATTGCTTCGAGTGCGATTAGCCCACCGGGCTGTAGTGGGTAACACCGGAGAGCCATCGCCAATGTAAAGATGAACTGTAAAACCAATGCCCAACCCGTGATAAAACCGACGATTTCAATTCCATGAAAAGCAAGCAAGTACTTATGCAAAAACCACATAAGCGGGTTGAGAAGCAGGAAAAAGAGTATGGTTTTCTTATACCAAAGCGGAGATTCACCCAAGAAATTTTGAAAAAAGTCGCCCGGTCGTAGCTTGCGACCAGATGTTGTACTTATCGTCGATTCAGACATTAAAAATTTGATACTCCCAACTACAGATAGTTTGTTAGTGACGAACGAGGTAAAAAGGTAAGTTACACGATAGGAATGTTCAATATTGTAACCTCCATCTCTAAAATGTTCACACTTAATACGAAAGTGTGTTTCTTAAATGGTGGGTTTATCTAAGGACACCTTCCACCATATTCAATGTACCATAAGCACTCTCATTAAACCACTTACTATACCCCATAATTACTATTGAAGAATGAGTTATTTGTATGACCTTTGTGTTTGAATATTTCATGTTCCTGCTTTGTGTAGCTACGATTGTGATTGCTATTATTATTATCGTCGGTTTTATCGGTTCAATGGTTGCGAGACGTACCACTCATAGGGACTCGGAAGGTCAACTAGAAGTCAAGCACCTCAATGATTTTTACGATCACTTGAAAGGGGCTATCGCAGGAGCTTCTTTATTGCCTAAAGATGCAAAAAAAGTTGTAAAAGAAAAGAAGAAAGAAAAGGAGAAACGTTCCAAAAAACAGATAGTTGAAGCTAAGGTCGCAAGTAAAGCTTCTGAGGAACAGGAGCCGAAAGGGCAGACAGTTCTGGAAGACGACAGCAAATCGATGGAGGTGGATTTGGACTCACCTGCTGAAGAGGTTAAGGAAGAACAACAAGAACGCAAAAAGAATGTATTTGTCATTGGATTTAAAGGCGATCTTCAAGCCACTAGAGTTAACAATTTGCGGTACGAAGTGTCAGCGATTTTGACGCATGCGCGGAAAAACGACGAAGTGGTTGTACGAGTCAAGAGTCCTGGTGGTGTGGTACATTCCTATGGTCACGTTGCTTCGCAACTCTTGCGAATCAAAAAAGCAGGTATCAAGCTAACCGTGGCGATTGATGAAGTCGCTGCAAGTGGAGGCTATATGGTTGCGGTAGTTGCTGATCAAATTATTGCAGCACCCTTTGCATTAGTCGGTTCAATCGGGGTGGCAGCGGAGATTCCTAACTTTAATCGTTTATTGAAGAAATATGATGTCGATTATGAGGTATTGACAGCTGGGAAATATAAACGTACCTTATCAATTTTTGGTGAGAACACGGATACGGCACGGGAGAAATTTCTGCAAGAAATCGAAGACATTCATTTACAGTTTCAAGAGTTTGTCAAAGCACACCGAGAGATTGTCGACCTGGATGTTGTCGCAACCGGAGAATCTTGGTATGGAGAGCGCGCTAAGGCTATCAATTTGATTGATGACATTCAGACTAGTGATGAGTACATCATGCAAGCCTGCGAAGAGTCTGATGTTTTTGAGTTGAAATGGCGTTTACCTAAGAAACAATGGAACGATTTACTAAATGAGGGTCTTGAGTCTGTGATGGCTGTGATAAATTGGGTTCGAGGTCGAATACGATAGAGAACTTTCGCGCTCTACGAGTACATCAAGACAAATCGGGAAACTTTTATCGTCGAATAGAAGAGCGGTCTGTAGACGAATTACCGGCGGGTGAACTACTCGTTCAAGTCCAATACTCATCCTTGAATTTCAAAGATGCTCTTTCAGCGACTGGAGCGAAGGGAGTCACTCGACACTATCCGCACACTCCCGGTATCGATATCGTCGGGAAGGTAATTGAATCTACCGGTAAGCGGATCCAATGTGGTGAACAGGTTATTGCTACCGGATTTAACCTTGGTATGGATACCGACGGTGGGTTCGGGCAACTGGTACGCATTCCCGAGAATTGGGCTTTGTTGAAGCCCGCGGAACTTGACACTCTGGATAGTATGGTATTAGGTACGGCTGGCTTGACGGCGGCGCTATCTATCTCGAAGTTAGAGCAATTTGGCATGAAGCCAGATTTAGGACCTGTATTAGTAACAGGGGCTACTGGTGGTGTTGGTTGTATCGCTATTGCACTTTTGCATCAGATCGGGTATGCAGTCCATGTCGTTACTGGAAAACAACACCAACATGAATTTCTGAGGTCTCTTGGTGCTGACTATATCCTATCACGTGAAGAGGCTTTGGAACGAAGTGACCGTCCATTACAGAAAGAACAATGGGGTGGAGTGGTCGATACTGTCGGCGGGGATACCCTGATGAATGCGATCAAAGGTCTTCGACGCGAGTGCAGCGCTACCACTTGTGGCCTGGTAAGCTCACCGTTTTTTCAAGGTTCCGTTCTACCTTTCATTCTACGCCATGTAAATTTACTTGGAATTGACACAGCCGAGTTGGCATTGGCACAACGAGCGAACCTCTGGGGTCGCCTAGCGGACGAATGGAAAGTTCAACATCTCGCTCGTATTCACACCGAAACATTTATTCTGCAGAATCTCGAAGCAGGAATAGCAAAAATTCTCTGTGGTGAAATGGTAGGGCGCGGAGTAGTCGACCTACAAAATTCGTGAAGCAATTTCTTGCACACGTAGTTTCGGGTTCAAAGCGATGGACTATTGAAATTGAAGACTTCGAGAAGAGACGAAGCTGTACACGCCCTATAAACTGTCTATGACATCTAGTAGATGTCGTAGTGTTTCATTGTTTACTCGTCAGACAACTTTACAAGTTCGAAGATTCCACACGCTAATCGCGCGCCTCCCGCACATCCGGCTTCCTCTCCACCCGGGCAATACGTATCCGGATCAACATGAATGATCAACGAAGCTCCATCGGTATCAAAAATGGATAACGGTCCTGGAGAAAGGGTGATTCGAGATGTCATGGTTATTAACTCTCCGTCACCTGAATCATTCACTTCAATGTTTACGAGGTCTCCAGAATGAAACGGATGATTTCCATCCGGATTGGTGTGCCCATGTGGACCAGGATCAAAGTGTCCGCCAGCATCACTGCAAGGAGAACATGATCCTGTTTCATGAATGTGTACTGCGTGTTTTCCAGCTTCCTCGGCAAGTCCTTCGACGCTTATGTAAACGTCAACGAGTTTGACACCTTCCTCGGAATCCCTTTCTACAAGTTCTACCGCTCCTACTTGTATGCTCGGATCCTCACACATAGCAATGGGTGCTCGCGCTTCCCATGATGTTTTACTTGCTACTACTGACTCTTGATCACCATCTTGGGAATTCACGAAAAACGCGACAATACAAAGTAGAGCTACGAGAGCTCCTGCTGTTGAGTACCACATCCAACGCGATCGATTGCAAACTTTGTTTAGAGAATTTTTTTCTAGGGTCATATGAAACCTCGTGAAAAACAATAAAGAACGAAAAACCTGCTCGTAGAGTTAATTGTAAGAGAAACAAAAAGTGCTGAAAAAAATTTGGATGAATCACTTGTTTTTTGTTGAGCATATTCCGATGGGTTGATTAAATTTCAGCGGTTATTCGATCCAAGATTGACCAACTTTAATTCCTTTTCAAACGGTTTTCTAGTTTGCTCTACGTGAAGTTTGTGGTCTCTTACTTCCATTCACTTATGAATATCGTTGAATCTCGAAGGAGGTATAGCGAAATTTTTTGAGGTGAATTAGTTTGACGTTGAGTCGTCGAACTCCAATATAGACAGGCAAATTAGTGTACGCGTAATTCCGCTTTCAAAGCGATGGGATTTTTGAAATTGAAGACTACAAGATAAGACGATATCAGTAATGACAACACGGTTGCACCTAAGACGATTAAAGCAGCTTGTTCACTCATCTGGCCAGCTGCAACATATAAGATTAACAATGCAAATTCACTGTTTTGACCTAGTCGAAAACCTGCTTCCCAGGAAAAACGTTTGTCTTCACCTTGCCATCCCAGCAGATACCGAAACACAACCGGTTTCACGACGACGATAACTAATCCTAGCACACATACCTGCCAGGCAACTTCGAATAATAGTGCAGGGTTCACAGTCGTGCCGACATAAAAAAAGAATAATACGAGAAAGAAATCCTGTAACGGTTCAAATATTTCTGCGATTGATTGTGACACAGACGCACCGGTGTTAGCGAGTGCAACTCCGGCAATAAAGGCACCGATCTCGAAACTAATTTCTACGGAGTGCGCGAGATAAGCTATTCCCATACACCAACCGATAAACAAAAGAAATACGTACTCATTCACAACATCAAACTTCTTTTGTAATGGCCAAAATATGAATTTTGCCACTAGCAATGAAACAACGATGATAAGTGGTGGAGCTCCAAAAATCACTAACCACGTATTCAACGACGTCTGGACCTCAAACGCCCCAAGACAAACCAATGCAATAACCGCGATCACGTCTTGTAAGATTAGTATGCCCAACATGACTTCGCCAATGTGTTCGTGATGGAGTGGAGTTCGCGGTAATAATTTGATTCCCACCACCGTACTTGAAAAAACCATCGCTAAAGCCGTAATCAAAGTCTCTCTCGAATCGAAACCGAAAAGCACTCCGAGACCCATGCCCACAGCGAAAAATGAACCCGAACTAGCCAGCATCGTCAAAATCGACTGCTTGAACACACTTTTGATACGATTAGTAGGCATGTCTAAACCTACGGTAAACAGCAAAAACACTATCCCAATGTGCCCTAGCTGTTCGATCGCACTCACTTCACCTATCCACCCTAAACCAAAAGGACCGATAACACACCCTAGAACCATGTACACAATGGTTAGTGGTTGTCGAAGGTACATGCCCACCGATGCTGCTATCGCAGTTAAACAAAAGATGAGCATCATTGTCGTGAGAAGTGGTTCGTGAATGGCTTCCATTTGATTTAGTTTGTTTGAGTCAAATAGTGAATTAGATTCATTATTGTGAGATAGACTGACCTTTTTACTGTAGAATAACCGAGTTACAACTAACAGAAATACAATGAGAATTCCTGAACCTTTTTTTGCTGTGATCAACCCCGCGATGCGGTTGACCTTGCGCAGCCCGTTGCACTTTATGTTCAGCTATAACATCATGCTCATTCGCTATAGCGGTCGTAAAACTGGTAAACATTATGAGATTCCAGTCAGATATATTGAAGACAAGGGGGTGGTTAAATGCTTTACCGATAAGCGGTCAGGTTGGTGGCCAAATTTACGTGATAACGACAATGTTGAACTGTTGCTTCGAGGTAAGAGTACTCCCTGCCATACCTCGATCGTGATCGATGAACCCGAGCGTTTAGAACAGGAACTCAAAAGCTACCTCAACAAAATGCCGGCAGATGCAGTGTACCACGATGTTCGTTTGGATCACGATTGCAAACCGTGTGCTGAAGATCTCGCTAACAGTGCCCTGAGTACGGTCATGGTTATTGCCACGCGTTTATGAACTTACGATATTTCATCGTATTGCAAAGCTTAACCATTGAATCACTTCATCTAAGTCCATGTTGCGTCGCTGCGCATAGTCTTCAAGTTGATCTTGTTGTACGTCCCGTATGGAAAAATACTTACTTTGTGGGTGTGAGAAATACCATCCAGCGATTGTCGAGGGGGGACTCATCGCATAGTTTTCAGTAAGGGTCGCATCAGTCTTCGTTGTTGCGTCAAGTAATGTAAACAACGTGGCTTTCTCGACATGATCTGGACAAGCAGGGTATCCTGGCGCAGGTCGGATTCCTTCGTATTTTTCATTAATGAGTTCGACATTCGAATAATTTTCATCTGGTGCATATCCCCAGTGCTTGGTTCGGACCTCACGATGCAAGTATTCAGCGAATGATTCTACCAAACGATCCATTAGTGATTTAATCATGATTTGTTTGTAGTCATCTTCGAATTTTTCCAGTGAGTCGTAATTCACCGAGACTACGAACCCACCAATGTAGTCTTGGATTGGGTGAGGCGCAACAAAGTCACTTAAACAAAGATTAAATTGCTCAAGTGCATGTTGCTGTCGTAGATGGTATAACCTACACCGTAATTCGGTTCTTGCTTCATCGCGCCAAATCTCAATATCGTCGTCAGCGCTATTGGCGGGCCAAAACCCCAAGACTCCGGAAATTGTCAAAGCAGGATCATTTTTAAGAATTGCAAGTTGATCTTGTGCATCCTGATATAGAGAATGTGCTTGTTTGCCAATGATTGAATCCTCAAAAATTTTTGGATATTTCCCGACTAACGACCATGATTGAAAAAATGGAGTCCAATCGATAGTATGAATCAGATCAGACACAGTCGGTAAGTGGCAATCGATGATTCCTAACTGTTTAGGGCACGGTGGTCTATAAGTTTCCCAATTAAACTCAAATCTATTCTTGCGTGCTTGACTGATTGTTCTAGCCGGCCGTTGGGTAGTTTGTGAGCGACGCTGGCGAACAATTTCATACTCTTCTTGAATTTGTTTCACAAACCGTGTTTTTTCGCTTCGCGATATTAATGAGGACATTACGCCGACACTTCGCGAAGCATCGGGAACATACACCACAGGCCCTGAGTAAACAGGAGCGATTTTGACAGCTGTGTGTGCTTTGGAAGTAGTAGCACCACCAATCAGTAAAGGAATGGTAAGATTGCGTCTTTCCATTTCACTAGCGACGTTTACCATTTCATTGAGTGATGGGGTAATCAGGCCCGATAGTCCAATAATGTCTGCGTGTTCTCGAATTGCGGTATCAATGATTTTTTCAGCTGGTACCATCACACCTAAGTCGATTACTCGATAGTTATTGCATTGCAATACTACTCCGACAATATTTTTGCCAATGTCATGCACATCACCTTTTACGGTTGCTATGACTATTGTGCCTTTTGTTTGGAGATCACCGGCGCTTTGTTTTTCGGCTTCTATGTATGGAACTAAGTGAGCAACCGACAATTTCATGACGCGCGCGCTCTTAACGACTTGAGGGAGGAACATTTTGCCAGCACCAAACAAATCACCAACGATGTCCATACCATCCATGAGCGGTCCTTCGATGACATCAATCGCATTAACGCATGCTTGCCGCGCTTCCTCTGTATCTTCTACGATGAATTTTGCTATTCCTTGAACTAGCGCATGTTTCAGTCGTTCCTCAACTGAGTTACTTCGCCACTGCGGTGAATCTTCGTCTTTGGAATCGCGGCGTGAAGATATTTCTTGTGCGACTTCAAGGAGAGCTTCGCTAGCTGCAAAATCCGTGTTCAGAACAACCGCTTCAACCACATCGCGTAGGTCAGTTGGAATGTCTTCGTAAACGGTAAGTTGTCCGGGGTTAACAATCCCCATGGAAAGTCCAGCGCCGATTGCATGGTATAAGAAAACACTATGAATAGTTTCGCGAATGGTGTCATTCCCTCTAAATGAAAATGACACATTACTGATACCTCCCGAAGTGAAGCACGAGGGCAAGTTGTTACGTACCCATTCACAGGCTTTAATGAAATCAATCCCGTAGGAATTATGTTCTGCTAGCCCAGTAGCAATAGCAAACACGTTCGGGTCAAAAATTATGTCGTTTGGAGGATAGAGAACCTCATTCACGAGGAGATCGTACGCGCGTTTAATGATGGCGGTCTTGCGTTCCAGAGTATCAGCTTGGCCGACTTCGTCGAATGCCATTACGATTACAGCTGTCCCAAACTGTCGACAAATTTTCGCTTTGTTTACGAACGCTTCTTCACCATCTTTGAGTGAGATTGAATTAACGACACATTTACCTTGAACGCACTCAAGCCCAGCTTGAATAACTTGCCAATCACTAGAATCGATCATGATTGGCACTTTACAGACGTCCGGTTCCACTGCCACGATGTCAAGAAATTTGCGCATTTGTGCCACACCGTCGATTAACCCATCGTCCATGTTAATATCAATCATTTGTGCCCCGTTTTGGACTTGACTGATAGCTAGTTCAAGCGCACTGTCGAAATCATTGTTCAAGATACATTTCTTAAATTTTGAAGAACCCGAGACATTAGTACGTTCGCCCACGTTCACGAACAACGAATTTTGATCTACTTCTAACGGTTCTAAGCCAGCTAAACGAAGAGTGTTTTTGGTAGGCTTAAACGACCGAACAGGTTTTCCTTGGATGCGATCATGTATGGCTCGGATGTGTTCTGGAGTAGTACCACAACATCCTCCGACGAGATTCAGTAAACCATCATCCACCATTTCTCCGAGTATTGCTGCCATTTGCTCTGGTGTATCCTCATATTCACCAAACTCGTTTGGTAAGCCAGCGTTTGGATGGACGCTAGTAAAAGTCGATGCAATTCGTGACAATTCCAATATATGCGGTCTTAGCGCTTCGGAGCCCAGCGCACAATTGAGTCCGATGATTAACGGTTGACCGTGCTCAACTGAGTACCAGAATGCTGTACAGGTTTGTCCAGAGAGGGTTCTACCGCTAGCATCTGTGATCGTACCGGAAATCATGATAGGTTTTTGAATGTTGACCTTAGCCATAACCTCATTCACGGCAAAAATCGCTGCTTTGGCATTGAGCGTATCGAACACTGTTTCTATCATGAGTAGGTCGACACCGCCTTTTAGTAAAGCACGAGTCGAAATCTCATAAGCCGCGACTAAATCCTGGAATCGAATGTTGCGTTTGGAAGGGTCGTTCACATCGGGAGAGAGACTAGCTGATCGAGTTGTTGGGCCTAGTACACCAGCAACGAAGCGTGGACGTTCGGCGGTGGAAAATCGTTGAGTTATCTCTTTCGCGATTCTTGCTGACTCGAAATTGAGTTCATAGACTAGTTCTTCTAAGTCATAGTCAGCTTGTGAAATACAATTAGCTGAAAAGGTATTCGTCTCGACTATATCAGAACCAGCAGTTAAAAACTGACTGTGAATTTCTTGCACTAGGTGAGGTTGAGTAAGCGAAAGGATGTCGCCATTACCTTTTAAATCGACAGTGTGGTTCTTAAATCTCGAACCGCGAAAGTCTTCTTCGGATAGTCCGTATCGTTGTTGCATGGTACCGGTAGCACCGTCGAGTAGCAACACTCGCTCGCTCAACAATTTTTTCAGTGAAACCATTTAAAGTCGTCTTTCGTGGGAGGTTAAACCGTACCAGATGAGTTATAACCAAATGTAACAGAATCCCTTACGGGTAAAATTAGAGGTAATTGAATCAATTTGACAGACTATTTGGTTAAGACTCGATATGGACCAACTTGTTAATATTTCGACAGCTGCACAAGAATATCTCATTCAATTACTCGCTAAGGAAGATCCGGGTTGCGGGATACGAATCTTCGTCGCGGAACCGGGTACGCCGCGGGCAGAAACTTGTATAGCCTACTGTCGAAAAGGGGAAGAGCATCCTGGTGATCAACCTTACGAGTACAACGGTTTCACTGTATGGTACGACGAAAGAAGTATACCATTCCTCGAAAACGCAGAAGTAGATTTTCGTGAAGATCGAATGGGTGGACAGATAACAGTCAAAGCCCCAAATTCACGAGTCCCCCAAGTTGGACCGGATGCACCGATAGAAGATCGGGTCAATTATGTCCTCTATAGTGAGATTAATCCTGCATTAGCCAGTCACGGTGGTATGGTATCTTTGATGGAAGTGACAAAAGATAACGTTGCCGTATTGATGTTCGGTGGGGGATGTCAGGGATGTGCTGCGATAGACATAACGTTGAAACAAGGTGTTGAAACCACCTTGCGCGATCGAATACCTGAACTGAAAGGAATTCAAGATGCGACAGATCATTCTTATACCGCTAACGCCTACTACTAAGTTGACATTTGTGCTTAAGCTGATCGACTTCGTATGAGACACTTTCAACGCCTATTGTTTTCGATTTTTTTAGCTTGTGTCGCTGGGATCACTATTGGTGAGGAAGATGTATCAATTATCGAAGATTCTACGGAGATTTTGAAGACATTTTCTGCTAAAAAACTCCCACTATTTGCAATTCCAGCAGCTGCCAGTTTAATACCAGGTACCTACGACATGGAAGGCATCACATTGATCATCGAAAAGATTGAAGAAAATGTTAAGCTCAAAGCATATTTAGAGAACGAGGAAACGGTAGAACAATGGATATCTGATACCGACCCTTATGCGAGGTTTGTATTCAACCCAGAAAGAAAAGATTTTGAACGACTCACGAATTCGGTCCGTATTGAACTAGAAGACTACAACGAATTAGATGAGTTAGTCGAAGATACTGAGGCCGAGAGCGGAAAAGCATTCCCTCAACTGGGGTATGCGATCATTCGACTACCCGAAACCGTCCATCCTGTTGAATACATCGAGAAAATACAGTCACGTGAAGGAGTTCAATCGGTATTTGTAGAGGTCGAAAAACCTAGAAAATTTCCCCTTTGAACTGGACCATAAACCGAACACGATAGCTTGTCTACTAGATCTTGGCTGTAAACTTTTCCGATACTGAGATCAATCCTAAAAGCGTTCTATTGACAATTGACATGTAGTTCCAATAGTTCTAAACGGTGTGACAATCCTATATTTTCAGAGTCTCGGAGATTGCTATATGTAAAGAATCCTCGTACAAACTAGGAGATATTGACGAGAAATCGTACGAATCGATTGTTTTTCCAAAGGGACTGTTGCTTACTGATATGAATCGCGTTTAGATCAAATCTCTTTACTTATCAGTAGTCTGGCTTCGATATTTTGGCGCAATACATACCCTAAACAGGAAATTTGTTCAAGTTGTACTTTTCTTTATGTAGTACGAATTTAAAACAACCAGTTCAAGAAGATGTAGTGTTTGAAAAACACTAGTTTAAATCGAAGTTCCGCTGAAACCAAAACCAAAACTTATTGGTATCATTGAGTGAAATTCCAGCATCCATGGCACCACCTGTATCCGCACTGAACGAAGTAAACTTAGCGCCAATAGTCCATCCCGAAAGCACCGATCCCTCTACCCACGAGTAACTGCAAGAGGTGCCGAACTCGCTACCATAGTCATGTCCACCTTCGTCCGAAGAGTAGGCATTAAATTCAAAGGTACATTTGACGTCACCAAGCTTACCACTGGCATTGAACGCGGTATTGGAAACACCTCTTGCTGGTGTAGCAAGGAAACGATCAGCCCAACCCTGGTGAATATGTAATGTAGCAAGTGGTGTTTGAAAGGAGTTGCTTCCGTCAGACCCAAGCAACTCGTTTTTTAACAAAAGTTTTACTGCACTGTTTTGAATACCACCCTGTATCATACGGTATGTTGTGGATTCGAGACCGTCCGATTTAGGTTCTTGCCAAGCAAATTCCGCGCCATAAAGAATTCGAAAGTTGTTATCCATTGGAATAGAACCGTCAACTCTGGAACCGATCGTATTCGAAGATAAGTGCGTTGCTTCGTCGAAATCTAAATTGAACAGAAAAGCGTCGAGTTTGATGTTCTCGGTAACCTCATAGTTTCCCGTGAGCATTAACCCGTCTAGTTCAAAATTAGCCCTAGTCGGAATTTCATTATTCTCGCCAAAAATTCGATTCACGTTCTTGATGAAAGCTCCATGAACATCGAGTTTCACGTCTCCCAAAAAAGAAACCAACAAAGCGTCCATCGTCTGTTCATTTTGTCGCCAAGACACGGTTCCTGCATAACGTTGCCAAGGATATGCTCGATGTGCCAACTCCTGTCGTCCAAGTCGGATATCCCAATCTTCGTTTACATCAAATAGTAGATATCCTTGGTTAATTTCAGTCCCTACCGGGTCAGCAATTACGGCGTACTCAGTTTTGCGATTGGAACCACCGTCGTTGTATTCCTCACCTAAGAAAGCTGAAACATGTTCGATTTCGATAATAGCGCGTAATAAGTTATTACCACCTTCCCATTTCAAAGCAAGACGACCAGTATAGGCGTTTGCCACATCATTTACAGAATCGTCGGCTTGTTCGTATCGAAACCGTAACTCCGCACTCAAGTCTGTGGAACTTTCTTGAGCAACCGCAAAAAAACCGACTAATATCAAAATGTGAAAAACAATTAGACGGGATAGACTGGAGCATATTTCTATCATATTTCTTCCCTCTGTATGATAAACTTGCTTCGAACAGTAGGACAATGTAGTTCCTAACTTTCAAAATTTAACTGTGTGATTCGATTATGAATTTTAAGTACACTCGAAATCGTTCTAACATTTATCAACGAAACAGAGACGAATCGTTGTTTCGTAATGTGTTGGTTAAAGTCAAATTTATATAGACTTACGATTGAAACCTCTTGGTAACGTATGCCTTTATGACGACTTTCACTGAAGTTCATCGAGCTCTAGATTCTTGGGTAGAGCGAAAAATTATCCCCATGGTCGCTTCAATTGTGTTTTCAGGGCAAGAGATTGTGGACGCTTACTACGTGGGGTGTCAAGGAGAACAGACAGCAACAGTGTCGGAGAACTCGATTTTTCGATTAGCCTCCAATACCAAATGGGTTACTTCGGTCGCAGTCATGATCTTGTACGAACGAAAGTGTTTTACTTTGGACGATCCTCTAATGCGATACTTGCCAGAGTTAACGGACTTGAAAGTTGTTCGTGAAAATGGCGATGATGTTGAAGATGTTGTTAGTTTGAAATCGCAACCGACTATTCGGCAACTAATGAGTCATACAGCAGGGTTTTCTTATGGTATATTTTCTGAATCCGTTGTAGATTCACTTTATCTCACGCAAAAAATTCTTGATCCCAAACAAAGTCTTGCGCAATTGGTTAGTAAACTCGGACACATACCGTTAGCCAATCAACCTGGAGTTCGATTTCGTTATGGAGTATCCACAGATGTCCTAGGTAGACTCATTGAGATTTGGTCAGGTAACAGTTTTAGAGAATTTTTATCGACCGAGATCTTTCAGCCACTTGAAATGGTAGACACCGATTTTTGGGTTCCCGAAACAAAGTCAGATCGATTGTGTATGCTGTATTCTCCGAGCGATGAAACTCATCCCACTAAGCCAGGTTTGGTGCCCACCCCAAACCGTCTGGGAAACTATCTAAAACCACGTCCATTCGAGTCTGGTGGAGCTGGCTTAGCAGGTACGATAAAGGACTACTTTCACTTTATACAAATGCTCGTTGGTCAAGGTGAAAGAAATGGGATTCGAATCCTAAATCCTGAAACTTTGCAACTCATGCTGACTAATCAACTTCCACAAGACCAATGGGTTGTGTTACCTCGTTGGTTTTTGCCGTACACCGTTCACGGTCTGGGCTTCGCAGTAAAAAAGCGACCAATGAAGGGAGAACCGAAAGTAGCGATTGATGAGTTTCACTGGGGAGGTTTAGCAGGAACGCACGCGTGGATAGCACCTCGTGCCAACATTGGTGGACTGCTGTTTACTCAACGCATGGATAGTTTTCTACACCCGTTTTACGTCGAACATAAGCGGTTAGTCTACAAGACGTTGTGTAGCTAAGATTCCGAGTAGGTCGAGTAGAGTAGGGCGAGCATGGATACCTTCATTCAATTGTTCTTGAGCGGTATTTCGGCTGGTTGTGTCTACGGACTCGTCGCTATGGGGTTTGTACTCATTTACAAGTCCACAGAGGTAGTTAATTTCTCTCAGGGTGATCTAGTCATGTTAGGAGCATTCTTTGCCGTTACCTTTTCGCAATGGCTAAACGGTAATTATTGGCTGGCAGTGGTGTTCACCGTTATGGCGATGGCATGCTTGGGGTATGGAGTTGAACGAATTTTGTTTCGCCGACTTATGGGAGAACCGCCATTCTCTGTATTGATGGTAACCATTGGACTGGGTTTCGTGTTGCGCGCCGTCGCTGGGATGATTTGGGGACATGATCCGCAGAGTATGTCTACACCTTACTCTGATGCCCGTCTAGCGTGGGGCGATTTTTTACTACCCGTGCGCGATTTAGTCGTCATTTTTGGAACATTAATCTTGAGTGTGATACTCTTCATATTCTTCAAGTCATCACGGATCGGTTTAACTATGCAGGCAGTATCACAAAATCAGTTCGCGGCGTATTGTGTTGGTATACCGGTGAAACGAGTGCTTGCGTTAACTTGGGCATTATCAGCGACAATTGCAGGTGTAGCTGGAATACTTCTCGTTCCCATCAAGTCAGCTTATCCACAGTTAGGACTACTGCTAGGGATAAAAGCTTTTGCGGCTGCCATCGTAGGTGGCTTTGGTAGTTTACCAGGTGCTCTAATGGGTGGTCTTTTAATCGGTGTGTTAGAAGAAATGACAAAGTTCTACATTGATCCCGTACTTGAGTTCGGTGTGAGTGAGTTTAGCGCATACATACTTTTGTTAGTTATTCTTCTGATTCGTCCTCAAGGGCTGATCACTTCCATGCAAAGGAAAAAAGTCTAATGCGGTTCGTACTTAAGACAAGTTACAACCGCGACATTGACGTGTTTCGCGATCGTGTTCATTTTTTCTGGTACTTCCTACTTGTACTTGTGATGCTTATTGCCCCCCTTTTTGCAGGTACGTATTTCCAATCACAACTCACATTACTGTTTATCTCAGCGATCGCTGGTACGGGTCTGATGGTACTAGTGGGATATACAGGTCTTGTCAGTCTTGGCCACGCGGCTTTCCTATTGCTTGGGGCCTACGTTCACACATTGTTACTCAAGTACCACATTCCCTTTGTCGTTTCGCTCCCTTTGGCAGCAATCGCTTGCGGTGTTTTTGGAATGATTGTTGGACTAGCCGCGTTACGAACTACAGGAGTGTATCTTGCGATCGCGACATTAGCCTTTGCGATGATTGTCGAACAAGTTATCAAGAATTGGAAGAGTCTGACTGGGGGCAATAATGGGTTAAAAGTGTCAGATCCTACGATATTTGGTTTCGATCTCCAAAGCGATGTTAGAGTCTTCGGCTTGGATTCGGAAGTGAGTATTTTTTACTACGTATGCTTTGTGATCTTAGTGCTTGTTCTGTTTTTGATTGTAAATTTGTTGCGTGCACCGACAGGGAGAAGTTTCATTGCGGTACGCGACTCTGAGATTTCGGCGCAAGCAATGGGAGTTAATTTAACCGCAACCAAAATCCGGTCGTTTTCACTTTCTGCTGCTTTGACTGGAATTGCTGGTGGACTAATGGCACATCAGATTGGTCATTTGTTCCCCGATTCGTTCACTATCGTAGATTCCATCAAGTTACTTATGCTTGTAGTTGTAGGTGGTCTTGGGTCGGTCCATGGTGTGATCTTTGGTGCGATATTTTTGATACTTCTGCCAGAAGCCATTTCGGTCTTGAAAGGCTGGCTACCTCAGGCAATGGTTTATCGAGGTGGCTTGGAACCGTTAATTTTTGGTGGCATTCTGATTTTATTTTTAGTGTTTGAACCTTTAGGCATTTATGGTCGCTGGCAAAAAATATTGTTGTACTTCAACCAGTTCCCGTTGTACCGAAAGAAAACCTTCAAGAGGCAACGATCCTTCTTGCGTACTGAAAGAGTTCACTGACATATGTTGATCGCTGACAATTTAACATGTGCATTCGGTGGGGTCAAGGCCGTTGATCAGTTGTCTTTTGTCGTCAATCAAGGAGACATTTTTAGCATCATTGGACCAAATGGTGCAGGTAAAACAACGGTATTGAATTTGTTCAGTCGTTTTTACAACGCCGATAAGGGAGAGATTTGGTTAGAGGATGACAATATCACGAAGATTTCGGCGTCGGCCGTCGCAAAGAAGGGCATCGCCCGTACCTTTCAAAATGTAGAGTTATTTGAACGCGAGACAGTATTACAGAATCTCTTGATCGCGCAACATATCCATCGTACGACGAATTTAGTCACGGAGTGTCTGTTTGTCGGTTTAGCACGTCGACAAGAAATCCGATTTCGAGAGACGGCGGAACATGTAATTGATCTGTTGCATTTAGAACAATACCGAGATGCTGTTACCGGTTCACTACCGTTTGGAGTTAGAAAACTTGTAGAAATCGGCCGCGCACTGTGTTTACGACCGCGATTATTGCTCATGGATGAACCATCCTCAGGGTTGAACCCGGAAGAAACAGAAGATTTAGGTCATTGGATCGAGGACATCAACCAAGATCTCGATGTAACAATTGTGATGGTAGAACATGATATGTCGTTAATCGGGAGAGTCGCCAGTCGAGTTTTAGCAATGGCAGACGGACGGTTATTGACCATCGGTACTCCGAAGGAAGTCGAAAACCACCCTGAAGTGATTGAAGCCTATTTAGGATGCTAGAAAGTTCCACGCTACTCAGCGTTCAAAATATTGAAACCTATTATGGTCCCGTTTCCGCCGTGTGTGGAGTTTCTTTAGTTGTGGAGCAAGGTGCAATCGTAACAGTTTTAGGTGCTAATGGCGCTGGTAAAACTACGGTTTTAAAAACAATTGCAGGATTAATGTTTCCTGCGAAGGGAATGGTGCACTTTGAGGGGGAAAATATTACCGGTATAGAACCCGACAAGATTGTTCGACTTGGTATTGCTCACGTCCCTGAAGGACGGGAAGTATTTCCGTTACTTTCCACCGAAGAAAATTTACGCTTAGGGAGTCTCAATAATCAACTTTCGCGGTTAGATGTTGTTTATGAATATTTTCCAATTCTGCAGAAGCACAGAAAACTATCTGCTGGTTTTTTATCAGGGGGACAACAGCAAATGCTTGCAATAGGTCGAGCGCTTATGCAGACACCGAGACTCATCATGTTCGACGAACCCTCACTTGGGCTATCTCCTAAATTGGTTCACGAAATTTCTGAGATCATCACGCGAATCAACACTGAACAAAGTGTGTCGATTTTGTTAGTGGAGCAGAATGCGAAAATGGCCCTGCAAGTGGCGCAATATGGCTACATATTGGAGCAAGGTCGAGTTGTTATGGAAAACACCTGCGAGCGTTTGTCAGCTTCGACGGATGTAAAGGAGTTTTATCTGGGGATGAAAGAAGCAGGTGTGCGTGGCCAACGCCGTTGGAAGCGGAGAAAAACATGGCGTTAACGGATTCGATTGCGATTAACGGATCAGACACAGTTCCCAAGTTGTTTATGCACCGAGTCGCGAATTTTTCTCAAAAAGTTGCTGTGCGTGAAAAAGAATTCGGTATTTGGAATGAATATACCTGGGATGATTGGGGGACACACGCGCGCGAAATCGGGTTAGGTCTGAAAGCACTTGGTTTAGGTCGATCGGACGTTGTGTCAATCGCATCGGAAATCAACAAAGAATGGTTGTTTACGGACCTAGGAATTGTTTGTGTGGGTGGTATATGTAATGGAGTTTATGCCACCGACTCACCGCAACAGGTCAAGTACCTCATTAACGATAGTGGTTCGAAGTTTTATTTCGCAGAAGATGAAGAACAGCTAGATAAAGTACTTCAGGTTCGTGATACCACACCGACACTAGAAAAAATCATCATCTTCGATATGGAAGGATTGCGAGACCTCGACGATGAAATGTGTTTGTCAATTGAGCAGTTGCGCGAGTTAGGTCAAACATACGACGAGGCACATCCTAGTGAGTGGTCAAACGAGGTTCAAAAGGCGTCCCCCGAAGACGTCATAATCTTAACATATACCTCGGGGACCACTGGCAGGCCGAAAGGGGCAATGATCACGCAACGGAATATGATCTTCATGATGACTTGCATTCAGAATTGTTTATCGGTTTATCCTACTGATAGGCAGTTAGGATTTTTACCACTTGCCCATATCGCGGGTCGAATGTTTTACGTGTATTCGGTTATTGAAGCACGCTCGATCGTGCATCTCATAGAAGATCCTGATACTATGATCAATGACATCTGTGAAGTAGAACCAACGGTGCACTTTGCTGTCCCTCGAGTCTGGGAAAAACAACACTCACTAGTTACTCTGAAATTAAAAAAGTCAACTAAATTTGCTAAAAGTATGTATGACTTTGCGCTCAAAATAGGATATGCACGGGCAGAACGCATCTTGCTCAACCTGCGGGTCCCAATGTTTCTAGAAACCCTCTTTAAGGTTTGCAATTTTCTAGTTTTACGAAACATTAAAAGAGCGCTAGGATTAGATAAATGTCGTTGGTTGTCGACCGCAGCCGCGCCGATTGCTCCCGAACTGATTCGATGGTATTGGGCTTTAGGTCTTCCAATGTATGAACTCTACGGCCAAACTGAGTGTACCGGGATAGCGACGTGTAATGTGGAATCTAGACGACGCTTGGGGAGTGTTGGACCCGCAGCAAAGGGAATCGATGTAACGCTTTCGGCCGAAAATGAAATTCTGATTCGAAGTCCAGGTGTAATCAAAGGATATTGGAAGCGTTCTGAGCAAACCGCTGACACGATTCGCCAGGATTGGCTGTACACAGGCGACATCGGTCGAATCGATGACGATGGTTTTGTGTATGTTGTCGATCGGATGAAGGATATCATTATTACAGCGGGTGGAAAAAATATCACGCCGAGTGAAATCGAGAACCACTTAAAGTTTTCCCCATACATTACAGATGCCGTTGTCATTGGTGATCAACGACCCTACTTGACGTGTATGATCATGATTGATCACGACAACGTAACTCAATATGCACAGGAAAAAGACGTACCATTCACCAATTACGAGAGTTTGTGTCATACGGACGAGATCTTAGATCTCATTGCTGGAGAAGTAGAACGAGTCAACCAACGATTTGCGCAAGCTGAAACGATCAAGAAATTCAGATTGATTGATCAGTTATTGGATGCAGAGGACGAGGAGCTCACGCCGACGCAAAAGCTTAAGCGAAACGTGATCAGCCAAAAATATGCTAGCATCATTGACGAGATGTATGCATGAGAATCTCCGCTAATCCAGACCGATTGGAAGGTTAATCAAGACTTTGTGAGTATCGGACGACGTCATGGTGTTTTTACTTGATTGCGTCGGCAACTTGCATTGTCGTAGTAGCACTGATAGTTCTCCTTATTTCCAAAAAGATCGCTACTAGACAACACTTCAAAAGCAATAAAGCTGCTGTACAACCCATTATGGCAGCGATACCAGACACTGAAGAATCTTTTTATTGCGCAGATAGCATGTGAATTAGGAATTTAGCGTTAGTTTCCAAAAGAGGATAAACTTACAGTAACAGTGAGGTTGTCAACCTAACTAAATTCCATTAAAAGATTGACAGTTACGGTTCCGCTGCCGTTTGACCTTCGTCCATTGACTCTTTAGGTTCAGACTCCTGCAACGTAATCCCAAACGTTGCTAAAATAGATCCAACCACACCGAAAACGAGAAATGTCCCGATATACCAACCGGATGCCCACAATATTCCGATAGCATTGAAACTGACACTCCCGTTGTAGGGTTCTATGTCTGTTATAAGAATTGTCACAAATACTCCGGCTGCTAACAAAACCGCGACAATTGAAATACATAAAGAATATTCCGTGTTTTTCAGTTCTGAAGTTCTGATAACAAACGAACCCAATATAACAAGAGACAATGAAAACAGTAGACCGATCCATCCCATAGTAAATGATAGACCAGAATAATCTTCACCAAGTCGTAAACTTATTGCACCACCCAGAATCAATATAATAGCTTCGATTATGCCGATTGAACCTCCAATAATTATTAGGACTGCCCCACCTTTCTTCATTGCAGTTACTTTCCTTCGTTAGTAAGCAAAACGTATCACGTCCGACAAGGAACTGTTCAAGTTCATAAGTGTCTGTAGACTTTAGAGATTTTATAAAAAATTTTGGACGGACAGATGCCCTTTGACCAAGCAAACCTAAAATATTTGTTGTGTTAGATAGGGAGTACCATATCTTTATGAAGTTCATTCACACCAACTTGACTCGAATTTCTTTTGCATTTGCTCTCATTGGGTTAGTCTTTTTTGCCGGTTGTGGTACCGATACGGAAACTGACTCAAACGAGACTCAAGATTCAGTATCAGAAACTCAGTACAACGTACGGGGAGTTTCCGAAGACGAGATTTTGTTTGGTATTCATACGGACCTTTCTGGACCTATCGCACGTTACGGTACAGAAACGGTAAATGGAATCAACATGCGTTTCAATGAGGTCAACCGCGACGGTGGAGTACACGGAAGAAAACTCCGTTTAATCGCAGAGGACTCCGAATACAGCCCACAAAATTCGATCCGAATTACCAACAAACTCATTCACGGTGATAAGATTTTCGCAATGTTAATGGCTTTGGGTACACCCAACAATTTAGCCGTCATGGATGAACAGTTTGAGGCAGGTGTTCCTAATCTATTCCCTTTCACTGGTTCAATAAAAATGGCACAACCGTATCGAAAGTTAATGTTTACGCAACGGGGGATTTATTACTACGAAATGCGCGCAGCCGTCAAGTATTTCGTCGAAGAACGTGGTCGAACTAAGCCGTGTGTTGCCTATATCAATAACGAGTACGGCGAGGAAACGCACACCGCTGTCAAAGATCAAACCGCCGAGATGGGGATTGAATTTATTGATGCAGCATCGCATGATCGTACAGAAACAGAATTTACCGCCAATGTATTACGATTGAGGCAAGCGGGTTGTGATCTGGTATTGTTGGGAACAGTGGTAATTGATACTCTAGGCATTCTCGCAGCAGCGCACGAGATAGGTTGGGAAAATGTCGATTGGGTAGGGTGTAATGCTGCAGCTGGTTCGGTGATTGCCGAGCATGAATCAGGAATGGGCGAAGGTTACTTTGTTTTTAATCATCTAATTAAGATCTACCCAGACACTGAAGAAAACGAAGAAATAGTAGAGTGGTACAACAAGTTTCTGGAACTTTACGGGAGTGAACCAGATGTCGCAGCAATGGAAGGTTATCGTTCTGCTGATTTAGTGATTAAAGCTTTAGAAGCAGTCGGACCTAACGTCACTACGGAAGGCTTTATTTCAGCATTGGAATCGATTGGAACTTACACCGATCTGTTTGGATACGAACTTCGCTTTAGTGAAGACAACCATAACGGTGTAAGAGAGTCCGTTTTAGCCCAAGCACAAGATAAACGTTGGGTAGTTTTAGATCAACGAATCGAGATCAATATGTGATTGACAGTTCCTAGTTGTTGGAATTTTTCAATGCCAGTTTGATGATACTCTCGGCTTGGTTACACATTGATTGCAACTGAATAGTGTCGAATGAGTTGACTTTCGGAACATGGAGATGACCCAAAGGAAAAGATTTTCCGAATCTTTTCTGTAATAAGATGGAGCGGTATGATATTTCATTCGAGAGAAAACCACCTCCCGAACCCTGTACAGCAGTTTCACTAGTTAGTTGAGCTAGCGATTGCGGATAGAACTCGGTGTGACGTTCGGTCGCGACCCGGCGATTGTCAATAACTGGCCACTGTCCCGGTGCTTTTTTCATGGCTTCGGCTGGAAGTGAAAATTCGAGGAACGACGGTGCGCCGGCAACGCAAGTGGGAAATTTCTTACCATCGATTCCGCAGACATTCAAGTTATCTAACGTCTTAACCGAGCGACGATTGCCCGGAAACCGCTCTAGATCAAACTGTTTTCTCCCCATGCTCAGAGTTACAACTAGACTTGGGTTCGTGAAGTACAACGTTTTGAGCATTCTTTCGACACAATCTTCATCAAAATCTTGAAATCGGACTGGGAATGCAAGTACATTTATCGAATACTCGGGACAGAGTGTTTGTGCTATGGTGTAAGCGATTATTGCCGATGGATTGCATTGCGTGATATTTCGGTCTAGCATAAAAGGATCAAAGCAAGTCAACACGATTCTTCTTTCGTGAGCGAACGAACCGTAATCTACCCTCCTTGAATTCCATTCAAATGCTTCGCGTGTGTCTGTTGCGATCTGTGAATCCAAATTGCCTTGTCGCAATCGTTGCTGTAGTAAGACTTGCCCCATCAACCGTCCCCAGTAAATCGGTCGATCGTCGATGACCTGGTTTGAAACGGATCGATTTGATGCTAATGTATGGCTGAGTTTTCTAGCGCAAGATTTAACGTTCTCGTACAGTTCTTCGTCAGATACTTGTATTGCTTGCTCAAACGAATGAATCCAGTCGTCTAATGGTCTCAGTAACTCCGGGAAGTCGGTGATGATGCTGTGCAAGCGCCGTTCTTCTATGTTTACAGAAGAATCTTCAGATTGAAGAAGCTTGAGAACTTGCTTCCACAAAGATGGAATTTCTGATGTAGTCACTATCTAGCGATTAATGGGGAGAAAAACTCAATGTTTGTTGAGTACGTGGGACTTTTGAACTAATCTGGGTTAGGTGTTTCTCCCTTTAAGCCAGCGTTCGATCCTATCCCATGCTTCTTCTAATTGTGGTATCGGTTGTGTGAGACCTACACGGACATATTCTTGTACCACTGTACCGGAGGGTGTTCCCGGTACCACGGAAACCCCAGTTTCGTCAAGTAAACGTCGAGCAAAAATATCGCTATTCTGATGCACATTAACCATCACAAACATACCCGCTGCCGGAGTTTCTGCAGAAATCGACGGGATTCGGCTTATGCGTTCCATCGTGTAATCTCGGCGATTCCGATATTCTTGTCGCATACTAGCCACGTCATGTGTATGAGCACTCAGAGCCGTAGCTGCGGCGTCGTGAATAAAGGGACATCCACTAAAGAAAACTGACAACGCAATATTCTGTAAATGCAAGGATAAATCATGATTGGTCAACGTCCAACCTACGCGCCATCCACTCATCGCATGTGACTTTGACAGACTATCGATAACCACGACATTTCTAAAATCTTCTATCACGTTTGCTAGCGAAACATGTTCCTGTTCATAATAAAGTTCAGAATATACTTCGTCCGAAATCAACCAAATATTTCGCGCAGAACATATTTCATAGAGTTGTCTTAGTTCGTCTTCGGAAACAATGTTACCAACCGGATTGGATGGGGAGTTAACTAGAACACCAATGGTGTTGTCGTCAATCGCGTCAACAACCCGTTCCACATCGTATCGAAAGTGAGGAGATTTCGTCGCAATCGTCCTTAGATCTACCCCAACACACATAAAAGTTGGTTCGTATCCAAGGTAAGTTGGTTGACACGTCACGACATTGTCGCCTTCACTACCAATAGCCGTTAGCACAGAGTAGATAGCGGCCGTTGCACCATTAAAAATAGTGAACTGTTCTGGATCCAATATTTTGGCAGACGATTCAGATTCAATTCGTGCTAGTGTTTGTCGAAGAACCATTTCGCCTGCAGGGTGTGTGTAATGAGTCCTTTCATTGTGTAAAGATTCTGTGACACTTTCGAGGATGTAGTCAGGTGTAGCAAAGTCTGGATCGCCAATCGAAAGTGCAATGATCGGCTCTCCAGCTCGTTTACGCGCCATCGCATCAATGTGCACTTGCCACGCGGAGTGATCTAGTTTAGCGAGCCGATCTAGGGCTCGGCTGCGGGGTAGGGAATCTCGATTCTTTTGATGAACGACGTCTTCTGGGACTGTAGTTGGTTTCCTTTTAGACGCAAAGGCCTCAACCAATTCAACGACATTTTTCACAAGACATAATTTTAATGCAATCGTTCATATTGCTTGTACGGATTCGCTTCGATAGTCTACATTTGGATCGCGACTAATTGATTTGCGGAATTACCTAATGCGGTCCAAACACCTTAGGGAAAGAATTTTTCCTTAGTATCCATACTCAATATCTGTTCACAATTCAGGCTTGTGTGACGGAGACATCTCTTAATGATCAAATCGAGAACTATAGCAGGGCATGCAAAGTTTTGTGACTACGGGAACATTGATGTAATATCAGAGTGTAGGCCCATAAGGCGACGTTCTGATCGCGCGATTATTTTCACAAACATGGTCTACCATTTATATCTAGACGCGTTGGAGTTATTTATGTGTAGCGTTGTAAATAAAATTTTTCTTTATTCCCTTGAAAGGTTCTTAAACGAGTTGAATTTCAGGCAATGTAAGGAAAGAAAGCGCGATGAGAACGGAAATACAAAAGTAGATGAATAAAACTTTAGTCAGGATTGCTTTTCTTTGCGCTGGGGTTCTTGTAGGCTTTGGAGCTATCTTTCTTGTGTTGGACAACTTATACAACGCAGATGAAGATCCTCAAAAATCCGATCCATCCGTCTCCGATGACGTTGAGAAAAACTTCGACAGACTAGCAACATCAGATATTCACCCAATTACTTCGATCGAAGTACCGGATCATATTGTCGACCTTGAATTGCCGGATCAACTATTTGACTTGAAGGTGGCAATTACTTCGTGGGTTTCGGTACTTGAGCACGAACAAGTATTAGATTGGTTGAATCAATCCACTCAGAAAGATTGGCAAGTGTCGGTACAGATTCGAACTGAACTACAAACTGCGCTCGTTCAAAAACTTATGCAAAGTTCTCTGCATCAAGCACTAGAATTTGCTCTAGCCAGACTTGAACCGGTCCGTTCCACACTTGGTTCGTTGGTACTGTTTGAATGGGCCACTATTGACCTTCAAGGCGCGATGGATAATGTGAAATCGTTGCCTGCAGAAGATCGATATTGGATACTGAACACTATCCTTACAGCTCAAGGTGGACTAACACGAGAAGAACAAACAGATATTGCGCGCGAACTCGGGGATGAAGCCTATGCGCTTACCTTTTATTTTCAATCGTTACTTTCTGACCAGGATGTGTCTCCCAAGGATCAGTGGTATGAAATCCTGCCTTTGGTCGAAAAAGAAAATCGACAACACTTGGACATATTAGAAGCAGTCGCTGTTTCATGGATTAAGCAAGACGGAATTGAAATGTTTGATGAGATGAGAGCGTCAATTCCCGACACACGAACCCTTGAATCGGTAGCGTTTAGTGTGCTTTTTGGAAATCTTGCTGAAGATCCTGAATATTTGGTTCCAACATTTGAATACACCTATGCACTTGAAGACGATTTTCCTTGGAAAGGCTTTATTCTCCGTTCAATTATTGCCAAATGGGCAAGTGAAGATCCAGACGCAGTAATGCAGCGTACGGGAAGCTTACCTCCCGGCGAATACCGCGACGATATGGTACAAGAGGCATATCAGGAACTTGCTATACGCAAACCTGAGTCCATACTGGCTGACTTAGATGCGATACCTCGACCACACAGAGAATATACGAGTCAAACAGCAATTAGAACTTTAGGCGAAAAAGCTCCTCATAAAGCGGCGGATATCGTACTAAAGGTTGAAGATACCGAGTTGCAAAAATCCTTAGCGACAACGTTTCTTTGGGCGTGGGTACGAACTGATGCGATTGCCGTAAAAAATTGGGTAATGAATCTTCCGGTAGAGAACACTTTACGAGATTTTCTACTAGCCCCATTAGCCGATTCCCTTGCTGACTCCGAACCTCACTTAGCGTTTGAATTAGCTCTTGAACAATCACTTCAAATTAACGGAGACGACGTTCACGGACACGAGGTAAATGTACTACAACGAATTGCACAAAATGACGTTGATACCGCGTTGGTTCTACTTTCTCAGGTTCGCGAGGAAGTCAGGTTTTCAGGATACAGCCGCGTAACGAACATGTTGATCGATAAAGGTAAAAGCAGGGAAGCGATCGAATTGATCAATGAGTTAAAAAAGGAGGAACAATTAGAGTGGATAGAACGCAACCTCTGGAAGTGGAGTGAACGCGATCCTGCTGGTTTACTTAACAATCTGGATTCGGTGATTTCAAGCGAAGTGCAAAGTCAAATGGCAATGACTTTGTTTTCCATGAATCAACACTCAGACACGTATAGTGAAGAAGAACTTAGTTCGCTCAAACAATATATAGATCCAGAAATTTGGGAAGCGCTTAACAATCCAGAGGCAGTACAACTCGAAACAGAAGACACGCCGTGATTTATTGCATTACACAGGTGTACAAATGAGGCATGAAGTTATTAGATTATTGGTTCTTTGTGTGCTAGGATTGGTTATCGGTGGATTGTGCGCATTTTATTTTGTTTGGAGTAATTCAGCGGAGAAGTCCACCCCTAATACCGAAGCGAACAAGTCGTCTGCAATCACTACAGATACAACAATTGAAACTGTCAGTTCGATCGACTATCCATCGCTGGACGGGAAATCCTTCGTTCAAAGGAAAGCAATTCATGAGTTTGTGGGAAATTTACCGGAGCAATGGCTTGTTCCAACATTGACGAGTACAGTTAACTCACTTGAGGGCTTAAGTATGAGACAGCACCAAGGATTGGTCGAATTACAAAGGTCACTTCTTGAGAGATTGAGTCAAACAAATCCAGGTGAAGCCTTAACTTTCGCGTTAGACAACGACTTACCCCGTAAATTTATCGAATTACCAGCCGTGAGATCAATCTACGACGATAGCTCATTTGCACCTCCTCCTGCAAGTATAGCTCAAGTATCGTTTATCGAAACAGTATTCAATGTTTGGGCAGCGAATGATTTAAGTGCTGCACTCGATAAAGCTACCAGTCTAGATGGCGCATCGCGCGAGCTCGCATTGGCAGGCATACTCAAGACTCAATCGAAGGCTTTCCTAGAGGAACTTAAACAGATTGGTATGCAATTTGGAAGCGAACAATACGGATTAGACGCGTATTACGACTTAGTCAACTCCGAATATTTGGAAGATCCAAGAGCAGTATGGGAACAAATTAGACCACACCTTACTTTCGGCAATTTATCTCAGGACTGGCTAGTGAAAAATGTTCTACTGCAATGGTACGAGCAGGAGGGGCTTATTAGCGTACTAGATGAAGTGCAAGCATCCGATATATCAGACCGAATCAAACACGACACAAGTTTGCTAGTACTTGAACGCGCGGTTAAGGACACACCATTTAGTGCGTTCGAGTATGCGGTGAGAGTTCAAATTGAAAGACCTTCCCACGACCCGCTGGTATTTGGAGTACTCGGTGCTTGGGCTGACTTTGATCCTCAATCTGCCATGGAACACCTCGACGAGCTCACCGACCCATTTTTACTTCGCATGGGTACTAGGATTGTTGTTGCTCGTTGGGCTACGCAAGACCCTGACTATGTGTTAGAAAACCTCGAGGATTTTCCGCCCGATCAACGCCAAGAGGCAACCTCAATCGCACTTCGTGTTTTGGCAGTTAGTAATCCCACCGAAGCTGCAAAAAGAGCACTTGATGAATTTAAATTTTCCAGTCACAATCCCGCGCTACGTTCAGTGATGGGTGTTTGGGTACAGCTAGATCCAACCTCTGCCATAGATTGGGTTGAGCAGAACGGGAAAAATGACTGGGAAAAATACGCGCTCGCAGCCGCGTTAACGGAAAGTTTAGTTTCGATTGAGTCACTAAGGGAACGAGCTTTTGACATTGCACGGAATGTCCCCGATATGGACTGGGGAGAAGTGGAGTATGTTGGCTTAGAAGCAGAAGTCATTGCTTCGATCGCCAGGTGGGGTAGTTTGGAAACTGCTTTGAAATTATTGCCAGAAGTCCGTCCAGGGAATACTCGAGCAGTCGCCACTGCTGGTATCGCGGGTGTTCTAATTGAGGAGAATAGAACATCCGAGGCGTTTAACCTTGGCCTCGAATTACCCTTGGATGATCAGTTCAAATTTTTCCCGGAAATTGCGAACTCTTGGGCTAGAGTCGATCCGGACGGATTGATGGGATCGATAGACGACATCGCTGATGAGAAACTTCGCTCATTATTTGCATTGCAAGTTTTGGTGGGGTACGCAAGCAATAATTTCACCGACGAACAGTTTGAAACGTTGCAACAATATCTCAATGAGTCGGATCAAGCGGTGTTTGAAAGTCCACGATAGTAACTACTAATTCTTTTACGTCCCAAAAAAACAGCACCTAGCTCTGTGTTAGCGTTTTATCGGCAATGACATAGCTTGTACTTGCTGTTTCACTTAGTCCTTGCTGTCGATACATTGAGGTATATCTACCATTCTTCGCAATTAAATCTCGATGAGAGCCGTATTCGATGATTTGACCACGATCGATAAAAGCAATTTTGTTTGCATTTTTGATTGTCGATAAACGATGGGCAATGATTACACAGATACGATCTGCGATTAACCGATTCAAGCCTTCTTGAATAGTTTGTTCGGTGTTAGTATCTATAGTCGCTGTCGCTTCATCCAATATCAGGATTTGTGGGTTGGCCAATATAGCTCGCGCGATTGAAATCAGTTGTTTTTCACCTGCCGATAGTCGACTTCCTTCTGTACCCGTGTTAGTGTAGTATCCGTCGTCTAGTTGTTCAATAAACTCATGAGCACCACCCATCCGTGCTGCCTCGACTACTTCGTCGAAGGTGGCTGTTACTTTTCCATAGCGAATATTTTCTAAGATCGTACCAGAAAATACATGTGGATGTTGTAAGACGACTCCCAGTTGGGATCGATACCATTTCAGGGGTAAATCACGGTAATCTTGGTTATTAATTAAGATTCGACCATTCGTAGGTTCATAAAACCGACAGAGTACGCTAATGAGCGATGTTTTGCCACCGCCAGTGGGTCCAACGAGAGCGATCGTTTCTCCAGATTTCACTTGAAAATCAATGTCTCTTAACACCAAGTCATCGGCTCGGTAGGCAAACGACATTTCTTCAACGCGAATCGATTCAATGTCAGTGAATTTGGTTTCAGTTACATTTACTTCATCCCGAATTGTCGGTTCAGCATCCATAACTGAGAAAATACGTTCTGCGGAAGCTTGAGCAGTCTGCATCTCGGTAAACCACGCTGCTAACTCAATCGTCGGATCTAGAAAATGTCTCATCCACATCATAAAAGCTAACAGTGTTCCAGCGACTATGACGCCGTTAAGAAATTCTTGACCACCAACCGCAATTGCTATTCCAGAAGACACACTTCCAACGCAGATAATGGTGGGAATGTAGATCGCTGACAGCGTAAGATTTTTGACGGATGAATTCATCAATTTTTCAGTGTGAACTGAAAAATCCTCTAAGTTTTTCTTTTCTTGAACAAAAGCTTTACTGGTTGCAACACCGACGATACTTTCGTTATAAACCCCGGTGATAATCGAATTTACTGAACGGACTTCTCTAGCTGATTGGAGTATAGATCGTCGAAATTTAGTCGTAACCCATGCGATTAAAGGAAGAAGTGCAAAGGTTAGTAATGCAAGTTTCCAATTCAGTATCAACATGACTACTCCCATCGATAACATCATCGACGTTCCCCAAACAAAGTCGAGAAATGCCCAAGCGAGGATGTCCGATAACCGTTCACAGTCCGATGTCAACCGCGCCATAATCCATCCTACCGGTCGCGCATCAAAAAATTTGAAAGCTTGCTTTTGAATGTTTACGAAAGCATCGTTCCGAATGTCTTGACTTGCTAACGCTCGAACTTTACAGACCAGGTAAACAAACCCGCCGGTAACGATACCGTCGAGTACACATGTAGCAACAAATAGCCACGACCACTTGATTAAGTTTGCGTCGTGCCCGAGTGTACGTATGTCCTGGACCAACCACATGGTGATTAGTCCAAACGACATTTCTAAAACACCAACAATTATTCCACAAATTGTGACTCCGAGCAGCAGCATCTTGTACTTAAAAATGTACAGGTAGAGTCTCTTCCAAAGACTCAATTCCATATGCGCTCGTTCTGAGTCTCGAAACTCGTCGGTGACGGGTGGATCGGTAGTATTGACGCTTTCAGCCATTGACGACTTCCTGAGTTTCAAAGGCGATGGCTTCGTCGAGTAAATCTTGTATTTCGCAAATATCTCGATATAAACCGACTTCTGAAACTAATTGTTCATGCGTACCCAACTGAGCAATCCTACCTTCATTCATCACAACGATCCGATCGGCATTCCGAATGGTTGTGAGTCGGTGTGCGACGATTATCGTGGTTGGTTTAGGTTCGAAAGAGCTCAGGTTTTGTAAGATGGCGCGTTCAGTTTGAGTATCTACACCAGAAAGCACATCATCTAAGATTAGGATAGGGGCGTTTTTCAGAAATGCCCGCGCCAGGGCCATGCGTTGCCGTTGACCGCCCGATAGATTGATCCCACGTTCACCAATTCTCGTTGCAAACTGTGCTGAAAACTCAAGAATCGTATCGTGAATATCTGCCATTCTCGAAGCATATTCAATGCTCCCGGATCTGTCTTCCGAAGTACCAAAACGTAAATTCTGTTCGATTGTTCTCGAGAACAAAAAAGGTTCCTGCATGACACAAGCAATCTGACTTCTAACCCAGTGTGCGTTGAACGATTCAATATCAATACCGTCGACATTGATTGCTCCTTCTTTGAGTGGGTAGAAACGTAGTAACGCCCGAACAAGTGATGATTTCCCGGATCCAGGTCGCCCAACAATTCCAATGGTTTCACCAGGTTTGATGGATAATGAAATATCAGATAACTGATTGGACACTCCATCGTAGGAAAGTGAGACGTTTTGAAATTTAATCGCACCTAGACGAGGCGTCTTCTGAGGAAATGGTTGCTCAGGTTCTTGCTCAGAGTTAAGAATATGATTTATCCGTCTGAGCGCTACAAGAGTTTTTCCTGTGTGTTCAACAACATCGATGAGTTGTCGGATACGCCAAGTAACCATTCCCGTCAGCATGGTGAACATCATCAATTCACCAATGCTTAAACTACCTTGCATCACAAAGTACCCTGCTGCGATTAGTACCACTCCAGTTTGTAGCATGCAGAGGGCATCACTTACCCCCCAATAAACCGCTTCGTACGTGTTCAATTTCACGACTCGGTCACGAAAGTCACGGTTTGCTGTGGTGAATCGTTTGTACTCATGCTGTTCTTGAGCAAAAGCTTGGATTACTCGAATACCGGAGAGATTCTCTTGTAGAACTGAGGTTAACCGGCCTTCGGATTCATCCATCTCTTGAAACAACGATGATATTGCCTTAAAAAAGTAAATACCTCCAAATACAATCAACGGTAACAGGATCAAAGCTAACCCGGTGAGAGTGATATTGCGCCAAGCGAGGACAGGAATCATGACTGCTAAAAAAAGCAACGCCCGCGCTACCGCATCGACATCAGCATGAACAAATCGTCTGACAGTATCAACGTCTGAAGTACAACGTTGCACTAAATCTCCAACCTCCTCGTTATCGAAGAACGATATTCGAGCTCGATGTAGCCGGTCAAACAAAACATGCCGCAAACGGCGTGCGATTCGTTCTGAGGCAACAGCGGAAAGCCGATCTCTGCCAAATTGAAAAACACTACCTATAAGTGTGATTGCGCTTCCCAAAATGGCCGAAACGATTAAGTAACTGGAGTATGGCCAATTTCCACCTAAAAACTCGGACACATTGTGAATCCAAGGATGAGCAAACCCGAAATCTTGTTCAGTTACAACGTCTAAAGCATACATTCCGATTACTGGGACAGCGATCAGACAGATGTATGACAATGTCGAACTAACGGTCGCGACTACGTAGTACCAACGTTCACCGGCCGTGATAGCCCAAAGATTGGAGAATTTATATTTCACGGGTTGTTTCGAATCGCAAACAGAAATCTGTTAATTGAAAAACATTTTGAGGGAATCTGTGAAGTCGCGGTAGGTGTGAGGGTAACCGAGACTTGGAAACAAGTGTGATATTGTAGAAAGTTATTAACTAAAGTGTGATTTGGTTTTCAGTTCACCATACATCTATTCCTCAACACAGTCCCACACGGATTGGCGATATTCTGTTCCGATTGTGGAAAAATGCCGTTAAGTCTGTTGTTGTCATTGACTTACCTCCAGCACTTACACCACGAATCACTTTGAAACCGTCTTGTAGCAACTTACAAAAGGATTGTCCTTTATGAAGTAACGGTACGGCAACTTTTCGCCGACTGTAAGACCGATTCTACCACTCGTTGAAATTTGAAAGTCCGACGAAATATTTGGTTTGATTACACAGATTGGTCCTCTAGTTACGTCCATGCGATTGTGAGTGCGCGAAATCCCTAAGGATTGCGTTAGTTTCCCTGGACCGTTACAAAGTGCTATGTCAGTTTTTGGAAAGTTGCGTCGAATTCGCATCTTTTCCATACCACTTAGCGGTTCTAGTGCCCGTAGTAAAACGCAACCAGCGAGCCCTTTTCTTTCGGTTACGATGTTCACACAGTGATACATGCCATAAATAAGATAGACATAGAGATGTCCTGCTTCCTCCCACTGATGTTCGGTGCGAGGAGTGCGACCTTGAGCGGCATGAGATGCTGGGTCATCGGTACCTAAATATGCTTCAACTTCTACGATTCTACCGGACAGAAACAATTCTTTTGTGGCGTTAACGAGAACACAGCCGATAAGTTCTTTTGCAACAGTTAAAGTAGGGCGAGCGTAGAAACTCCTTAGAAGAATTTTGTCAGTGCAATCGGTCAGATTCAGCCTTTGTTTCATGTCTTTTTCCAACAAGAATTTTAAATCTACATAATTTTTGTTGACTTTAGATGAATGTTTCGGTAGGTTAGTGACCGTGATTCGACAGAACGATTTAGTACAAAGTATCACTGATTCATTGCAGTTTATCTCTTATTACCATCCACCTGATTTCATTACGGCGATGGCACAGGCGTGGGAAAAAGAGACAGCTCCAGCCGCCAAGGATGCACTGCAACAAGTTTTAGTGAATTCGCGTATGTGTTATCTAGGAAAACGCCCGATTTGCCAAGATACTGGCATCGTGATTGTATTTGCCGAAGTAGGTATGGACGTGACTTGGCAAACTGATTCCAGTCTTGAAGACATGATTAACGAAGGAGTCAAGCGTGCCTATTTGAACTCCGATAATCCATTACGTGGTTCAATTCTTTCTGATCCGGATGGATTACGAAAAAATACTAAAGACAATACTCCAGCCGTCATACACACGAAGATTGTACGAGGAGATAAAGTTAGTATTAATATTGCTGCTAAAGGTGGAGGTAGCGAACATAAAGCGAGATTCACGGTCTTAGAGTCTTCTGCTTCTGTAGTTGATTGGATTTTGGAGGAAGTTCCTAAAATGGGATCAGGTTGGTGTCCTCCTGGAATTTTGGGTATTGGAATCGGTGGTTCTCCAGAAAAAGCGATGGTTCTAGCAAAGGAAGCCTTGTTTGAACCGATCGATATACATAAACTCCAGGAACGTGGGGCCATGAATCGCAGTGAGGAATTACGACTTGAGATTTTCGAGAAAGTAAATGCACTAGGAATTGGTGCCCAAGGATTGGGTGGACTTACAACTGTGTTAGATGTTAAAGTCAAGGACTATCCTACTCACGCAGCCAACAAACCCGTTGCGGTGATACCGAACTGTATTGCAACACGACATATTCATTTTGAACTCGATGGGTCTGGACCGGCAACTTTTGAACCACCAGATTTCAGTTTATGGCCTGATTTAGAGTATCGCGCTGATGCAAATGCCAGGGAGGTCGATTTAGATAATCTGACTAAGGAAGATGTTCAAGACTGGCAGACAGGTGAGATTGTTCTGCTATCAGGAAAAATTCTTACTGGGAGGGATGCTGCGCACAAAAGGTTGTGTCAACTGATCGAGCAAAATGCCGACCTACCGGTAGATTTCACTAATCGCTTTATCTACTACGTCGGACCAGTGGATGCCGTTCGCGATGAGGTTATCGGACCAGCTGGCCCGACCACAGCTACTAGAATGGATCGGTTTACCGAGACTATATTACAGACTGGTTTGTTAGGTATGATTGGAAAAGCTGAGCGAAGTCAGCAAACCTGCGAGACGATTGCGCGTTTTGGGGCGGTTTATCTGATCGCCGTCGGTGGAGCAGCATATCTCATCTCAAAATCTATTGTGAATGCCAAACGAATCGCGTTTGAAGAGCTTGGGATGGAATCGATCCATGAACTTGAGGTAAGCAAAATGCCGCTTATGGTCGCGGTTGATGCCAAGGGAAACTCTGTTCATGAACATGGACCAGCAAAGTGGCGAGCGTCCTCTCAAGAAATTCGGCAGACCGAAATTCTTTAGTTCCGAAAAACTATGCGTCATTCGGTGGTGTAAGAACAACTTATTTTCCATCAGATACACGGATGTTTAGCTACCAAACACTTAATTCTCAAGTATGTTAGCAAAACTAACAGACATTGAATCTTACGTGACTGGGATCAAATTTACTCGAAACACAGAATCCAATATTGATAATATGCAACTAAATGTAATTGATTGAATGATTCGATTTATCCCTACCATCAATCTCAGCACCGAGATCCTCAAAACAATTCTGTGTAAATTCGAGGTGTCCTATAGCCACCAATTCTGATCTACAAGAAAAAATTCACGGATTAAAAATCGATCGAAATAACCCAAAAAGTCGATCTAACACTTGGATTCCTTGGACGTTGCTTGGTACGGTTCTCATCATGTTGGCTGGAGCAGTAGTCTACTGGTTTGTTTTACAGCCAAGTTCAATTCCTTCAGTCAAGTCTACAATCGCAAAATCTGTTCAATTTTCTTCAAGTCAAGAATCAGTTCTCGAAGGAACTGGATATGTTGTAGCAAGGCGACAAACCACCGTGAGTTCAAAAACCACCGGTAAGGTAACACAAGTTTACATCGAAGAAGGAATGCAAGTATCGGAAGGGCAGTTACTAGCTACTCTAGACGACAGTTTACAACGAGATCAACTAGTTCTCGCCGAGGCACAACATGAAGAGTCCCTCGCCTCGTTGCTCGAACTTGATGTACAGATTAAACAAGCACGACAAGATTTAGATCGAAAGCAGGAATTGCTTGAACGCTCACTCATTAGTGTCGACGAAGTCGATCAGAGTCAACTGCGATTAGATGGATTTCTCGCACAAAAGACACGTGCCGAAAAAGGAATTGAAGTATCAGAAGCAGCTTTGGTCGTCCAGAAACAACAACTTGAAGACATGAAAATCAAAGCTCCATTCGATGGCATTGTCATTGCGAAAGCGGCGCAGCCGGGGGAGATGATTTCGCCGGTTTCAGGAGGAGGAGGGTTTACTCGCACCGGAATCTGTACGATAGTTGACATGGATTCAATTGAAGTACAAGTAGATGTCAACGAAAAATTTATCAACCGCGTAACACCAGATCAACCAGTAACGGTTACTTTAAACTCATATCCCGACACGCGGTTACCTGCTGAAGTCATTGCAATCATACCGACCGCCGACCGCGCCCGTGCAACAGTCCGAGTCCGAATACGCTTACTAGAAAAAGACGATCGCGTGCTGCCAGACATGGGTGTCAGTGTGTCATTCTTGGAACAAGGTACAACCGTTCAAAAAGAAACCTTGCCTACTGGAATCGAAATTGCGGAAAGCGCTTTACTGTACGACGGAGACCAAGCATACGTTTGGGTAATTGAAGAAGACTCAACAATTTCGAAGGCTAATGTTGAAATTCAACGGTCAGCTGACGATCGAATCATATTAAATGGTGGTCTCAATCGCAACGATAGAGTTGTGAATGATGTCGACGTAGAATTACAGAACAAATTGGTCACAGGTCAAAGAGTTAGGGTTGTTAATTAGCAAGAGGAACACGACGACATGGCACTAATCGCATTACAGCAAGTTGGGAAAACTTATCGAAGGAAAGGAAAAGGTCAGCCTTCCATTGAAGTTCTCAAGGATATCAATTTAACTGTTCAGAAGCAGGAGTTTATCGCCTTGATGGGACCTTCCGGTAGCGGAAAAACCACCTTGTTAAATCTCATCGGTGGCTTGGATTTTCCTACTTCAGGTACAGTTAATGTCAACGAGATTGCATTAAACACGTTTTCGGGCAAAGCACTTGCTAGATGGCGCGCCGATACCATCGGTTTTGTTTTTCAGTTTTACAACCTATTACCGGTTCTTACGGCTGAACAGAATGTAGCGCTACCATTAATGTTGACCAAACTTGGAAGTCGAGACCGGAAACAACACGCACAAAACGCGTTAGATGTGGTTGGGTTGTTGGATCGTGCAAAACATACACCGGCGAAATTGTCTGGAGGTCAACAACAACGAGTAGCAATTGCTAGAGCGATTGTAGCGGATCCAGAAATTCTCGTGTGCGACGAACCTACTGGGGATCTAGATCGTGGAACTGCCGAAGAGATATTAAGTCTACTACAAATTCTAAACCGCGATCACGAAAAAACGATACTGATGGTTACTCACGATCCTAAAGCAGCAGAATACGCCCAACGTGTAGTGTACTTGGACAAAGGAAGTCTGGTACCGACAGCGGAAGCCACGAACGAAAATACTGACACGACATGAACATCTTCTCTTTCATACTTAAAAGTTTGTTTCGGCATAAACTACGAGTCACATTGACCATATTTTCGCTCACGACGGCGTTCGTACTGTTCATCTTGTTGCGTTCGGTCGCGGTGGTTTTTGAAGCCGGTTGGAGTGGGTTGGACGAAAGTCGTATGCAAACGACATCCAAGTATTCGATGATTCAAATGCTTCCCTTATCCTATGGTTCGCAAATCGCAGCCACAGATGGGGTTAACTCTGTAACTCATGGATCATGGTTTGGTGGTAGTTTTGTCGAAGGTGATACAAGCGTTGCAACCTTTGCCGTGGATCCAGACACTTATTTTCAAGTATATAACGACTATGAAGTTGCTGCGGATCAACTAGAAAAATTTCAATCAATGAGAACTGCCGCCCTAGCACCCGCAAGCTTATTGGAGCGATATGGCTGGGAAATTGGGCAACAGATTCCGTGTATTAGTACGATTTTTCCACGATCAAACGATGAACCTTGGACCTTTGAATTAGTTGGCACTTACGCGGTACAAAATTCAAACACGGATGGATTTCTTCCATTTTTGTTCAATTACAAGTACCTACACGAAACCTACGACCTCGGTTCAATAGGATGGTATGTTTTTAGTATAGACGATCCAGAGAGTAGTTCAGAAATCGCGCAAGCTATCGACTCAAAGTTTGCGAATTCTTTCGACGAGACCTCAACAATGACGGAGTCGGAAGGAGCGCGTGAATTTATGTCTCAATGGGGAGACATTAGCCTCATGGTCACGGGCATACTTAGTGCCGTGTTCTTTACGATGGTGCTACTGACAATGAACACCATGATACAAAGTTATCGTGAAAGGATCCCGGAATTAGCCGTCTTAAAAACCCTGGGATTTAGCAACACAAAAGTAGCCTGTTTTATGATTTTTGAGGGGCTCTTATTGAGTGGGTTAAGCGCATTACTGGGAATTGCTTTTGGGGTTATCGTAACCAGTGGAGCTCAAGAAATGTTTGGCAACCTGGTTTTTATGTATTTGGAACTCGAAACTATTATTTGGGGCGCGGTTATTGCAACTGCGCTCGGATTATTTGTCGGAATCGTACCAGCAGTCGGTGCAAACCGCCTTCGCATCGTCGATGCTCTCCATGCCCGTTAGTACCTTAAAGTACAGGTAGCGAATATGTTCAAACAAATTTTTTCCATTACCTTAATGAACATCTTGAGTATTCCTTCTAGGTGGAGCACTTCGTCGGTGATCATCGTCGGAATCGGTGGTGTAGTTGCCGTCCTGGTAGCAATTTTTTCAATGGCAGTAGGATTAAACAAAGTGTTCGAAAATTCGGTCGATGAGAGTCGCACGATTATGGTTCGCTCAGGAGCCAACGACGAAATGTCGAGTAACCTCGATATAGATGATGCTAATTTAGTTGCATTGAGGACTTTTTTTGAAACCGTAGCTCCAGAACTCTATTGTGTCGCAAACGTTCCTAAGAAAGCTACGGGATATCCCGCAAACATCGTTGTACGTGGCGTAACGGATGATTCCTTTGATTTGAGACCAGAGCTTCGAATCCTCGAAGGAAACCGTTTTACACCAGGTAAGAATGAACTCATTGTCGGTCGTAAAGCGCAACAGGAATTCGACGGTCTTGAGATTGGAGATCGGGTCACGATTCGTGAAGTTACGTGGACTGTCGTAGGGTATTTTGAAGCAGATGGTTCAGCGATTGAATCAGAATTATGGGCAGGTCTAACCTCGGTTCAGTCCGCTTTTCGTTTTGAAGGAGGGATTTCTGTCGTTCGAGCTAGAGTACAACATGGGATGGACATCAAATCGATTCGAACTAGTTTAGACGATGATCCACGCTTGAGTTTAGCCATCCAAACGGAAGCTGATTGGTACGAACGACAAGCTAGTACCGGAACATTGGTTATCCGTATATTCGGGTGGGTGATCACGATCATCATGAGTATTGGTGCAATTTTTGCCGCATTGAACACGATGTACTCGGCCATTGCGTCTAGAAAGTACGAGATAGCTACACTTCGTGCGATCGGTTTCGGTGGATTTCCGGTTGTGGTTTCAGTTATGGTTGAAGCTCTACTTTTAGCTGTACTCGGTGGACTATTAGGTGCAAGTATAGCGTACGTTGCTTTCAATGGATTTACGGTATCCACATTAAATACTTCGTCGTTTTCTCAAATCGCATTTGACTTCGCCGTTACTCCTGAACTGATTGGATCAGGTCTCGTCGTCAGTCTTGTCCTAGGGCTAATCGGTGGATTGTTCCCCGCAATCCGCAGTGCGACACTACCAGTCACCAATGCTCTTCGTGGAGAATAAGCTTTAATCCACATAGGTAAAGATTGAATCTTGTTTAAGGTTTCTATCGAACAAATACAACAGGCCTACGAACGGGTTCGATACCACGTACTTAAGACACCTTTAAATCAATCTGAAACCTTGTCGGCGATTGCCGATCGTGATCTTTACCTGAAGTTTGAAAATCTTCAGTTCACTGCATCGTTCAAGGAACGAGGGTCTGTTAATAAACTGTTGTTGCTCGACGATACCGCCCGGAAACGAGGAGTCATTGCTGCATCTGCGGGAAATCACGCACAGGCTCTATCTCGGCACTGTCAATTACTAGGTATACCAGCCAAAATTGTGATGCCGAAGTACACACCCAATACAAAGGTAGAAAACACCAAAATATTTGGGGCGGAAGTTATACTGGAAGGAGAGCGTTTCGACGAATCGATGCGACATGCCATACTTCTCCAAGAACAACACGGTTACACCTTAGTACACCCCTTTGATGATTTAGATGTCATCGCTGGGCAAGGTACGATCGGTTTAGAACTATTGGACCAAGAGCCTCGACTTCAGACTGTTGTTGTTCCGATCGGTGGTGGTGGTTTGATCTCCGGTGTAGCGTCGGCGATAAAACAGTTAGCACCAAACATCCGAATTGTTGGTGTACAGGTCGAAACCTTTATGTCTGCATATGCTCGGTTTCATGATATATCCGACTATAAGATCGGATCAGCCATGACTGTGGCCGAGGGTATCGCGGTCAAACAACCTGGAGAACTCACATTCGAGATTATTAAAGATTGTGTCGATGACATTGTGATAGTCAGTGAATTAGATGTCGAAAACGCGATGTTTATGTTGTTAGAAATTGAAAAAACTGTCGTAGAAGGTGCCGGCGCAATCTCATTGGCAGCGGCTTTAAAACATCCTGACACAATTCACGGACGGACGGCAATTATTGTCAGTGGTGGTAACGTCGAAATGATTATTTTGACCAACATTCTGCAAAGAGGATTGGTTCGTTCCCATCGCTTAGTTAATCTTCGAGTACTGGTCGCAGATGTTCCTGGAGCATTAGCAAAACTAACGCGGTATTTGGGGAACTTAGATAGTAATATTGTTGATATTGCCCATCGACGAACTCTTGCGGATAGTACCTTAGGTGCACAGCCGATTGATGTATTGTTGCATTTGTGTGGCGAAGAACAGGAAGAGCAAGTCGTCGAAGAATTAAGAAACAATGGGTATGACGTGGAGATTTTGAAGAATGGATAGGGACCTATTAGAATCGATGGTATCCTGCATCGCGAGTCAAAAGGGGGCATACCGGTTCGCAAAAATAGAGTTTAATGAAAAAAAGTAAAGGATCTTATCAGCGAAAAAGGATTACGTCGATCTTTACGCCCAACGTCACAGGTAGTTTTACAAATTGAGTCACGTATTCAAATTCTACCCGTTTATAGCAATGTTCCTTGATGATCGATTGACTGTTTAGTGTTTTTTCGTACAATAAAAATTGCAGAAATATTAGGAAATTGGTATGATTGAATTGATAGTATCTGTAATGACCTGTATTGGCGTACTCATAACGGCAGTTACAGCGATTATTGGCGCTCGTAGACTAGGTAGAATTCGTGTATCGATAAGTGATACAACTAGTACCGGACAAAGACTATTAAAGACATCAAATGGTGTTGTTCTTGGAACTGTAGTTGATTTTTTAGGAGAAGAAGATTATAAATTTGTTTCGAAAAAGCAAATATTAGATAAATTTCACGATCAACCGTTAACGCAAGCCACTATGGATGATATAGAAACCATCGTAAACTCAAGAGATTTTCGAACGAGAATGTAATGAGTAAACCACAAAATCTGAACACAGACTGTCAGGACGAAAAAGTGTTAGGCTACACATTCAATAAGCATCTCTAGTTGTGTCAGAACTTATTTACCACTTAAGGAGTCATCGGAACAATAGTGGGTAAACCTAACTGGAAAAATCGTACCCTGTTTCACGGCGACAATCTCAAGTTCATGCGAGCAATGAACTCGGAGTCTGTTGATTTAATCGCTACTGACCCGCCATTTAACAAAGGTAAAGATTTTCATGCGACACCAGAATCGCTATCTGCCGGGGCCAAATTCCAGGATAGATGGTCGTGGGAAGATGATGTTCACGAAGAATGGATCGATCAACTAGAAGATGACTGGGCTAATGTTTGGGAAGTTATCAATGGTGCTAGGAACAGTTGGGGAGACGATATGGGGGCTTACCTATGCTATATGGGGGTTCGCCTTATAGAAATGCATCGTTTACTAAAACCGACCGGATCTATTTACCTTCATTGTGATCCAACGGCAAGTCACTATCTAAAAATGCTTATGGACTCAATCTTCGGGCGTAAAAATTTTAGAAACGAGATCGTGTGGCATTACTCTAATGCATCGAGGGGTAAGAAGATGCTCGCAAAGTCGCATGATGTTATATTTTGGTATTCGAAAAGTTCGGTTTACACATTCAACCGTGACAGCATATTGGTTCCTTTTTCGTCGGGAATGACAGAATGGCGTTATACCAAAGGAGGACAGGCAGGAAAACCTATGCCAAAAGGCAAGACTCCTGATGACATGATTTCGATGCCTTCTTTAAATACCATGGATAAGGAGAGGTACGGATACCCGACTCAGAAACCGCTTGCTTTATATGAAAGATTTGTGCAAACGAGTTCCAACGGAGGGGATATAGTTCTAGACCCATTTTGTGGTTGTGCCACAACACTAGTGGCGTGCGAGAGAATGCATCCCAAGCGTCAGTGGGTAGGTATTGACATCTGGGAAAAATCCAATGAAGCCGCGATAAAACGGCTAGAGTCTGAAGGATTGATCGCTCCTAAATACACAAATAAAACTCCAGAAATGCGACAGCAATATCTGTGGGCTGACGAGTTTCATTTCATAAAAAGAGTTCCGAAACGAACTGATGAAGGAGAGGAGTCTACTGTTACATATCTTGAGACTCTCGAAAAATTCAAAAAAGAAGCATGGGAACGACTAAGCAGAAAGTCAATGACTGCACATCTGAAAATCGCTCAAGCGCAAGATGGCTGGGTTATTTGTGGTGGGTGTGGTAGAGAGTTAGAAATTGAGTTCATGGAACTTGATCACATTAATCCTAGAGCGGGACGTGGTTCGAACGACATTACTAACAGAATATTGCTTTGTAGTCACTGTAATCGAAAGAAGAAACATGAGTTCACTTTAGTTGGATTAGTGAAACTAAATCAAAAAGATGGTTGGATGTATGATCTTCAAACCGCGACGAATGCCCAAACGAGAGCAACAAACTATGCTGAAAAAATCAAACGTGGTTTGATCAGTTTGAAAGACGGAATAGATTGAAACGTTACAAACGCAAATGAGAGAACCCGACTGAAACTATACACATTAACACAAGAACAGGTTCTTCACTTTATTCCTTTCGAAGATCTGATTCGTGGCAGTATGATTTGTAGATGAGATCATGAATTCTGCGCTCTGAAAATTATTTTCAATACCTGCTAACTAATCCTTTGGAGTGGGGGACTCTCGTTTCTTTACTCTTTGGAACAAGTATCGCTACTTGGTGGGCAAATTCCATACACTCATCAATCGTAAATATGTAATCTGACATTCACGATTTCCGATAAGACATTGAAGGTGTTTCCGCAATCTTTAATAAAAGATTAGATGCTTCAATTAAACTAATCACTCTGACTGTGCGAGGTCACTCCTTTTCCAATCATCAAAAAGTGAGAGATTAGTCCTAAGCGACAATGTTAGATTGGTCGAATAGTCCCCAAACAACTTATGATTACGGAGTTTTTTCACGTTGAGTGTTCGGCAGCCCATCTCTCAAACTGCTCCAAACATTCGGGATTCGCTAACGCAGAAGTGTTCTCGACAGGGTTTCCATGAATCGTCTCGCGAACGGCCAGTTCAGCTACTTTCCCAGAACGAGTCTTTGGAACTTCAGAGACTTCAAGTACTAGAGCAGGAACATGTCTTGGAGTCGTGTTTAATCGAATTCGCCGTTTGATTTGATTGATTAAGTCGTCGTCAAGCGTGGTATTCGGCGTAACAACGACAAATAACACGACCCGTTCATCACTTTCCCATTTTTGTCCTACACAAATCGCTTCGATAATTTCACTCATAGATTCGACTTGACGATAAATCTCTGAAGTCCCGATTCTGACGCCGCCAGGATTCAGAACTGCGTCGCTACGTCCATGAATAACCATACCGTTAGCATCACTATCTAGCTCGGCATAGTCACCGTGAGCCCAAACGTTGTCAAAACGCTCGAAATAACTCGACTTGTACTTTGCGTTTTCCTTGTCGTTCCAAAAACTGATCGGTTGACTGGGAAACGACCGCGTACACACAAGTTCACCTTTTTGGTTTTGCACAGATTCCCCATGTTCATTAAACACTTTAACGTCCATTCCAAGACCTGGACCTTGAATTTGCCCACGGAACACTGGCAGCCAAGGGATACCTAAGACAAAGCAAGAGACTATGTCAGTACCTCCAGCGATTGAAGCAAGTTGTAAGTCGCTCTTAATATCTCGGTAGATGTAATCGAAGGAATCGGGTGCTAGTGGCGAACCCGTGGACAATACCACTTTTAAATATGATAGATCTAATGAATTTTTAGGAATTACGTTTAACTTTTGAATTGTTGAATAGTATTTCGCACCGGCACCGAATTCGGTAATTTTTTCTTCCTCGATTAATCTCATTAAACGGTCCGGTGCTGGATACGTAGGACTTCCGTCGTACAAAATCATGGTCGCCCCACTAGCTAAGACTGAAACTAACCAATTCCACATCATCCAACCACAGGTAGTGAAGAAAAAAACGCGTGAACTACCATTAATGTTGGTGTGTAATTGATGTTCCTTCAAGTGCTGTAGCAAAGTTCCACCTGCGCCATGCACGATACATTTTGGTTTACCAGTTGTACCGGATGAGAACATGATGTACAGCGGATGATTGAAGGGAAATCTTGTGAAATCATTTAATCCCGTGGTGTGTTGTTCCCAAGCGCGATCAAAATCGTCACGAGAATTTGTGCTCAAATTCAAAGTTAATACTTGTTCAACAGAGGGTATCGCGCGATGTAATTTTTGCACGTTCGATGAAACATCAAAGTATTTTCCATTGTAAAAGTATCCTTCGCACGCAATCAGGACTTTGGGATGAATCTGGCTAAATCGATCCAATGCACCTTGAAAACCAAAGTCGGGTGAACACGACGACCAGATCGCTCCCAGACTTGTCGTTGCTAACATCGCGACTACAGTCTCAGCTACATTAGGTAGGTAGACCGCGACACGATCGTGTGTTTGAATACCGTGTTGCGACAACACTGAAGCAAATTGGGCAACTTTGGTTTGCAGTTCTCGGTAGGAAATGACGGTCCTGCGATCACCTTCTTGAACCGTAATAATTGCGGGTTGATCGTCTGACTTCCAAAGAAGGTTTTCAGCAAAATTCAATTTCGCATTGGGAAACCATTCACTGTGCAACATGTCTTCGCCATCTATCAGCGTTTGATCACCTCGAGTACCTATGACTTTCGCATAATCCCAAACGTAATTCCAGAAAGATTCACGATTTTCCACCGACCATTCGTGCAATTGCCAATAATTTCGCGAATCAAACTTGATTTGCTCTGCAAATCTAGTCAAGTGACAAGTGTCGAGAAGAGTTTGCGACGGTATCCAGAGCGGTTTTTCTTGATTCTTAATCGTCATGCCGTTTACTTGATACTAGTTAGATATCAAGAATTCGAATCCTTGTAATGATTTCGATAAAATAATTAACCCCTATCTGTTTACCCACACTGATACCCATGAGTCCTGAAAATACTTATCTGATATATTTTCTTGCATTATGCATGTCGACTTTGCTTGCCGGCACGTCACTTTACGGTGAAGAAGACGACGAGGTCTTAACGGTGATGTTTGACGAACTAGAACGATCTTACACGATCCTGCAAACAGAAGAGCAACCACCGTATTTTGTTAGTTACGAAATTTCGCAAGAAGACAGTTTAACCGTCAATGGTAGTTTTGGACAGGTATTCGTCGAGAATCGTAATCGCGTGAACAGGTTGTATTCAGAAGTGCGAGTAGGTGGTTTTGAGTTAGATAACACCCATCCAGTACCGATGAGTGGTTTTGGATTCGGTGGGCTCCTTGCGGAGTTAGACTCGTCAGGAATACCCCTAGATAATGCTGATGCTTTACGTACTGTACTATGGTTAGAAACTGATAAAGCTTACAAACAAGCAATAAACGATTACGCTAATGTATTGTCTGCGATGCAGTCGCAAGTCGAAGAAGACGATCAGTCGGGCGATTTCTCTAGTGCACCCGCCGAAACTTATATAGCACCGGTGATAAATTTTGAGGATAATGGAGATTTTTTACGAAGCAAAGTAGAACAATACACTTCATCGTTCTCGGGGGCAGAACACATCCTTTCAAACGATGTAAGTATCTCTCAAACGATCGAAACTCGATGGTATGTTAATACCGATGGTAGTCGCATTAAAGACGTTACTTCTCTTTACTATATTTCCATAAGCGCTTCGGCAAAAGCCGAGGACGGAATGATTTTACAACGAACCTTAATTTATCAAGGCGATTCTCTTGAGGTCGCTTTTATTGACGAAAAAATACTTGCAGATACAAATCAACTGATCGTTGACTTGGAAGCTTTACGAGATGCGCCGTTAGCTGAACCATTTGAAGGACCGGCAATCTTATCTGGTCGAGCTTCGGGGGTATTCTTTCATGAAATTTTGGGTCATCGATTGGAGGGACACAGACAGAAACATGTAGATGAAGGACAGACCTTTAAAGATAAGCTTGGCGAAGCGATTCTGCCTGATAATTTTTCGATCATTTTTGATCCGACAGTTACCCATTATGGCAACGCACAGCTCGCGGGTGATTATCGATTTGATAGTGAAGGAGTTAAAGCACAACGAGTTGTTGTCGTAGATCGCGGTGTCCTAAAACAATTTTTGATGTCTAGAACTCCTATTGAAGGTTTTCCTTCCTCGAATGGACATGGTCGGAAGAGTGTCGATGCCAATGTGATTGTCCCTAGACAATCGAATATGTTTGTCGAAGTAGAAAACGCTGTAAGTCCAGAAGAATTGGAGCAATTATTGATTGATCGAGTGACTGAACAAGGTAAAGAATACGGTCTTTATGTCGACGACATTCAAGGCGGGTTTACCAACACTGGACGTTTCGGTCCAAATGCCTACAGTGTACTACCAGTTCTTGTTTACAAGATTTACACCGACGGTACACGAGAACTCATCCGCGGGGTAAATTTGATTGGAACACCGTTAACCACCTTTAGTCGTGTCGAACAGGCATCCACTGAAATTGCCATATTCGACGGAATGTGTGGTGCTGAATCCGGGTGGATTCCAGTGTCGACCGTCGCACCTTCAATCTTAGTTTCTCAAATAGAAGTTCAACGCGCCGATCAATCGCGAAATATTCCACCCATACTTCCATCCCCGGTTCGCCCGCCGGCCGATCGCACCATTAGACAACATTAGAGGACTTATCATGCGATTTCAATTACTTATTGTTGTTTGTTTAGGATTGTCGATTGGCCTCCATGTTTACAGCCAAGAATCACAAGATGTTTTAGTGAATGTCTTAGAAGATGAACTAGCGCGGTCGTTAAGTGAACTACAGCTGGAAGACGAACCTAAACCGTACTTCATTTCCTATGCTGTCAATGAAGCTCATTCATCATCTGTCACGGCTGTTCTAGGGGCAGTAACCACAGAGAACGCATTGACTCAACGATTGCTGTCGGTTTCGATTAGAGTGGGCAACGCCAACTTAGATAACAGTAATTTCGGTGCTCCCGGGTTGATGGTATATACAAGCAATCTGCCAGTTACCGATTCCTATGACGAATTGCGGCGCGTGATTTGGCAGGCGACCGATACAGCATACAAAGAAGCGGTTAGTACCTTGGCCTCGAAGAAAACCGCGCTCGAAAGCAGGACGGAGGAAAAAACTTTAGCAGACTTTTCTACCGAAGAACAGTTTAAGTTTGAAGACCCGAACTTTGCACAAGTGTTAGATTTTGATTATGAAACTTTAAATGATCGAGTGATAAAGTTATCGGGAGTCGCGTTAGGAGACACTGCTATTCAAACATCGTCGACAACGGGCACGTTCTTTCAAACTGCTCGAACGTATTTGGACTCGCAGGAAAACTTTCATCGAGTCGTCAGTCGAAGTTGTACACTGCAAACCCATGCATCCTTGCAATTACCAAACGGGCGTATCATAAAAGACGTAAATACGTCCTATGCCGAAACCTGCGAGCTTTTACCCAATATCGATAAATTAATCGCATCACAGACTTTATTCATGGCTAGCTTAGATAGTTTGCAGGACGCTGAAGAATTGGAGTCTTATACAGGACCAGTGTTGTTTGAGGATCGCGCTGCTGCAGACTTTCTAGTGCAGATGTTATTGAGCCGATTATCGGCGCGTCCAGAACCGGTAGCCGATGCCCAGATGATGGGATTTGCACAGTTTCCCGAGAATCCGTTTGAAGGTAAAGTGGGACGTCGAGTCTTTCCTAAATTTTTAAGTTTGGTGAATGACCCGTTATTGACATCCTTTAATGAGGCTGCCTTGCTAGGTAGTTACATTGTGGATGCCGAAGGAATGCCAGCACGCCGAACGGAATTAATCCAAGATGGTGAATTAAAAACTCTATTGACAACACGAGTTCCTGTCGAAGATATGACTCAGAGTACTGGAAGCAACCGTTTACAATCTGGTGCATTACCTGGTAACTTACTGGTTACCTCGACCGAAACCTCCAGTCGTGAGGAACTCATCAAGCTATTGCTGGAACTAGCGGACGACAGCGGTGAAGATTTCGGAATAATGGTTCGCCGAATTCAAAACCCAGACGAATTAGCACCTGATTTTAACACAATGATGTCAGTGGTACAAAGTGCAATGGCCGGCTCACTCAATGTTTTTCCGACGCTAGAAGCATTCAAAATCTATCCAGATGGTAGTGAAGTACCGATCTTACCAGCTACATTCACCAATGTCAATGACTCTGTTCTCCGCGATATCATAGCAGTTTCAGACATGGAGTCTGCGTTTAATGTTCCTATCACGTTTCAAAGTACTATAGCATTATTTAGTTTATCGAATATATTTGCGGCAGGCGCATTGAATCCATCCTTCGTAGGTGTAGTAACACCAGCGTTGTTGATCGAAGAGATTGAGCTATCAGATGCTGGAGGAGATAAGCCAAAACTTCCTATCGTACCGCATCCGTTATTGGAGAGTTCGGCTAACTAATGAGCAATAATTTATCAGTTCTCTTGAGAACTTCATTCTAATTTTTAACCTACAAAGAGAGGTAGAGAAATCTTATGCACAGACAAATCGTAATTTTGCTTGCTGCTACGTTGATTTTAACTTCGGTCTCGTACGCCGATACAGACGACGCAACAATCTTGGAGGTCATGCATGACGAATTGGTGCGAAATTTCGACACTTTACAGGATCAGGAGGTCCCCCCGTACTTTACCAGTTACGAGGTCACCCAAGAAGAATCTGTAAATGTGCAAGCATCTTTCGGTGAAGTTACCGGGGTGAATCGGAGTCACAATAATAGAATCTACATCGACTTACGGGTAGGTGACTTTCAGTTAGATAATACCCATCCGACAAACTCGTTTAGCGCATCTGGCGATTTTGGTGAATTTCCGTTAGAGAATTCCGATGCACTTCGCTCAGCACTTTGGTTACGTACCGATCAAGAGTACAAACAAGCCATTAAGGATTTTCAGAATGTCAAAACGACGGTACAGAGTCAGGTTGAAAAGGAGGATAAATCCGGTGATTTTTCACCGGCTCCCAAAGAAACTTATATGACTCCGACTATTGATTTAATTGTTGATGAAGATTTGCTTAAACAAAAAATCGAACTTTATACAGAACAGTTTTCTGTTGCCGATCATATTCAAGCGAACTCTGGTTCAGTACGCGCGAGAATCGAATCTCGATGGCTAGTCAATACAGAAGGTTCTCGAATCAAAGTGTCTGAAGCGTACTTCAATCTCGTAATTACTGCTTCAGCTAAAGCTGATGATGGGATGGTCTTGACAAAGTCCATCACTTACCAAGGAGATTCGCAAGACGTTCTGTTTTCTCAGGATAACAAAATTCTTGCTGACGTAGACAAACTCATCAAGGATTTAAAAGCTCTTCGAGATTCGCCACTTGTTGATCCGTACACAGGACCTGCAATTCTTTCAGGACGAGCTTCGGGTGTGTTTTTTCACGAAATTCTGGGACATCGTTTAGAGGGACATCGCCAGAAGTCCGACGACGATGGACAAACTTTTAAAGACAAAATTGGCGAGTACGTTTTACCAGAGACTTTTTCTGTTATTTTCGATCCGACCATACGAGAGTTTGAAGGCGCTCAGTTAGTTGGTGACTATGAATATGACAATGAAGGTGTAAAGGCACAACGTGTAGTTATCGTTGATCGTGGGATTCTGAAAGGATTCTTGATGTCTCGGTCTCCGATTGAGGGTTTTCCCGTGTCTAACGGACACGGACGCAAGAGTAATGGGTCGAATTTAATCGTGGCCCGCCAATCCAATATGTTTATTGAAGTGGAAGATAAAGTCAGTCCAGAAGAATTAGAAGAAATGTTGATCGCACGAGCTCAAGAGCAAGGTAAAGAATACGGGTTGATTTTTGACGACATTCAAGGTGGATTTACTTTTACTGGTCGGTTCATGCCCAATGCTTTCAATGTGAGTCCAGTTCTCATGTATAAATTGTATCCTGATGGTACCAAAGAAGTCGTTCGCGGTGGTAACATGATTGGTACACCATTGACAACTTTTAGTCGAGTTGAACACGCCTCGACCGAAATTGGAATTTTTAATGGAATGTGTGGTGCTGAATCTGGTTGGGTACCGGTTTCGACTGTATCGCCAGCTATTTTGGTCTCGCAGATTGAAGTGCAAAAAGCGGACAGCTCGCGCGACTTACCGCCGATTCTGCCATCCCCGGTTCGGCCACCCGCAGATCGATCAATTCATCAACACTCTCACCAACATTAAGGAGTTATCATGAAAAAATTTCAACTTTACGTTTGGTTAGGTATCGCATTTTCTGCCATTGTCGGATTCGCGCAATCAAACGACAATGATGTGCTGTTGCAAGCACTGCAGGATGAGATGGAACGTTCGTTGATTGACTTACAACTTGACGAAGAACCAGCACCATACTTCATTTCGTATACCGTAATTGACCGGAATACGACCTCGATCCGCGCCACTGGCGGAGCTAAGGTTGCTGAATCGTCGAGTCGGGTTCGTTATCTTGACGTCTCTGTGAGAGTTGGCGATCGCGTACTCGATAACACAAAGTACTTCGCTTATGGAGGCTCATTCGGCGCAACGAATACGTTACCTTTGAACGATTCCTACGATGAGTTAAGAAGAGTGATCTGGCAGCTAACCGATCAAGAATATAAGAGTGCAATCAGTGCACTATCGGGTAAGTCTTCCATGCTTGAAAGTCAAGCAGAAATTGTTCGACCGAATGATTTCAATGAAGAGGAAGCATTCATCTACGAGTCCGATGAAGTTGTTCCAAGTTTGGATTATCAAGAACTACACGATCTCACGCTCGAATTATCGGATGTGTTTACTGGAAACGCTGAATTACGCGAAAATGTCACGATGGGTCGTGTAGTTACAACGGAACGTATATATCTTGATTCAGACGGGAATTCGCATCGGGTCACGGCAAATTTATGTTCGATCCAATCTGAAGCATCGGCGCAAGCTTCCGACGGTCGCGCGGTCAGTGACTTTAGTTCAACGTATGCGTACGATTGTGCTGATCTTCCCGCTAAGGAAATTCTTGAACAAGATCATCAAGTTCTTATAGCTAGGGTAATGGAACTAAAAGATGCCGAAACCCTTGATGCTTATACCGGTCCGGCGATTTTTGCTGATCAAGCCAGTGCTGAATTAATCGTACAAACGATTGGCCGACGAGTCACTGCGTTTCCACCCGGTGTAAATGCATATCGAGGGATACAACGTCAGAACAATCCATTTGTTGAACGAATTGGTAACAGGGTGTTCGCGCGATTTTTAGGTCTAATCAATGATCCAACCTTACAAGAGTACGAAGGAGTACCGCTTTTAGGTAGTTATCACGTTGATATTGAAGGTGTACCTTCACGTCGAACTGATCTCGTGATTGATGGTAAATTACAAACTTTATTAACGACACGAAATCCAATCAAGGGTATTGATAAGAGTAGTGGGAGCAATCGTCGAGGGCAACCCATGCCAGGGAATTTAATCGTCGAAACTTCCGAATCAATGTCACAAGATGAGTTACACGACGAGTTACTGCAACTGGTAGACGACGAAGGATACGACTACGGACTTGTTATTCACCGACTCGCAAATTATTCCGAGATGTCTCTCGGTAATTTCTTCGGTGGGCCCGGGCAAGGTGGAGGGCTCATTGTTACCCCAACTTTACAAGCCTATAAAGTATATCCCGATGGCACTGAAGTCGCTGTATTACCGATGTCGTTTTCTTCTTTTGTCGACAAACAACTCAAAGATATCGTAGCAGTTTCGGCAGATATGCACGCCTACAACATATCGGTTGGTAGAGGAATCGGTGGTGGTAAGTCAGGTATTCCTCTGATAGGAGTCGTTACCCCTTCGCTGTTGTTAGAAGAAATCAGTTTAGCGGACACAGCAGGAGATAAACCCAAAGTACCGATTGTTTCCCATCCATTGACCGAATCGGTTTCGCAGTAGAAAGCTCCTGAACTAATGAATTAGTTGGTCCTCAAGTTATTAAAAAAAGAAACCGCGTGATTTCACATTACGCGGTTTCAGTATTCTTAAAGGTTTTATCGCTTAGCTTCTAGTTCCCAGTTTCGGCCAAAACTTCACTGGAATAGTTCGAACTCGGTTCACTGTCGATCACGACTTCTAAAACAAGTCGGTAATCAGCAGTGTCTGTAGGATCATACGGACAAAGTTGATTATCGTCTCTGACTGTACCAGAAACATCAGTCCAATTCTCTCCCAAAGCAGTTCTTGTTTGCCACTTCGAACTTTCGACGGTATAAGTAACTCCATCAATTTCAGTATTGGAAATGGCCTCGCACGCCGTGATTGCTTTACTTCCTAAATTGATCGTACCTGAGTCGACATCAAGAGCTACTAATCTCACGATGTAGTCTTCATATACGGCGGATAGGTTGATGGCAGGGTCATTGGTACCACTGACCCGTTTGAACAGATGCACGGTATCGATCCATTCATTTAACGAGACAATTTGATCGTTGCCACGAGTGGACTGAGCCAAATAGAGTTCTCTGATATCAGATAAGTTTGGAACTTCATTTCCATACCGATCAGGTTGTATTGAAGACGCCCAATCGGAAATGTACAGATCGCTTTCAGTAGCGTCCCAAATAATGGAATAGTACTGGGTAAGACAAAAGACATCCATACCAGTGAATAGATTGTTGTGGCGTGATTCGGCGACACAAGCACCACGTTGCCATCCTCCATCTTGAAAGAAATAAGGTTTATGTACGTGACTTGGGAAAAATACACCAGAACCCAAAAAGAAGTCCGTTACCGCATCTAAGGCTACCGGATTAGCTGGATCAGAAATGCTTGAGACAACCACACTAGGAGTACGAAAACCGACAGTAAACAAGAATTGTCCAGTATGATCTGTAGTAAGCCGCGCATTGTCAAAGAATGCCTGTTCGCTCGAGAGCGGAACTTCGTCTTCTAACCACTCGGCAATGAGGAGTTCGCCAGTTTTAGATAACGTACCGTTTTCACCGTTCACTGTAAATGACAGCAAGTACTCGTCAGACAATCCAAAAATGAAAATTCCGTTTGGAGTCATAGCAACTTGCGATAAACCTGCGAGATTTTCTTCTCGTTCATGCAATGAATGGTCACTTGCTGCTGACGAAATCACCTGCAGCAAGGTGAGTTCACAGGGCCCATCAATGCGATAGGTAGCAATGGTACTATCGCCGACTTTATAGAGAAATTGCCCCCGAGGATGCCCTATTACCTGAGTGGGGGTGACTGAAAAGTCATCACTAACTGTGCATATTACCGCACTTTGTTCTGCTTGAATAGCACCTTCAACGACACCGAAATTCGTCGGATGAGCGACATACATTACCTGCCGTGCTTGACTCCACCATCTAGCTTCGCCGACGAGTACATCACTCAAAGGATCTCCCTCAATATCTTCAGTAAGGTTGTGGTCGAGCAATTCAAAATTCTCATAACCCGGTTCCATTCCAAGAACCAATAAACCGTCAGACACTTCTAAAACAAGTTTATCTTGACTACCTCCTAAATAAGTTGTATAAGCAGGCTCTGTCAATTCGAGAATGTCGTCTCCGGTCGGTGAACCAATTTCGTATGCAGTTTCGTCCCATACGAGCCAGGCCGGCGCATCTGTCTGTTCCCAGTTAAATGTCACTTCCAATTGACTACCGTTAAAAGCAGTACCGTTATTTCTTAACGCAACTTGAACCAAGTACTCTTGGCCGGGTTCAAGTTCAAAATACGCGTGAGGACGACCACCAATGATATAGGATCGATCAGTGGAGGTTACTAGATCATATTCGCTTTCAGTAGCATTCCATTTGTAAATTCCTAAGAAATGCATGTCATCATCGGATAGCAAACCAGCTGTTGATCGATCCTCAAGTTCAAAAACCATCCAACCAGTTACGCCGCTTGGTGCAGTCCATTGACCCCATACTGAACGATAGACACCCGAAGCTTGAATCCCTCCAGATACTGATTCATCTCGGGTAGTGGTTGCATATTCCAATGACATCGTAATAGATCCAGAAGTTCCAGACAAGGACGAACTTGACGCATCTGCGATTCTGTCATTGTCAGGTGTCGGTCCGAAACGAATGGAGTTACCAGATCGATCGACGATATGATCAAAACCTGGTCGTCGATGTAATGCGATGCTATATTCTGTGTCGGCGGTAGCGTCGAATACGATTTCTCGCCCTTGAGCAACCAAGGAGAGCTCACCTATACTAGCACCGGTGAATATGCTTAGTTCATTCAAAATACTACTGTGTAGTCTCCACGTAAACGTATCTGTCTCTGGAGCTGACCACTTCCACCATTGTGAATGTGACGTTACAGCTTGCGGTTCATCGGGTTCGATTGTCCGTTGTGATGTATTACTGCGACTGGTACCCGTACCAAGTGGACTAAGGGACGCTGTACCGGAACTTCCAGTGATTGTCCGTGCATTGGCGTACATATCGTTGAGAATAAGAAGTGTACTATCTGAAGCCTCCCACTGCAGACGATAAGTTCCTTGTCGAGAAGTCCCTACTGACGCAACACAGATATGATAGCTAGTTCCAGCTTCTACGGAAACAACCGCCCCGGAATTCGAACCGGTTTGCGTCGACGTGTCTGAGACTAACCGTAGATTAGATAGATTTGAACCCTCATAGACCATCGCAAACAAACCACCTCCAGCGGTGTCGGGATCCACACTGAACTCATAGTAATCTGAAGTTCCATCAGCAGGTGCGGTCCACTCATACCACACAGAGGCAACTGCAGAATGGGCTGCTGGTTCTCCTATTTCAGTAGTTGCATAGGAGTTGTCACCGGCAATTTCACCAGATTCCCCGTTAATTGCCATGCGATTCTCGAAGTTGTCATTCGTTGGAATAGCATCATGAGTACTCCAGTTAAGAGTAAATCGTGGTCCTGATATAAAGTTTGACGATCCAACCCAAATGTAATGCTTTTGATTAGGTACCACAAAAAACTCAATGTTGTTACTCGTGGTTCCACCAATGTACCCGTGGTTGACGATTGAATCTGTGGGGGATACGAAAACGTAAATTCTAGCATTATGGAGATCTTCAACCGTATCAGAAACGGTGAGAGACAGACGTTTGGGCGTGGTTGATTCAAAGGTGTACCAAAGACTGCGAGCCGGTCGTAATCCCCGAATGTGGTTAACTAGCCAGCTAGGCGTCCCTAATCCTTGATTGACATAGAACCAAAAATTGATTCCATAAAACATCCAAATTTCACCTGGTTCTAGCGACGCAGTCGCGAGGTCAACTTCTAACACACCAGATTCTCCAATGAGTTCGGTTGCAGCGTGCTGATTGTCATTCGGGGCACGTGCCATGATTTCAGGCAGTCCTGCATCTTCAACGATGACATCGATTCCTAATACATCTGCATCTGCATTCGAAGATTTCACACCCATGTAAAGTTGATGATCTCCTTCGGCCATAATCGGAGGAAAAACTAAATGTAGATTGATAGGTTCGTCGATAGCTACTTCACCTAGGAAAAGTGGGTAACCGATCCAATTCCCAGAAATGTCTTGACGGGTACCGTCTTCACGCTCAATATGACTACCAGGTTGCCATCGAGGTGAGTCATTGAACCAGTATTCACAGTGTTCGTGTGGTTCATCCCGACATCCCATGTAGATTACAGTCCCAGTCGAAACATAGGAATCAACAGAAACTTCGAGATCTAATATTGGTCGTCTCACACCCCGTGTGTCAACTGAGGTATTAGTCGTTGTGAGAGCTAATTGAGGGGTGACACTACCCGTGATAGCTTTCCATGCGACGCCAACTCGTGGTGCATGAAGATAGATGCTTTCTGGAACCACGGAAATTCGATGGGTTCCTGGCGTAGGGTTGTCGATGATGAGGTATTCCATGTTGTCGACACCTGAGGTTGAAGAGTGAGTGCCACATTCCTTAGGATCACAGTCATCATTCGGTCCAAAATAAAGATCGATATCTGCCATGACGGTAGAACCAACATTGTCAGCAGGTGGCTCGTCCCATGCAGCCACAATATCTAATCTCTCAGTGCCTTCTTCCACGTCGATTTCGATGTATGCGTACGTGTCATCTTCAAGTTCCGACAACGCACTTCCGGTAGTCCATCCATTCTCTGCTTGTTGTGTGATCAGAGTGCGAGTCGACACAAAACCCATACCGCGATTACTGGTAAAAATACTTTGATCATCTAGATCGTCACGAACGTTATTCCGATCAAAAAAATTATCGTGAGCTAACCATGCTTGGGGTTTAATCGCAGTCGCCATTAGCTGAGCGCGAACTAATTGTGGTTCATCACGAAAGTCAGGTACTGCCTGCATAAGTAATGCGGCCATTCCCGCAACGTGGGGTGAAGACATGCTTGTCCCACTAGTCTCTGTGTATTCTGATTTGCTACCATCGCCCAGAGCAGAGTTTACGTTTGTACCAACCGCAGTAATATTAGGTCCAAAACGACCATCTGCAAATGGTCCCCAACTTGAGCTCAACCACGGTACACTACCGTCTCTAGCATTTCCAACAGCTAGCGAGTTTTTCGAGGCAGCAATGTCTCCGTATCCAAAGGACCCAGCATTTCCCATCGAGATGGCGAACAATTGGCGATGGGTCCAAACAGCCCAATCAATCTTTCGTGAAGTGCTATCTAAACCTCTTGCAGAGTTGGTCGTTCTACCAAGACTAGCGTTGATCACATGAGGTCGCATTAGTTCCGATTCGACACCATTCCATTCGCAGGACGACTCCCGCGATAAATAATCGACTCCATTAAATATCCAAGCATCAGCACCACCCCCAGACTCTTTGTCGATAACCTTGGCGATGCGAATGTGTTGAACTCCCGGTGCTGCACCTGCTCGGCTGAAGTTATTAAAACCATTACCTGCAAATATTCCTGTGACATGAGTTCCGTGCCCACCAAAATCGACCCAAAGATCTTCTGTATCAGGTTGACCATTAGTTTGATAGACGAACGATTCACCACAAATACTTGTACGATTTTCGCGAATATCGAGGTGACGTACGTTAAGTCCAGTATCCATTACACCGATAACGATGTCTTCACCAGTTATACCGGTAAATTGACCAGCAACACCTGAATGTGTTCGGACTGCAGCGGAGCTATTCACAGCAGTTGCGGATTCAAGCATAACTTCGACCGTGCCAATTTCTTCTACAGCCTGTACGAAGTCTAATGAAGTAAGTTTGCTCAAAGATTCTGGATGCGTCGTAGCTACGAGTACACGGATGGTAGGGTCCCACGATTCAACCTCAACGTTTAGTGTTTCTAATTGATCCGTCCATGTTGACGTATACCTATCAGACATGAGGGTAATAAATATGTCGAGTTTGTCTGAAATTTCATTGTTTGCTGCTTTTGTCCTCAGATCATCGTCAATTTTTTGTGCTCTCGGTTGGTTCCCAATACCGACTACAGCTTCGTGAGAAAGGATCTTGCCCAGTGATTCTTGATCTCTTGGTAATCGAGCTCGTCGCAGCGTGGTATATCCGGGTAAGATTTCAAATCGTTGATCTTGAAAGATGGAATGTGCCGCAAGGCCAATATGTGTGGGCTGCATTTCAATCCACCCATAGAACCAGTCTCTAGGATTGTCAGTTTCGGTCACAGGTGGGACTATGAAGTTTTCTATAGAGGTCTTCAACCACTCGTACATAGGTTCGGATACAGTAGCAGGTTTTCGTTCATAAGGAACTTTCGTCATTTCCCCATGAAATTTCGTTAACACGAGACCGTCTTCAGTGACCGCGGGTGCTGTCTGTTTTTCGGCATTTTCTCCTTCGGGTTTGGCGTTTTCAAGAGCGATTTCTGAGACTACTCGGGAAGTTTGATCGAGGTCATTTAGAGTTCCCGAATCTTCAGTTTTTACTAGGTCATCGGTTACTGCGTAATCGTTCTCTGCTGATTTCGGGGTCAGAAAATAGAGCGTGAATCCGAACGCTATAACTAAGCAGAGGAGTATGGTGGTTAAGGTAATTTTTTTCATCGTAATAAAAGAACTCGTAAAGGAGAATGTACAGATTTTATTCGAATGGAAATACTACGTTTTCTAATCGCTCTCTATCGTATCGTCAGCATTAAATTGACCTGGCGCAAGATTTCATTTAATCTTTGGTCGGATACACATAAAACTATAAATATGTATATAATATTGATTTGTTCATTTATAAGCGCTAGTAATATTGAGTATTCAACCTCTTATCAATGATAAAGTTGTTTGGCGTGCGCGCGATCTAGAGCATAGTGTCGATCATCGCTCAGTAACCGGTATTCCGACCGGATTCAAAGATTTGGATCGCCTGCTGTACGGGGGCGGTTGGCCGCGAGACGCGCTGGTGGAAGTTTTCTTTGAAAACTATGGCTGTGGGGAATTACGGTTACTGATACCAGGATTACGTAGCCTACTTGCAGCAGAGACTCGTTGGATTGTCTGGGTAAACCCTCCTTTTATTCCTTATTCACCAGCACTGAAAACGCTAGAGATTGATGTCAATCGGGTACTGCTTGTCCATCCACAAAACCATAAAGAAGCTTTATGGGCAACGGAAAAAATACTGGAATCAGGCAGTTGTAGCGCAGCACTACTTTGGTTAAGCGAAGAAGAACTTGATTCCAAGCAACTTCGCCGCATTCAGGCGCGTGCGAAAGAAGATCGGGTCTGCACCATACTTTTTCGTCCGTTACGCGCAACCAAGCAATTTTCGCCAGCCGAACTGAGACTTTGCATTGAGAGCAAAAAAGTTTCACCCAAAGATGAAATCACGCTTTCGATTTTGAAACGTAAAGGCGGGTGGCAGGTTAACAATATTCACTTACCGTTGTTGTGGCAGCCAGCTGAGTTAACACGTGAATATTTAACAGCACGGTGGCAGCAGTGGCGCGAACTGAGAAATAAGGAGAACCCGTAATGCTTTGGTTATGCGTCCATTTACCCCAGCTGGGGATCGAAAAATTTCAACGGACAAGTACAGCAGCAAAACATCAACCAACAGTTCTTGTCAAGAATCAAAAAGTGTGTTTGATGAATACCAAAGCAACTCAAGCTGGGGTGAGATTGCACAGTAGTTTAGCTACCGCAACAAGCGTTGTACCCGATCTGGTTCACTATACCCACGAGGCCGAACAAGAACAGCAGTATTTGAAGAGATTAGTTCCTATTGCTTACCAATGGACACCGCGTGTTAGTCTTGCTTTCCCTTACGATCTTATGTTAGAAGTAGCCGGCAGTCTTCGATTGTTTGGTGGTCTTGACAGCATCATTCGTCAGTTGAACCATACCGTTAGAAAGATAGGACATGAAGTACACTTCGGTGTTGCTCATATCCCATCGGTGGCGCGAGTTCTCGCCCATGCCAGAGTTGTCCAACAGTTACCACCTTATCCAGATGAAGACGTTCTTAGACAACAGGTGGAGCAAGGTTTACGACCATTGAGTTTGCAATATGCCGAGCTTAAACCGCTTGAGATTGAACGTTTATTCAATATGGGGATACGCATCTTTGATGATTTATTAGATTTACCTCGGCATGAACTAAGCAAACGTTTTTCTACTCAGTTACTGAATTATCTAGCACTGCTTAAGGGAGAACGTTCGGAACCGCAGCAATACGTTCAGCCCGCGCAAAAATTTATCTCTGAATTGCACTTTATTGAGCCAGTAAGAGACAAACTATCGTTATATCCATCCATGCAACAATTGCTTACTGAGTTAGTGAATTGGTTGCGCGCGCGACACTTAGGGGTTGTGGAAATCCAGTGGCGATTAAGTCCATTTAAAGCAGGGGGAATCACGCTACCTTGTTATTTTGCTCATCCTCGGATTGAAGAAGGAGCAATTTTGGAACTCTCCAAGATGGCTTTGGAGGAGGCCGAACTACCACCAGAAGTGATGTCAATAAGTCTGCAAGCGTTACGGGTGGATTCTTTACATCAAGCTGGCCCGATTGAGAAAGATTTATTAGGAGATTATGAAGTTAAACCAGTATTACCGAGTGATTTATTAGATCGCTTAGGCGCGCGTTTAGGACCAAAATCGTGGCAATTTTTACGTAGTGTGGACGATCATCGTCCTGAGTTCGCCTGGTCGGTTACCCAAGAATCAGGTGCTTTAAAGAAGAGCGAAAAGCAAGCGCTACAACCAAATACTACGGAAACTCGGCCACTATGGTTATTGGAACACCCTGTTCCGATTAAGCGACAAAAATTTTCAATTTTGAACGGACCAGTACGTATTCAAAGTGGTTGGTGGGGCGAACAATGTGTTCGTGACTATTTTGTCGGTAGACACGAAAACGGTTCTTTATGTTGGTTATATCAGGACGGTGAGAAGTGGCTGCATCATGGCTATTTTTCCTAAAGCGAACGACAATACGGCAATGGATTGTGTGGCTTTTGCTGAGTTACACTGTAAGAGCAATTATTCCTTTTTACATGGTGCGTCTCATCCGGAGGAACTTGTTATCCAAGCTAAGAAGTTAGGATACGAAGCGATAGCAATTACCGACGAATGTTCGTTGTCCGGTATCGTCAAAGCACATGTCGCTGCTAAACAATCTGGTATCAAACTTATTGTTGGTTCAGAATTTCGAGTCTTGGATACAGCAGAAAACGATTTTTTAGACCTCGTAATAATAGCGCCTACACGGCACGCGTATGCACAACTTTCAACTTTAATCACAACGGGAAGAAGACGGTCAGAGAAAGGTCAGTATGAGTTGCACTTGACTGATCTAGGGGAGGCGACCAAGGAATGTTTCGTTTTATGGATACCGCGGGGATTGCCACTTGAACGGTTGTTACAGCAAGGGCAAAAACTACGAGAACGAATCTCACATTTATGGTTGGCATTGGAATTATTTTTAACTGACCGTGATTTGAATCAGACTGCAAATATTCTCACTTTGTCGATGCAGTTTGCATTACCTATTGTTGCTAGTAACGCCGTACATATGCATGTCGCCGAGCGCAAACCGTTGCAAGACACGCTGACGGCGATACGACTCGGAACGACGGTTGCACAATTAGGTAAAGAGGCATACCCTAATGCTGAACATCATTTACGGCCGTATCAAGTTTTGCAGCAACTGTATGCCGAAGAGTTACTACAAGAATCTGTCAAGATCGCTCGTACTTGCGATTTTTCGTTGGATTTGTTACGGTATGAATATCCATCCGAATTAGTACCTCAAGGTCTAACCGCATCGCAATACCTACGACAACTCACTTATGAAGGTGCGAGATTACGTTGGCCACAAGGAATACCTAATGAGATCGAACAGTTAATTGAAAAGGAACTGCAATTAATCGCAGAACTACAGTACGAGTATTACTTTCTTACGGTGTATGATGTAGTTCGTTTTGCGCGAGACCGAAATATTTTGTGTCAGGGTAGGGGCTCAGCAGCAAATTCTGCAGTTTGCTACTGTTTACATATCACTAATGTAGATCCAGATTGTATTCACGTATTGTTTGAGAGATTTGTGTCGAAAGAGCGACACGAACCACCGGATATTGATGTCGACTTCGAGCATGAAAGACGTGAAGAAGTGATTCAATTTATCTATTCAAAGTACACACGGGAGCGAGCGGCGTTAGCGGCAACATTGATTACTTATCGTTCTCGTAGTGCGATTCGTGATGTAGGTAAAGCCTTAGATCTAGATTTGGATTTAGTAGATTTATTAGCTAAGTCAATGGCTTGGTGGGATAACGCAACTGAGTTCGAGACTAGGTTGCGGAGTGCTGGAGTGAACAGTAAAACGAAGACAATCCAGCAATTTATTGAGTTAGTGCAGACTATTCGTGGATTTCCGCGGCATTTATCACAGCATGTTGGAGGGTTTGTGATTTCGCAAGGTCCGTTGTCAGAATTAGTTCCGATAGAAAATGCTGCTATGCCAGATAGAACAGTCATTCAATGGGATAAAGATGATTTAGAGGCACTGTGTTTACTCAAGGTTGATGTTTTAGGTCTAGGTATGCTCACGGCTATTCGAAAAATGATGGATTTAGCGAATAGTTTTAACCAGCAAACTGGAGTGAGTAAACTGACGTTGAGCAGTATTCCAACCCAAGATGAAGCAGCTTATAAGATGCTCCAAAATGCCGATAGCATTGGAGTTTTTCAAGTCGAGTCGCGGGCACAAATGTCGATGTTACCTCGTCTCAAACCAGCCTGTTTTTATGATTTGGTCATTGAAGTTGCGATTGTGCGACCAGGTCCCATACAAGGCAAAATGGTTCATCCTTATCTACGCCGCCGCGAGAAAAAAGAACCAGTTACCTATTCGAATGAGGCCGTACGTAAAGTACTTGAACGTACCTTGGGAATCCCCATTTTTCAAGAGCAAGTAATCGAATTATCGATGGTTGCTGCGGGGTTCACTGCTGGCGAAGCGGATCAACTTCGCCGGGCTATGGCTGCTTGGCGACGGAAAGGTGGACTCGAGAAGTTTCAACAAAAGCTAGTCAAAGGTATGTTAGAGCGTGGTCATCCAAGAGAGTTTGCCGATCGTATCTTTGAACAGATTAAAGGGTTTGGTGAATATGGTTTTCCGGAATCTCATGCAGTAAGTTTTGCGCTATTAGTGTACATTTCAGCTTGGTTGAAACGGCATGAAGCTGCGGCTTTTTACTGTGGCCTGCTAAACAGTTTGCCGATGGGGTTTTACTCACCGTCACAAATCATACAAGATGCCGTCCGTCATGGACTGGAAGTACGCGAAGTTGATGTCCAAACTAGTGGCTGGGACTACCGTCTTGAGCGAAGCACTAAAAACAATCCCGGGTACGCTCGTCCGCAAGGTGCTATACGAGTGGGATTGCGTCAAATCAAAGGATTAGGGAAAGAAGTTGGTGTAAAAGTAGAAGCAAATCAACCTTATCGGGATATCAGTGATCTTGCCAAAAGAGCTCAGTTGTGTGATCATGAAATCACTTCGCTAGCTCGCGCAGGGGCACTCAGTGCGATTTCAGGGAACCGCTTTCAAGCGCATTGGGATGCCGCCGGCATCGAACGACCAACAGGGCTATCTAGTCGCTGCAATGTTGCTGAAACCTATCACACCGACGTAGTCATGCCGTCGCCCTCGGTCGGTGAGAATCTTGTATCAGACTTGAGTTATTTAGGTTTAACCTTAGGGAATCATCCCATGCAATTATTACGGAGTGACACAGAGTTTCGTCGTTGTGTTGTCGCCGAAGATTTGTTCACCGTACGTCCCGGACAACTGATCCATACTGCCGGATTGATTACTTGTCGGCAACGACCTAGTTCGAGTACTGGGGTTCTATTTCTCTTACTTGAAGATGAAACTGGCAACAGTAACGTGGTGGTTTGGAAATCGGTGTTGGATAAGTACCGAGTGGAAATTCTACAAGGCGAACTGATTCGGGTAAAAGGAATTGTCGAACGGGAAGGGGAAGTGATTCACGTTGTCGCTGGTCAGATCACTAATCTGACCGAGAAATTAGAAAACCTAGCGACTAGAGATCGTCAGAACGAGCGATTGGTTCAGTCTCATGATTTTCACTAAAAGTGCCCGCGAGTTGTTCGGCAACCCAACTGAGAGAACGTGTGTGACCTAAACGTACATCACGATAATAAGGTGGTAACCTAACCGCAGAACTGGGTTCGATTGAAACAACCTGTGGGTCTTTGGCGAAGATCCAATACACACTATCTTTTGTACGCGTTGTACGCCACTGATGAACCGTAACGTTTTCGGGAACCACTTTAGGTATACGAGGTTTACAGACCGTGAATACACCAAGACCATTCAGAGGTGATGCAACAGTATGCAGGTCAAATGGAATATCCGAACGTAACTCATCCATAGCTGAGATAGCCATCACGCCACCACAACTATGAGTCAGTAAGACAATTTTCTCGAGTGGCCCTTGGCGACTTTCTACAATTTCGTCTATCGATTCAAGCATAATTTCGCGTGCATTGGAGTTCTTACGTAGGTAATTCCAACGAAAGAAGAAAGTGTGAATATTCTCCGAATCTAAAGTCACGAACGGATAAATCCACTCATAACCGCTCACACCGTACCCATGTATTCCGATTAACACAACTGGGGTGTCTTCTTGATCTTTTTCTAGCGAATGTAAACCTACTGGAAGTTTTCTGAGTTGACGACCAGATTTAACAACAAAGCGATTTGATTTGTAAGTTTTGGCGAAATCTCCGACTTCAAATGTTGTCAACCATGGAAATGAGTCGTCAAGAGATTCAGATTCGGCCTCAGACCATAGGGCACCAACAAAGAAAAGAGAAGCAATCCCGACGACAAGAATGGTATAGTATTTTGACTTGAAACTGATCATTTTTGATACGGTGTGTTAACTAAATGCGTATCGAGCATGCTACCTCAAAAATTTTGTCGAAAATTTAACAACATGTTACCAGTTAAAGTAATTACGGAGTTTCCGAATCAGCAAGTGCGTCGTTTCTATCTACTTCCTCAACCAGATCACCAGCGAGTTGTTCGGCGACCCAACTAATTGAACGAACGTGTCCTAATCGAACTCCACGGTGGTAAGGTGGTAATCTAACGGTTTCGCTAGGATCGATAAATACTACTTGTGGATCTTCAGCAAATATCCAAAACACACTATCTTTAGATCGCGTTGTGCGCCATTGCTTTACTACAACATTTTCTGGTAGGGTTTCAGGGATTTGTGGTTCACAAACCGTGAATATCCCCAGGCCATTTAACGGTGCTGCAATCGTATGAATTTCGAACTGAATGTCAGATCGTAATTCCTTGATGGCAGAAATCGCTAGTACACCCCCACAACTGTGAGCTAGGAGGACAACTTTTTCTAAAGGAGCTTGGCGATCGTCGGTAATGTTGTCAATTTTTTTTATCAAGATTTCCCGTGATTTAGATTGCGAATACAGAGAATTCCAGCGATAAAAGAAGGTATGAATCTTTTCAGAGTCCAAAGTTACTAAAGGATACACCCACTCGTAACCATGTACACCGAAACCGTGTATTCCGATTAACACCACAGGTGCATCCTCCTGTTCCTCTTCGAGAGAATGTACACCTATCGGTAGTCGCGCCAGCTTTCTTCCCGACTTGATCACTTCCTGGTTTGAATTGAAGGTTTCAGCAAATTCGCCAACTTCAAAGGTTGACAACCATGGAAACGAATCGTTTTCAGATTCCGACTCAGAACTTACAGGATGTACGACGAGAAATACATACGTGGAAGCTAGAAGAACTAGGTAGTACTTTGTGGTATTTAACGCTTTCGACACTAGACAGTTTTAGTTCAACTTGTCACAGTATATTCTAATTTGAATCGACGAATTGTGATAATATGTCTCAAGCGGGAATAACTTAATAAGAGTGTACCTACAATTAAAGTTCGAATACCGAATCCTTCACTACTACAACCATACGTATTAACTTTTTTCCCATATGTGTGTAGAAAACGACCAACCAACCAATGAAGTTGAAGTAGTAATTACCTGCGATAGCTGTAAGGCAGTGTTGACTGGGTTGTACTGTTCTCAATGTGGTCAGAAGAACACGCATTACAACCGTTCGATTTTCTTAGTTATTGGGGATTTCATCAAAGAGTTGTTTGATGTCGACGCGTATGTTTTCAAATCGTTATTCACACTATTTTTCAAACCAGGCCGTCTCTCGGTAGAGTTTCGGGAAAACAAACGAGCGCGTTATATTCGGCCAATACGACTTTACTTGTTTAGTAATCTAATGTTTTTTGCGATTGTGGCGATCACAGCCGCACTAAGTAATTCATCGGCTGCTAAGGATTCGAGTACTGAGGTTACTTTAATCCCGCCGACAGACTCCGAAAAAACTGAGACATTATCGATAATTGATCGCCATATAGTTGCACGACCCATCAACTTAGACTTCGATCCTCACGCGCGTGAAATAGTCGACAATCTACTGTTTAATCGCAGGGGGACATTCAGCACCGGGTATGAGAACGTCAAACAACAGATTCGAATTATTGACAGCGCTAAACGGGTCGAGAATGCGGCGGTTCAAGACGTTGAACGACGTGTTGAAAACTTGCGGAAACTACTACTAGCATTTCGCGACTCCGAGGAAATCGTTAACACCGTATTTCACCACACCGAGAGTGCAGAGGCAGCAGAGATTGTATCAGAACTTCTTCGGCAGCCATCGTCGTTTTTGAAAGATACGATCATCAACCTAGCTAACAGTCTTCGGACAGAAGAGCAAGAAGAGATTCTGCCATTTTCAGTCGACGTTTTACGGTTACTTATCAAGATTGCTGACGATCCGCGGCGATTTATAGATGACATGATTGAAAAACTACCAATTATGATGTTTCTGCTGTTGCCAATCATAGTCTTACTCCTAGCTACAATTCAGTTGGGTAAGGGAATCCGTTTAGTTTTTCAATTGATTTATGCGATGCACGCCCACGCTGTGATTTTTATATTGTCGTTTTTCGGTATTTTGGCTGCGATTTTGATGGCGAGTTTAATACCAGGAGACACTTTGTGGATTGAAATGGCTTTTTGGCCAATCTTGCAATTACTGATTCTAGTTCATACGTTTCTATCTTTCAAACATTTTTACGGTTCCGGTATTTTTGTCTCAATATTCAAGTTTCTAGTAATACTAATGTTGTATTCGATGACCTTAGTTGTAGGTATTGTGGGACTGTTTTTGTGGACGGTGATCTCGCTATAGACCAATTTTTCTCGCAGTTAAACTCAATATGGACGTTACGAAATGTGATGCTTGAGATACGGTATTGAGTAGCTAAATTCCCGGAAGTGGAAGTATCGCAGTTTGAATTAGAGGATGCTGCGATCGGCAATTGTCAGATTAAAAATTGAGAAACTAACAAATTCATGAACTCATCGCTGCCGGGACATTACCAAAAGGTAAGCTGTAGGAGGTGGAATTGAAAGCATGATACGTACGTGCTCTACATTTAAAGACAGCATGTCTTCAAATGGTTGCTCGGGTAACCAGCTCGCTTGTTTTCCATCTCTATAAGCTCGCCAGATTGCACCGAATGTACCATGTCCATATATTCGATAAAACCGAAAACTGCCAATTAATGCGATGAGTCCAACCCCAGAGTTTTGAGTTTGTGCATAGGTAAACGCCAATAAACACAATTCACCGAGCGGATCGCGACCGTATTGGGTCAAAGTGTGCCATAGATCATGACTATCCCGATTGCGTTGAGCATAACGAAGCACATTTTCGTCTTGAATATCCGGGTACGTGTCAGCGCTGGCATCGACTAGTCCATCAGGACTCAATTGATTCGCATCGATGAACTTTAAATAGACTCGACCGAGTGAATTTTCATCCAATGTAGTCAAGGTTTTACGATCATTCAACACGTCGATTAAATCTACTTGCTTCTGCAGGATTTTGTTGCCATACACGGAATTTTGAAAACGGCTAAAGGATTTGCGTAACTCTTTACCTCGTAGCTCACCAATGATTTCGAAAGCCTTTTCAGTATCGTCAGGATTAATCAGGAGAGCGCGAATTGATTTCAATAATTCTCGAACACGTGCGAAGTGTTGACGAACTTTTTCTAACCAACTTGAAGCTAACGCATTAACGTTACTTTCCGCTAGCGTTGTCTTTTGTACGGTTTCTGATGTATTTTTCATCGAAGTGTAGTTCGAATAAATTTGAGAGAAGACCATGTAGTTTTAGCCTTCAAGCGCATTAGAAACGAGGATGAATAAGATAGAAACTTTGCGTTCAATTTCATTTGGGAGTCCATTCCAGCTAGAAATCACTAGTTATTCTACACGAGATCAGGTGTAAATTGATGTTTTTTAAAGATTTTTGAAATATTATGCTACCGGATAGGCACATATGAAGGATATTTGTACCACAACTTACAACAATGTTCGACTTTGGGATGGGATCAGTGATGAATACTCAGAGCAATCTTCTATAACAGTTTGTAATGAGGCAGTTAGTGGTTTGGGCAAGACTGACGGTGTTGTAAAAGACATGAGTGGACTAACTGTTATTCCTGGTTTAATCGATTCACACATTCATATTTCGGTTGATCCCGACCATACAAGTATCGAAGAGTTTCTTAATGAACCAAAGGAAGTAACAATAGAAAAGATGAACCGTCGTGCTAAGCGGATGGTCGATATGGGGATCACAACTGCCCGAGATTTGGGGGGTGGAAAATGGTTGGAAATTGAATTACGAAATCGGATTCTTCGTGGCGAGATACCGGGACCGAGGTTGTTGTGTGCGGGACAACCTCTGACTACTCCAGATGGACATTGTTATTTTTGGGGTGGTGGTGTTGAGAATACAGGAGACATTCAAACTGTAATTGATCGACAACATCGGCACGATGTAGATCTTATCAAAGTTATGGCAACTGGCGGAGTTTATACACCAAATACGAACCCCGGTCAGTCGCAGTTTTCCTTGAATGATTTATCGTTTGCAGTGCAGTATGCGAAAGATTTGGGATATGACGTTGCAGCTCATTGTCACGGTACCGAAGGCATTCATCGAGCTTCACTCGCTGGTGTTAAAACCATTGAGCATTGTTCGTGGTTTAATCAGGAGGGAGAACGTTCACATTGTGACTTACACGTGATCGCGGATATCGTTAGTAATAACACTTGGGTGTCACCAACGATCAACTCCGAATGGTCAAAGTACATCGACAAAAATAACCAGGAAGGTCAATTGATCAGGGAATCGTTTCGACTCATGTGTAAGGCGGGGGTTAAATTTATTGCCTCGACGGACGCTGGAATTCCCAAAGTATATCATCACGAATTTGCAAAGGGATTGAGTTTGTTTGCGAATTTAGCAGACATGACACCACTTGAAGTATTGAAGTCTTCAACAGGAGATGCAGCACTTGCACTTGGTTGTGCTGATCGTTTCGGTTCATTGCAAGTTGGATTATCAGCTGACTTTCTTTTTATTGAGGGTGATCCTTTAAGAGATTTGCAGGTCTTGCAAACACCAGCTCTGGTTGTAGCAAGAGGAGTTGAACAGTGAGCGAAGTTAAATGGAATTAACTCGAACGTCAGGATTAACGTTCCGTTTGATTTGACAAGTAAGCGGTATGAGATAAAATTTTTACACTTTCGAGGGTGTTTAGCTCAGTTCGGGAGAGCGATGGCCTTACAAGCCATAGGTCGTAGGTTCGATCCCTACAACACCCACCATTGAATGGCTAATATTCACGGAGCGGTAGTTCAGCTGGTTAGAACGCTAGCCTGTCACGCTAGAGGCCGCGGGTTCGAATCCCGTCCGCTCCGCCACCTTGATATTATTTCTAGACCGAAACTAAACAACAACTCTGACGTAATACTTGTCTTCGTTTAGTGAATAGGCTCGTACCTCAAGTATTCATACCGACTCGAAGTTAGCCATAAGAACGAGTCAACTATATTGGTATCCATTCTGAACTGAGGCTTCTGAAAAATCTGTAATATTGGTTATAAAACTAAAGTTTACAAAAATATTTTAACGTGAAACCACTAGTATATGTTTGAACTTAAACTCATTAATCTAGACGAACACACATAGTATCAAATGACTCCTACCCTTATTGAATCGACTTTTAATCAAGGCTTGGGAGAAGCTCTAAGAAACAGTCGTCCGATTTGGCGTACAAAAGGGGAATCAATTCTCGTCGAGATGACCGGAGTACTCCAGGAGGGTCAATCCTTGCGACCCGATCTTATTGTTACGGATAGGGATATTCAACCCGTAATCGTAGAGACATCTTTCCACGCCGGTGACGCAGACAAAGACGCTATAGCAAGGCTCGGTTGTGTTTTCAAAGTAAACGGTAGTAAGTTTCTATCAAGTATTGCTGTTCATATCGATCAAGATTTTCGGTCTATGAACAGTGCAAAAGAAGTAACAGAAAAATTGCTTGGCGGCTGCCACTTAAATTATTCATTACACCAACTAGTTGAAACTGATCAGAAAACAGAAACCCGCCGCTACCCCAAATCCGGGTTTGTAAAGGGGACAATTTTTGATCTGTTAAGTATGGTTCAGTCGGAAGCTTTACCCAAAGAACGAGTCGAATTAGTTGCTGAATACGTTGCTACGAAGATTCGTCAAGCCGCACAAAGAGTTGAAAGTAGCATAGACTCAGCTTGGTTCGATGAGTTGGCTTCCATTGTGTATCAACGTTCACACTTGAGTGCTTTACGAACAGCCATGGTCCTTTGGTTGAACGCGATCATTGTTCATCTACAGTTGGATCGTATGCAACATCCCGTCACGAAACAAATATCTTTGTTGGGGAGTACAACTATACAACCTGCAAACGTTCATGGTGCATGGAATGACATTCTAAAAGACAACTGGTATTCAGTTTTTCAACCTGCTGTGAATGTTTTGCACCAATACATGAACATGGATGTTAAGGCTACGTCTGAAGCTCTTGAACTATTGATTGACGCCGCACAACGAATCGAGACTTCTCGTGTGGGACCACACATGAATATTGGCGCTGAACTATTTCCAAAACTCTCGGATGACCGTAAAGAATCAGCTGCGTTTTACACGCAGCCCAGTACGGCAGAACTACTCGCCGGTTTAACGATTCGTGAATCGGATGTCTCATCACAGGAATGGAGCGATCCTCACTTCTTTTCGAAACATTCTATTGCCGATTTAGCGTGTGGTACCGGAACGCTTCTACGCGCTGGTTATCAAAGAGTCTATCGATTTCACGAACACCATATTTCGTCTGAATTTGAAGACGTTTCGCTGCATCAAGACGCGATGGAACATGGACTAGTTGGTGCAGATATTAGTCCAATCGCAGCACACCTAACGACTTCATCATTAGCGTTGATGAACTTAAGGCAGAAGTATTCAAAAACAAGAGTAGGGTGGTTGCACGTCGGCGGAGCAAATGCAGTGACTGGTTCACTTGAATATCTACAAACTAATCAAGCAACCGATCTGTTCGATCAACTAGGAGGGACTTCTACGGGTGCAGTAGGCTCTGACCGAGACGAAGCATTAGAAGTAACCGATGCTACGATTGATTGGGTTTTAATGAATCCTCCCTATTCGCGAACTCGTAGTGGCCAAAGTGCCTTTGATGTATCGGGATTAAGTGAACAGAAACGCAACGCCTGCCAAAAACGATGGCAACAACTTACGAAAAATGAGCCAGTGAACAATAAAGCAGGTATGGCAGCATCCTTTGTAGCAATCGCCAAGAAAAAAGTGAAACCAGGAGGACGAATTGGTTTTGTACTACCACTAACAGCCGCGTTTGCACCTAGTTGGGCACCTACTCGCGAAATGATACTAGCAGAATTTCACGACATTATAGCTGTTGCAGTGACAGGTGGTAAAGCACTTGGTAAGAAGGCTTTATCTGCCGATACTGGGATGGAAGAGATGTTATTGATTGCCACTAGAAATAACAACAGTACTCAGAAAACGCAGGATATTTCGTACGTAACTTTGCGAGAACCTTTATCAAGTATTGGACAAGCGCGAGAAACCGCGCGCGCAGTTTTGAGCATACATCAACAGCAACGTCAGTTCGGAAAATGGTATCCAATCAAAGTTGGAAATGATGAAGTAGGAGTATTGCTAGTGGAAAAATCACTTACTTTGGGTGCCCCTTGGAGTCCTCTATCGGTGTTAAATCCATACCTTGCGGAAGCTGCTTTGAAATTGAGAGAAGGCATCATTCAATGGAAACAAAAACAATTCAAGATACCGATACCAATGACAACTCTCTCACTACTTTTTCAGGTTGGACCGACTCATGACTTACTAGGTCATATATCTGGAGGAGATCCACGAGGTGCTTTCGAGATGCACGAAATGCACATTGAAGATTCAGTTGCTAATCCAGATTTATCACTATGGCATGCGAACTCAAAAACTCAGAAGCAAATGTTAGTTAGACCTACTCATAAAGGAGTGAGTGTTTCGTTTGAAGACCGATCCGAATTTGAATCAACGATGAGAAACAGTATGAGCAAGTTGTTGTATGCTCGAAATATGCGATGGACATCACAAACGATACTTGCAGCAACAACCGAATACCCCGTTTTAGGTGGAAGATCATGGACTACGCTCAAGAGCGATCGAGAGGATCTCTTTTGGCCGTTTCTGCTTTGGGCAAATTCTACACTTGGTATGATTGTTCATTGGACTCAGGGACAACGGACTCACGCTGGTCGATCTACTTCTCAGATAGGAGCGATTAAAACGGTCCCAAGCCCAGACTTTAGCAAACTAGACGAGGGGGCATTAAAGTTTGCCCATCAAAAAGCATCTAGCTTATTGCTGAAATCTCTTCAGCCCGCATGTCAAGCTCATTATGATCCAATACGGAAAGAGATTGACTTTGCAGTCGTAAAAATGTTGAATTTACCCGAGCGAGCGATTGCTGCAATTGAAGATTTGCGTCTACTGTGGTCAAAAGAAGGTTCAGTTCACGGTCAAAACAAACGCGCGTTGGAATTGCTTGCAGAGGATGGCTGATTTACGGTTACATATTTTTTAGGAGAGTTTATTCATTACATACCGTGTGACTAACTCTGCACAACGCGTTGATTCTGACAATTGAGTTTCAAGTTCTGACCGAAGTTTCAAGGTTAATCCTTCGCACGAAAATTGAATATGCCCCTGTGTAGCTAGTTCCTGTAAACCTCTTAAAATCTTGTTACTCCTTTTTCTAGGCTTAAGCTCAAATACTCCCACAGGTACTCCCGTACTGACTGCCTCATAAAGCATCGAAACTGAGTCGCAACTCACCCAAATCTCGGAACTTGTACCGAGAAGGAACGAAATAAAATTCTCGTCGGTGTCACGCCAAGGATATTTTCGAATATTTGGTGAGTCTTGAATTTTTGACAAAAGCTCATCAGGACTACGTGGCGAGTCACACACATTCCAAACTCTGTTTGTCTTTGAGTCACAGACCTCCTTGACTTGTTGGGCGATGCGATCAGTATCCCATTGGAAGTGCCGGCTTGCTCCGCCAAGCAATATAGTACCCTCGCTAGCATTTGGATGAGAACGGGTAATCGTATTTAACACCCCGATTGTAGCATGTACATTGCCAAAGTTTTCACAAGAATCGTGATGGGGAACAAAGACCATATCAAAAAAGATGGAAGGAATCGACGGCTTCATTAATACCACCGTTACACCTCCAAAAAGAATCTTTGCGCGTAACATCGGAAAATGTGTTGCGTGACCTGCTCCAAGTATTAGATTTGGATGAGGATATGCTGTTAAATTTGCATTAGGAGTTTGTTTTGTTACCCAATAACTTTCAACGGTGAACCGAGATTTATTCAATTCTACTAGTGCATTCAACAAACCTCGTGTTTGATTTTCATGTCCTTTTCGACCGTCCGAGAATACCCAAATGACAAAGGATTTCAGCACAAGCTTTGTATCAGTTACATAAACTTGGTTGCACTAACCACCGAAGCCAACACCTGCGAAATAAGCAAGGGTTGTCCACAGTACAGCTGCAATAACTGCCGCAAAAGTGGCTTGGGGAATTTGAGTCTTTACGTGATCCATCAAGTCACAGCCCGTGCACATTGAACTCAGCACGGTAGTATCGGAAATCGGTGAACATTGATCGCCATACACACTACCGTCCATCACGGCTGCAAAGCAAAGTGTCATAAAAAACCAAGGATGACTCAGATCTTGTCCGTTAGCGACGGCCCACGCTAGCGGCATGGCTAATGGAAAGGCAACTGCATAAGTGCCCCAACTAGTCCCAGTGGAGAATGCGATAGTCATCGTGAGCAATTGCAGCAGCACAGGCAGTAAAAACCATGGCAATGTATCGCCAAACACCTGGACGAGATAAGCCCCACCACCTGCTTGCGCACTCACCGATCCGATTGTGATCGCTAATAGCAAAATGACGGAACCAATGACAAGACCTTTCATTCCTTGCCCAATACCGGCTATTAATTCTTTAATGGTTAACCCTCTAAATAATGACATACTGGCGGCAAGTAATAGTGCTATCCCAAAAGCCCAGTGGACGTTTGGAGAGCCGAACGCGATGTAAGTACCCACGGCAATGCAAATTAATAGGACTAAGGGTAACACGAACTCAAACATGCTAGCCTGGTAACCTTTCGGTACCGATGTTGATTGCAACTCTGGAGCGGCTAGAGGAGAGGCAGTATCCGAATCGAGTTTCCCAGTAGAGCGCGCCCTTTCCATTGCGGTTTTCATACCTTTACCAAGAAATAAAGGTTTTTCAATACTTAGCAGGAAGGTACCGAGCACAGCAAAAATTGCATAGAAACAAAATGGGACGCTTGAGAAAAAGAATGCAATCCGGTCAGCCTCAGTAGCTAAAAACGATACACCAGAGACAAAAATAAATGCTTGAACGTATCCTGGCCAAGCGTTAAAAGCCAATTGTGAAGCAATGGGAGATGCCGTAGAATCGACGATATAAGCAAGTTCTTCGTGGCTTATGTTTTCCTTATCTGCAACTGGTTTCACCGTCGTACCAACTAAAACGGTACTCACCGTACCACCTTGAAAAAATAACACTCCCAATAACCATGCCACTAATTTTGCGGTTCGTGGACCCTTTACTACCTTACGTGTGATCCATTCAGCAAAAGCTTGTGCAGCACCGGTTTTCGACCAGACTCCTAATAGCCCACCTAGTAACCAAAGGTATAAAATGAGGATTCCAGCAACACTGGCGGTTCCCAAAGTTGGGATAAGAACTTCACCGGTGAGATCGTACATACCTAACAGTAACGCCCCGGAAACTATGCCGCCAAGTAACGATGTTATAGGTTCTCTTGAAACCCAACATAGTAGAATCGCACAAATAGCAGGTAGTAACGACCAAATACCCCAATGCCTCTTGGCCTCTAATCGGTAATATGTTTTTTTACCGTCGGCAGAATCCTCGACTATATACTCTTCCTGAATTTCCGGATGGAGTTCCGAGGTTCCCTCTAACACAAGTAACGTCGACTCATCTCGGTTGACAGCCGTAAAGTACTGGGGCTTGTCTTTGAAAGTGTAAAAAATTTGGCTGTCATCATCGGTGGTTACATCTAAGACGGTTTTTACCACAGTCCAAGTGGGTGAAACTGTTAAACCTACAATGAATGATAAAATCATGAGTGACAGGAACAGTGTCAGATTGATAATTGCTGATTTACCTAGTGGTTTTGTTCGAAACGGCATGATATCCTGTTACTCTAAAAGTTGAAATTGAGTCGGTGAAGTAGATAATATTATGTGTTGGACATTGAATTACGAAACAATGTTGGTAAATTGGATTCAGCTTAGTAGGAGCAGCTTATATGTTAATTGAAGTTCATGACTTACAAGAAGCTATCGAAAAATTTAGCGTTGAACAGAAATACTCGGAGTATACTTCAGAAGAACACGAGACTTGGCGACTAGCTACGACTGCTTTAGAGAATGTCCTCGTCGGAAATACGGCCGTCGATTATTGTGAATCGTTTACCCATACCGGTATGAGTAAACAGATGATCCCTTCCTTAGAACGAGTTCAATCTGCACTGGGACAATTTGATTGGAGTGCCATTGTGGTCGATGGTTTTATCCCTCCCGACGTATTCATGTTACTTCAAGCTCATTCCATTCTCCCAATTTCCAAACCGATCCGGGCTCGCAGTCAACTAGGCTATACCCCAATCCCCGATATCATTCATGAAGCCGCTGGTCATCTACCAATGTTGGATGATGCTAACTATCGAGTATTTTTACAACGTTTAGGAGAGATTGGTGCCGCCACGCAACTCGACGAGTTAGATATGCAACTTTATCATGCGCAAAAACATCTCGCCGAACTCATCGCCGAAGAAACTACGTCACAAATTTTGATGGACGAAGCAGAATCTGCAGTAGTGGAAGCGAAAAAACTCGTTCGAGATAGTACAGTCTCGCCGGCGCGTCTTGTTGCACGTTTTCATTGGTGGACCGTGGAATATGGATTGATTGGTCCAGAACACAAAATATTTGGTGCTGGATTGTTATCGTCCGTCGCAGAAGCGTCTAAGTATCGTCAAGCAAAACATGAGCGATTGTCACGCGCTTGTTGCGAACGCGGATTCGAGATTGATCACATACAACCAATTTATTATGTCGCTGATTCTTGGGATCACCTCATGCAAGAACTTGATGTCCTTGAATCGATGGTTCTCCACTAAGTTTCTGTTTGTGTGCGACTTCCTGAGTTGTCAGTGGGTAATACCACACGCGTAGAAGTTTGTGCAAAAACATGCTTTGTAATAACGTTGTAGACATAACCACAATTGGCACAATGGATTACAAAGAACCATGGTTCTCGGGTACGACTTTGCATCTGACTCTCACGGCTGACAATACTATCAGTTCCAACTGTTCCACATTCTGGACACTTAGGTTCGGCGCGATTATTACTCATCTTGCTTCCATCCATGTAAACCTAGTCAAAAAATTAGTTTCGAATTCCGGAAAATACTTTTTATCCTTCACTGTTGTTCGTGTCATTGAAAAAATCAAATTTTAAAGTTATCGGAATAGTCGGTCGTGTAGGTAGACCTACCGTTGCGGACACACTGAACTCCCTTAGTCAGTTCTTGACTCAGTTTGAATGCGAAGTTCGCTTCGAAACGCAAACCGCTAGTTTATTAGATTCAAAGCCAAACATCGCGGTCAAAATGGCGGAACTCGAGCAATGTGACCTCGTTATAGTCGTAGGAGGGGACGGAAGTATTCTCCATGTTGCTCGGGTCCTTGCTGATTCCGATGTACCAGTGATTGGAATCAATCGCGGTGGGCTTGGATTCCTTGCTGGGGTATCGCCAGATGAAGTTGAGAGCAAGTTACACGAAGTACTTAAGGGAAAATATCAAACTGAGATTCACTTTCTTATTGACTTGAAGGTTGTCCGCGATGAACGAACTGTACATCGTTCGTTAGCACTCAATGACATAGTGGTAAACTCGGGTTCGATTACACGAATGATGGATTTTAAACTCTTCGTCGACGAAGAGTTTGTGTACTCTCAACGATCGGACGGTCTTATCATAGCAACTCCAACGGGTTCGACTGCTTACGCGCTTTCAGCCGGTGGTCCAATCATGCATCCGTCCTTGGATGCTCTCGTTGTGGTTCCGATGTTTCCCCACACCTTGTCGTCACGTCCTTTAGTCGTACGAGGGCAATCGCAAATCACAGTGATAGTTGAATCCGAAGAGGATTATCCCATTACAACTGCAGATTCGCAAGTCACCTTCATACTACACCCCCACGACAAGGTCCAAATCAGCAAGCACAAAAATGGGCTGAATATCGTCTATCCTGCTGGTCATGACTTTTATCAATCGTGCCGTAGTAAATTAGATTGGGGGACTTGATCTAAAACCTCTCACATGCATGCTGTAAGTCTGGGAAGATCAGGGACATTTTGAGTACTCCAACCAATCTTCTTGTGTGTCGATGTCGCGATGAATTCCCCCATCGACGACATCTAAAACGAGAGTGTTTGCTTCCCATCGAGTAAAAAACTTTCGTGCTCCTTGATCGCCAGTAAGTGATAACAAGGAAGAATAGTACTGTTTAGGTATCCCTACGGGGTTTCCCGGACGATTGCGGTATCGTAATCGCACTATTTGTTGCGGCGATTTCATCATTTGGTCACGCAATAAGTGCAGTGTTATCGATTTGACGAAGGGCATATCGATTAAACCAATGACCACCCATGAAGTTTCAAGTCTGACATTCAGACCAGCCTTTATACTCTCGGATATACCGTATTGTGCTCTTTTGGTATAAACGATTTCGATATCCTCAGGAACTAGTTTTGATAAAGAGTTGTCAGTATCTCGCAGGACTAGGATTGTGTCCGAAAATACATTACTATAGAGCCGGGCAGTGTAACTTAGCAAAGGTTTTGACTGCAGCTCAATTAAACGTTTGTCTTGACCGAAACGTGTGGAGAATCCAGCTCCAAGCAAGATTGCTGCTCCTTGGGTATTGAATGGGCTCATTGTTAATCAACTATTGAAGGTATAGTGGTTCGATTTCCGGATACAATGAAGTTTCGTACTCGAGTGACATCTGCCATTACCGATAGAGCGATTTCAGGGGGAGTTTTGCTGCCGATAGGTATTCCTATAGGTGCATGTAAACGATTCAGTAGGTTCTCGGTTACTCCTAACGCTAATAACCTAGCTCGACGGCGAGTTGTAGTTCTCTCCGAACCCATAGCACCGATGTAGAACGCCGGTGTTTCTAGGGCACTCATTAAAGCCAGATCGTCCAGTCTTGGATCATGGGAAAGTGCAACTACGGCGCTAGTACCGTCGTTAACCTGCTCATTTATCACATCATCCGGAGTGTCGCAAATACACGTGACTTTTGAATCTTCAAAAGATTTGAAATTGTTACGATTAGTATCGATCAAAGTCACTTGGTAGTCTAACATTAGTGCGAGTTCGCATACATAGTGTGCAACCATATTTGTTCCGATAACAAATAACTGCCAACGCGGACCGAAACATTGGTCTAGTTTGAACTGATCATGATCATAGTAAAACGGCGAAAACTTAGTTTCCTCGATTAACTTAGTTTCACCTGTCGCAAGATCGACCTGACGTCTGATGTGTTGTTGGTGTTCGATACGTTGCCGAATCTTGTCGAATCGACGAACCAAGATAGCTGTAGCTTGCAGAGGTTCTACAACAATATCCAAATAGCCACCACAAGGTAGTTCGAACTTTTCGAGTTCGGAAGGGTTTTCTCCGTATCGCAGGAATTCTGGTTTATCTGACGCTATTTGATTTTGCATCAACTTTTCGATCAGGTCTTCTTCAATGCATCCACCGGAAAGGGAACCCACAACATTTCCCTGTCGGTCACATGCAAACACTGACCCCTCCGGTCGAGGCGATGAACCGTAAGTTTGTACAACCGTTGCAAGCCAACAGTCAGAATGTGAGGATAGCCATTTTGCTACTTGACTTAGGACTTGAAGATCAACTGATTGCAATGAAAAGATACCGAATGAACGTGCGTAAAATTATAGGATTGAACCACTGGTCATGGTGTTCTTCTGAATAATCTGATTGTATCGGGTTCATACTCCTATTTTCTCTTGATTACCGAGGTTTCTTTGAAAGCAAAACAACAGACTATTCGACTTTCTGAATATCGCCCTTTCGGTTGGACTTTAGACGAAACTCACCTCAACTTTAAGTTGTTTGATGATCGTACGACTGTGGAATCGGTATTAAAAATAAGGCGAGATTCACAATCGAGTTCAAATTCACTGCGACTCGATGGCGAACAGTTAGAGTTAGAGCAAATATTGATAGATGGTGTAGAACTGTCAAACAATGAGTACAACATTGATGAAGAAGGGATCACATTATTCGATGTACCCGACATTTGTGAGGTGTTCACTCGTGTTCAAATTCATCCTGAAAAGAACGCGTCGTTGGAAGGATTGTACAAGTCGTCGTCTCTATTTTGTACACAGTGTGAAGCCGAAAGTTTTCGCAGGATAACTTTTTACCCAGATCGCCCTGATGTTTCTTCTGTATTTACGACGACGATCGAAGCAGATAAGAAGAAGTTTCCAAATCTATTGTCAAACGGCAATTTGATCGCTGAGGAAGATCAACCCAATAATCGACATCAAGTTACTTGGTACGATCCGTATCGAAAACCTTGCTACCTCTTTGCGTTGGTAGCAGGAAACTTAAGTGCCCTTGAAGATGAATTCATTACCTGTTCGGGACGTAAAGTTCGCTTAACGATTTACACAGAACCAAAATACAAAGAACGGTGCCGCTGGGCTATGGATTGCTTGAAACGAGCTATGAAATGGGACGAAGAAGTTTATGGAAGAGAATACGATCTTGATCGCTTTATGATTGTTGCTGTTGAGGACTTTAACTTTGGAGCGATGGAAAATAAAGGTCTCAATATCTTCAATGTCAGTGCACTCTTGGCATCTCCGGACACAACTACAGATCGATCGTATTCAGGTATCGAAGGGGTGGTTGCACATGAATATTTTCATAACTGGAGTGGTAATCGAGTAACCTGTCGCGACTGGTTTCAAATCAGTTTGAAGGAAGGTTTTACAGTGTTTCGTGATACTCAGTTCAGTGAAGCAATGGTTGGTGAAACTATTGTCCGAATAGATACGGTTAACAACTTACGTACTGCGCAATTTCCGGAAGATGCTAGTAATTTAGCTCATCCGGTACGTCCTGACGAATATGCGGCGGTTACTAATTTCTACACAGCAACGGTATATGAAAAAGGTGCTGAAGTCTTGCGAATGATGTACATCATGGCAGGGAAAGAAAGGTGGAGAAAAGCGACAGATTTATACTTCGATCGACACGATGGTTGTGCTGTTACCATCGAAGATTTTGTGGCAGCAGTGAGGGATGGGACTGAACTTGATTTAGAACAGTTTTTCTTCTGGTACACGCAATCCGGAACTCCTCGATTAAAGGTTGCCGAAGCCCGTAATGAACCAAACACGTTGAAGTTAAAAATTGAACAAAGTTGTCCACCAACACCAAATCAAGCCGAGAAACAAACATTTCACATACCTGTTTCCATTGGGGTTATTGACGAGAATGGTCGCGAGGTTTTAGGAAAGGAGGGTGAAAGCAACGGCTATACGATCGAAGTCGAATCAGAAATGCACACTGAAAATCCCAACGCAGACGGTTCTTTGATCGTGCATTTACGTGACGCTCAAGATAGTCTTTGTCTCCGTGGTGTACCAGAAAATTCAACTGTTAGTTTTTTGCGTGGATTTTCAGCTCCTGTTTATGTTGACTTTCCACAAACTGTAGAGCAGTTATCGCATCTAGCATTGCACGATACCGATGGGTTTGTTAAGTGGAATGCCATACAGACCCTCTACGGTCGGTTCTTACTCGACCGCAATATTGACATTGTTCGATTGACCGAACTCGTTGAAATTGTTCTGCAGCAATTGAGCGATGAAAAAGATGGCAGTGAACGTAAATCGTTATTGAATCGGATGTTGGTGTTACCTTCGGTGTTTAACGTACTCGACGAGTATCCTGGTTCTGATTTTGATGTGATCGTAGAAAATCGAGATTTTTTGATTGACGAACTCGCTAAATCCTTAGTGAGTAAGTGGGAAGAAGTTTATGTACAACATGCCGACGACCAAGTGTATAGCAATGATTCATCTTCGGTGAATCGACGAACCGCACGGAATACTGCTTTGAGCTACCTGAGTCGCGAATTAGGGAAACGACAACCGCAAAAAGTTGCTATCTTACTTGGTGAGAACTTCAATCAGGCAGACAATTTAACCGACCGACTCGCGAATGTTCGCGCTTTGTTGGAGTTACCAGAAGAAGCACAATCAACCAAAGATTCAGTTCTACATGACTTCTATCAGCGGTTTGCAGACGAACCACAGGTGATCAACCAGTGGTTTGCAGCACAAGCAATGTGTAGTTTACCGGGTGCGATTGAGCGCGTACGAGTACTTGAAGATCACAACGCATTTAATGTGAAAAATCCGAATCGTGTACGCAGTTTGTTCGGTTCGTTTATCGGCAACTACAAAAATTTTCACGAATATACCGGTAAAGGGTATCGTTACATTGCCGAGAAGGTACTAGAAATAGAAAGTTTTAATGTACAAGTTGCCGCTAGGCTCGCAACAGTGCTCACTCGTTGGAAACGGTTTGGTAGCGACCGTCAATCCCTGATGAAGCAAGCATTGCAAATGATCGAACAGAAAATGACTTCAAAAGATGTAGGTGATGTGGTTACTAGAGGACTTCAGGATTAACTACCGAAATTATTGGTAAATCTGTTACGTAATCAATCGCAAAAATTCTGTTCGAGTAGCGGGGTCCTCACGAAAAGTTCCTAGTAGAACGGACGTTTTCATTGTAGAGTTTTGCTTTTCTACACCTCGCATGGCGGTACAGAGGTGCCGGGCTTCCACAATAACACCCACACCATAAGCGTTTGTAATCGTTTTAATTGCTTGTGCAACTTGTTGAGTTAGTCGCTCCTGGATTTGTAGTCGTCTCGCAAAGGTATCGACGATTCGAGCAATTTTTGATAGACCTAATAGTTTGCCACGAGGAAGGTATCCGACGTGACACTTTCCGATGAATGGTAGTATGTGATGCTCACACAATGAGTACACTTCGATATCTTTGACAATAATTATCTCGTCTATATCAGTTGTAAACAGTGCGCCATTGACGACATCTTCAACGTTTTCTTTATATCCTTTTGTTAGAAATTCGATTGCTTTCGCAGCACGAGCGGGAGTGTTTATCAAACCGTCTCGACTATTATCTTCACCGATACATTCAATGAGTTCTCGGTATAACGATTCGAGATGATTTCGTTTGGCTGATCTCTGATTCACAATAAACTTGATGCTTTGATTATGGTATTTGCGGAACTTCTCATCTAATGGATGAAAAATACAGTTACCGGGCTTGGTATCTTTCGGAACGAAAGTCGCGCAATATTTTACGACTCACGATTTCCAACACCGCCTCTAAGGGTAGTACTTTTGGACATGATTTTGTGATTCAAAAGCCGGTCGCTTATACTTTGGTGCTTTAGGTCGAGTTAACAATCTCACTTTCGGTTTCTCAATCTCGTTGTAGGGAACGAGACTCAATAAATGTCGAATGCAGTTAAGACGAGCGTGTCGTTTTACGTCTCCGTCTATGACATACCATGGGCAGTCTGGTGTGTGAGTGTACTCTAGCATCTTATCTTTCGCTTTCGAATATTCGACCCAAAGCATACGTGATGCTAGATCCATTGGACTCAGTTTCCAACCTTTAATTCGTGATGTCAACCGAGCTTGAAAACGTTCTTCTTGAACGTTATCGGATACGGAAAACCAATATTTCACCAATTGGATCCCAGAGCGGATAAGCATTCGTTCAAATTCGGGACAAGTAATCATAAATTCATGGTATTCCTCATCATTACAAAATCCCATCACATGTTCCACCAAGGCACGGTTATACCAACTACGATCAAAGATTACGATTTCTCCACCAGCTGGGAGGTGTTGTATGTATCGTTGGAAATACCACTGTGTCTTTTCTCGTTCCGTCGGACTAGGTAGAGCAACAATTCGGCAGTTTCTGGGGGTCAAATGTTCGACTATTCGATGAATTGCACCTCCTTTTCCGGCAGCGTCTCTGCCCTCGAATACGATGACTAATTTCTTGTTATGGTGGACAATCCAATCCAACATGGTACAGAGTTGAACTTGTAATAGGTTAAGTTCAATTTCATATTTTTTTCTTGACATCTTGTGTGTCATGCTTCTCCTTCCAGTTTTAAAAAATTGTGTTATCGTCGAATACAAGCATTTAAGTTTATATGAGCGTTAAGATTCGTCTTTAATGAATAAACAGCATTAAGAAGATGGCTTAAACACAAATTTCCTATGTAAAAAATCTTCTTCAGGTGGTGTTGAAGCGCGAATTCTTACTAACAAGTCTCTCAATGCATTTTTGATTGTCTCACGGTCGATTTCTGAATTTTCTTCCGTCCCACCGTAAACTTTTGCATTCAATACTCGTAGGGCATCTTGGGTAGTTGGATGCTGTCGTAGTAATTCTAGAGTTCGTGTCCTTGAAAGTTGTCGCTGATCCATCAGTAAGCGAATCATACCTTCTTTGACTTCTATTGGATCTTTACTCGACAAGAAGTTCATGAACAATTTGTCCTGTATGGGCTGTACCTGCTTTTTGAACCAAACAAAGTAACCTTTTGTCCAGATCAAATAAGTGCCGAGAATGACTGCAAATATCCATCCGATCATCCAAAAAGTCCGAAACAACCAATGTGTTGAATTCGATCTTTCCGTGTCTTTTGCGTCTAACGTTGTGTTTGAGGTTACGTTACTATCTACTGGCGTGTTTATTTAAACAACATTGTTTTAACCGGTCGCGGTAGAATACGCATTCGCTACTTGCACCGTCCTACCTGAGATGTAAGCACTTTCCAGTTGATGTCGATCGGTGTTCCACCAGTGAATGTTTACATTTGGAATGGTAAATTCACCCGCTTGAGTGAACAAAATGGTTGATTTTATCTGTCTTTTACCAACAATTTCAGTCCCTAGCACTTCGTCGGTTAAATCGGGTAATTCAACGTATTGTCGTACTCCATCTGGAACCGGAAATTCGAAAATTGGAATGTCAGAACTCTGATTGTCGACTGCTAGGATGGTCACTGTTCTTTCAATCGTATCGCCTACTTTTAAGTCTGTGAAATACTCATTTACTAGGCTATCGGTAATTCGGACCCTAGTCGAGGGAAACCATGGAACATCGGTTGGAAACTTACTAGGTATCGGGAGTATGTTTAGTTCAACCTCCTCGGACCGAGCGGGAAAAATCACGGATTCTCCTTTGAGATTCACTCGTGCATCAATCGACACGGAAGGGATTCTGATTGTACCGCTCACTTCTGGAAACAAGACGAATTCTTGCACTAGTACACTGTATTGTCGATTGTTCCGACGAGCGAACGTTCGTTTGACGTCACCTTTCGACAAAACATAGACGTTTTCGATGTCGTCAGGTGTTGGAAGGTGTTGAGAAAGCTGCGAGACGTTGTCGGAATAATATAGTCGGCGTTCGACGTGAATTGCAGCGTGAATGTACTGCTCCGAACGATTGACATTGGTGACTATAAATATTTCTTGAGCTAGCTCGTCGCGTAATTCTTCACTTAACGGTTCAACGTAAATGATGATTTCTTTAGTCGAGTCACCTGCGATTGTAAAAGACGGGATAGTTATTTCACCAGTCTGTTTTGGTCGTAGAATTAACGTCCACCGTGAACTCGCTTGATGTCTTCCGTTGGCAATCACATATCTAGATGAAAATTGTGGAGTCGAATATTCGAAATCTCTAGCAAGACTGGAGAAATCAGGATCGGAGACTTGAGCGGTACCTGAGTAAGAAATCGTAAGTTCTATGGAATCGTTTTCGCGAATAGATGTTGAGTTTACGGACGATGTGACAGCAGCCATCAAGGAACAGGGCAGACACACAACCCATAACGCCAGGGTTAACCTCACCATTTTTGTGTGCTATTTCCCTGTAATTCACCCCGACGATACCGCAGACGAGCTTCATGTAGAAATTTCTGTTTAAGAAGATTTCCAGGTTCATCGGATACTCGTCTTAACATGCGTTCAAGGGTGGCTTCAGTTTCGCGATCTTGTTCATCCGTGGACATTACTTCTTGGGAGTCTGTGGACTCAGGATCTCCACTGTTGGGATTTGAGTCTACGACTTGTGCCTCTTCTTCTGTTTCAGGATTTTGAGAATTTTCATCAACTAGAGGTGTGTCAGTGTTCTCGTCTTGGTCACTGAGATTAGCTTCAGAAAACTCGTTCTCTTCTCCTTCCTCACCCATCTGATTTTCCGTGGATTGTTGATTTTCAGGTGCGGGATTCGAAGGATCGGCAGATGTTTCCGATTGCCGCTGTTCTCCATCGTTGTTTTCACCGGATGTTTCACTTTCTGCCTCTTGCATTTGTTGCTGCAACCACTGTTTCAGTAAATCTCGATTAAATTTAGCATCGTCATGATTTGGGTCTTGTTCTAGGACGTTGTCATAGGTGTTTATGGCTTCAGCAATCTCGCCCTGTAACGCTAAGGAATTACCGTAGTTGTACAGCGAACGAATTGAGTCAGACGATTCGAAGTATTCAGCAGCTTGACTGTATTTTTGTTGGCGATATTGAGCAATTGCGCGCCATTCTGGATCAACAAAGATTTGTTCAGCCAAGTCAAAATTTCCGTTTTCAAGTAACTCACTACCTTTTTGGTCGGAGTTTTTCCAAAGATCGATAAACCAGTTGGCGTAACTGTGTTCGGTTACGAATAGACATAGAACAATCACGACAACAACACCTCGGCGAATAGCAAACATTGCTCCTAAAACAAGCGGTATTAGTAGCAAATAACCGACGTCATACCATTGATTGAATGTTCGTTCGTCATCGACGAGGTGTTCCCTAAAACTTTCCCAAGCAACACTGAAGAATTGTTGAATATCAGTTTCCGAAATATCAATGTCATGATAGGTACCACCGGCTAAGGTAGCTAGTCTTGCAAGTCGATTTTGATTCATAGTAGCAATTATTAGATTTCCACGTTGATTTCGCAAATAGGAAATATTTCCTTCCAAGTCTAATTGCGGAATTGCGCCACCTTCTGCAGAACCAACACCAATGACGTGTAACGGGGTTTCATGTGACCATTCATAAGAACCGAGATTGAGCGTCTCAATACCATCAGTAATTAACAATATTCTTCCGTTTGAGTGAGAACCTTGTTCAATCAAACCAACTGCTCGACTTAGTGCATCGTCGACATTGCTGCCGTATTCTGGCATCATGCGCGGTTCGAGTGAGGACAACAAGTGCTGAATGGTATCGTTATCTGTCGTTAACGGCGTAACGACATGTGCAGTACTAGAGTACACAATCAGAGCCGTATGTCCCTCCGAGCGATTTTCAAGTAAGTCTACGATTTTTTGTTTTGCACGGATGAGTCTTGAAGGTTTGATATCCTCGACGTACATACTATAGGATAGATCAAGAATGATGACTAAATCATCTTGAACATATTCAGTCGGAGATGGAACTCTTTGCCATGTAGGGCCTGCGATAGCAACTATGGCGACGACAAAAAGGCCGAGTGCAACAAACTCTATCCAACGATGTAGTGAATGAATACCAGCAGTTGGGATCAAAACATTCAACAAGTCTCTTGATATAACTTTATCCCATTCACTTCGTTGCTGAGTATTTCGATATCGAAAGAAAAAAATTACCGGTACCACCACTAAGCCAAGTAACCACCAGGGGCGGATGAAGTGAAATTCTTGCAAAGTGTTCATAAGTCGAATTACTTCCTCGTCCACCACAATCCAAGAAATAGTAAAAGTGCACACAATAGCGGCCAATGAAACAACGACCGGTACGGTCGGAGGGATTCAGGTTCTTGAACTTGTGGTTCTAACTTTGAGATTTCTGCATATATTTCCTTGAGTGTTTCAGTGTCGTTAGCGGTGAAGAATCTACCACCCGTGTTTTCGGCGATAGACATGAGAGTTTTTGTATCCATCATAGGTCCTCGTTGTCGAAACCGACGAAAGATGGTCACAGTTGAATCGTCTCCGATTTCTTCCGTCCCCAAACCAATCGTATGAATCCTTACGTTTGCGTCTCTTGCCAGTCGAATAGCTTGCTCAGGGTCTAAAGTACCGATATTATGAGAACCGTCGGTCATGAGGACTAAGAGTCGATGGTCGATCGGTCGTTCAATTAGTAGTTTGACGGCTAGTCCGATGGTATCCCCGATTGCTGTTTGACCTCCGGCGATTCCTATCGGTGCGTCCTGTAACATCAAGTTCACAGTCTCTATATCGAATGTCAATGGCACGTAGGTATAGGGTTTTGAACCAAATAATATCAACCCAATACGATCTCCGTAACGCGATTCAATGAATGGTTCAACCACGTACTTCAAGGCATCGATGCGAGTTACCCGACGTTGCTCTACGAACATATCATCGATTTGCATACTTTGTGATATGTCGACGGCTAATAGAATATCTCGACCAGTTGTCGGTAGTGCAACAGGTTCTCCGATTAGTTGTGGCCGCGCCAGAGCGGTGATTAAACCTAACCACGCAAGCATCAGAACTAGTAGCTTTAGGATTTCCTGAGGCGATATCCTGAAAGCTATTGCTTGGGTAAATCGAAAGTCATTTACTTCAGGAACGTACAGGGACGATTGATTTTGATGTGAGCGTGGTACAACAAACCGAATCACTGGAAAAGCAATCAACAACAAGAATGCCCACGGCCATTTGAATTCAAGCATGCGATGCTCGTTTTGGTTTTACTTTGAACAAGGTGTTCGTGACTAATTCACGTAATTGTTCGCCGTTGAATTCAGTGTCCTTACGGTATTGATCAATACCAAAACATAGTTTGAAATCTATTAGAAATCTTGGTTCATCAAAACGCATACTCAAGCAAGTTAACCAGTCAGATCCAAACATTTTCATAGCAGCGGGTTCTTTATCTAGTGTCACGATGAGCTGCTTAAACAGCAGATTAACCCCAGCCACATAGGATCTGACTGAGATCGCGCCTTGATCAAATTGTGCGGTGAGGTCGCGGGCCTGATGACGAATTTTTCGGTAAGGTCGTAAATAAACAATTCTTTGTATCGACCACCAACTACTCCCAACGATGATGATTGTTATGAGCAGAAAGAGAAGCCACCAAGCTAGAGACAATGGCCATAATCCAGGTTCTATTGGTACATGAATGTCACGTAACTGTTGTAGAATCGAATCAGTTGGCATTTTTACTATTGCGCGAAAGAGTCCATCGACTCGTGGGTTGCAATCATCGTAAAAGGGACCGAATGATCCATACACATAGTCTTGAGAGATTCGATTCGTTCAAGGAATAAACGTCGATAGCTTTGTCGAGTTTTCGGATTGGCGCTATGAAATAGCACTCTGTTTGTACCATTAGTTACTGAGTATAAATTGGCTGGAGGTAGTGTTTGCTCCAACTCGTCGAAGATTAACGCAAACGCTAGTTCGTTATGTCGGCTCCGTTCGAGTACTTCTCGTATTGAATCTGGTGTTGTGTCGCGAAAATCACTGATTAATACCACACGATGTTGGTGCCGAGCTATTTGGCGTAGTTGTACAACCATTTCGGACCAGAGTTCTGATTTATCGGTGGTTGGTTGTTGACTGTCATGAGCGCGCAGAGACTGATTCGCTCGCGCTACATCTTGCAGAAACCTCAGCACTGAAGCGCGATTGCGATACGGTTTAGTTGTGAAAACACCATTATTACCCAATACTATACCGCCTAAACGGTCCTTCCGTTTAAGAGTAAACCAAGCGAATCTCGAAGCTAACTCCGCGGCTGCGACACTTTTGAGACGGTATTTGGTACCAAAAAACATGGTAGATGTTTGGTCTACAACAATAAGTGTCGGTTTTTCGCGTTCTTCGGTGTAAACTTTGGTATGGGGTTCGTTTTTTCTGGCGGTGACATTCCAGTCAATACTACGTACATCGTCACCGATTTGATAAGGTCGAACTTCTTCGAAGTCTACACCTCGACCACGTTGTCTCGACATTCGTTCGCCGGATAAAGCTCCCAAGCGGTTGCGTCGCCAGCGAACTGCATTACTTTCCGACGACAGCTGAACTAAACTTTCGACGGAAACATAAGGACCAGTGAGCATAGAGAATTCTTTATGATTTAAGGTACCGGAATTGCGTTTAGGGTATCGTTGATAGCATTTTGAGGGGTATATCCCTTCGCTTCCGCAGTGTAACTCAAAATTATTCGATGCCTGAGAACATCATGTAAAACGGTTTGAATATCGTCTGGCGACACAAAGTCTCTGCCATCTAGCCAAGCATTAGCGCGTGCTGCTTGGTCTAAGGCTATAGTTGCACGTGGGCTCGCGCCATACTCGACGTTTTCGAGTTTAGTTCGCGTAAACACAACCAGTGAAACAATGTATTGTTCCAACGATTCGGTAATATAGAGTTCCGACAATTGACGGCGAATATCAAATATTTCACTTTGTTCTAGGATTACCGATGGTGGTTCTTCGTTTTGTAGCAAATCATTGCGATTGATACGCAGAATGTCAATTTCTTGATCTACTTCTGGGTAACCAACCTTGATATGCATCAAAAACCGATCCAACTGAGCTTCCGGTAATGGATAAGTTCCTTCTTGTTCAATAGGGTTTTGTGTTGCCATGACTAAGAACAACTGAGGAAGCTGGTAGGTTTCGCGACCTTGAGTAACTTGTTTTTCGGCCATACCCTCGAGCAGTGCAGATTGAACTTTGGCTGGTGCGCGGTTAACTTCATCGGCTAAGATTAAGTTATGGAAAATTGGTCCTTGTTTAAATTCAAATGTCCCGTCTTCGGGACGATAGACTTCGGTACCGGTCACATCACTTGGTAGTAGATCTGGTGTGAATTGAATCCGGTGAAAATCACCTTTAATCCCACGCGATAGCTCTTTAATGGCTCTAGTTTTTGCCAGTCCCGGTGCACCTTCTACAAGCAAATGCCCTCCAACTAACAGTGCCATCATGAGACGTTGAGTGAATGCTTTTTGACCTACTATTCTTGAATTCAACCAATTGTTTACTGCTTGTACCCGTTCCAATGCTGTGTTCAATATCGATAATCCTTATAGTTAATATTCTGATTCAACATAATCGTTGTTCACGGTAAATTATCCACTAATTTGGCAAGGTGACCGAACTTTAGTAGTTTAACATAGTGAATCTGTATCAATTTTTTCGTCCTCTGATCTTCAGTTTTTCGCCTGAGTTTGCTCATTTACTGACGCTTCGCCTCGTGCGACTGTATGGTTATTTACCGAGTAATCGGGAGATTTCTAGAGCCATCACTCATCTCGACATGAACTTTGAGAATCGGGTTGGATTGGCAGCTGGATTTGACAAAGACGGAGTTGCTTTGCCAGGTCTTTTGAAACTCAAATTTGGTTTTTTGGAACTAGGTGCTGTAACTCCTCGTTCACAGACTGGCAATCCTCCACCACGATTGTTTCGTCTCATATTCGATAATGCACTCATCAACAGTTTAGGATTTAATAACCGCGGAGTAGATGCTCTAGTGCAACGAGTCGTTACTTCTAGAGTTCCCATAGATAAACCGCTAGGAGTCAATATTGGTAAAAACTTTGACACCTCATTATCAGATGCCGCCGACGATTATCTGTATTGTTTTCAACAATTACAAGACTGTGTTGACTTTATTACAGTGAATATTTCATCACCCAATACTCCAGGATTGCGAGATTTGCAGATGGTTGAACATGCAAAACCGGTATTGGGTCGTCTAGTTCAGGCACGTGAAACTGCTGTGAATAGTTTTCGACATCGAGTTTCGATCCTGGTAAAAATTTCGCCAGATCTTGAAGAGGATTCAGTTCGGCATCTATGTGCCGTGATTAAAGATTCAGGTTGTGATGGTATTATCGCGACCAATACGACGATTCAGAGAACTGGCTTAGTTTCAACAAATGCAAGTAAACGAGGCGGCTTGAGTGGAAAACCGTTGTTTCAGGATTCCCTACGAACCGTTAGATTAGTACGAGAAAATGTCGGAGAAAATTTTGTAGTTGTGGGTTGTGGCGGAATTTGGGATGGAGAGTCCGCCTGCGCGATGCTTGCCGCAGGAGCAAATTTAATCCAGCTTTATACTGCTTTGGTTTACCGAGGCCCCGGTTGTATTAAAGAAATTGTTGAAGCTACCGATGAGTTCCAATCTCAAACCGATTGAAGGTTAGCTTACGTGGGTAGTTGCATGATATTTGCGGATTTTCTGATACTGCCCCTTGCGATCGCACTTTGCACGAGCTTGTCGGTAAGATCTTCAAACTCGATACCGATCGCGCGCGCGCCATCCGGGTACAAACTCGTCGGGGTCATGCCTGGGATGCTATTAACTTCCAATACCCAAAAACGATTGGAAGGTTCCAACAAAAAGTCAACCCGAGAAAAGTCTCGGCAGCCTAAGGATTGATGGGCGAGAACGGCGACTTCCTGTAGTTCTTTTGTTACAGCATTGTCAATTTTTGCGGGAGTAACGTGTTCACTTTTGCCAATAGCGTAACGATTTGTAAAGTCGTACCACTCATTAGGTGCGACCAAAATCTCGGTCACAGGAAGTGCTTGGATAGTGGAATCATGTAAGTCTAGGACTCCGACGGTGATCTCGCGGCCTTGTACATAGGGTTCAACTAAGACCCGGTCATCGAATTGGAGAGAGTTTTCAATCGCTTGTCGAATGTTTCCACCTGTTGGTACGATTTCTACCCCAACTGCCGAGCCCCCATGAATAGGTTTACAGACAACACCGTTGGAAAATTTACCGCGGATTTGACTTAAAACTTCGTCTAAATTTTTTGCGGTAACCAAGATTTCATCAAGTATTGGTAAGTTGTACTGCCGGAATTGCTGTTTCGAGAACGATTTGTTCATGGATACCACACTTGCAACCATGTCGCTACCTACGAAAGCATAGTCCATTAGTTCTAGTAAACCTTGTACTGTGCCATCCTCGCCAGGTACACCATGTAATACTGGAAATACCACTTGTGGATCTACCTCAATTAAATCTTGAGCTAAAGTGTTTGTGAGTTCGATATACGAAACGTCGTACTTCGCTTCCAATGAAGAACAAATTTGACGAGCGGAGGACCGTGAAACATCCGCTTCAACGGACCAGCCGCCCCCGAGTACTGCTACCCGATTTACCATGTTGGGTTTTGTAGGTTCGCACTGTCTAAACAATGTGGACTTACTTCGTGCAATTCGATTTGTAGTACTCTGGAAAAGAAAGTGAGTTCTGATTCGAGCGCGATTTGGTTGGATTCAGCACGGCGAAATCCGTGTCCTTCACCCTCGAAAAGAAACATCGCGGTGGTAATACCTCTTTTCGCGAGTGCGTCATACATTGACTGAGTTTGGTTCGGAGGTACGACTGCATCTTCTTGGCCTTGGTAAAAAATCACCGGTGAGTCAAAGTTCTCAAGAGAATTGATCGGTGAGCGTTTGTCCAACAGTCCCGGCGGTATCAGGTTACTCAAATATTCCGATTCAAATTTGTGTGTATCCCTAGCTAGTGCGCGCATGTCGCCAATACCGTAATAACTAGCACCGACCTTAAATACGTTAGTCGTATTTAAAGCTCGTAGAGTAGTGTATCCTCCGGCACTACCTCCCCGAATTGCGACCCGATTTTCGTCAGCTAATCCTCGTTCAACAAGATGTTGTACGCCAGCGACACAGTCGGCAACATCGACAATACCCCATTTACCGATCAATCGATTACGATATTCACGACCGTATCCGGTACTACCACCGTAATTAACGTCGAGAACGGCCCATCCACGAGAAGTGAAGTACTGAACTTTAAAACTAAAACTCACATTAGATTGTCCCGTTGGTCCACCATGTGACATAACGACGAGTGGTGGAAGATCGGAATCAGGTGCGGTAAATTCATCGTTTTTTGGAGTGTAATAGTTTGCATGTACAACCTGACCTTGGTCATTTTCAAAACAGATCGGTTGGCCGATTGAGATAGTTTCTTGTGGAAGCGCTAATTCCCCGGAACAAACTAGTGTTTCGCAGTGAATTGTATGGAGGTCCGCGACCGTCACTATGGAGGGCAACGCATCCGCAAAACTTGCAATGAAGGCAATACCCTTGTTAAATGCAACTGGGGAAGAAATGCTCGTATAGTTGGAGGTACCGAGTCTACGCCAGGTTTTTTGCGCTAGGTCACCAAACACGAGATCCACACCTTGTTCATCTATTCTTACTGCGACGAATGTTTGCTTGTCAAGCAACACGAGACTTCGCATATGAAATACCCAGAGCGGAAATCCGTATTCGGCTTTATCTTCGAAAACCACTTCGGTTTTTCCGTTGATCCATCGATAGATGTTCCAGAAACCATTCCTGTCTGAAACAAACAACAACTCGTCTTTAGAGATCCAACAGGGTTGGAGAACTGATTCTTCTTTACCACCCGCGACTACTACAGTTTGTGCAATATCACCGCCTCGGGAAAGATCAGCGATGTATAACTTGCAACCATCCCATGGCATATTAGGCAGATCCCAGCCAAGGAATGCCATTTTTCCTTGACACGGACAAAACTGTGGTGAAGCATAAAAGTCGTGTCCAGAATGCAAAATCGACTCGGTTCCATTGATCAAATCAAGCGTTACGAGTTCGTTTACGACTTCTTTTTTTCCGTGTGATTCTCTGACACATGCGATTCTTTGGCGAACTGGATCGACGACAAGATTAGCATACCGGATAGCTCTCCCAGTGTCAGTGAGTCTTGTAGCCGGTGAATCAGTTTGTAAATCTAAGACATAAATATCTTGATCGTCTTTGTTGACGAAGTAGACTGTATCGTTATGAACGGTGTATGCTGCACCACCGTATTCGTGAACCATGGACCGAACATTGAACGGTGAACGAGTAACTTCGCGGATGCTTCCGTCAATGGAACGACGTATTATCGTTGTACGTCCACCTTCGTTAGGACGTAATTCCAAATAGTATAGGTTTCCAGAATCCTCCATCAATTCACTATGACTTACATGTGAACTCGTCGCCATTTTCGCATTAATTTTGGAGTGCCAAGTTCCATAGGGCAATACTGTTTTTGTCATTTACTAAACCTGTGTCAAATTTTTTCGATGGTCGAAAATTGCCCAGCGTTCGTGGTCACGCCAGGCACCGTCGATGAATAAAAACTGCTTTGCCAGTCCTTCGTATTGGAAACCACACCGCTGGACCAGCTTTTTCGAAAGAACATTATGAGGTTGGATAGCAGCTTCAATTCGATGAAGCCCGATTGTCCGAAATGCGTAATCGATGACTAACCGCAATCCCTGGGTCATGAACCCTTTACCTTGATGTTCAACTTTCACATAGTAGGAAATATTGCAATTCCAAAACGACCCGCGTATGATGTCGTTGAGATTGATGACTCCGACCACTTCATCTGAGTCTTGCAGACAAACGACGAAACCTTCGTTTTGATGGGTCTGGGATCTCTTCAAGTAATTTCGAAAAGTTTGCGATGTCAATGGAGGAGTTATCCAAGGGTAATGTAAATTTTGACCTGAGACTCCGATGGTAATGATTTCACGCCGATCGTTATTACGTACTCGGCGAATGTAAAGTTCGTGGGAAAGATCGCGAAATGTGGAAATTTCTTCAGCCATAGGCTAGAACATTTTAGAGTTGAAACATTGAGTCACTTCATGGGAAAATCATCGCCGTAATTGTTTGATTGGGTAACTTATATGGCATAAAATGTGCGTGAATAAAATCAGAGTTTCCGTAACATCATTCACAATGAGGTTTCTTTATGTTTAAAGCTTTACTGTTTTCGTTACTTGTTCTTGCTGTTCTACTACTCAGTAGTTGTCAATTCATACACTCGTTCGCCGGCCATGACCGATTTGAAATAGTGGGTGAAATTTTGGATTTAACTCCAAAGTCTAATACAACACAATCAGACCTAGGATCCGAAGCAACAGAATCTGCAGCAATCGAGTACCCAAATGTTGATGTAACTGTGACGCGAGAAATAGCTAAAGCCGATGGATCGTTTAAAAGAGAAGTGCTCGCGAAGGGTTCATTTACAGATAGTAAATTTACGGCCGTCGGTCGTGTTCAAGGAGATCTACAGTCTGAAATCCGTGCTACGATCGAAGTTGTGATCAATGAAACTGAACCAATCTCAACTGAGGTTGCTATCTCAGCAGAGAAAAATGTTGAATTCGTATTGGTGACCTACATCGGTAAAGGGAACTATGAACTGATACTCAAGGGTTTAGATTTGAACTCTCAAGATACTGCTAAGAGATTTCGCTTGTCGGGGGATTTGGGTGACCAAACTGCTCTAGATCTTGATTCGACGAATGTTCAGCTGACGTCCACCATATATGATTCGGACGGACCACGCAGTGTCCAACTCGGTAGTGTAATGCTCCAAGATGGAATGTTTGTGATTGAGAGTGATGTAGAACATTTAGCCGTGGTTGATGTGCAATTACGCGACGGTAACACCTACAAGCAGGCAGGTGCTATGGTTGCTGAACCAGGAGTTGAGTATGAAATCAGACCCGTCCTCGATACAGGTGAATTCGCTGTCAAGGCATTGAGTGAAGGTGCGCACTCGAAATTAGTAGATTCTTGGCTGTGGAATGATGACTGGCTCGATTTAATGGAACAGTCCTGGGTTGCACGAGAAGCAATGATGTCAGAAATGCGACAAGCACCACCTGAGGAACCCGTGGCAATGACCAATGAAACAGCGGAACCAGTGGAAGAAGACACCAGCAACAGTGAAACTGAGTTTGCAAGAAATAATCCTGCAGCACCAGAGTGTCAACACGTAGACTTGAATGCTGTGATCTTGAATTTGATTTCAGAACCGAGTGAGGATGAGTTACCTGAATTCGTGAAATTAGCTACGCAAGCCCAAGAGATGACTGCAAATATTGTAAAGGAAATAGCGTTAACTTCCGAAAATCCATGGCTTTCTTTTGCGGCCTTAAATCTCGATGTGTTTCCATATTCTGATGAGTGGATTAAGGTGGAAATTGAAGCCTATCAGCGTCTTAGCACTATGTTTAATAAAGAATTCGCGGAACTAAATATTGATCCGTTGATCGAACAGAAGACTCATCGGATTGAGGTCAATGAAAACGACTTGAAACTAGTTCCTGGTCAAATTGTTCCAACTTTCCAGCTAGCTAGCATAGATGGTGAAGAAGTATCTCTGACGAATGTTTTGCGAAATAACGACAGAATCTTGATTGATTTTTGGGCTTCGTGGTGTGGTCCGTGTGTTGCTAGTTTTCCAGCTCTGAAGGAAATGTACGAATCTTATCACGAACAAGGATTTGCAATCATCGGTGTGTCAATAGATGATACCGATGAAGCGTGGATGCAAAAGTCTGAAGAACTAGAACTGCCTTGGGTAAACTTAGGTGAAAACCTTGGTTTCGATGGTCCGACACCACGAAAGTTTGGTGTGCAATTCATTCCTAAGACTTATTTACTTGATAGTGAAGGTTGTATCGTTCAAAAAGATTTAGAGACGAGTCAGCTAAAGACAGTTTTGACTGATCGTTACGGTGATGTAGAAGAACCGACAGATACTACTGATTCGACTGAGATTTAGTCGGAGCTTGATTGGCTAATATCCTCCTTGTCCAGCAATCTTTATGCAGTTGGTCCTTTACATAACAGACGATTGTTCGTTTTGCGAACAAGCGATGACACTACTAGGTTCGATTGGACAACTCTCAGGTTCGACTCTACTCACACACGATATTGCTCACGACGACCAGTTGTTTATTCAATATGGAGAAAAAATTCCTGTACTTCGTATTGGTAATCACGAACTAATATGGCCATTTACCTCTGTAGAGGTTGTTAATCTAGTTCAAACAGTTGCTTCGCGTTCCTAGTGGTAATTTGTGTGATATGCTCTAGTGATTGGTTTCTCGTTAGCGCTAGTTCGCGTAATACGTACGGCAGATAGCTCGGTTCATTTCTTCTCGATCTGGGAAGAGGTTTGATGGTACGTGGAATAAGATATGGGGAGTCGGTCTCTGTCAATAATTTATCGTCGGGAATATAACAAACCGACTTTCGTAGTGCAGTACCGCGTCTTTCGTCGCAAATCCAACCCGTTATCCCGATATAGAAACCGAGATCAAGATATTCTTTCATCAATTCGGTGGAACCAGTGAAACAATGAACCACCCCAGATACGTCTCGGTAGTTGTGGAGGATTTCTAAGAGTAATCCGTTCGTTTCTCGATCGTGGATGAATGCCGGTAAATTTAGATTTCTAGCTAGATCTAATTGTGCTTCGAAAGCATAAACTTGGGATTTTTTAGGCGACAAGTTCCTAAAAAAGTCTAGACCCATTTCACCAACCGCTACGACCGACTCATGTTCGGCGATCTCTCGTAGTATATGAACGGTTGTTGTGTCAAATGTTGATGCCAAATGGGGGTGCACACCAGCAGTCGAATATAAAAATCCTAGGTGTTGCTGGGCTATATCGAGTGCGAGAGTACTGTGTTCGATATCTGTACCGGTGAGGATAATTTGCTCAACTTGTGCATTTTTTGCACGAGTTAATACATCGTTAATGTCTTTACGAAAAACTTTGTCAGAGAGATTTGCACCAATGTCAATCATGGAATTTGTTTTTCGTGGTCGGCGAACATGGGGACTGGTTCGTCCAAAAGCATGGAATACACTTGAATGTATGCCAGCACATTTTTCACATAACTACGAGTTTCATGGAATGGAATTGTCTCAATCCAAATTCGTGTGTCCATACCTTCCGCATCTTGTTCTTTTAACCATCGGTGGACACGAGTCGAGCCAGCGTTGTATGCAGCCAAAGCCAAGATGGTATGATTGTCAAACTCGTCCAGCAACTCACGAAAATGGTAAGACCCGATTTGTATATTCACGGGTGGGTACAAAATTTCTTGTAACGATGGGATTGGAACGCGAATGTCACGCGCCGTTCTCCTAGCCGTTCCCGGCATCAGTTGCATTAGCCCGCGGGCACCGACCGGTGAAATTGCAGTTGGGTTAAATGCGCTTTCTTGTCTAGTAATTGCTAGTAAAACTGGCAGTGCAACGTTGATTTTTGCAGTGTGTCGTTCATACTGTTTGCGATTAGGCATCGGAAAACGGGTAGTTACTAAATCTGAGGCACCCGATCGATAAGCGATTTCGATAGCATGATGTGGGTGTTTGAAACCACCTACCGTGAAAGCTAACCAACGCTTCGCGCTAGGTTCAAGTTGTGGTATCAACCATGACCACTCTTCTTTTGCACTATTTGATTCGCTAATCTCATAAAGTTCAAGAATGCGCAATAGGCGAGGGTCCCTCCGATGAATGGATTGTTGGCGTTCGAAATCAGCCCACGTGTGCTCATTGAGTTGTTTAGGTAAATCTAGATGGTCTGCTGCGAGGAATCCATAGTAAGTTCTTTCTACCGCGAGTTCCTTGAGTAAATCAGTTGTTTCGAGATTACCGACGCGACGCGATGTGATCGCAAACCAAAACTTCCACTTGTAATCTTCCTTGGTGTCTAAGGAGCATACGTCGAGCCACTGTAGCGCTAGACTCCATTCTCTTTGGGAGATTGCGGTGTCGGCAATACGTAACTTGGTTGCTTCTGAATAATTTGGATTAATTTCGTCTATTAGTTCACCGTCTCGAGTAGCCCAAAACGCGAGGGCACTACTAGTTGCGTTAAAAGAAACTTCGTCAAAGTCGAATAGCGTCTGATATTCTTCCCATAACGACCAAGCTTCAACACTTTCACTTTGGGCAAACTTAACCAAACCGTAAGTCAACACTTCACGTCCTCGGGTCGTGTTAGGAAACTGGTGCGGATTTTGGACAATAGTTGGTTTTTTCTCGACTTTCAATAATAAATCTGCCAAGGGTCGTTCATTTGCTGAGAAAAACCGTAACAGATAGCGCGCGAGGATCTTGGAATCCTGTTGAACCGCGAGCGTTATTCTCTTCCACAACAAGTCGCTTGTCAGGTACCCTTCATTTAGCCAGACATCAAAAATGGGATCACATTCATCGGGTTGTGATATTCCAACCACCCAGTATTCTGGTACTCGTTCCATAGCTTTCTCTTTTTCACCGGTTCGATACAGCGCGCGGAGGTAATGACAATTCGCGACGACATCGTCAGTTGGTTCGAAATACTCGGCATAGATTGCCCAACGATTTCGTTTTACTTGTACTTCCAGCCATTTTTTATGAAATTCGTCATAGAGATACGAACCTCGCAATTTCTCTCTAATCGCTGTTGCTTCTTCGGGTTTTAGAAAACCGATATTTCTTAGACCTTCTCGGTAATGGAGGTATACGATTAGTGGGTATGAATCAAGAGTAGCCTTCAACTCTTCATATTCGCTGAGACGATTTTTAGCAAGGGCTGCTTTCGCTTTTTGGTAGTTCAAACGTTGGATCTTAAGCTCTGCTTCTGAAAGATCAATGTTGGCCGCGTGCACACCAAGGCAAATCACAGCTAAACATACAATAATCTGGCTTCTTGAAACCGGACAGAGTGTATAAACGGATTTAAGAATTGACACTGAGTTTTCGTATTGTTAGCTTATAATGGTAATCAATGTACATTGGTGATTCGACGCCTTCGTTTTACGAATACCTGTTGTCGGGCGCGATTATTCTAACAATTTGATTGTGTCCTTGTTTTGTACTAAATTTTTTAGCTTAAAAGTCATTGTTAACTTCAAGCTATAAATTTAACTTGTTTCACAAAGGTGGGTGAAAGAATTTGTTATTTTTTATAACTACACTTTTCATTCGTCATAATATAGAACTGTAAATAGCCTTCTGAATACACCCGTACTTAGTTTTAAACAAGTAGTGTTGAGTCAAGGGTCTCACCTCGTTTGTTTCAGTCATCGACTAAGATGTTTGAGTGAGTGCTCTAATTCGAACACTATTCTATCGGAGTGTAGATAAATTTACTATCGCTTGGGATACGGAAGATAGTCCGTTTAGTGGTCATCTATTCCATAGAGAGTTAATGATTTCCAGATCTGACGAGAAAGTAATAAATTTTGCCCTTGCTGAGATTTTGCGCGGCAAACACCCTCGTTGGCGTGAAGATTTGGTTGCGGAAAGTACTCAAATCTTAGTAGAGCAGGGACTTCAACCAGACATTTCAATGCTTGCGAGAAGCGGTGGTCATCCAGTGTTGATAGAAACGGAGTACGCTCCCGCTCGCACGGTTGAAAACGACGCGATAAAACGACTAGGACATACGCTACGCGAACATGGCTATCAGGTAGAACGATGCATGGCAGTCCGTCTTCCTATTCACTTGAGTACTACTCCTCAAGCGGAGTTGTTGTCAGAATTACAAAAATGTAAATTTGAATACTGCATATGGTCTGAAACGTCGGGCAATCCTGTTCGTTGGCCAGAACGAGGTTGGATTTCTGCCGATATCGACGAACTAGCCGATGGAGTAGAACACTTATGTGTTTCCGAAAGTGCAATTACAGCAAGCCTGCTAGAACTAGATCAGGCAGTCAGTCAATGTGCATCTATGATTGAAGATTCTTCTGATATCGCTAATCGGAAAGTTGCGGAAGTTCTGTGCCAAGAATCTGGAGAACAGACTCTTCGAATGGCGATGTCTATATTAGCAAACGCGTTGTTGTTCCATGCAACCATCACTAAAGAATACGACATTCCTGCGGTTGCAGATTTCACGACCATAAGCAAGACATTTTTGTCTACTGACCTACTCACGACTTGGAGATTCATACTAGAAAACATTAATTACTGGCCAATTTTTGCCCTTGCGCATGATTTGCTTGCTTTAATTCCACAACAGATTGCGTCACGAGTATTACATCGTATGAATCGTATGTTGGAAGTGCTCGGGCCTATCGGCATAACCACACAAAATGATCTTTGCGGTCGAATGTTTCAAAGACTTATTACTGATCGAAAATTTTTGGCGACGTTTTATACTCGACCAAGCGCCGCTCACTTACTCGCCGAAATTGCAATCTCACGCATTGATATTGACTGGTCCGACCCGTCCTGTGTAAAAAATCTTCGAATCGCCGATTTTGCTTGCGGAACCGGTACTTTACTGACGGCAGCCTACAGTAGCATCGCTTCTCGAATTCGCCACATTGGATTTGACGATTCGAAATTCCATGCTACGATCGTTGAACAAGTTTTAACGGGAGCAGATATCATGCCAGCCGCGACACATCTCACGGCCTCCATTCTTTCGAGTGTTCATCCCGGGATCACGTTTGACGATATGAACATTGTTACCATGCCTTACGGCGATCCGAAAGCTGGGTCGGGTCATTCAGTATCGCTTGGTTCTCTTGATTTAATCGAGGATGAAGAAGCGTTGCCTCTTTTTGGATCAGGTAGTGAATTCTTAAGTGGAAAAGGTAAACAAGCTAACAAAAGAAAAGTACTTGCTCATGATAGCTTTGATCTGGTGATCATGAATCCTCCATTTACTAGACCGACCGGCCACGAAGCAAACAAGATTGGGATACCTGTACCGTCATTTGCTGGATTTCAAAATTCCAACGATGAGCAACGCAAAATGTCAAAAAGACTTACCGATTTGTACAAAAGATATTCTCCAACACGAAAAGTATATAGAGGTGGTTCTGGACAAGCTGGATTAGCATCAAATTTTGTCGATCTAGGTGAAGCAAAACTCAAGCCTAACAGGGGTATCATTGCACTAGTTCTACCAGCAACGTTTGCAAATGGAAAAGCTTGGGCAAACGCCCGAAAATTACTATTGGAAGAGTACGACAACGTTGTTTTGATGGCTATCGCAAACGATGGATTTCAACAACAAGCGTTTTCTGACGATACTAGCATGGCTGAAGTTATGCTCGTCGGTCGTAAACGCAGTCCGAAGTCGTCTCGACATCCGAGTATTCTCTACGTCAATCTTTACCAAAGACCTACATCGATCCTTGAAGGTTGTTATCTTGCTAGACAGATAGCACGGATTTCCGATTCGTCAACAAGTGGTACATTATCGATAGGTGAAGTCGACCGTGGTCATTACATCCGTGGTTATCCAGACGAGAGTAAATTTTTAGGTATTAGAGATCTAGAAATCACAAAAAGTGTTTCCTCTTTAGTTAGGGGCATATTAGCTCTGCCGCGTTCTCGAACGAGACACAATTTAGTATTCACTAAGTTAAATGAGCTCGGTTCAACAGGTCTGTATCACATGGACTTGACTGGTAAAGAAACAAATCAAGAAGGTGAGCCTCGTGGCCCATTCGATGTAAAAAGTATCAAAGGAAACGTACCGACTTATCCATGTTTGTGGGGACATTCAGCAACTCGTGAGACTAGAGTAATAGTGAATCCAGACTCAGAATGTGTGGTACGTAAAAATTGTAATGAACGTGCTTTGAAAATTTGGGACGGTACAGCTACGAAACTCCATTTCAACCGTGATTTTGGATTAGCTTCGCAAGCACTTTCTGCCTGCTTCACTTCTGAAAAATCAATCGGGGGAAGAGCTTGGCCAAATTTCAAGTGTAAAAGTGAATCCTGGGACATACCGTTATTGCTGTGGGCAAACACAACCTTAGGTTTAATATTGTTTTGGTGGACTGGAACGCGACAACAACCAGGAAGAACATCAGTTTCAATCACCACATTACCAGAATTACCTGTTTTAGACGTTCGTGCATTGAATGACAAACAGTTGACTCAATTGAATAAAGCATTCGACTACATAAAAGAACGACAACTTTTGCCCGGGAATGAATCTTATCGTGACGAAACGAGGATTTGGTTAGATCAATTCGTACTCTTTGATGTACTTGGGTTACCTAAAAACGAATTGATGGAACCGTTAAATCTGCTTCGACGAAAATGGTCGAACGAACCTTCGGTTCATGGAGGCAAGAAAACTCGCCCTTCCGTTGTCGAGAACTGAAACGACTTAGAAGCAAATTTATCTAGTTCATTCACGTGAGCCAGCAAAAGAATCAGTAGTCAAAACTGATTTCTGTATCAAATCAATATTTCGACTTGGTTGCGCGTACCAATCAAATTCTAGGTGAACCAATCTCGTTTGTTATTTCTACAATAAGAACATTTAAAAGCTGCAATTCACGTCAATCTCCATGCCCTGCAGTATGGAATATTTCAGGATCTTGTAATTGGTTTACTGGCTAATCGCGCTTGCTTGTTTATTCATCGTTGGTGGTATGTTTTCGATTCTTCCATCACCTAAAGAACGAGCGATCGGTAAGCTTCGCTTGCAGGCAAGACAAAAGAACTTAGTTATAGGTATTGAATATATACATGACGTTAATGCTCCGGCAAGTGAACGCGTTAGTGCTGGTGGGATTCCAATAGAACCAAAGAAACGATGTGCAAGCTGGGCGATGGAGTTTGTTAATGAAACCGACGAAGATTATCCAGAGTGGGCACTATACAAGTCTATTCGCGAAAATGGACCGATAGCAAACACACATCTAGTGTTGGCCGAGAGTAGTTCCCTAACTTTAGAGAGGGAATATTGGAAACAAATTGAAGAAATTTTGATACTAAGCCCACCAACATTGGTTGCCCTAGTTTGCACTTCCAATTCGGTGAAATGGTTAGGTCATGAACGCCTAGAAACGAGTGCAGAAGAGTACATCGATCAAATGTTATTATTCTTGAATCGTTTGATCGAATGGAATCGACTTGTTGTTGCCTCATCGAAACAGTTTCTCTGAGTTCTTGATAGTGTCGTATGTATAACTTACAAAAATTGAACTCGAATGTTTGACCCGACTCACGGGAATTGGAATAGAGCACGTACAGGAGTTTTATGGCTCGTTATTTAGTCATTGTTGAATCGCCTAGTAAAGCGAAGACGATTAACAAGTACCTAGGAAAAGACTATGTAGTTAAGTCCACCGCTGGGCATTTTCGTGATCTGTCGAAGGGTAAATTTATCAACCTTGGGATTCTCCTTGCACAGATTAAAGATGCGAACAAAAATAAAAGTACTTTCTTTGACACAATGGGAATTAATCCCACCATGGGCTGGGAAGCCAAGTATGCGATTGACAAAGATAAAGAACAAGTTGTTGCCGACTTAAAAACGCTTGCGCGAGAGGTAGATTTAATTTACCTAGCTACAGACATGGATCGAGAAGGTGAAGCCATTGCTTGGCATGTAACGCAGGTACTTGATAAGCCTGAAGAGAGTTACCTCAGAGTGGTATTTAGTGAAATTACCAAGAACGCGATCAAAACGGCATTTGAAAGTCCCCGCCAAGTCAATTTGAACTTAGTTAACGCTTATCTCACGCGGCGATTTTTGGATCGAATTGTTGGGTTTAACCTCAGTCCATTGTTGTGGGCGAAAGTTGCAAAAAAATTATCTGCTGGGCGTGTTCAATCCGTCGCTGCGAAACTTATTGTGGAACGCGAACAAGAGATTCGTGCATTCCATGTCGAAGAGTATTGGGAACTGTATGCAAATTTACGGCGATCGGGTGACTTTTCTAAATATTCGTCGGAAGACGGAAAAGCGAAGAGTTATCGTTTTCAGGTTACTCGCTACGAGGGTAAAGCACTTGGGAGATCAGTGAAAAATCGACAAGCAGCGGATACGTTAGTCGCTAATCTTGAGAGTGAAAAATTTGTCGTGATTAAACACGACAAGACTCCGAGCACATCCAAACCTAGTGCGCCGTTTACAACCTCAACCCTGCAACAGACTGCAGCGTCACGATTGAAATTTAGTATTCGTAAAACCATGAATGTCGCACAACGTTTGTATGAAGATGGGCATATCACATATATGCGAACCGACTCAACAAATCTAGCAGCAAATGCGGTACGTGATGTTAGATTTCACATCTCACAAACTTACGGACAGAACTATCTTTCTGAAACCACCAGAGTCTATAAAACTAAGGTGCAATCTGCACAGGAAGCACACGAAGCTATTCGCCCGACGAATTTAGCGCTTGATCTTGCAAAACTTGGAAATCCAGACCAAAGAAGACTGTACGAACTCATTAAGAGTCGATTCATTGCCTGTCAGATGGCAACTGCGAAATACGAAAACATTTCAACTACGGTGAAGGCTGGAGAATTTGAATTGAATACCCGAGGTAGAAAGATCTTGTTCGACGGCTTCACAAAAGTGCTCCCCGCGCAGTCCACTACCGAAGACCGCCAAATTCTTTCGGATTTCCATGTAAATGAAGAATTGATAAGAACAAACTTTGAGACGATACAACGTTTTACTAAACCTGCTGCTCGGTATTCCGAAGCAAGTCTAGTCAAAGAACTCGAGAAACGCGGTATAGGTAGACCCAGTACCTATGTACCGATCATTTCAACCATACAAGAACGAGGGTACGTTTCGATTTTTAAAGGAAAGTTTTTTGCGGAGAGAGTAGGAGAAATTGTTAATTCGCGACTTGATGAGCAGTTTCCAAATTTGATGCAGTATGAATTCACTGCGAATCTAGAGAGTGAATTAGATGATATCGCGCAGGGTGAAAAAGACTGGCGCAAAACGCTTGATCACTATTACAAAGATTTTTCGGATCGTGTTGAGCACGCTGCCGACCGTGAAAACGGTATGCGTCCCAATACTCCGATCGCTACTTCCATCAATTGTTCAGAATGTCAACGCAGAATGTTAGTACGTACGGCGAGTACGGGAGTCTTTTTGGGGTGTGAAGGATATAGTGCTGACGACAATCGGTGTACAAACACTATGAATATTCGGCTACTCAGTCGTTCTGCTCAAAGCGCGACTGATGAAGAAGAACACGCGAAAGCTATGAAGGAACGTGAACGATGTTCTCAATGCGATTTTCTTATGGACGAATATCTTGTCAATGACCAAATAAAGTTATCCCTTTGTGCAAATCCGAATTGCGAGAGTTATCAAGTGCACGAGGGAGACTTTAGCAAGTTGACCCAGACGCCAGAACAATCTACTATCGAATGCAATGAGTGTCGGTCCGAAATGCAACTATTGGACGGTCGCTATGGAAAGTATTACAAATGCCAAAATCGCGATTGTGGAAACACGAGACGAGTACAGAAAGATGGTCAGCTAGCACCCGTATTCGCTAAACCGGTACCCATGCCGGAGTTAAGGTGTGAAGGTATCGATGACTTTTTCGTATTACGTGAAGGTAGAACGGGTTTATTTTTAGCTGCAAGTAAATATCCTAAGAATCGACAGACGAGACCGGTGAAAGTTAGTGAACTTATACCACACGCTAATGAGTTAGATCCTAAGTTCAAATACCTCTTGGAAGCACCCCTTGACGATCCTGACGGTGAGCCAACAACCATTAGATACTCTAGGAAATCAAAGAGTCATTACGTTTTAGGAAAGTCGGCATCAAAGTCATGGATTGTTATTTTTGAAAACGGCGAATGGGTTCCACGAATTTCCGATAAAGATGCATAAGTGGACGCCACCTGAGCGAGTACGCTATAAACTGATTTACTGCGGCAGTGAGTGTTCTAGACTAAGTTAGATCAGACTCTTTTATCTACTTAACGAAGACAATAAATTGCAAAACGGTGAAGTGTTAACTTAAAGAACCAACTTCTTCAAAAAATTTTAAAGTCTTTTTGTTGCCAAAATTTCCTGCCTTACCTGATCTAGAATCACTTTGGGTTCGTGCAACTCGTTGGTTGCTCACGCGTGCTTCGCGCCACAACATACTTAGGAAGGAAAGGGGGCTGCCGTCAACCATGGTGGTGCTAGTGTTGGTTTGACTGTTCCACACGAACCGGCACTTGAAAAAGTGATTGAAGCGGCTCTGGCACAGGCTGGTATTCCTGCCGCCGACGTTGACTACCTTGAGGCACACTGCACTGGAACCTCCGTTGGAGATCCTATCGAAATTAACGCTGTGTCTAGGGTTTACAGCAAAAACAGAGCAATTGATCGACCACTACTGGTTGGATCAGTGAAAACCAACCTCGGGCATTTGGAATCAGCAGCTGGGATCGCCGGTTTCATCAAGGCCGTACTAGTGTTACAACGTGGTGTGATTCCAAAACATTTGCATTTCAACAATCCAAACCCGAGTATCGATTGGAATTCGATTCCAGTTGAAGTCACTTCCTCGCAAATGGATTTACCTCCAAGAAACGGTCGACCTCGCATTGCGGGCGTAAACTCATTTGGCATTTCCGGTACCAATGCCCACATAGTAGTTGAAGAGTATCCGGTTACCAAAGAAACGTCCAATCTTAATGGCCAAGTGGTGGGAGCAGCCCAAATAGTTTCGGTTCCTTCTTCAGTAGGTTCGAAAGATTCCATGCAATACGAATCGGAATTTCTAGAACGTGAGATAAGACTACTGCCTTTATCAGCCAAGAGTGAAAGTGCTTTAAAGGAATCCGCGACACAATATCTGTCATGGCTAGATGACTTCGGTCCCGAACTTCCAGTCGGCAACGGGCGACTGAAACCGCTGATTTCTGACGTGACGTGGACTGCGGGTATCGGACGCAATCACTTCGAATGGCGCGCGAGTCTTTTATTCAGTAGCGCGAGTGAATTGCGAGCACGACTTGTTGAGTTAGCAGACACTGACATCCAACAACCCCGTACGGCGAAAAAAGTAGCGTTTGCTTACACCGGTCAGGGAAGTCAATGGGTCGGAATGGGCTGGGAATTGTACAAGCACGAACCCGTAGCTCGTAACGTGTTGGATCGATGCGAACACGTTTTCCTACGTGAACGCGGGACTTCGCTGTTGGATGTGATGTTTGGACGGGAAGGTGATGGACAACTCGGCGATACCGAATGGGAGCAACCAGCGCTTTACGCGCTTGAATGTGCGTTAACCGCGTTATGGTCGAGTGTTGGTGTTCGTCCCGACGTCGTTCTCGGACATAGTGTCGGAGAAATCGCGGCGGCTCAAGCTGCGAATGTGTTTAGCCTAGAAGATGGCATGAAGTTCGCGTGCAAACGTGGTGAACTACTTGGAGCAACTGAACCGGGTACGATGGCAGCTATCTTTGCTTCACCCGAACACGTTGAATCCAGCGTCAGATCGTTAAACGCCGAGTGTGATAAGGAGAAAATTAATGTTTCCGCCTATAACGGTTTACATCAAGTCGTCAGTGGGACAGTGGATGCTATTGAAGAGCTTTCGAAGAAACTTGACGAGGAAGGTATCCGAGTACGACGTTTAAATACTAAAAAAGCATTTCATAGTGCACTTGTGGAACCTGCACTTGACGAACTTCAAGACTCGCTTAATAAAGTAAAGATCCATCAACCAACCGTAACACTAGTCAGCAATTTGACTGGTGGTGTGTGGGAATCTTCCCAACAATTAAAAGGTCAATATTGGCGTCGTCATGCGAGGGAACCCGTTGCATTTGCAAGCAGCGTGCAGACTCTTGCGGACCTTGGAGTGGATTTACTGCTTGAGATCGGTCCCAGCTCGGTGCTCGCTCCAATGGCGGCATCGGCTTGGCCAGATTCCGGTACAGCACCCGCGGTGTTATCAAGCATTCGACCAAAGCCACATGACTCCCCAACCGGTACAGGAAGCTTTATCGAAGCGGTTGCAGAAGCGTATCAAGCTGGACTAAATATTCAATTCGAAGGTCTATTCACTGGAGAGACTCGACGACGCATTTCGATTCCTGGTTATCCCTTTCAGCGTAAGGTTTATTGGCTGCGTGAGCCAAAACAGAAACGTTCTGTTCTCGGACATCCGTTACTTGGTTTGTGTCGCGAGTCTGCGAGTGGAGAGATCACTTATGAAACAAATCTGTTTCCTTCGGACCCGGACTGGCTTGCTCATCATCGCGTGTATGATCGTGTTATCGCGCCCGGGGCACTATACGGAGCAATGGTAGCCGAGTTCTGTCAAACTCGATCGATCGCTCCAGTCATAGTTGCAGACATGCAGTTACATAATGCTCTCGTTTTCCCAGCAGACAACAGCAATGATAAGGACGAAGAAAGCTTTCGTACGGTGCAATTGGTAATGGGAAAATCTGGTGCAGACGAAACTGATCTGGTTCAGATTCTCAGCAAGAGCTCGGAGGAATCTGACTGGATTCTTCATGCTGAATGTCGCGTTCCAGCTGAGACAGATTTACCTAGGGCAGAACAACGTGTGGATCTTGAGAGTTTGAAAAACGATCTGCCACCCGTAGATACGGCCACGCTTTACGAAGCGAGGGCGGCGTCGGGCATTGAATTAGGACCAAGTTTCCGTACACTCGGCAATGTCTGGGCGCGACCAGGTGAAGCTATCGGCGAGGTGTCCGCGGACTCTGTGACAAGTCGAACCTCCTCGGTTGTTCACCCTCTTGTGTTGGATGGATGTTTTCAGGTCGTTGCCGCGGCGCGCATTCAAGGTAGTGAAACTGACGAAACCACGTATTTACCGTTTGGTTGGGAACGGCTCTGGCTGACATGTGCTAGTTTGCCAGAACGTGTTGTATGTCATGTTCGAATGAGCGAATCTCCAGATACAACAAATACTGACTTGGATACTACCCCCGAAGTTCGCAGAGCTGAATTACGAATTTATGATACCGAAGGCTTCTTATTGGGAGGTTTGGATGGGTACACAATCAAACGCGCGAATCGAGCCGCGCTGTTTTCGGCATTTGAAAATGTAAATGACCTTTTGTACGAAGTTGTTTGGCGCGAACGTTCACTTGTGCCAACGATTATTCCGGCGGACTTTCTATCCCATCCAAAATCGGTCGCACAAGATTTCAAACCACTTGCCGAATACCTGGAAGAAGAGGGCGTCCCGAGGGTGAAACGGACTGCACTTTTAACCGATCTTGAACTCTGGTCGCTCGCTCGTGCCAACTGGACGCTAGAAACACTAGGTTGGAAACGGATTGCAGGTCAGGTGGTGAAAGCTGAAGTGCTTCGGGCAGAACTAGGAGTAGATGACGTACATCGACGAGTATTTCGTCGATTGCTGGAAATGTTGGTTCGTTGCGGCATACTGCAGGAGGAAGACGAAGATTTCATCGTGAAACTTGGGTCCGATGATCCGTTACCAGATGACATTTCATCCGATCCAGATTCTGTTGCTGAACATCTAGCCGATAAACATCCACATGGCGCGACAGAGATTGGGCTATTTGGACGTTGTGGAAAATCTTTGCCCGAAGTCCTTCGAGGTAACGCTGACCCACTCACACTGCTGTTCAGTAGCGGTTATCCAACACCGGCCGACCTGTATGTTCGAGCGCCAATAGCTCTTGCCGCGAACAGATTATTGCGAGACGCCGTACGCGCACTTTTAGCTAATTTGCCAAGTGGGCGGCATCTACGGATTATTGAAATTGGTGCAGGTACTGGCTCCGCAACCGCGTCGGTATTGCCAGAGCTTCCAGAAGGACAATTTGAGTATATGTACACCGACATTTCTGCAGGATTCTTCGCAGAAGCGGAGTCTCGTTTTGGTGACGGCGGAGGATGCATCGAATATCGTCCTCTAGACATTGAAAAAGATCCGGTCTCACAAGGTTTTGAATCTCATGCTTATGACCTCATCGTAGCCTCAAACGTGCTCCACGCTACTCGCTATCTCAATGAGACGTTGGGCCATTGTCTATCTCTGCTTGCACCATCTGGGCAGATGGTAGCACTCGAAAACTTACGTGGACAGGGTTGGATGGATTTAACTTTCGGACAGCTCGATGGTTGGTGGCGATTTGCCGATGACTACCGGCCGCATCATGCTTTAGCTGGTCCTGACGTATGGCAGCGCGCACTCCACGACGCAGGATTTGAAGCTGTCGAAATCTTGGGCTTAGATTCATCCACACCCAAGGAAAAACCGGATCGTGGTGTTATTGTTGCAAAAGGTCCTGACGAGATCCTAGAACCCTCTGGGTTTTGGGTACTTCTAGCGGACTACCAGGGAGTCGCGGAAAATATCGCCGAGGGGCTCATCAATCGAAATCAAACTGTCATGCTTGTTACCGACGACTCTCAGGACTCAACTCGGGTCGAAACATCCGATACCAGAATATTAAACACAAAGGTGAACGTACAGTGTCGTAAGTCGTGGCAAACAGTTTTTAAGAATATACCGGACTCCGCGGAACTTAGCGGAGTTGTACATTTTGCGGCACTTGATGGTCAGAATATTTCAGCAACCACGAGCGATGTTGAGCAAGACGTGCAGCATGGGGTTGGAAGTGCGCTCGCTTTAGTGCAAAGTATGATCGACGCCAATGTGAATCCCAATAACAGATTGTGGTTCATAACGCGTGGTTCACAGGTCCTTGAAAGAGAAACTCAGGGAGTGTTATCAGGGGCAACATTGTGGGGATTCGGTAAAGCGGTCGCGCGAGAAGCAGAGTATCTTAATCCCCGTATGATCGATCTTGATCCATCAGTGGAAGAACAGGAATTCGACCTGATTGAAGAATTGATGTATCCTGACTTCGAGAACCACATCGCTTGGCGCGGCGAGAACCGGATGGTAGCGCGACTTGTTCGATCTACGGATGGACCGGAGCGACTTGATTTACCTGAAGATTCGAATTGGGTGTTGACGCCAGATCCTGCTGGAGTGTTTGAAACGCCACGTACTAAGGTACTTTCAGCTAGACCTCTTGAGTCGCGAGAGGTAAAGATCGCGGTTGAAGCAGCTGGGCTGAATTTCTGGGACGTATTCCGTTCGCTTGGTTTTATCGAAGAAGGAAACCTAGGTAGAGAAATGTGCGGGTATGTGACGGGTGTAGGTTCTGATGTGTCGAGGTTGGCCGTGGGCAACCATGTAGTTGGACTGGGATTCGGAGCTTTTGCAGCCGAAATGGTAACACACGAAGAACTAGTGGCACACGCCCCCGTAAACATTCCAGTTTCTGGATTGGCTACTATACCCAGTGCGTTTGTATCCGCAGCTCTTTCCTACGAATTATCTGGATTAGAAGCCAATGACCGAGTACTAATTCACGCAGGTGCCGGAGGTGTAGGTCTCGCAGCGATACAACTTGCACAGGCCGCTGGTGCAGAAGTCTTTGCGACTGCGAGTGTACCCAAACAGAGTTATCTCCGATCATTGGGTGTGAAACATGTGTTCGACAGTCGTCAAACCGAGTTTGGTGAACAGATTCTCGCAACTACTGACGGTGCAGGCGTAACGGTGGTCTTAAATAGTCTCACTAGTGAAGGATTTATTGACGCGAGTCTGTCCTGCTTGGCAAAGGGAGGCCGATTCGTGGAGTTGGCTCGTCGAGACATTTTGAGTCCCGAGGAAATGGCTAAACTCCGCCCAGATGTTTCCTATGATATTCTAGAGTTGGATGTTCTGAAGAAAACGGATCCAGAATGGGTGGGAAGAGTTTTACGTAATGTGATTGAACAAGTTTCCACTGGTACGCTTACACCGATTGTTCACAGTCGCTGGCCTCTCGCCGAAGCTGGAGCCGCGTTGATGTTTATGCGTTCGGCTCGGCACCTCGGCAAAATTGTCGTTACCACGCAGCCACTCGTATCGGGTCGACTTAAGCAAGACCGAAGTTATCTTGTGACCGGTGGACTGGGTGGGATTGGTCTAGCCGTAGCTGAATGGTTGGCCGAACACGGTGCTGGAACGATAATATTGAATGGCCGACGCCCACCTAGTGACGATGCGACGCAGATTATTCGTGAATTGGAGCAAAAAGGTGCTACGATACGAGTTGAGCTAGCTGACGTATCCGATATTGAGGCGGTTGATAGCATGCTTGCGCGAATTGACAGCGAACAACCTCTTCTGGCAGGTGTCATTCACAGTGTTGGTGTTCTGTCTGATGGTGCTTTGACTAACCAGAGTTGGGAGCGATTCGAAACCGTGTTAGCTCCTAAAGTTTTAGGAGCGTGGCATCTACACCGAGCGACAGAAGATCGCGATCTCGATTTTTTCATTTTGTTTTCAAGCCGTGTTGGCGTCATGGGTAACCCTGGTCAGTCAAACCATGCTGCAGCAAACGCATTCTTGGATCAACTAGCAGGACACCGTCGCGCACTTGGACTACCGGGGCAAGCCATCGCCTGGGGGGCGTGGTCGGATATTGGAGAAGCTGCGGAGCAAAAAGACCGAATTGAACGACAACGCTCAGCTCTTGGCGGACGTTGGTTTACGCCCCAACAGGGAATCCGAGCACTGGATAGACTCGTCCGTCAGGACGTTACCGCGTCGGTTGTGATGGCCATGGACTGGGCTGTCTTTGAAGAAGCAGTTGAGGAACGTCCACCGTTGCTAGATGAATTACTATCTTCCGAATCTGATGAATCAGAGGACACCATGACCTCGACTGATGATTGGTTGACTATGCTCTCTGCTGCAAACACGACAGAACGTGAAAATTTGTTGAAAACGTTTTTGCAACAAGAACTACAAGCTGTATTACGCATGTCTTCAGAGCCTGCGCCGACGGTCGGATTCTTTGATTTGGGTATGGACTCGTTAATGGCAGTGGAATTTCGCAATCGATTAAACCGGGCGTTATCTGATGCATGTACAGTTTCAAATACGGTCGTGTTTGACTATCCGAATATTGAAGATCTAGCCGGTCATTTAATTGGTGAACTAGGTGAGATCGAACCTTTGTCAGCGGGTCAGTCGTCGTCCAGCCAGGAACCAGCATCAAGGATGCAAGCGGAACTACCAGAACAATCGACGCAACGAGAGACGCCAGCGGTTATGGAACAACCGATACGGCAAGCTCAGGTGATACGCGAATCACGTTCGGAACAGCAGAGCGACGAGGATCAAATAGCAATCGTCGGTATGGCTTGTCGGTTTCCAGGTGCACCTGATTTGTCGAGCTATTGGCGACAGCTTGACGCAGGTACTGACTTAGTGACAGACGGACGCAGTGATTCTGGTCCCTGGGACGGAGTGATTGGCGATCCATCAGCGGAAGATCCCGCATACAGGCGGGGTGGATTTGTGGATGGACTCGACCAGTTTGACGCTAGTTTTTTCGGTATTCGACCCATAGAAGCACACATGATGGATCCGCGGCAACGAATGTTGCTGGAGACAAGTTGGCACGCGTTAGAGGACTCCGGTATTGATCCGAAGACTCTAAAGGGAGAGCGTGCGGGAGTGTTCGCAGGAATAGGTAGCAGCGAGTATCGTGACTTAATTACCGCAGCAGGCCGAGACGATAGTTATCTAGGTACTGCACCGAGTGTCGCTATTGGGAGAATTGCTTTTGCATTGGGTCTGATGGGTCCAGCGATACCTCTTGACATGACCTGTGCGTCATCTTTGGTAGCGGTGCATCAAGCATCAGCAAGCCTTCGACTCGGCGAAGTTGACCTAGCTTTAGCCGGTGGTGTACATGTCATTCTTTCTCGTCCAGTGATGCGGTTTATGCGAGAATATGGCATGCTGTCGCGGTCAGGAAAGTGTAAAACTTTTGATGCAGCAGCTGATGGTTTCGTACGTGGCGAGGGGTGTGGCATAGTCGTCCTTAAGCGACTGAGCGATGCCCAAACTCAAGGCGACCGCATTTGGGGTATCGTCAAGGGAACGGCAATTAATCAGAATGGTGCAGCCGCGGCACTCACAGTGCCTAATGGAACAGCCCAAGAACAATTATTTGCAGAGACATTGTCTCAAACCGGTATCGCGCCTTCTGACGTGGACTATATTGAAGTTCATGGAACGGGATCAGAATTGGGTGACCCGATTGAAGTACGTGCCGCCGCTGCGGTCTACGGTCAGGACCGAGATTTTGAAAAGCCACTATTACTTGGAACCGTAAAGACCAACATTGGTCACCTGGAGGCAGCAGCGGGTATTGCGGGTCTGATCAAAGTCCTGTTGTCAATGCATCATGGAATCATTCCAAAACAGTTACATTTCAAAAATCCAAGCCCGCATGTGGAATGGGACAAACTTCCAGTAAAGGTTACGACGGAACCAACGGTTTGGCCAAGTACTTCGAATCAGTCCCGAATTGCTGGGGTTAGTGCTTTCGGAATCTCTGGTACGAATGCGCACATTCTGGTGGAGTGTAATCCTGCAGGAGAAATTAAAAATATTGAAAACCGTGAAGGTGGTTCAGTTTCCGGATCTTTGCAGCGCGTACCAATTGCGATGGAGAGTTTACAGGAAGATGATCCATTGTTAGTTTTTCCAACGAGTGATAAAAAGAGAGTTTTACCGCTGTCAGGCAAGTCATTTAAAGCACTCAGAGATTTAGCGGGTCGGTATCTTGATTGGCTCGACGAGCAACAAAAAGAGCTTTCATCCACGGACAATACAGATTCGGACTTGCTCGCAGATATGGTGTGGACAGCCAGTGTTGGACGGAGTCACTTTGATGAACATCGTTCTGGTGTTATATTCAATGATTTTCCTTCACTAAGAGAGGGATTGTTGAATCTCTTTAAGGAAGAAAAAGAAAGCAAGCCTAAAGGTAAGCCGCTTACGCTTAAGAAGATAGCTTTCCTATATACAGGGGATTGCGACCAATGGCTAAACGTGATTGACGAACTATACAAGAACGAACCGGTGATGCAAGTCGTGCTAAATCATTGCGACCGCGTTCTTCGGGAAGAGTACGACGGCTCGTTACTCGAAATAGTTCAAAAAGAACCCAAAAACTGCGATAAATCGATCTGGAAATTACCAGTTGTTTATTCCATGGAATGTGCATTCACCGCATTTTGGTCAAGCATTAATATTAGCCCTGATATAGTGGTTGGACGAGGTGTGGGCACACTTTCGGCGGCTCAGGCTGCAGGTGCATTGAGTCTTGAAGAGGGACTACGGCTTGCTATGTGGTGTGGAGAACACTTGGATGAAAACGATAATAGTGATTTAATTAAGGATTTGGAAGCACGTTTGGTAGAAGCTACTTTAACACCCCTTCGTATACCCATGGTGGGAGGTTCGACGACTCGGACAATGGATAGTGGAGAGGTTCCGGACTTAGTCTCATGGTTTGGTCTGGAACTTTCAACCGGTGAGATTACAGGTTCCAAGGCGACACTCGCTCACGAAAATATCGACACCGAGATCGTAATCAGTCCAGCTACAGAGATCATAGAAGTGGTCGCTCGAATTTACAAGTCAGGGTATAAGCTAGATTTCACAGGGCTCTTCGCGGGAGAGATGCGCCGACGCATATCGATACCAAACTACCCGTTCCAACGTCAGTCCTACTGGTTTAACTAGTCGTAAAGACTTGAATGCCGTATCTCGCCAATTTTCTCAGGCTTTTCATTCCAGAATCTTGCATTAGGTATATCTTGTTTGTCGTAGGGGTAGAAGATATGCCGTCCGCTTTCGTCTAGCCGAGTGTCGTATTGAATCGGTGCGGAACTACCAAACTTGGTCAATATCGAATGCAATCAGCCCTAGCGATTTAGGTAATAAGCCGATTCCGTTACCAAGATCGTAGTGATACCTATGCGCGTCTTTTGAATTTAGGATTCGTCCTTGTTTCCAAGTCGCTCCTTTTTTGCATATCCGTACTTTTGTTTCTGTGTTGCACGGGTATAGAAATGTGCCACGATCAAGTAGAAAATCGATAATGGTCTTAAACTGGTCGAGGGATTCAATTCGAGCTGGGCGCTCGGATTGTGTGGTGTTGTGGTTTTGTGAATTTTGGTTAAAATTTTCTTTTGAGTAGTTCCTTTTAAATTATTCATTAAAAGGTTTCCTTCTACATAGGAATTTAGCCTTCTATTGGTTAGGTTAAATTTCATTAAAGCTTTTAGCTTTGCGTCATTATTCCACCTGCGAATACCTCTCTGCTCTCACAGTTAATCTTCGCAGGTTTTTTATTCACTAACTTTTTGTTATTGCGCATACGTGGGGCTATTTTAGTACATATACCCCTTCCGCAAAAAACCGTCAATTGAATACACGATCGTGCGAATGAGCAAAAATTGACTGATTAGCAAAAATCCGAGCTCGATACTTGCTCATATTCGTACGAAAAGATAGTGTTCGATACGATCGTTGGAATCCGCTTTGCAGTCCATCCTAATCCCGTATTTGCAAAAAATAAACGCACGGAACTCTCGTTTCTACCGAAATTTAATGACGATTTCGTCATAGAACGGATTCGCCTGTGTATAAAGAAAGATTGACACAGATTTTGTTGTTTGAATACCCAATTATTTTATCGGAGTAAATTACCCGAAACCTTCAACCACATCGAACATTGCGACGCCCCTAACTATTGCAACTTGGTCGATTTCGTAGCTTTGCGAGTAGATCGAACTCTAAATTACCTCGCAAAAATTTAATTTTTGGGGTGATCTCGATAAATTCCAAGTATTAAAAGCACCGCACCTAGTAAACAGAACATCATTAACGACATTATTAGCCAACCGCAAACATACACACAACTGAAGCGATAGTTGCACTACCCACCGCTAAGTAATTCACTTTTGAAAAGAAAATAGAAAGTATCGCCAACAACAAAACACATGGAGACAAAATCATACCGATAACCCCGTGTCGTTTCATTGGAACATAATCAAACCTATCTAAAAATTCTTGTGCCTCTTCGAAACTGGGCACCCCACTATGCTGGTATAGATCAGGATTCGATTCTATTGCTTCGTTCCAAGATTCTTTTGTTAAAAAATCTTCATTTGTTTTTGCAAAGGTGCCTACGCTACCTAGTAAATAGGTGAATAACGATACGACAAAACAACAGAAGGAAAACGTGATTATTACCACGCGACCGAAAGTTTTCAAATCACTTTTCTATAACTGATTGTTTCGCTTCGTAGTATTTTGAGATTTCTGTTGTCAGGTGAAATGTCAACGGCAAAAAAATAGCATCGTAATGCTAACAGCGATATAAAATCGTTTAGGTGCTGGTTGAAACTTCTTCATATTGTTCGACCGATTGTTCTTGTTTTGCTTTGTATTTCTCAATTTCTGATTTAATGTACATTGTCTAGGGCAACATAAGTATCAACATCACGACAACAGCTATCGCAACGGCAAAATGAAATTTTTGGTAAGTTTTATTTTGACTAATTTTATGATATGTTTGTAACATCTATCAATCTTCCAATTCTCCACATTTTTCTTTAGAAGGTTTTGTCGCGTTGCAATGAAGTCCGATACCCAAAGAAGTCGCGGCTGAGATTAATCCTGCAATCCCCAAAATTGGACCTATTACAGGAATTCCAACCAGCCAACCCACATTTGAAAAATTAGCTGCCGTCATAGCAGCTTCCATGCATTTAATGTAGTGATCTTTTAAAAGGAGAATATATACTTTACTTGACACTTACAGTTTCATTTCGGTTGAAGAATGTTTTTTACACAACATTTTCAAATGTTGATGCAACTCTTTGGCTTGATTTTTTGCGACATACAAACCTAGTAAAACTTGACGGTCCGAAAACGGTGGATTGTCATCACGGTTGAATCCTAATGTCAATTCAATGTTGTGTTTCAAAGTGGCACTTAAGATTATTAATTTGTCCGTGTCTTCTTTATCCATTATTTACTGGTCTCTTTCTAATTGTAGTGAATGTGCGGTAATTGTTGGTTCTGATTTTAACCAGAAACCGATTACATTTTACTTTTTGAATCTGGCAATAACCTCACCATCTTTTTTTAAGGTGTAAAACGGACTGGTTGAATTAGGTTGGAATATTTGGTCGGCGACTACATAAATTTGATTTGTTGTTAATGCGATTGAAAAGGTTCTAGGTTTTTCATTTCCTAACGGTGTCACTTCGTCTCCCTCCGGGATGTCAGTTTCAAGTGTCAAGTAAAGTATATATTCTCCATTAATTTTTGGGAATTACTAACTTAAATGTGCAATAATGACTGGTTAGCTTCTGATTTTCCATGTTTATTGCAGATATGCCGTATATGGTATGAGAATGTCGATTGAACTAGGACTGTAATCCAATGCTTTCCGTACGTACTCGTTTTTATTAGCTGGTCTGAGTTCACTGGTACGCAGATCGATAACGCGCTCAGAGATTCCAAGTAAATGTTTGTGAGTATCGAATTTAATACCCGACCCGTCCCTTTTTGCACGGCATAAATCAAATGTGGAATAAATCGCCGCGCCATGTTCAATTTTGTTTTTGGCAATGATAAGTTATGGGCTTGACTTTTTGTTTGAATGTTTATCTGAATCACACCCGCCGAGAGTCGTTTTATAACATCGTCAAACTCCGCTATCGGTAGCCCTGAATTTCTAACATATCTCGTTTCGAGCTCGTCTAGTATTTAGTCCGTTGTGTTCTCGCAACACTTTACTAAACTCGTCGACTAGCTCATTGTTGCGTTCGCCCTGTGGTATTGTCGTTTGCGGTTTCTTGGCGATCGGCTTTTTTAGGTTATGTTGAAATCGTCGTATCGCAATTTATTCGAATCATCAATCTTTTGCAACTGGTCGTAGAAACTTTGCAAGTCCCACAAACTCACATATCCGTTTGAATACTGTGTCGCATGAAAATTTTGGAACAGTACTGTACAGTCAATATTCGAGTCAAACCGACTTAACGTTCCGTCGTTCGTACGCTACCAAGACAAAGTTGGTTCAATGATTGAAACCTAGAATTCTACGCTACTTGTAGATGATACGGACTTAGGCGATTTTCAAAGCGGAGTGCAAGTTTCACCCTAAGCTATGTTATTTGTGCAACAAATTCACGTACATATTCGGCACATTTGTCAGGTTTCTCGATTTGCAAATAGTGTGATGCATCGGGAATAAAATCAAAGTCGATTGTGAGGACGTCTGACAGATCCACTGTCGGGAGATACGTGAATGGTAGAAGTGGATCTGAGCCGATTATTTTTGTCGGGCATGGTAAATTGTCAAAGTCTGCTTGTTCGGTATATGCGGTTACGTATTCAACAAAGTGCGCTTCATATTGTCGAGGACAACGAAGTTCTAATCCAGATACTTCATCAATCTGGCGTAGTAGTGATCGAGCGATGAGTGCCTTCACACCCGGAACCACTCGCGAATATAAGGGTTGAAAGTCAAGTAGTTCTTCGAATTGTTCGTAAGATTCAAAATATATTTGACGTTTACGAATCGATCTAGCACGCCGCTGAACAAATTCATCAAATTCTGAATGATCTGAACCAGGTATGTGAAGCGGGGGGTCAAACAGTACCAACCCATCAAATCCATTACTCATCGGTGAGAATCCCGAGGTCACTACCTCGGATGACAAGAGTAATGAAATCATAGCTGAAAACGAATGGTAGACTCCAACTGTAAATTTTGTTCCGAAGTGGTGGTTGGTTGCATGGAGTATGCGATCTAGATCGGTGACCATAGAGAAGACAGTATGGTTTTCCAATTTACCCACGTTGTTCCACCCATGATTCCGCAAATCGTATACAAGCAATTCAAACTCTTCTTCTAGTTTAGACCAAAATGGATAATAGAGATCAATGGCCAAGCCGTTTCCATGACTCAGTAGAAGTCGTGTCCCTTCGCGATTACCGTGTTGTCGGATAATGACCTGATTGTTGGCATCAAGATCAATTTCGAGAACTGCGTGTGGCTCAGGTAATTTCCAATGCATTATTACGAAAAGATCAAATGTGAATTAATTGGTGGTATCAGAATCAAGCTACTTCATACACTAGCGTTGCAACATAAGAGGTAGAACTTAGATTTAGGATAGTCCATTCAAATTCGTGGTAATGTGGAAGGCGGAAAGGTGAGAATTTGTTGCAAGATCCACGAAAAAACTCATCGGGTACGGAAAATGATGTAGTGTCAGCCCTAAAACCTTCTCCGGTGGCTTTGATTAGAGCTTCTTTTGCAGTCCATATTCGAAGGAAAACATCGACTTTGTCTCGCGTTTCGAGTTGACTTAGAGCTTGCTTTTCGGATTCAGCAAATGTTTCGGAAATTGGTCCATCAATGTCAACCTGTAAGTTTCGATGCTCGACGTCTATGCCTAATCGCCTCGTCGGTGCAAGCGCCAGCAAACCATGCCCAGTCGTGTGACTCAAATTGAATTCGTACCGAATTTTCGAACCATTGATGTACGCCACTGGTTTTTCGTTATCATGCGAAATTATCCGCAACTCTTTGTTTTTGCAATCATTCATCTTACAGAGATGATAGCGTAATGCAGCTCGACAAAGTGTAAATTCTCGTCGTGCACTTCGGTCCCGGAAACGATGTACTCTTGTTTGTTCTGACTTATCGAGCAAGTGAAATGCCTGATTTTCCCAAATTTCGTTGTTGGATAGATCAATATACACTACGACGATGTCTCCTACGGTAGTGAGTTTCTGATGCCACAAACTACTCATTTTTGTTTTGAACTACTAACGAAGAAAGAAATGATACCAATGTGAATATGTAGTTTCTCATATATTGACAGATTCAATCTTGCAATTTATTGCATGATGTAACTCACTTCATTGCGATAGAACATGAACATGCCGTAGTTTTACTTCTCCGTCACTGACTGAAGTGCCAGCGATAGTCTTGTGATTGCTTGATTTTGCAGGTAATTTTACGAGTATTGGTGGACGTCCTTCTCGCCGATGGAAGTTTGCAGAGGTGAAGTTTCATCGGACATTGGTCTTAAATGTTCGCCGCGAGTCGAATAGAAAGACTATCTCAACACCACAATTGAGATAATCTCTACCCGATGTCGAACGCAATACCCTATTTGGTGTAGCTCGCGTAATGGAATTGGTTAAGCACAATTGTGTCACTCAATTCGATGGTCATTGTAGTCTTTGTCAGGAAGTTTGCTTTTGAGTTCGATTGAGATTTGCACCAGAAAACACTCGCGATTCGAAAGTTAACCAGATTTAGTCACACATTTCGAGGCGAACGCATCCCGGCCTCGGCAAGCCTGGGATCGGGTCATGTACACAAAATGGTTAATTTCCCATGCAGTTAGTCGAGAAGTATTACTTGAATTTAGAGTAAATGTAAGACTATGTTCCAAGCGCCTACTTCCAATTCTAGTGTTCTCTTACAAGCCCGACACTAATTCCTTCAATCTCAAAACTAGCTGTATCTTCGTCGACGACAATTCTTTGGAACCACGGGTTTTCAGGGTAGAGGCAGACCATACCGTCTTCTTCTAATTGAAACCGCTTTACAGTTACTTCATCGTCAATTCGCGCGACTACTATTTGACCATTACGAACGTCCGTGGTCTTATGAACAGCGAGTAGATCTCCATCCATGATCCCAACCCCGGTCATACTATCTCCCTGAACGCGGAGAAAGTAGTCTGCGCGCGGACTAAACATTTCTTTTGAAATGTCCACGTATCGTTCGACATGTTCTTCGGCAAGAATAGGACTACCGGCAGCAACCAAACCCACCACTGGTAATTGGCTGATGTTTTCAGCATTTTTCGGTGGGTTGAACTTTGGGTGTACGATAATCCCACGAGAAGTGTGTCGATTGACTATTATTGCACCTTTACGTTCTAGTGCCTTAAGGTGTTCTTCCGATGCATTCGGTGATCGAAAGTTAAAGTGGTCGCCAATATCTCGGCGAGTTGGGGGATAACCGTGAGAGTTGATCCAATCGACAATCATTCCCAGCACTTCTTCTTGTCGTGCTGTCAGTTTCTTAACCGTTTTATCAAACATTGTGATTCACCTCCTTAAGGTGGTAGTATTCAAACGTATATTATATAAAAAACCATTCTCTTATGTTCAGTAAAGACTGAAAGCATGAACATTTTCCCTAATTACTCTCGTCATTTTTGAGTCAATTCGACGAATTTATTTTGATTTTAAAACTTGAAGTTGAAAGCCTTCCGCAAGTATCTAAAATTTCTAACAGGAAATTGTTGGTATTAATGGTCTAAAAAAGTGGATAGCATTAGCGTTGCAGAGTTCCTTGAACAGATTTCATGGGGTTCCCATGTATGGATGCTCTACATACTTCTCATCGTATTTTTCACAGCCGTTACACGAGAAATTGCGAAACGGATATTACTTCGGTTTGAGAAAAGGGTAGATGCAACGAAAACGCCATGGGATGATATCTTATATCGTTCTATCCGGCGTCCGTTGGGCTGGCTCATTTGGGTGATTGGGATCAGCTGGGCCGCGAGTATTGCCGCGAGCGCTACGCTCCAAGAACAAGAATTTAAGGAACAACTGTTGGTCGTTGTTGGGAGACTGAGGGATGCTTCTATCATCGCTATGTTAGCTTGGTTCACGATTCGATTCATCCGAGAATTCCAAGATCTAATGGTCTCCGGAGTGGATGGATCTAAGAAATCAACTTGGGATCCAGCGACCGCTGCAGCCGTTGGGAAAATACTGCGGGCAACGGTATCGATTACAGCGTTTTTGATTATTCTGCAACGATTTGAAGTTGGGATTAGCGGCGTTTTAGCGGCGGGTGGAATTGGTGGTATAGCGATTGGATTTGCAGCGCGCGATTTGTTAGCAAATTTCTTTGGAGCATTGATGTTGTTTATCGATAAACCGTTCGCCGTGGGGGATTGGATTCGTTCTCCTGATAAAGAGATTGAGGGAACCGTTGAAGACATTGGCTGGAGAATGACTCGGATACGAACTTTCGATCAACGACCACTCTATGTACCGAACGCGACGTTTACTAGTATCACTGTGGAGAATCCCCAGAGAATGATTAACCGTAGGATTTATGAACATTTCGGAGTCCGATACAAAGATGTCGAAATTGTTAAACCGTTAATCGATGAAGTGCGAGAGATGTTAAGAAATCATCCAGCTATTGATACGACAAAAACTTTGATGGTAAATTTAGTTTCGTACGGGGATTTTTCAGTAAACTTTTTTGTCTATACGTTTACCAAGACCACAGTGTGGACGGAGTTTCATGAAATCAAAGAAGAAATACTCTTATTGATAGCTGAAATAGTTCGAAAACATGGTGCAGACTTTGCATTTCCTACTCAGACGGTCCATTTACCTGATCAAATTACTCCCGAACCTGATCCACAGTGAGTCTACCGCCGGCGAATGCTGAGTTGATATTTTCAGCCGATGAGATTGACCGAGCCATTGATCGAGTAGCAGTCAGAATAAACGTTGATTTTGTAGATCAAACCGTTACCTTTTTAAGTCTTCTGCGAGGGGCATTGCCATTCACTTGGGATCTCACACGACGTCTTGTCGTTGATCTAGAGATTGAGTTTATTCGAATACAACGTTACCAAGGACAGAAGAGTTATGACCCCCAACTCATTGATGGTAACATCAAAAATGTTGAAGGAAAAACTGTAATAGTCATCGACGACGTTTTTGACGATGGTTTGACACTTGAGTTCGTGTATGACTTACTCGGTAAGGTTACCAGCGAAATCTATTCGGTAGTTCTATTGAAAAAAGAAAGTAACTTGAAGCGCTCTATGGAACCGGACTATGTTGCTCTGCACGCACCGAATCGATATTTAATCGGTAGGGGGATGGACTTGAATGGCAAATACCGTGACTTACCCGCAATTTATGCAGTCGCAAACTAAAGCTAATGCTACTATCGGTTTAATCACCGGTACCAATTTGTCAGCGATTCTAGGTCAGCATCTTCGGGTTATTGAGGTAGATACTCCTTTCGGTGCCCCATCTGCTGCCTTTGTTCTCACATCAATATCCAATCGATTGATTTGGTGTTTAGCACGACATGGTACTAGTTCACAGATCAAAGCGTTTGATGTCAACTATCGGGCGAATGTTTGGGCTTTCAAAGAACTAGGGGTCCAATCCTTGCTCGCGACTGCTACAGTTGGAGGTGTTAATGCTAGTGTTGAGATTGGTGATATTGTGATCCCGGACCAAATAGTCGATTACACCTTTGGTCGCGAACACACGTTTGCTAAAGAACTAGAGTTTGCTAGTATTGATTTCACGTTTCCATTTTCAGGAACTTTACGTGAAGCACTAAACCAAGCGTTGCCTAACGAAAGTCCTTCTTCGGAACAACCCCATTGGACTTATGGTTGTACGCAGGGACCACGACTAGAAACCGCTGCGGAAATCAACCGTATGCGAAAAGATGGCTGTGATTTAGTTGGTATGACCTTAATGCCTGAAGCAGCGCTCGCGCGCGAAATCGGGTTAAATTATGCTGCAATATGTTTAGTTGTTAATAAAGCAGCAGGGGTCGGGGGAAAAACCATCGATATTGAACAAATCCCTGTAATGACGTCTAGCCGTATACCGGTTCTTAGAGATTATCTAGAACGTGTTTTACAACTGATTGAATAAATCAATTAATCGTTCAGGTATTGATACTCGTCGAACTTGAACTAAGAGTCCAAATTTAGGATGGTCGAAATAATGCATTTCACCTAAACGAAGTCGTCTAGATTCGTGCATTCGATAATAGAAAATCGGTGAATGAAACGAATAATTGTCAGCAGTAAAGTTAGGTGGTTCGGCGAGAATTTTCCACAAATCGATGTCTAAGTGAAGGTAGCGACCTAGCTGAAGATTGATGGTACCTTCTACTTCGCGAAACTGCCGTGTTTTGAAGTATCCAAATTGCACTAGTAATTTTTCAGTGCTATTGAGTGCCGAGGCTGGCTGATGCCAGACGAAATGTTCGATGACTCGATAGTCTTCGTTTTTTAATCGGTTCACTACACTATTCAGCCGCCGATTGTCAGAGATCGGCGAGAAGGAAGACAACCTCAGATCGTTTTCGAATTCTCGAAAAGATTGGTGAATCGCTTCAGAGGTGATCTCTGCATTTTCTGCAAACTCCTCTCCGAGTGTGGTGGAGTCCTGCGCGACACTTTCAAACAAGACGTTCAAGTTCGAATCACCGAGTAGGAACAAAATATCTTCGTTGCACAGACCGAGTAGATTACCCATACTAGCAACTGACCATTCAAAGGTTTGCCACGAGTCTGGTGCCCAGGCTGGTAATCGAGAATCTCGTAAGTTAGAGATTTCTTGCGCATGAGTTTCATTGACTCTTTCGTCACTCATCGAGTTGTCTAGAACTTCTCGTTCGAAATCAGCAGTAGTACTTAGACTTGGTAACACATGAACCCAGCAGTTTTCATCGAATAGAACTGGTTGTTCAGAATTGATTGAATCATGAGGCGACTGTCGGGGCCATCCAATGTCCGTCTCCAATGGTGTTAAGAATAAAGAGTCTTCGTACTCTGGGTTTCTACCAAGAATATCTTCTTCAGTAAACAACTTGCCCAACTCCTGTTCATCATATTCCAAAGTTCTCACTGGAAGCGTTAGAATTCGTTTCTCTGCAACGTGAATTAACGATTCGTTTGTAAATACGGGCTTAGTGGGTTCAAAGAGAATAACTTCGATTTCGTACCAGTTTTGTTGAAGTAGATCTCGAGGTTCCTGTTGTGCGTGTAAATTGATCAATGGTGTCACGCCAAAGGTCACCCAAAATAACACTCGCAGGTACCATTTCATTGCCTAACTCTAAGGTGTTGTACAAACTTTTCAATCCATGAAAACCGTTCGTCAACATCTTCAGGAGCTTGTAGGATATGAATGATACCGTCTTTCGTCAGGCGCAACGTTGCAGAATGTATAGCGATTTGATGTGCAAGCTGAGTCGTATCTATCTTGTTTTCTTGCATGAACTCAATGCGTCCACCGTCCGGACCGATATTTATCTTACTCAGTCCAATCTTTTGTGCTTGCAGTTTTAAATAGGTACTGCGAAATAAGTGTTCTGCTGGTATTGGTAGTGGTCCAAAGCGATCAATGACCTCGCTTTTTAGAAGATCTAATTCGAACTGTGTTTCCACTGCCGATAATCGTTTGTACAAGACTAATCGAGTGTGGATGTTGGGTATATAGTCCTCCGGAAACAGTACTGAAGTGTGTAAGTTAATTTCGTGAGTCATTGGTATTGGATTATCAAAATTTGGTACCACTCCACGTTTCAAGGTCTCTACGGTCTGACTTAACATTTGCATGTAGAGTGTAAAGCCGATTGATTCCAATTGACCATGTTGTTGCTGACCCAAGAGTTCGCCGGCGCCACGAATCTCTAAATCGTGAATTGCTAAATTGAAGCCACTCCCTAATTCACCGGCATTGGCGATTGCATCAAGTCGTTTTTTGGTATCTAATGTCAAGACTGAGTCTGGTAGAGTAAGCAGGTAAGCATACGCTTGTCGTGTAGAACGACCTACGCGCCCACGAAGTTGGTGCAATTGTGCTAGTCCGAATTTGTCTGCTCGATCAATAATGATTGTGTTGGCATTAGGTACATCGATCCCGCTTTCAATGATGGTCGTACAGACTAAGACGTTGCTTTTGCGGTGATAGAAATCTGACATCACTCGTTCGAGAGAACGTTTATTCATTTGACCGTGTCCAATGTCGATTCTTGCGTGTGGTACTAACTTCTTAAGGCCTTCGTAGACGTCATGAATGGTTTGTACTTTGTTGTGAACGTAAAACACTTGTCCGCCCCGTGCGAGTTCTCGAGAGATTGCTTCAGTTACCGTGATGCGGTTATAGGGAAGAATGAAAGTCTTTACTGCCAGACGTTTTGCCGGTGGCGTCGTGATGATTGAAATATCTCTCAATCCCCCCATTGACATATTTAACGTTCTTGGGATTGGAGTTGCTGTCAGGGTAATGGTGTCCACTTCAGCTTTAAGATTTTTAATACGTTCTTTGTCGCGGACACCAAATCGGTGTTCTTCATCGATTATGAGAAGTCCTAAATTTTTGAAATCACAAGATGTATGTAGTAAGCGATGAGTACCGATAACAATGTCTAAATTACCACTTTCAATTTTCTTTAGCGTTATGTCTAGTTCAGATTTTGAACGAAAACGAGATATCAAATCGATATTAATTGGCCAATTTGCGAAGCGATCCGCAAAAGTTTCGAGATGTTGTTGAGCGAGAATAGTCGTGGGGACTAGCACGACTACCTGAAAACCATTTTGCACTACATGAAAGGCAGCACACATTGCGACTTCAGTTTTTCCAAATCCTACATCACCACATATCAGTCTGTCGGTTGCGCGAGTTTTACTCAAGTCTTCTAGCAAATTCGTTGTCGCGTCAACTTGATCGGGTGTTAGTTCGAATTCGCATTGATCGCAAAACCGCGCGTAGTCGTCGTCTGTTTTAGGTAAACGAATAGATTCCATTGCTTCGCGGCGTGCATAGATATTTAATAGTTCGACCGCGACGTCGTATATACGTCGCGCAGCACGTTGTTTGGCTTTAACCCAAGTGTTCGAACCTAGTTTGTGTAGTGGAGCTTTGTCCACATCGGCACCTGTGTACCGCGAGATTAGGTGAAGTGACGAAACTGGTACATACAGTCGATCGCCGTCTTTGTATTCCAATGTGACAAACTCGGTTACTTGTGAACGATGAACCAAGTTTTCTAACCCAACATACCTTCCCACACCATGGTCAATATGTACAACAGGAGCGCCCGGATGTAATTCAGTTAGATTTCGAATAATGCTATCAGGATCGAGATTACGACTTCGAAGTCGTCGTCGATGATCAACTTTGCTACTAGTTCCAAGAATCTGCGATTCGGTCAGGATGACTCGATCTTCGGTCCATAATCCGTCTTCGAGCGGTCCTACCAGGGTATAGATGCCTTCATCTTTAAGTTGAAATTCTTCGTAAGAAGCAACGTTGGTAACTTTTAAATGGGTACGTGTTAATAACTCAATCAAGTGTCGTAACCGACCCAAAGATTCTGCCACGACGAGTACTGGCACTTGAACGTTTGCAATAAAACTCCGTAGTTTGCGCGCTGGATCTTGGGACCGAGGTTCAAGTTCTACATTTGGGAGTGTTATTCCCCCTAGTGAAGTGGTGTGTTTTCCTGGTCTTGTTAGTTCGTGTAGTTGTATTCGTGGATGTTTGTTCCACATCGAACGAAGTTCATTCTCGCGAAAGTAGAGTTTCGCTGGTGTAAGCAGTGGGCGTTCTAAGTTGTCTGCTTGTAGTTCGAAGCGTTGTTGTACGGAATCTAAAAAAGTGTCGATCGCGTTAGATATATTGCTGGTTAATACAACCACAGTATCTGTGTTGACGTAGTGTAGTAGAGAATGCATTTCGTCGAAGAACAGAGGGAGATAACATTCGATACCTTCAACTGATATACCGTCACTAATGTCCCGGTATATCGATGAAAGAGTTTTCGTAGCTGCAAACGAATCGTGCCAGGCATTTCGAAATCGTTTGATCGATTCTGAATCCAAAGGATACTCATGCGCTGGCATAATCCGAACGTGTTCCTTAACACTCTGGCTACGTTGGGTTTCCGGATCAAAAGTTCGTAAGGACTCGATAGTGTTGTCTAGGAAATCTATTCGGAAAGGAGTATCGATACCCATCGGGAAGAAATCGATTATCGAGCCACGTACTGCGAATTCTCCGTGCTCAAATACGCCATCTACGCGTCGGTATCCGACACTAATGAGCTGTTCTGCGAGTTGCTGAATGTCGAGCTGACCGCCAACTTGAAGATCAAAGATTCGTGGGAGTATATACTCTCGGGGACAGATCTTTTGGAGAAGTGTTTGGATCGGTACGACAATAATACCGGACTGAATATGGGGTAGGGTATACAGCGTAAACAGCCGTTGTGAAACAATGTCCGCGGCCGGTGAGAAAACATCATAGGGAAGGATTTCATAATCAGGAAATTGCAGGACCTGAATATCTGGAGCAAAAAACTCGCATGCGTTTCGATACTCGAAAGCTTGTTTCATATCGTTGGTGACCACCAAAAACAAACGGTTTTCCAATTGCACTAAGTTGGCGAGTGTTTCAAGTGCAACTGAACCTAGGCAGTCGATCCAGTGTGTGGTTAGTCCTACACGCGGAATCATTAAAGGATAGGATTCAAGTGTTTGCGTCATACTTATCGATGCAACGAGGGCATTGTGATTTGTAACCGAGAATCGAGCACTATTCAGAGTGAGGAGATATTGAGAAATACGGGAATCAATCTGAGTACGAGTGGTCTGGATTCGCCAATTGTCTGGGGCGTTAGATTCAGGATTTCTAGTTTAATTTTAAGGATGGTTACCTGCTCTAATCAAGTTAAATCAAGTGTCCTTTGATGTAAAGTTGAGCAAGTTGATTGATGCCGGCCCAATAGGTCAGTTCCCTTGGGTGAAGTATATTCCATAGAGCGATATCAGCTCGTTTTCCCAGCTCAAGAGTACCACGATCGTTAGCTAATCCAAGAGCGATAGCAGCATTTCGAGTTACCCCAGCTAGGCATTCTTCAGGCGTGAGTTGAAACATATTGCATGCTAAGTTCATTGCCATTCGAAGTGAGCACAACGGAGAACTTCCAGGATTACAATCCGTGGCGATTGCGATGGGTACATCGTAGTCTCGTAAGGCATCAATCGGTGGAAGTTGCTTTTCGTTGAGTACTAAAAAAGGACCAGGAAGTAAGACTGCGACTGTGCCGCTTTCAGCAAGTGCTTCGACGCCGCTTGTGTTAGTGTATTCCAAGTGGTCAGCGGAAAGAGCATTGAACGATGCTGCTATTTCCGCTCCACCACACTGCGATAATTGATCAGCATGCAATTTGACCGGAAGATCGAGGTTTGTAGCAGCTTCAAATAGTTTGCCTACTTGTTCGGCACTAAAGGCAATATGCTCACAATAAGCATCAACCGCATCAGCTAAATCGTGGTCGCGAACTATTGGCAGTACATCATCGATGACCAAATGTAGGTATTCTTCACTTTTTGCGTGATACTCGGGTGGAATGGAATGTGCGCCGAGAAAGGTCGTTACGACGTCAACTTCGAGTTTGTTGTTTAATTCGCGCCCAACTTCCAACATGGTCAGTTCGGTATCACGATCTAGACCATATCCTGATTTGACTTCAACAGTTGCGACACCTTCCTGTATGAGTCGCTGAATACGAATTTGAGCACTGTTAAAGAGTTGTCCCTTTGTCGCGGTTCGAGTCGCTTCTACGGTTGAACGAATCCCGCCTCCTTCTTGCGCGATTTGTGCATAACTGACTCCACTCAAGCGACGCTCAAATTCCAACGCGCGGTCGCCACCGAAAATCAGATGGGTGTGACAATCTATGAGAGCAGGCGTTAACCAGTTTTGCTTAGTATCAATTATCTGATTCGCATTTCGGTGAGGTAGAGCAACTTCCGAACCAATCCACGATATTTCTCCATTGGTTACAGCTAGTGCGGCATTTTCGACGATACCATAAACACCTTGATCACGGCACATGGTCGCGATGTTTGCATTAACGAAAAGTAAGTCCCAAACTGGCATGTTCAATGTCTTTAATAGTTACAACAAGTATGATAGCACAATGAACTGTTGGAAAACTGCCAAATTGTCAGAACTGTGTCGATAATTTTTACCAAACACGCTTTTCTTCCTGAAGGATGGCAGAAAGATGTACGGCTCGAAATCAGTAATGGTCGGATTAGCAAGGTCGAACCTAATCAAACTGAGCATGGAACAGACTTTAGAGTCGACGTCACGATACCTGGCGTTCCAAATGCACATAGTCACGCCTTTCAACGTGCATTAGTGGGGCACTGTGAGTTCAATATGTCTGATAGCATTGATGATTTTTGGACGTGGCGGAGCCAAATGTACAAACTAGCCTGCAAAATCGATGCTGCTGCGATGCACATTATCGCTAGGCAAATGTTCGTCGAAATGTTGGAGTCTGGCTATACCTCTGTTGCTGAATTTCACTATTTGCACCGAGAAGGAAACAACGACAAGCGTACGGGTAAAGTTCGTGATGCACTATTTGCGGCCGCAAACGAGATCGGAATACGGTTCACGTATGTACCTGTGTTATATGAACGGGCTGGTTTTACGGATGAAACCCCGAATACGCGTCAAAGACAGTTCGCGATGTCAATCGCTGAGTTTGTTGATGATTTCCAACAAGCTTGTGAACGCGCTGGGTCACGACAACACGTCGGTATAGGTGCCCACAGTTTACGCGCGGTTAGTAAGAACTCGTTAGATCGAATTGTTGAAAGTAGTAAAACCTCAAGATGTCCAATTCACATACATGTTGCTGAGCAAATTGAAGAAGTAAAACAGTGTTTTGCCACCTATGGACGAACACCTGTAGACTGGTTGTCCCATGAGTATGCTTTAAACTCCAAATGGTGCTTGGTTCACTGCACACACACAACCGAGATCGAGTTACATACATTAGCTAATTCAGGAGTTGTGGTTTGTGTGTGTCCGAGTACGGAAGGGAATCTAGGCGATGGGTTATTTAACCTCCAACAGTGGCTTGCAATACACGGTAAAATCGCGATCGGGAGTGATAGTCAAGTTTGTCTCGATCCATTTGAAGAACTGCGATGGTTAGAGTATGGACAACGATTGTACTTGCAATCGCGTAATGTATCGGCGGTAGGAAATCCACACACCGGAACCGTGTTGTTTTCTCGCATCCTTAAAGGAGGTGGGTTGGCGTGTGGAAATAGTGTTGGAAAATTAGAAACTGGGAAACCTGCCGACTTAATCACTTTTGATATAGATCAACCGGTTTTTGCAGGACATGATGCGTCGACATTCCTTGATGCTCTGGTGTTTTCTGCGATTAAGCCATCAATTCAGGGAGTAATGGTTGGAGGTGAGTGGGTAGTTCTTGGTGGTAAGCACAAAGAACGAGAACTTGCCGCCCGTGAGTACATGGATCTAGCAAACTCGCTTTGGTAAACGAAATCACCATCAAGCTACAATGAATCGCGCTGGATGTATTCGACACTAGATCACGATACATCGAAAGTGCGGAAATATCGGTTTTATCGATATATTTTGAATGAGTTCAGTCACAGTGTTTTATGTATTACTTTTTGGAATATAAAATCAAATGTTCGGGCAAAATACATTTACCATTAGCACATGCACGACGACGAAATTAATACAATCGTAGCTTGATTTTTCGTTTGATCGCGATAACGCAGTATCTGAACAACAACTAGTAATAGGAGATTGGCATCATGATGATTGTTGAACAAATTTGGACGGGAAACTCACTTCGCAATTTCAATTATCTGGTAGCCTGTAGCGAGACCGGAGACGCGCTTGCGATAGATCCACTTGATTTTCAGAAGTGTCTAAACCGAGCGCAACACAATGGTTGGAACATTACACAGATAGTCAATACACATGAGCATGGCGATCATATTGGTGGCAATGGTCCGATGATAGAAGCTACTGGGGCGAAATTGTTGGCACATGCGGGCGCGGGTGATCGAATTTCCGGTGTCGATCGCGGGCTTAAAAAAGACGATGTCATTAAAGTAGGTACCAGTGTAGAACTGCAAGCAATGGACACGCCGGGGCATACGATGAGCCATGTTTGTCTTCGCACGATTTCAGACGAACCAGCATTGTTTTCTGGCGACACTTTGTTCAATGCTGGAGCTGGAAATTGCCACCAAGGTGGTCATCCAGAACAACTTTATGAAACGTTTGTCAATCAACTACACGATTTAGATCCGAACACAAAAATCTATCCTGGTCACGACTATCTAACGAACAACTTGGCATTTACATTGAATCGCGAACCAGATAACGACACGGCTCGACAACTTCTAGCAAAGTTGGAGATTAGTCACGATCCAGAGAAACCGATGGTCACTACAATCGGATTAGAGAGAGAAGTAAACTCGTTCTTCCGACTGACTAGTCCAACGATCGTTCGAGAGCTACGTGCTGTCTTCCCTGACCTCGATAAAAGACCGGACACGAGGACAGTTTTTCTCAAGCTACGCGAGCTTAGGAATTCTTGGTAGTCGAAAATGTAAAAATAAATTTCCGGAGTTTGTCATGATGTGAATTTACCACATCATGAATTCTGCAGGATCATCAACTTTGATGTACCTCAGTGGAGTGTCGCATTCGTAGTCCGAGTACCATTGTTTGATTGTTTCATGGACCCCCCAGAACAAAAATGCACGACCACGAATTTCAATCTTCTGCTCAGCGAGTAGATATTCTTGCACATTCTCATTAAAAGTAAGGTAATTTTCAAACTCTAATTTCCTGAGTTTAACTCCAAACATTAAATTTGTCGGTTTAGTCAAACGAAATCGCAGTGTGATAGGTGAATTAGGGACTTCCGAGACAATGAGCTCATACTTGATTCGAGAGAATATTCTCTGAATGCCACGCCAGAATGGATTGTTGTCTTGTAGATCTGAGTTCGATTCTTCTCCGAAAATACGATGTAGTTTTTCTATATCAAAATCCATCACGAAAGTGATATCTTCTTTAATCTCCTCTTTAACTCGGATCGAGGACAGATCCCAGAGGTTTGTGAAACCTCCAGTGTAGGAAGCTGAAATGTTGGTCGTGATCTGAACGTCTCCCATCCTATTGCCTTCAATTGAATTGTGCTCAATGTCATGTTCAAAAAAACCAGTACCAGATTCCTCTGCAGTCACTTGCTTCGAAAACACGCTCTCCTTTCTCTTATCGCTCGTTACGTTTGTTGTAACTTTGAATGAACAATGAGGAACAAATGTCTCCAGTTTCAGAATCGCTTGGGAGACGAGTTTTTGCTGTGCTTCGTTAAGGTCTGATTCACGTACGCTTGTGTCTATTTCAGTTTGACGATTTTCCCGAAGTTGTTTTACTTCTTCGTTCGTGAGGATCTCTGGGGTTACAGGTTGGGGGGCAATAGTGGTTGTTGCCTCAATCGTGTTTCCAATCACCGTGCTAGATATGACTAGGCAAGTAAACACGACGATTAGTGTTGCTCTGATGAGATAGGCCAATATTTGCATGAGACTTAAGTGACTGAATGTGAGTAAGTAAGGGAAGGCAACAATTATGCCAAAATACTTAAACTGAACTAATCGGTGAAAAGCGCTTCAAATGTCGGTGCCTTTTCCATTATTCCCTTACAACCCGTTGAGGAAGGAAAACTAGTTGGTTAGGCATCCCATGCTGTAAAGGTTCAATGCAACTGTAATCAGAAAATTGAACAGTTGTAGTTTTTTGTGGTTTGTTCCAAGGAGACTTCCATTTCCAAGATTTAATCCTACGCTCAGCGAGCAGATAAGTTTTGTATTCGTCATAGTAATGAAATTCAAACTTGAACTCCAATTTTTTCCAGTTACCAATGTGTAATTTTTTCGCCTCGTTCATTTGAACCTGGAGTCCTACAGGGGAGTGTTCGACATCGTTCAAGGTGAGCTCAAATTTCATACGGGATCGTTTCGGATTCAGATCGAATACCGAAAACAGTGTCAGCTCTGAATCAGTAATACTGGAGACCTCGTCGGGATCCGCATCGAATGTGAAAGTTGTGAGAGATCTGTCTTTTACTTTGACTCTAATCGAAGTTGGGTCCCAGTATTTCGTTAATTCAATCCAATACGGATGGTATGACTCTTCCCTTGTCAATATTGTCCATGATTCTTCGTACCAAGTTTTGTTAACAACCGTAAACGGATCATAATCTCCTTCACTCGGTTGCGCAGCGTTTGTTTTCAGAAGGTTTCCGTCGATAACGGGGGATAGGAAAACTTGGAAGACATTCTTTCGATGAAAGTGGGAATCGATAATCGATACCTGATAGGAACATAGTGGTTTAACAGCCTCGAAATTAATCAAAGATTGAGCTACACGCTTCTGCTGTTCTGGGTTAAGGTTTGAATCTCTTAAATTGGATTTCAGTTCCGCAAGACGTGTCTGATACCAATCTGCATATTCATCGTTCGATAACGCCGTTACAGGTAGGTCAGTCATGTCAATTGCTTCGATATAGTAGCCTACTAAATAATCTCCTTCTGGAACATATTCCGTTTCGTACAACAATGTGGTACCATTTTCCTCTATAGAAGACTCAACAAAATGGTCCAACTGAGCGAACGTGGAAGGTGACAAGCTCCCAACAAAAAGTACCATAATCATTCTGTTCTTGATATTCATTAGGTTAGTAGTTTTTTGAGTGTGAGAGCGTATTTAATTATATAGTAAAATCAAGCATTGCACCTAATCGAATGGTGTTTTGTTTAGGAGGTTCCGATTGACAACAGGTTTTCAAGTGGTGTGTAGAGTTCTTCAAGATAGGTAATGTCCTGTGGATCTAGTACAATCTTGCTCGCTTCAACTAAATCTTCTAATTGCCCTTCGCGCGAAACTCCCACTATAGGTGATGTGATTTCGGGTTTGTTCATTAACCATGCTAAAGCAATTTGAGCTGGTTTCTTACCGTACTTTTCAGCAATCTCGATAACTCGTTCGACAATCTTGAATTTAGCTTCACCGCGATACAAACTCTCCGTACGTAGACGATCTTGACCCGATGAACGTACAGTTTTTCCAGCATCGAAATCATTACTGTAACTACCGGCTAAGATTCCTCGGGCTAAAGGTGACCACGGGGTCAACGCTATTCCGTGTGAGGCACAATAGGGATTCATTTCTCGTTCTTCTTCACGATAGATCAAGTTGTAATGATTCTGCATCGAAACAAAAGGGGTCCATCCGTGCATCTTAGCAAGCGATTGCAACTCAGCAAATTGCCATGCAAACATTGAAGAAGCACCAAGATAGAGTGCTTTTCCTTGTTTTACTACATCATGTAAAGCTTCCATTGATTCTTCTAATGGAACTCGAAATTTACCGCGGACTCCGTGTGGGTGCCGGTGAATCACTAATTGATCGACATATTCCATACCTAATCGAGACAAACTAGCATCAATCGATTCAAAAATGTGTTTCCGCGACAGACCACCTTGGTTGGCACCCGGTCCCATCGGCATGGCTAGTTTCGTAGCAAGAACATACTCTGATCTCTGAAACAGGGTTCGCAAGATAGAACCGACGACTTGTTCACATGCACCTTGTCCATAATTATTTGCACAATCAAAATAAAACAGTTGGTTTTCAAACGCTGTTTTAAATATAGGAGTTGCATCCTTTTCAGATATGGTCCAATCACCTTGGTGCCCCCGACCGGGCTCTCCAAAATTCATGGTTCCGAGACACAGTTCCGAAACTTTTAAACCGCAATTTCGACCTAAATTGGTAGTTTTTAACATTACCTAGAGTACCAGTGTGAAGTGAAAGAATAGAACAAATGGAAGGGAATTATTTTATGGTAAAGCAACATCGCAGACCGACCGAGCGGTATTACCTTGAGCGAGTTTAAAACTAATAAATTCAAAGAGTGAAGGCTACGCTAATAGTCTACATATACGTTCTAGCGACATTGAAAGAACTAGAATACACGAGTTGATATGAGTGAAAAGTACACTTGATATCGGAGTGGTACCTCAAGACTATTGAGTTACTACAAACGACTACCGGTCTGCTAATCTAGTTCTTTTAGGACAAACAGTGCGACATCAAGAAAGTAAGCAAATCTTTGTGAATGATTTATCGCTACCTGAACCGGTAGTGTGGCAAAAATCGAGCGACAAATTCCCTGTAATGCTGTTCCTCTCACGAGGGGTGACAACTTTATTTTTTCTTCTCATACTAAATCTATTTGGCGTTATCTTTTACTTCGTCGAAGAACTCCATGAAATGATGGGTTCGTATCCGATTTGGGTACCACCGGTTAGTTTGGTGGTACTTATTCCCGTTCTCTGGGTTACTGCATTTGAACATCGTCATAGAGGTTATACCATCGGTGAAACAGAAATCCGCATTAAGATGGGAGTGATTCATCGAGCAGAAACTGTAATGCCGTACGGACGAATTCAGCATGTAGTATCACGACAAGGGGTGTTTCATCGTTTTTTTGGTTTGGCTTCGCTTGAAATCCATACAGCTGGACAAGGATCTTGCATCGACGGGTTAGAGAAAGAGGTCGTCGACGAACTCAGACCATTTATTATGGAACGAGTTTCACAGATTACTGGTAAATCATTACCTGACGAATTGAGTCTTAACGCGAGTTAACAAACTATTATACACTTGATCAAACATAGTTTTCAATTCTTTCACTTAGTATTTCCACAGACTAAACAATACCCGGAACGATATTAACTTGGAACATACTCAATCTAAGCAAGGAAGTCTAACAGAAACTCATATTCCGAATGAAGTCGAATGGGAACGGGTCAGTCGCCGATTTATTCCTCGTCTTTTTCTACAACGACTATTTTGGGCGGTGTTCGTGCTAGTTTTGGTTGTCGGAGCTGTTCTGCCAATAATCTTGACTGTAGGTAAAGAATATTTCGCGATCACAATGTCTGTATTAGGAGTTCTTTGCTTTTTGGTGTTGGCAAGTGTATCGAGTGTAACAGCATTGGACTATCGTTTTCGGGGATTCGCACTTAGGGAGTCCGATTTACTTATCAAAAAAGGCGTGATATTTCGCTCGGAATATGTCGTTCCTTTCAGCAGAATTCAGGATATACGTGAGGATAGCGGCGTCATCGACCGTATGTTTAGTCTTCGAACGCTTTACTTCTGTACAGCCGGTGGCCAATCCCCGTATAACAAAAGAATTGATGGATGCAGTAGCGTGATGGCTAATACCATTCGTCAATTCACGATGGGTCAGGTTGGTTGTATTGTGGCGACACAATTTAATCCACCTGACGAAGTCGAAAGCCAAAAATCTGCCATCTAAGCACGTGATAACACCATGAGTAATACGGTACAAGAAGATGTTAAGTGGAGGTTTGTATCTCCCATATCGATTGGATACTTCGTCGGCGCACGAATTTCAGCCGTACTAAAACAGTCGCTAAATCTTTTGTCCTCATTAGGTGCGATTTCCGTTGTACTCGTAACGACCGGGACCAGTATTCCGGTCGCAGTGGCTAGCGCGATTGGTGCGGCACTTGTTCTGATACTGGTATCGTCAATTCTTTCATATCTTTGTTTCCGATTTTGCTCATCCGAAGATTCGATCGCCGTAAAGTCAGGAGTTATTAGAAAGTCTCAAGTAGACGTAAAGTGGGATCGGGTTCGTGCTGTCAATATCAATCGCGGTCCATTGGATCGTTTATTTGGATTGTCGACGGTATCGCTGGACACAGCTGGTACTGCCGAAGCCGAAGTGGTAGTCCCAGGGCTACCAATCGCGCTTGCCCAAGAATTTCGTAACAGGCTAAATCCAATCACTTCAGACGAAGTACCAGAGGAGCAACAAGTTGAAAGAGAGCTGGAAACGGTAGTCTATCAAGTCGGCTTTACGGATCTAGTTCGGGCGAGCTTCTGTGCGAGAGGCACTATAGTGATGGCTGGTATCTTTTTAGCTTTTTTATTTGGCTCGTTTGCTCAATGGATGCAGTGGCAAAGTGAAGAATGGGAGAGAGATTTGGAAAGTCGCATTGCTGCGAATCAATCGGAACTTTCTGAACTTAGTCAAGATCTTTCCTCTGGCAATCAAGCTCCGGTTACCGAAGACTATCTTGCTACCAGCCCCTCAAACAAATTGCTAGAAACGTTTTCTGGTTTCCTTGACGAGATCGTTTCAAATCCATTTGATAACTTTGTTCTTCCTTTACTTTTTGGTATTGCGCTCATCTTATTGATATTTTTGCTGATTTTGTTTGTGATATTCTTTATACAAGGACTCATTGTCATGGAAAAATATCACAAATTACAACTTACATTCGATGGCGAAGCTTTGAATTCTTCACACGGTTTGATCACGAAACGTCGAGTTGCCGTAGAACAACGACGGATACAAACGGTCACATTTCTGATGAATCTCAGAGAACGATGGTCCAAGTGTGGTACTTTGGAATTTACACAATCTGAAAGTGACGACATGCACAAACTGCGTATTCCAGGAGTCCGCTTCGACGATAGTGCTCGTTTAGTCGACATCGTACACGATCACACTGTGGGTAAACCACCATTAAATCCAAAGTCAAAGGAAATTTCAAAAGTTTCTAACATTTATTTCTGGCAACTGTTCACGTTATACGTTTTTTTACCCATACTAGTAGCAACGGTGGTGTTTGGTTTTGTAGCATTTAACCAGTTCTACCTGCTGACGCTTGCTGCGATCTTACTGGTTGGTTTTGTTCTAGCCTATTTTCAATGGTCGAAAGCCGGATTCTCAATAGGTGAAAACCATATTGTGATTCGAAGTGGTTTTATTGGATACAAAATGCAGCTGGCTAGATTAGAGAAGGTTCAATCAGTCCAGATTATTCAAAATCTAGTTCAGACTTTAACCGGACGGTCGACCTTTAGGTTGGAATTTTCTACAGCGAGCTTGGATATACCGTTTGTGGCGGTTGATAAAGCGAAAAAAATTCGGCAGTTTGTGTTAGATCGGATTGAAAATCAGAACATTCGTTGGATCTAATCTTAATTTACGCACGAACTAGCAAAATGAACCTATCAGAAAGTTGTTTCCCCGAAAGGAATATTCACAGTTCGGCCATTTCGATAAATGCTTATCGCTCGGATGGCTTCAGATGCAACTAACGCTTCAATTGCAGACAACGAATTGATTCGATAGCCATTAACGTAATTAATTACATCGCCTTCTTTAACGCCCAATTCCGCGAGATTGCTGTCCAAATCAATTTCGTCAATAACCAAGCCATATCCTTGCAATAATTCATAAATCTCTGCTTCGTCAGGATCGTTTGGATCTAGATCCTTTATCATTATTCCAGCGAGTTTTTCCGATAAGTCTTCACCACGTAAACGCAATTTTTCTCCGATCGTAGCTTGTACATCTATGTGTTTACCATCGCGGATTATGTTTAATCCGATTTGATCGCCTACACGGCGTAAGCCGATCACGTTTCGTAGATGGTTCGAATTTTTAATTGATTCATCGTCGATTGCTACGATAATATCGTTCGCTTTCACTCCGGCCTCTTCTGCCATCGTCCCTTCAAGTACTTCGACTACGATGACCCCATTTGTTGAATCAAGTTCATAAACTTCTTTAAGAGTAGAATTGATGTTATCCATCTTGATCCCGAGAATACCGCGATTGACTGAACCAAACTCGATTATTTGACCGGTGATTGCCTGTACCATGTTTGCTGGGATTGCAAAGCCTATACCAACCCCTCCCCGGGACGTACCAACAATAGCGGTGTTAATTCCGATAATCTCACCTTGAAAATTCATCAAGGGGCCGCCTGAGTTACCCGGATTGATTGCTGCGTCTGTTTGAATGAAGTTTTGGTAGGTATCGGTAGTGAAATCTTCCCGTCCCAATGCACTCACGATTCCTGAAGTTACTGTTTGTCTAAGTCCGAATGGACTACCAATTGCAACAACAAAATCACCAACCCGAACACTGTCAGAATCAGCCATTTCAAGTGCTAGAAGATCGTCAGCATCAATCTGAATCAATGCGACATCGGTTTCGACGTCTGAACCAATGAGTTCAGCTTCAAAGTCGCGACCATCGTTTAAAGTGACAATCCATCCCCAAGAGTCATCCACAACATGATGATTAGTGACGATGAACCCTTTCTCAGCGTCGATAATCACACCAGAACCAATCGAATCTCGAATACGTCGATCTCGTGGAGTCAAAACTTGGTTCCCCCTTACTCGAAACGCTGAAATATTGACTACAGCATCCGTGACTTGCTCAATGAGCGGTGCAATCGTGGTTTGACCGGAAACGGTTAGAGGAGCGCCTGCGAATAATATCCCGGTGGTCAGTAATGACACACTGATTGCAATTGTTCGAAGAGTTGGCATAACAAAATTCCTAGTTTAATTGTTTTGGACGGCTAGTCTGTATTCCGTCGATTGTGATTTGAACAAATAAGTTCAACTTACCCCTTAATTTTATACGTATCGTAAGCATAAATGCTTCGTATCAATTGACTAATCGCGAACTTCGTATAGAAATCTCGCAACTTTGCTAGAGGTTCATGCATGTGGTAGACATGCCCCAATTTTTCTGAATTGTCTTGAATCATCTTTACTCGTTTGTGTCGTAATTGCACAAATAGTTGGATTGCACCGGCGTGATTTTGGTAGGAGTTTAGCACCCATGCGAGTGACATAGCATCTTCAATCGCAAGCGCCGCTCCTTGTGCAAGAAAGGGGAGAATAGGGTGAACCGCATCCCCAAGTAAAACCACTTTTTCACGATGCCAATTTGACTTCTGCAACTTCGAACTGAATAATCCCCACTTAAATAACTGCTTTGCTTCAATCAGATTAATAAACCTCTGAATTTGTTGACACCAAGACGAAAAATATTCCCTGAGCTCGTCTAAGTCTCCTGTTTGACGCCATCTATTTTCAAATTCCTCATTAGATTTCGAAATGAACACGAGATTAAGATGTCCTAAGTTAGATATTGGATACGCGACGACATGCCCATTTGAACCACACCAAACATTCATAGAAAGATCTTTTTCCGAGTGTGTTTTTACGATAGTTCGCCATGCGTGCCAACCAGTGAATTGATATTCATGAGGTATTCTCATCATTTCACGGGTTTTTGAATGAGTTCCATCAGCACCAACTACCAGGGGACCAGTTAATGTTCGTTTTTCTGAACTCACCGAGATTCCGTCGAAACTAGTTTCGACTGAGTTCAATTCTTCGTCAGGAAACAATTCAATGTTTGTGTATTGACGACAGGTTTCACTCAAGATTTGAATTAAATTAGCTCGTCGGATCTGTAAATAAGGCGATGAACAATGCTTGGCGACTGTCGACCGCAGATCAATTGTTGTTAGTTTCCGATCAGTTTTCCAATGTCTAATGTACATATCAGAAACTTCGATAGAGGCTGCTCGAAGAGATTGTTCTAAACCAAATTTAAAAAGAATGTTTGTTGCATTAGGAGTTAACTGAATCCCTGCACCGAATCGGTCCGAAAAACTATACTTTTCAAACACGGAAGAACAAATACCGACATGATTCAAAGCTAAAGCGGTTGTCAGACCAGCGATTCCACCGCCGACAATGATGACTTTCTGACCTGTCTCGATGCGCGTCAAACTAGAGTTCTAAGGAAACGCTTTTAATCAGGGCAAAAACTTCTTGACCTACCATTAACTGTAATTCCTCGCAAGCTTTCCGTGTAATTCGAGAATGCAACTGTTGTTCATTTTGACAGGTGAGTTGAATGTCTGTGTATGGTGTAAGTAGGTCATTTTGGATGGCTGATATAGTTCCTGATATGACGTTGCGAATACTCACATCAGACGGTCGAGTACGGGCTAAGCCAACATCGAGATTTCGAATACGTAAATAAACCTGTGATGGAAATCTGTCTTGTTTGATAGTAGGGACAAATATTTTGTCAGATCCAAGATTAAATGTCACAATTTGATAGGTACTGTCATACTCTACAAATTTGACCTTTAGCAATGTGCTCACGTCAGTCGATTCGAAAATCGAATCTTGTGACAAAGTTTGAATTACGTTCGATGAATCCCCAAAACTCACAACCGATCCGTTGTCTAATACTACAGATTGTGGGCAAAATCGAGCGACTTCAGAAATGTTGTGAGTTACGTACAACATTGGCAATTGGTGCTGTTGTAAGTAGTTTTCCAAGTAAGGAATCAAATCCTTCTTTCGATTCACATCGATCGAGGCTAGCGGCTCATCGAGCAACAGTAAAGTAGGACGAGAGAGCAGTGTTTGTGCTAGTGCTGTTCGACTCAATTCTCCTCCTGAAATTTCAAAGGTTTTTTTGTTTCGAAGCGGTAAAAGATCAAAAGTTTTAAGGATTTCATCTGTCGAAATCGCTGTACCGGTGAGTGTGCGTTGCTGCGAGACATGTTCGGCAAATCTGAGGTTAGATTCGACATCCATATGGGGAAACAATAGTGGTTTCTGCGTCAGATAGCCGATAGCACGATGTCGAGTTGAAATGTTGATCCCATTGTCAGTGTCTATCCATACTGTATCGTTAAATTTGATTTTTCCGGAAGCTCGTTCCAAACCAGCGATGATTCGCAACAAAGTGGTTTTTCCACTTCCATTAGCACCGAGTATCGCTGTAGGGGTGTTCAAATCTAGGGAGGTATCAATCGATAACTCAAAATCCGATCGCTTAAGTTTTATATTTAATGACAACATTTAGGTGAGTCGAAGAGTTGGTTCGCGATTCATGGCATAAACGACTAGTAACGTTAGAAAACTGAAGACAATTAATCCTAAGGCGAGTATATGAGCACTTTCATAGTTGAGTGTTTCAACATGTTCATAAATTGCGATAGAAATGACTCTCGTTTTACCTGGAATGTTCCCACCAATCATTAATACTACACCGAATTCTCCTACAGTGTGCGCGAACGTGAGTACCATCGCCGAAACGATCCCGCGTATGCAGGACGGTATCACAATTCGATACAAACAAACCCATGGGTTCGCTCCTAAAACCTTAGCTGATTCGAGAATACCTTGATCTAATTTATCAAACGCAATCTTCAACGGTTGTACCATAAAAGGCATGGAGTAAATGATTGACGCGACGACCAGCCCTTGAAAAGAGAAGGTAAGTGATTCTCCGGTTAAGAAAACGATAAATGAACCAAGGGGTGTATGCGGATTGAATATCACTAGAAAGTAGAAACCAAGTACCGTTGGTGGTAGAACTAAAGGCAACGTAGTAATTGCCTCAACGGCCGGTTTAAGTCTGTTTTTGCTTCTTGATAACCACCAGGCGAGAGGACCTCCGAGAACTAGTAGTAATAGGGTCGTGATTAAAGCTAGTTGTATTGTCAGAAGTATGACTGAGAAATCTATACCGTTCAATCAACTAAGTATCCATGTTCACGAATCAGATCCTTGGCTTCCTGACTTTGAACAAAATCAAAAAACTTCTGGGAAAGTTTAGGGCTTTTTGAAGATTTTAGTATTACGGCGTCCTGTTTGATAGGGGAATAGTATTCGTGTGGAATCTTGTAGAAGAACTGTTTGTCAGTTGATTTAGTCAGTATTGCTGAGAATGCCACAAATCCACAGTCTACGTTGCCGGTATGTGTAGTCGAGAATGCCTGATTTACGTTTTCGGCTAACACTACAGATTCTTCAAGACCGTCTTCAGATTTGATCTGATTGATAACGTCTTTAGCGGCTTGCCCATAAGGGGCTACCTTAGGATTGGCGATTACTATCGAATCACACGAAAGATTTTCAAAAACTTCCTGTGCAGAAAGATCTTTCGAGTTCTTTGGGTTTAAATAAAACGCAAGTTGACCATTTGCATAAGTAAATCTGGAGTTTAATTCCGCAAGATTTAGTTCTACAAGCACATCAACCCGTTTTTGGTCCGCCGAGAAGAGTACATCGAACGGAGCTCCAGCACGAATTTGGGCAACTAGTTGTCCGGACGAACCACTAACGACTGTGAGTTCAGCATCTTTATCGGACGAAAACCGCTCGCTAAGTTCTTCCATTGTAGTGAGAAAATTCGTCGCTACTGCGATGGTTAATGGCTTGGCGTTTATAGTGCTATTAAAGGTCAGTACAACACAGATCAGTAATAAGTGTAGCCTGGAATCAAGCATATGGTTTCCCATTTAATTCCGCTAAATCACGAATACTGGCTAGGTTTCATATTCGTGTCGAGACAGACAATAGGCGAGGGGGACCGCTCAGAGTTCTTTTTCAACTTTCATAAGGGAACGCAATTGACTACGAAACAGTTAATTACAAAAACTGCTCAATTCTGTTCGATTGAAGAATTTTCAAGCATCGTTATCAGATCTTTGTATCGCTGTAGTTCAGCTTCCAATTCATTTAAGGTATCCTCATCCAAATTTGCTCGCTCTGACTCAATCATTTGTTCGCGCCTTGATATAAACCGACTTATAGTGCCACCTGCAGTTTCACCATCGGAATTTTCGACTGTTGGATCCATACCAAACTCTAGCAAAGTTCGAATCTTACTTTCATATCCATAGGTTGCAGCCCAATGTAAGGCATTTTTTCCAGTTTCGTCCTTCAATGTTGGATCCCAACCTCTATCGAGAAATTCCTGCAAAATTGTGTCGTCGTCCATCAATATCACTGCACGATTGAGTGATCTAGTACCTTCACTTTGTTTGTCGAGCGTCGGTCCAGCTTTGAGCACAGTCCGTACACAATTCTTTTCGGCTAATCTATGTGCTCGCATTAAGGCAGTGATTATCGGTGTATTACCGTCTGGATCAGGTCGATCTACAGCTTCAGGATCGGCTAAAACCGCTTCTCTAAACTCGTCACAACGACCTAGTGCGACTAAATCTTGGACAGTAATTTCTGGTTCTTGAGATAGAGCTAAGTCTATTAAGTCGTTTTGTCGAACACTAGAAAAGTTGAGAATGAGAGAAAGTGGTGTAAGCCCGTTTTCAAAATTCGTCTTTAATAGAAGTGGCTTCATATTCATTGCTGCTTTGATGACATCGAGATCGCGAGATAGTATGAAGTGTCGGCGAAATTCATCTTGATCTAATAATTGGTAAGTTACACTCTTCGCTGACTCCCCTTCAATCATTGCTTCAAGGTAGTCGACATAGACTGTTCGATCTTGCGGACTCGATATTCTTTCTTCTTCAATTCCATGGTTAAAGAATAGTATGTGTGGTATACCATTAACTCTGTAGTCGTCATAGATTTCTGGTGAATTGTCGATATCTAGCTTGAAAACACTGGCGCGACCTTCAAACTCTGAAATCAGGCTGTCAATGATCGGATCTATCACTTTACACGGAACACACCACTCCGCAGTGAAATCAACCAGAACAGGTTTGTCAGATTGTAATACCCATTCATCGAAATTATTGGTTGTTACGTAAGGGGCTTCAATTTCATCGGAAGGCTCACTTGTGGTCGTGAGCGAAGTTGTAGTCGTATTTGAATCGTAGTCCTGACTGCAAGAAATCAGAAAAACGGTAAATAGTGAAACCAGAAAAAAGTACTTTCGCATGATGATGTGTTTTTATTGGTGGACGAAGATTTATTTTATTTCAGTCGATAAAACTAGTACATAAGCGAATGGTCTCGTACAAAATGTGCAAAGATTACAATAAAGCAATTCAAACCCTGATACACTACAAATACTGTAGTCAATAGTCAACAATCGACGAGGTTATACATGGCATCTATCAACGGATATCTAACATTTAATGGAAACTGCCGCGAAGCAATGGAATTCTACCGCTCAATATTTGGTCTCGATTTTGAATCGATGATGACTTTTGCAGATGGTCCAGACGGAGTCGGAGGTTCAGATCCCAACCGAATCATGCATGCTTCCCTTGGGTTTAAGTCGGGCATACTCATGGCGAGCGATACACCTGACGATGATCCGAATTTTTCTGAAGGGAACAATTTCTCACTCTGTTTGGATACCGATAGTCAAACTCAAACCGACGAATGGTTAGCGAAGCTTTCCGACGGTGGCGAAATTACCTTTCCAGCACAAAAAACATTCTGGGGAGCGTATTTTGCGATGTGTCGAGATAAATTTGGTATCAATTGGATGTTGATGTGCGAGCACTAGTCCATCGTTGACTACCGAAACATTACTACTCAACTAATTGTGTGTCGGAGTTGCGCACTCTAACGGACCAAAATCTGTACCAATAGTCGCGTCAGCAAATCTGATCGCACGTACGATTTCTGGAGCTGTCGGTTGGTTCCTTTGATCTTCCTTAATCAAAGATTGAAAGAACACGATACCACCCATAGGGCTCGGTCCGTAAGTGAGTGTAGCAGTCGGAGTTTCTTTATCTCTCACTTCGCGAAACACCGAACCGTCTCGTGTTAACAACAACTGATTAACAGTGTCGAAAGACTTGGTTGTGATTACTCTACCACCGCAAAAGCGATTTGAGTCTGCCCAGTCAAGTAGCGCAGTTCCCAACTTTCTTGCTTGATAGTCCAATTTTTCATTTTCCATTACGGTCCAACATAACGGTGCTAAGGGAAAGTTCGTGAGTCCATTGGTCAAAGTACTAAACCCTCCCGATAACCTGCAGTTCAACTCGGTGGGGACAAAACTATTTTCAGAGAGGATACCGTCAATGGAAAAAGGACCGAGATAACGCACTTCACGGTTTAAGGCTCGACCCGTTGTGTAAGCTAGTTCTTGCATATATTCTCGATCTTTCAACGGAGGGTCGAACGTTGATGAACAGCCTCCCCACAGGAATTCACAACTATCACGATATCGTAAGGTGATTAATTCAATAGGCCGAAACACGATTGTTATGTCTTCGAAGTTGATACCGTGAATACTCAGTGGAATCCCTTCGATAAAAGACGAGATTCTCACCTTATTGGCCATCTTTTTTAATTCTTTTCGGACTGAGATAAAGTCCGCTTCTGAAGTTACACGTCGTACCCCCATCGTTCCGCCATGATTACCGTCCCGATTATCGGCCGACCAAACCGTGCCTTCACCTTTATCAAGAGAATGATTGACCGTTTTGATATTTGGATCACTAAGAGTAATGACTTGAGAAGAGGGACAGTTGACTCCGAGTGATCTCCAAAATGAGTCGATTTTGGTCTTGTCTTCGAATGCTACCCAAGAGGGTTTTCGTCGACCATATTTTTTGCGACCTGCAATCAATTCGAATTCTCGCAACATAGCAGGCGTGATCCAGCGAGCAGTTCGTTTTCGATCCCAATCATCGATTTCATTTTCAACCTCGTTTGGGAGATTCGTAATTGCTTGTTCAAACCTTTGAGCTGCTTTCACCATATTTACCCCTGTGGTGTTAAGCGAATAGATCCGCAAATCAGGGGGTATTGAATCGGTACTTGTTCCCTTGTTTCCGACTAAAAACAACATATCTTCAACACCGAGCGCGGCCATTTCATTTTCTGCTCGCACGGCAATTGCATCGACTTCTGCAATGTAAATGTACTTTCGACCAGTAAAAATAGGTCGCAAAAGACTGACGTAATATTGGGTTAAATCTATGATTGTGGGTAATGACATGATGCGTAATCAATCAATGATGAAACGGTGGCAAGACAACAAAAGCAGAGTATTCTACAATCAAAAAGTAACGTACTTAAAATTTCGTGTCGAATTTATCAAATTCACTTGCAATTTAACTTCAAACAATAAATTGTTACTTTCAATGAATTTACAGTTTCGCTTATTTTTTCTATTCCTACTTATGGGATGGTGTGTGTGTTCCTGTTCTACGATCACACAAGTACCCTCTCTGACCCCTGAAGAAATTGAACAGGAAGAAGAAGTTCAATTGGAACTAACGAAAGATAGATTTATTGCGGGAACACAACGAATTGCCGATGCCTCCTGGCCATTGATCACTCGGAATCTTGAGCTTTGTGAAGGATACACTGATTTTCAAATCGGTGTCTGGATAGCGCGGAAGATTATTGAAGATAACGCGATTGATGCAATGGTTTGGGGTGTGGCAAAAGATTCGCCAGCTGCCTTAGCTGGATTACAGCCACGCGACATGATCGTAGAAGTGGATGAGAATATCGTAAAGAATAGTACTACGGCACGTTCACAGTTAAATCAAGCGCTCAGACAATTCTCCAAGGAAGGAAGAACAGACCCTATAGAGCTGTTCGTTATTCGTTGGGAGTCCGAGTCTTCTTTTACGCCATTATCTTTTTCTATTCAACCAGTTGAGACTTGTCGATCTGAAATTTATCTATCTGGATCGCTTACGTTCAATGCTTACGCATCAGGAAGACGTATTGGAGTTTACACCGGACTTCTCAATTTCTTAGAAAAAGAAACTGACTTGCAATACATACTTGCACATGAGTTAGCACACAACGTTTACGGACATGTTCGGAAAGCTCGCGCTCGAAGCATATTCGGCGGACTACTTGATGGAGTTTTATTGACGGTTGGCATTTGGACTGATGGGTTGTTTACTAGACTAGGTCTTAGAACGTCCTCGAAACGATTTGAAAATGAAGCCGACTACATTTCTATGTACCTGCTCGCAAACGCGGGTGTTGACTTGGACGGCATAGAAGATGTGTGGCGACGTGTTTCGGCACAAGTCGGTTTAAAGGAAAGTGGGACTCATCCGTCACGTCCGGTACGATATCTTCGCATGGCAAAAGCCCGCCAGGAAATCATAGAAAAAATTGAGCGAGATGAACCGTTAACGCCGGAACTCAAACGTAAGCGCTAGATTCTGATTCGTATTTGAAAAAATGGCTCCACCTGCTGGGCTCGAACCAGCGACCCGCTGATTAACAGTCAGCTGCTCTACCAACTGAGCTAAGGTGGAACTTCGAAAATTATAAGAACGATCTCAGGTCTAAATCACAGCCTGACACCTTCAAATAAAAGGGTTTTTCTAGGCTTCGGGTATTAGTCCAAGTAGATCGGCTGGGCTCACTTGGAGCGCTCTCGCAACCATATTGAAGAACAAAACTTCCCGAGTTGTAATGCGTTCGTCCGATTTAATGACGTTTACCAGTGAAGATAGAATTGTCAATTTCTGTTTCAGATCAAGCACATTACTTGCGGCGATCAGATAGCGTTCAATAGGGGCAGATTCGTAAATATGCGAGTTAGCTGCAACCCTGATATTGGCGATAGGTACGTCTTCTCCCGTTACCTCTTTAATACAACTCCGAACTTGCTCCACTTCAATATCTTTGATGTTTGAGTCGGAACTGGTAGCTCTTGCTAAAGTCATCAAAACGACTTCATTGAAAAACTTTTTCGTCTCTGTTTCCGAACTTTTACGGAACAGGTTAAAAACTGAAGATAGATCTGAACTAATCATGGATTACGATTTCCTTTAGAGTGAGCGAAGCAGAATGAATAATTTTAAAGACGATGATTGATAACCAAATTAATCGTCAGTTCATCCTGTCGTTACAACACGCGTAGTGTCAGAATAAAACCGGGACCAAAATATCAGAATTCAAGGTCCCGATTTGATGCTATGTTTTAATTAAACCGATTAAGACTCGTCAGTTTCCGTAATTTCGCCGTAGCGATCTACTAGCGCTTCTTCTAATGAATCGTACGATAGATTTTTACCGATAATACATCCTTCAGAATCTATCCAAATAGTCGTTGGAATGGCCTGGATCCCGTAAGTATGTCCGACGGAACCCGCTGACAAAGTATCGTCCCCGAGAATTTCACCGACATTCATCCAAGGCAAGTCGTGTTCATCAAGCGCTTCAAGCCAATCGTCCATTTCTGAGTCAATTGAAATACCAACGATCTCAAAACCTTCTGCAGCAAATGCTTTGTGCATCTCCTTCAGATGTGGAAAGGAAGCGATGCAAGGTCCGCACCATGAAGCCCAAAAATCAACGAGAACTGTGTCTTGTTGCGCGAGTACAACTGAAAGGGTATATTCGTTGCCATCACGATCTGGTAGGGTAAAGGTTGGTGCTTTCTGTCCAACAACGATAGCTTTTGCGTTTCGAACAATTTCTACCTGATCCTTTTGATCTTCGTAAGATTTCATAATCCAATTCGGAACAGAGGTTTCTTCTTCGTAAGATGCAAGTACTTTGTCGTAGACTTCTAGTGCTCTTTCTTGGTCACGACCATAACCGAACGCGCCGATGTCAAGTGCTAGCAGTGCATTAATTGGATCTTCCGAAGTTAGTGCCAGATGCTCTAACATTTCATGTTTCATGTCATTCATGACATCGTATGCTTCTCGCCAAGGGTACATAGTTGCAGTATCCGCGACTTTGGGGGCTTCCACGTGTTCACAACCTTCCGCGAGTTCGATGTCAGCCACTTCGACGACCTCGTCTTGCGTCTCTTTATCGGTTTCATCAATTTGAGCTTCTTCGGTCGAATCATGTTCTACTTCAGTGTCTTCGGAAATCTCGCTAAGTTCCTCTGAGGCACGCCACTGTTCATACGCTATTTGGTACTTGGCAATTGAATCCAAGTATTTATCAGATTTCTGCCAATTAGATATAAGTTTCGTATGTCGTTCGCCACCCTCAGCATAAAGTAAACTACGACCATTTCTTTCAGTCGAATTTACCGTGACTGTATTTCCAGGTTCAATTACTGCGTCAACAACTGCACTGAATTCTTGCTCCATGGAATAAATCGCCACAATCACAGCCATAGGTCTATCAGTACCAACTTCGATTTGAAAACGATCTTCATGCAACAAAACGGTTGGCGACATTACGAAAACCCTTTCACCTTCGTCGTCCGTTGTGCGACCGTAAACATAAGCAGTTGCGCGGGATAGATCAACATTGGCGTCACTTAAATCTCCGACAATTGTTGCTTTGCTATCTTGTTCTTTGGATAGTGATTGGCCTACTAGTACCAGTCGATCATATGGGTAACTGTCGTTACCTACAACGTATGCAAAGCGTAAATTACGTCCGGGTTCTAGCACCGCTGACGACGTTATCTGCTCGTCTTCACTCTTGGTAACTGTGATAGTCAAGTCTAACGGTTCAGTAGTACTCTCGCGAAAGAAGAAACGACCTTCGGTGAATTCTTGGGCAACTAGTTCAACTTCTTCAATATCGCCTTCTTCATTGGTTATTTCGTAAGTAATCACGACTTGCGCAGACATCGGATCAAATACTGCTTCCTGTAACTCTTCCAGTTCTTGAGAATTCTCCGTAGATGCTTCTTCTGAACTATCCAATGTGTTAACTTCGGTTTCGTCTACAGTCTCTTCTGTCGTCTCGTCGATCGTTTCATCGACAGTAGTGTCGCCTGCAGTTTCGATAGTCTCTTGGTTCTCTAGATAGATTACCTCACCAGTTATGAAGTACGGTGCACTCAGTAGGGAACCACATAAACATACAGTGACAACAGCAAAAGAAAACCTGATTAAGTTAACGAGTTTATTCATAAATTTGTGTCCTCCCAACAGCAAACATTAGAACTACGATAACGGGTGTTTTGTTCTATTTTATTGTAAGAAATTGATTTAGCAACAACCAGAACTGAAATGATGTTCGAAAACAAATTTGGAATATATTGTTCAATATGTTATGATATACCAAACTTTTTTACCAGGATGGTATTCTCATGAGTGTATATGAGCACAAACAAGGAACGTACAAAAGTTATCGTGTTGCTAGATCTGTAGAGGGAAAACTTCGGCAGAAGTACTTTCCATTCTCTGAAGACGGTTTATTAGAAGCGAAAAAACTCGATCAAGAATGGGCTGCTGAACAAGCGTTCGCACAAACGAGTTTCACTGGCTACAAAGCACGATGGCGTAGAGAGCCAGCACAAGCTGAGCGGTCGTCTAAAACTCAGACGAAAAGTACTACAAAACTAAAAACCGCGTAAATTTTTTCTGTTGTCGTTTTCGACAACGACGAAGTTATGGTACCGTAATCTACTAAAGATTTACGGTAGGACAGTCGATGCCAATAGGGCAATGGTCTGAACCGTAAACGTTCGGCCAATGAAATGCTTTAGTAACAAGTGCAGCTGCTTTACTCGACGCTAATACATAGTCGATTCTCCAGCCAACATTGTTTTCGCGGGAGTTGCCCCATTGTCGCCACCAGGTGTAATGGTCTGGTTCGTTTGGGTGGTGGGCTCGGAAGACGTCAATCCATGAATCTTCAAGCCATTGCGCAAACGATTCACGTTCTTCAAGCAGAAAACCGCTAGTTTTAGCATTAGCTTTTGGGCGCGCGATATCTAGTTCCGTATGGGCTGTATTGAAATCACCGGTGACGAATGTTGGACCTATGTCACGCATTCGATTCATTTCGTTTTTGACACAGTCATAGAACTCGAGTTTGTAAGGGACTCGACTGTTGTCGCGATTCTTCCCAGAACCGTTTGGAAAGTAGATCGATGCGACGTTGATATCACCAAAACGAGCAACTAAATACCGTCCCTCATCGTTGAATTGATTGACCGGTAAGGATGAAATGATTTCATCCGCGGGTCTACGGCTATAGAGCGCGACACCAGAATAACCAAGTCGTTCCGCCGATGAGTAGTAGCTATGCCAACCTTCAAGTTGAAGAACATCTACGGGTAGCTGTTCTTCGCGGACCTTGGTTTCTTGGAAAGTGACGACGTCTGCACCGGATGATTCAAGAAATTTTGGGAATATTCCTTTTTTTATTAAAGCACGTAGACCGTTGACATTCCAACTAATGATTCGCATATTGATTACAGACCTTTTCCTGTAGTATTCTCCAAAATTCCGACCTTGCCTGGATTAAATGAATCAGATTTAATTCCTACCAAATCTAAAGCTATAAAATGGAGTTATTCAAGTGGAACATAAAACTGCTCACAGTAGCGTCGGAAGTGCAAAATGGAAGTTTCGCTAGGGTCAAGTCTCGGAGAGGTTAGATACTCCTTGTTCTCCCAGATGTCCCAGTCTTGCGATATGTCATTCAAGTAGACTTTGAAGAATATTTTGAGCAGGATGGCGTTGAGCAATCGTTTTGGAAATAGTCCCAGTCCGGGCATTAACACATTGGGTCGTTCGATGTCTTGCATTTGAATTGCCATTACAAAATTGACTTTTTCTCCATCGATTGGTGTGCTGAGTGCCAATTGACGAATGTGGAGTCCCGCCGTTTCCATGGTAGACTCAATCATCGAAAAGCCGACACCCAACATGCTGACGGTAGCTTGAACGGTAAGCCGCAAGCAGAAGCGTTTCGACGGATCAATGAGACGGGTCAGTCTGAAACGGTTTTGCAAATAGTGCCCGTCGATGCGCAGCGGTCCTAGACTCTCGACGTTGGAATACCCGTGCACGTAGGGAAGGTGTGTGAGGTCTACTCCATTCTCGGAAGTCTCCTGGGGATGCGTTCGAATTTCCCGTGAGGTGTGAAGAAAATTCGACCAGTTTCCTTCGTCCAGATCGGGAACGCTCCATTGCGGTTCCTCTCCTTTCGGGTGCCAATAGGCAAAAATGACCCCTCCAGTCTCGCGTATCGGATAAGTCGTCAGAGTGACTGAATGTTTGACCTCTCCCAGGGGCGAGTGCACGCACTGGCCTTGTGTGTTGTACTTGAGCCCGTGAAAAGGACAGACCAATTGTCCGTCTTTGATCTTACCACCGAACTCCGGCGACAGATTAGCACCCAGGTGAGGACATATGGCATTCGCCAAGCACGGTCGGCCCTGTTCGTCTCTCCAAAAGACTGTTTGCTGCCCCATCCACGTTTTGCTGCGAAGTTGGCCTCTCTTGACGTTTTCACTGAATTCCACCCAATACCATCCAATAGGAAAAGGTGAAAACGGAAAACGTCGTTCTAGAATTTGTTCCATACCCTCTATCAACTCCAATAGGGTAAACTCATTTGTTATTATGCAATTACTTGCGATACCAGAGAGTTGCGTTCGAGCGAGTACGACGACAAAACGTGTGTGGGATCCTCAATAAAGATGAGAGTAATCTCGGACGACATGCACACATGGAGACTTGCATGACATAAACGAACGGTGAGGCTAAATTTCAAATTTGTCTGCGGTTTAGAGTTACACAAGAATATCTTATTGAGATACTTAAGGTATAAGCATAATTGACTGCGCTACGGTTTTCCACGTGCGAGCAACTATCAAAGGATTATATGGTATATAGTATTCAAATTCTAACAAGCACAAAACATTCGCTTGTTAAATTGGCGCTCGCTTTACATACAAAGCGGGCACGAGTAGAGCACTCGCGATTTCTTATTGAAGGTCTTCCAGAAATTTCTTGTGCCACACAAGCTAATGTTGAAATTGAACACATTTTTTGTTGCAAAACAGCGATAGATAATGCCGAGATCCGGTCTATCGTTGCCCGATTGACAGATGCAGGAGCAAACCTGCATTTTGTCTCTCGATCAATTTTTGCTAGATTATGTTATCGAGACGTAGAGCACAACGTGATAGCGATTGCGAAATCTTTTTGTCGGGGCTTGCATGATCTACCCGTACATGATGATTCGTTGTTCTTGATTTGTGATCGTGTCGAAAAACCGGGGAACTTAGGCGCAATGGTGCGTTCCGCAGATTCAGGTGGGGTAGAGGGTGTAATCGTGTGCAATGGCATTACCGATATATTTCATCCTAACACTATTCGAAATAGTATTGGTACGGTATTCGCGATACCCATAGTGACCACCAAGTATCACGCATTACAATTGTGGTTGCAGAGGCACAAAATAACAACTATTGGGAGTTCTCCATCGGCATCGGTCTCATATTTAAGTGTTGACTACACGGTCCCCACGGCGATTGTAGTTGGCAGTGAAGCACACGGACTCGATTCGCAGTGGCTTAAATTTGCTGATGAAGTGGTATCGTTACCGCAATTGGGTTCTGCTGAGTCCTTGAATGCTGGGGTAGCAGCGGCGATTATGATTTTTGAGGCACGCCGCCAAAAAGACTTGCAATAATGGGGACATCAAGAAACAGAACTACAATTTTTGTAAAGGAGGTTTGTAATGTCCTATGATGAGAATAATGTCTTTGCTCAAATTTTACGGGGTGAACTGCCGGCGCATATTGTGGCTGAAGATGACTTGAGCGTTGCTTTCATGGATGCTATGCCACAAAGTCCAGGGCATACTTTAGTGATCCCAAAAGAGCAAGCCAAAGATATTTTTTCGATTTCGCAAGTGGTTTTACAACATGTCATTCTGCAAACTCAACGGGTAGCTCGCGCAGTTGACCAAGCGTTTAACCCTGCGGGTGTTATGATTGTGCAACTGAATCGTGTAGGGGCGGGACAGAGCGTGTTTCACTTGCACTTTCACATTATTCCGCGGTGGAAAGGATTGGATATGAAATTTCATGCGCGTACCTTTGAAGATACGAATGTATTAGCGGAGCACGCTAAATGCATCAAAGGAGCATTAGACAAGAATTAAACTTGTTTCGTAGAATACAAGTTTAGTATCGATTTAACGAGGTACCACGATCTATGTCGAATCCAATATCAAAATTAGCGACCGGTATAGGATTTTTGTTACTTGGAATTTTCGCACTACTCTATGTCGGTTTGTTCGTATTTGCAGTGTTTCTAGATTTATTCGGAGACTGGGAAACGATCCCAATTTATTTTCAATTGATGATGGGTGCAGGTCTTTTTGGAATAGGAATCTTGTTTTTTACCGTGTTGTTTACCAGAATAAAAGAACACAAAACAGACAAATACAAAAACGTGGAGATTTAACTTATGATAGTCGTAACCAGTGAAACTATTCCGGGTAAGCGCATAGTCAGAACAGTTGGAGTAGTGCGTGGAAATACCGTCCGCGCACGCCACATCGGCCAAGATATTATGGCCGGATTAAAGAACGTTGTTGGCGGAGAGGTGAGGGAGTACGGGAAACTGATCGCGGAGAGTCGCGAACAAAGCATCGACAGGATGATTGAGCATGCAACTGACTTGGGTGCAAACGCGATTATCTGTGTCCGCTTCACGACGTCGGTCATGATGGCGGGATCAGCAGAGTTGCTCGCTTACGGTACGGGTGTCGTCGTCACTGACGAGTAACCATTTCATCTTAGACCCAGACGAGATACGTCTAGGTATACGTCTAGGTATACGTCTAGGTCAAAAATGTCAAATTTTTGGTGCTTCAGTAGCTAACGGAAGCAACTAGAGATCTAAATCTTAAACTGATTGTTGTTGCGATAACTTAAGCTTCGTCAGAAGGAGCTTCCGCAGCTTCGGTGGGCTCTTCCTCGCTTTCTTCTTCTGCTTTCTGTAAGGTGCCAGTCCATTCTTGAGTTATCTCACGTCCCATCATGTCAGCTGTTGACGTTAAGGAAAGTTTACCGTCTTCAACTGAACCTTCGTAATTAGTTTCCACCGAACCGCCGGGCATGCCATCACGCCCCTCCCACGACAGAGTTGTTTTGAAAGTTAACTTTTTGTCATCGACAGATAAATCTTCTAGGTCCATTTCATTAATACCGCCGTCCCAACCTGGCATTTCGAGCGTACCTGAGTAAGTGCCGTCTTCGGCCTTTACAAGCGTTAAGGTTACGCTCATATCCATGCCGCCACCACGGCCGCCGCCACCGCCCCAACGAGCAGCTTGTTCTTCGTCGATGACACGTTCGAGATCGTAAGTGCCTTCAACCGCAAACAGGGAAAACGTAAAAATTAGCGCTAATGAAACAAGCGTACACTTCAACATGTTCATAGTGAATTCTCCAAATAGATTGAAATGTTTCGCGAGTGTACTCACGAATAAAATTAATTTTGGTAATTATAAGTTACGCTGTTAGTTCCAGACTATTGTTTAGAGAATTTGAAATTGACTAATGTAATCTGGTTCTAGCATTCTTGTATCACACCACTACTAGGAAAGGTGTGGAAAAAGGTCGAGGCAAACGAACCTAAATCTGTTAACGAAGACATCGCAACTAGCATGTTGCGTTGAAACGTACGATTCCACCTTGAAATACTTAATGCTTTCGTCCGACAAGGTTAAAGAAGAGTCAAGTATCGATAGCTTTTCGTGCTCGAGATTCTATGTGCAAAATTTTAAAACTGTATCTCCAATCCAATTGCATGTGTCGGTAATCTAGCCGCACACCCACTCTCATGTCACAACAATCGTTCCAACTTTCGGCCCCTTACCAACCACAAGGCGATCAACCGCAAGCAATTGAACAATTGTGCGAAAATCTTAAGGTCGGCCACTTGCATCAAACTTTACTTGGTGTGACAGGATCCGGTAAAACTTTCACTATGGCAAACGTGATCCAAAACGTACAACGACCTAGCTTGATTCTCGCGCACAACAAAACCCTTGCGGCACAACTTTATGGGGAATTTAAAGAGTACTTTCCGAATAACGCGGTTGAATACTTCGTATCGTATTACGACTACTATCAACCTGAAGCATACGTGCCAGCAACGGACACCTATATCGAAAAGGATTTATCTATTAACGATCATGTTGAACAAATGCGGTTGTCTGCGACGAAAGCTCTCATACAAAGGCGAGACACAATAATCGTGTCGTCGGTGTCGGCAATCTATGGACTCGGCGACCCAAGTACTTACCTTGAGCTAGTGTTACATCTAGATCGAGGAGATCGGGTCGATCAACGCTACTTGCTAAAGCGATTAGCAACTCTTCAGTACACCCGAAGTGATATGTACTTTCAGCGTGGACACTATCGAGTTCGTGGCGATGTTATTGATGTGTATCCGGCCGAATCGGAGCAAGAAAGTGTTCGCATAGAATTGTTTGACGACGTCATTACCGATTTGAGTATCTTCGATCCTCTTACGGGTGAGGTATTAAATAAGGTCCCACGATTTACCATATTTCCTAAATCTCACTACGTAACTCCTCAGAAACGTATTCGCGCCGTTTTAGGTGATATCGAAGCAGAGTTGAATGAACGTGTATTTGAGTTGCAAAAACAAGATAAACCACTCGAGGCACACCGACTCTCGCAACGAACTGTATACGATTTAGAAATGATGCGGGAAATCGGCTTCTGTACCGGAATTGAGAACTATTCACGTTATTTGTCAAACCGAAAACCAGGGGAACCTCCGCCGACGTTATTCGATTATCTACCGAATGATGCCCTATTATTTGTTGATGAATCACACGTGACGGTACCCCAATTGGGTGCAATGTATAAGGGAGATCGTTCGCGCAAAGAGACGTTAGTTGAATATGGGTTTAGACTTCCTTCGGCATTAGATAATCGTCCTTTGCGATTTGACGAATGGGAAAAAATGGCTCCACAAACTATTTTTGTTTCTGCAACTCCTGGGAACTACGAACACGAATGTGGTGCGCCGGTCATCGATCAAGTTGTTCGACCGACCGGACTCATTGATCCACAAGTAGAAATTAGACCAGCTACCACTCAAGTTGACGATCTATTGCATAGCATTTACGAAACAACGACGCGTGGCGAGCGCGTTTTGGTAACGACCCTTACCAAACGAATGGCTGAAGATTTAACGGAATATTTGGACGAGCATGAAGTTGCTGTCCGGTACTTGCATTCGGACATCGATACGATTGAACGAATCGAAATTATTCGGGACTTACGATTGAAAGAGTTTGATGTTCTTGTTGGCATTAACTTGTTACGAGAAGGATTAGATATCCCAGAAGTTTCGTTAGTTGCTGTATTAGATGCTGATAAGGAAGGATTTCTAAGGTCAGATCGGTCATTGATTCAAACCATCGGTCGCGCCGCCAGAAACCTCAACGGACGCGCGATCTTGTACGCCGACCGAGTTACCGGTTCCATGCAACGTGCGATTGAGGAAACAACCCGGCGGCGCGACAAACAAATCGCGTTTAACCGAAAGCATAACATCATTCCCGAGTCGGTCACAAAAGATGTCGCCGATGTGATGGAAGGTGCTAGAACCTATGTGAATCCAAAATCGAACCGTCGTCGTACAACCAAAAACGTCGACGTCTCACAGTACGATTCCCCCACAGATATCCATGAGGCAACAAAACTGCTAAAAGAGCTAGAAAAACAAATGTTTGAACATGCTGATCAATTAGAGTTTGAGCAAGCTGCGAGTATTCGAGATAAGATTGAAGCACTTAAACAAGATGTCCTGTTTGCTTAAATAGTGACAAGCAATGGTAGGCGCGATTGGACTTGAACCAACGACCCCCACCATGTCAAGGTGATGCTCTCCCAACTGAGCTACGCGCCTACAAATAAGTGATCGAATCCTGAGAGATTCATAGATTATTAGGTCGTAGTGGAGAACTCCAAACGGTAGAGTCCTGTCACTACAAACTAGAAATTTTAATGCTTCGTTGCGTGGACTTCAATAACAGTTACTTTTCTGAATCGCTTCAATACATTAAAATATATAGGTGGAATCATACATACCGCTCGGATTACAGGAATCCTGAGTTGTTGTACTGAATCACATATTGAATCAAGTTCTCGTTCGACGTTCCACCATCGGTGTAACGGTTGTCGATTCCAGATTCTTAAAATTTAAGTAAAGTTATTGTTTCTGTTTAGGAGATTTATATGCCTGAAAACCTGTCACTTTTCTCTCATTTAACCTATCTAAAGGCAGAGCAATATGAAGTAAAGTACTTTGAGTAGAGACCAATTTGAGGAAGAGTCATAAGTAAGGCCGCTGCAAGTTCGAAACTAGATCGCGCCTTACTCAACGAAAACATCGAAGCACCTCGAGTGCGATTAATCGATAAAGAAGGTGAACAAGTTGGGGTTGTTCCTCGGTCGCAAGCACTAGCTGCAGCACGTGCTGAAGGTCTTGATCTAGTACTTATTGCGCCACAGTCCCACCCGCCTGTCGTCAAAATTCTTGACTACAGCAAACATTTGTTTGAACAGAAAAAGGCTTGGTCAGCGAACCGAAAAAAACAACGAAATACTCAAGTCAAAGAAATACGCTTTCGAGCAACTACCGACGAAAGTGATTACGCCATAAAATTGAAGCGAATTATCGGTTTTTTGGAAGACGGTGATAAAGCTAAAGTTAGTTTGAGATTCAAAGGCAGAGAGAGTTTACATCCAGAGATTGGGTTGAAAATGCTTGAACGGTTAGAGAAAGATTTACAAGATAATGCAACGGTAGAGCTGGTTCCAAAATTAGAAGGACAACAAATGACAATGATTTTTGCTCCTTTAAGTCGAAAAAAGAAGTAAGAAACAATCACTATGCCAAAGATTAAATCACATAGCGGCGCCGTAAAAAGATTCCGGAAAACGGCGAACGGATATAAACACAAACGAACCGGAAAAAATCATCTGCAGACGAAAAAGTCCCAGCAGCGAAAACGAAATCTTAGGGGTTTCAAAGAACTATCTGCGCAAGATGTGAAAAAAGTTGATAATCTACTGCCTTATGAAGGACGATAACTAATAGAGGAATTGGATGTCTCGTTCAACCAATAGTGTCGCGTCTCGAGCGCGCCGAAAACGCATACTAAAACAAGCGCGGGGGTACTACGGCGCTCGAAGTCGTACTTTTAAAGTTGCCAAGCAAGCGGTAATTAAAGCCGGACAATATGCTTATCGCGATAGAAGGCAGCGCAAGCGACAATTTCGCTCTTTATGGATTGTGCGAATTAATGCTGCCGCGCGTCAACATGGACTAACCTACGGTCAGTTCATTCATGGTTTAAAGAAAGCGAATATTCAGTTGGATCGAAAAACCCTTGCTGATCTCGCGTTTCACGAGAGTCCCGCGTTTGTTGAGATCGTACAAAGCGCCAAACAAGCACTAGCCGCTTAGGCTGGTACCCTCAGCTTCTGACGCCATGCGAAAGGAACTCTTTCCTAATGTCGTCTTTTCATTTAGACTTGTTGCTGCACGACCAATATTATGAATGTATCTAATCTTGTCGATCGCGCTACAGCTGACATCGCCAGCGCAACAAACATCGATTCGTTAGAACAAACTCGCGTAAAGTACTTAGGAAGAAACGGAGAAATCACGCAACTTCTTCGTGCCTTAAAGACAGTTTCACAAACGGAACGTCCGAAAGTTGGCGCGGCTATTCATGCGGCCAAGAAATCTATCGAGAACACATTATCAGATAGATTGACGGAGCTTGATTCTCTACGGCAACAAGCACTTACGTCCGAAGCTAAAATCGATGCCTCTTTACCGAGTAGAAGTCATTTTCGAGGTAGCCTACACCCAGTGACTCATTCGTTAGCTCTTATTGAAGACATTTTGGTTCGGGCGAATTTCAAAGTTGCGCAAGGTCCCGAAATTGAAGACGAATACCACAACTTTGAAGCGTTGAACATACCACCGAATCATCCTGCACGAGCAATGCATGACACTTTCTTTTTAAAGAATGGAATGGTTTTAAGAACGCACACCTCACCAGTTCAGATTCGCACGATGGAACAAGAGCAACCCCCCATTCGAATAATCTGTCCCGGCCGCGTGTACCGGCGGGATTTCGATCGAACTCATACGCCAATGTTTCATCAAGTCGAAGGATTAGTTGTTGATAAAGGAATCAATTTTGCCCATTTGAAAGCTACTGTGATAAATTTTGTTGAAGCATTTTTCGAACGACACGTTGATATACGTTTTCGTGCTTCTTACTTCCCGTTTACCGAACCGTCCGCTGAAGTCGATGTGTTAGGAGAGAATGGTTGGCAAGAAGTAATGGGTTGTGGTGTCGTGCATCCAAAAGTGCTATCAATGTCAGGTATAGATCCAAAGAAATATAGTGGTTTTGCCTTTGGTTTTGGCGCTGATCGGTTAGCGATGCTGAAGTACAACATTCCTGATCTACGATTGTTGTTTGATAATGATTTACGATTCCTGCGACAATTTGGCTAGAGTACTGAAATGAAATTGTGTACAAGTTGGTTGCGGGATTGGGTAACGCCCGAAGCAACAACGGAAGAGATCTGTCAGAAGTTGACAAACGCAGGTCTTGAAGTCGATAGTATCAATCACGTAGGCGCGCCATTTGAAGGTGTAATTGTTGTCACAATAACCGATGTCCGACCACATCCCTCGGCATCACATTTGACTGTGTGTTCAATTCGATCAGACCGCGAAAGTTTTGAAGTGGTGTGTGGTGCCCCGAATGTCGCGGTTGGGTTAAAAACTGCATTTGCACCGATTGGGGCAGTATTGCCCGAAGGCATTGTTGTAAATCGAAAATCCATTAAAGGCGTTGAATCGAATGGTATGTTGTGTTCGTCAAAAGAACTCGGACTGGACGAACACGGTCAAGTCATTTTGCCCCTAGGCGACGCTGTCGAACTCGGGAAACCACTAACAGAAGTTTTGCGAATGAACGATGAAGTCGTCGAATTCGATCTAACACCGAATCGTGGTGATTGTTTCTCGATGTTAGGCGTTGCACGAGAAGTATCGGTATTGTTTGACTGCAATTTAATAAGACCGTCAATTCCTTCTCCGCGTGAAACTATATCTGACCAGATAGAGATTTACTTAGATGACAGCGTCGGGTGTCCACTATATCTTGGTAGGGTTATTAAGAACATTGATGTAAACGCGCATACACCTTGGCAGCTTTCTCATCGACTACGCTGTGCAGGAATACGATCGATCAATGTAATTGTCGACATTCTCAACTACGTGATGTTAGAACTAGGTCAACCGATGCATGCTTTCGATCTAGCGTACGTTGAAAAAGGTATCGTTGTCCGAAAGGCATTGAATGGTGAAAAGTTAATCTTGTTAGACGGTAGTGAGGCTGCACTCGATTCTGAAACTTTACTTATTGTGAGCGAAGACAATCCAGTTGCGATCGCTGGAGTAGTAGGTGGATTAGCAAGTGCCGTGCAGCCAAGTACCGTGGACATTTTGTTAGAAGTCGCCTATTTTTCGCCAGCTAATCTGTTGGGTGTCGCGCGCCGTTATGGATTACATACGGATGCGTCGGCACGTTATGAACGGGGAGTCGATCCGACGATCCAAAAGACTGCGATTAATCGTGCTACCGAATTGATTTTGCAGTATGCTGGAGGTAGTGCGGGTCCAGTTTGCGAAGCGCGTGCAGAAGAATATTTGCCAAAAAGGCAACAGATCAAGGCGTCGTATGAACGCATTGAAAACCTCATCGGGTATCAGTTTGATTCAACATTAATTGACCAGGTGTTAAAAAAGATTGGATGCGAAATTGAGACTAGCAACGGCGAATTTACCGTAATAACTCCACCACATAGGTTTGATCTTGCCATTGAAGAAGATCTCGTCGAAGAAGTGTGTCGAATTGTTGGATATGACCAAATTCCCCCATTGCCACTACATGGAATTCTCGATATCAAGAGTTCACCTCGAGCGATGGGAGATGCCGAAGATTTAAGACAACGATTAGCACATCTCGGATACAACGAAGTCGTGACCTACAGTTTCATTCATCACGAGACAAATGCATTGTTTTTAGATTCACTATTGTCGGTCAGAGTAACGAATCCCATTTCTTCTGACCGTGATACGATGCGAGCTTCGTTGATTCCTGGATTAATACAAGTATGCACTTATAACATTGCCAGACAACAAAATGTTGGTCGTATATTCGAGTATGGACAATGCTTTATCCAAAGAAACGATGAGTTAGTTCAACAAAATTTAGTTGGTGGTTTACTTTGGGGACGACGCGAACCAGAATCATGGGTTACCAGTAAAGACAAGGTTGACTTTTTCGATGTAAAGGGGGATATCGAAAGTCTAATTGGAAGGAATTGTGAATGGAAACCAACCGAAATCAATTGGCTAAGTCCAAGTTGTAGTGCTGCAGTTGTTGTGGACAATGTTTCACTCGGAGTTATCGGAAAGCTTGGCGACGAGATTGCACAAAAATTTGAACTAGATTCAGAAGTTTATGTGTTTGAGCTAGAAGTTGACGTAATATGCAAGAATAAAAAACTTACAATGCAACCTATAAGCTCTTATCCATCCGTACGCAGAGATCTTGCTATCGTTTTAAAGAAACAGGTATCGGCCACCGAGATTGAAGTTTTAGTTCGGGAGGTTTCAGGTGAATTGTTAAAGCAGTTTATAGTTTTTGATGTTTACGAAAGTGAAGACTTAGGAAAGGACAATAAGAGTTTGGGGATAGGGATGATATTTCAACATATGTCCCGGACATTAGAAGATAGTGAAGTGAATCAGTTGTTAGAAAAGATCACTCAACAACTGGGTACGCGATTTAATGCTACGCTCCGCTGAGATTTACAAACATGGTTTCTTCAAAACAAGATGTTCCTACCCTTAATCGCGGTACCTTAGCTTCTCTGTTGCACCAAGAGTTTGGAATTTCAGAACGTGACGCATCTGGAATCGTGAATACTTATTTTGAGGACATTTGCGCTTCACTTGAAATGGGAAATAGTGTTCAGATTAAAAATTTTGGAGTGTTTTCACTAGTTTCAAAAAATATACAAGCTCAGACACACGAAACAAGTGAGAAAAGAGAAGCATCCGACAAGAAATCACCGGAAACAAGTGCAGCAAAAAGAGTGAAGTTCGTACCTAGTAAAAAACTATTGGATCGAATCGCGAAATATGCGGGACCTGGAATTGAAGGATAAATCAACTAATCAAGATCGCCGGGAGTTTACCATTGGTGAAGTGAGCGAAGAGTGTGACGTAGAACAACATGTTCTGCGTTATTGGGAGAAACAATTCGATCATTTGCAGGATGTGACCAGAAGAAACGGTCGTCGCTATTACACTGCTGAAGATATTCAATTTATCAAATCGGTTAAATCTTTACTCTATGATCAAGGGCTCAGAATTAGTGGGGCTAAGAAACAACTCAACGAAGCTGGTACCAAAGCTGCTAGTCAAGATACTCTCGACATTGATCAAAAGGTAAATGCCGCGATTCAAGAATTACGACGAGCAAAGACGCTACTCAACGAAGATTAAACAGGTTGAGCATATAACGAACGGGACGTGGCGCAGTTTGGTAGCGCACATGACTGGGGGTCATGTGGTCGCCGGTTCAAATCCGGCCGTCCCGACCAATTCGTAGATGCTTGATTGACCGTTAGTCTTCTAAGTTCTTCCCACCGTCTTCTAGTTTTTCGGGAATTTGCCAATAGCGGAACTGTGGTGTCCAATCATTTTCGTTGATGCCGCTTAAAGCTAGAAAATACCACAGCGAACAATACATATCTCCAGGTCCGAAAATACAGGTGTTCTTTTTCAGAATTTTGCTATTCTCTCGTAGATAGATCGCAGCGCCGGGCATATTCTCATATTCTCCTACCACAATGTGATCGGCAGCGTATGCAGACGATCGATGCGAAGCGAGTTTGAATCGCCAACCACGTGAGTTCGCAAACTTTCGTTGTACGTCGGGGGCATCTTTAGATAATAAAACGACACTCATTGTCGATTCTAAGTGCGGTAGTAATCCGTTGATTCCATCGGCCCAAAGTGTACAGTAACGACACCCTTGACCCATATTGTGGATTGTGAGTAAAGTGTCGTGAACACCAAATAGATCACTCAACTGAGTGGAACCAAACTCGGTTTCGAATTGATAGTCCGATACTTCAACTGGTTGGGCTGCTACTTGCAACTCTTTTAAGGAATGTGTGTATAAATTGCAATAGGCAGTAAATTTAAAAAAAATTTAGTC
>JAPPMF010000001.1:0-30495 GCA_028819195.1 Gammaproteobacteria bacterium | reverse complement strand
AAAATTACTCATGGTTAGATTCTAGCGATTTTGAATTAAACACACCTTCCTTAAGTGGAATAAAAGGAGTAGGTAAGCCATATAACTACCCCTATCTTGCTTACATGGCGATTCGATTGATTGAATGCCATAGAGTATTAAAAACAACTGGATCTATTTACCTTCATTGTGATCCAACAATGAGTCACTACTTGAAGACAACAATGGATTGCATATTTGACGAGCAATACTTTAGGAACGAGATTGTTTGGTCGTACCCACCAAAAGGTAAGGGGCCAAAAAATGGATATCACAGGAAACATGACATAGTATTGTTTTACAGCCGAGGTGTTGACAACTATTTCGATAGACCATACACGGAATTGAACGAATATCAAATTGGTAAGTTTTCAAAGATTGATGGTAAAGGTCAGAGATACAAAGAGTTCAAGGGCAGACGTACCTATTTGCACGAAAGCGCTGGACGACCTGTATCGGACAGTTGGTCCGATATTGGACAAACAGGTCAATCAAAAATTGAATATCTAGGATACCCAACACAAAAACCGATTAAGTTACTTCAGCGAATAATTAATGCTTCATCGCCCGTAGGTGGTTGGGTACTTGACCCATTCTGTGGATGTGCAACTACCTGTGAAGCGGCGGAACATCTTGGAAGAAAATGGATCGGTGTGGACATTTCCATAGAAGCATACCGATTGGTTAAGGACAGATTACTAAAAGCTAAAGAACTGACAAGCGCCTCTTTCGAAGATCGAAAACTTGCTAGTAGTGAGGTAATTCTCAAGACCAATCCCCCCACAAGGACAGACTTAGGAAAAGACTATAGAGAACAAAAATTCGTATATGTCATTTCACACCCAAAATTTGAAGGGCACTACAAAGTTGGTATTGCAAAAGACGTTAAGGCGCGTTTAAACTCCTACCAAACCTCAGATCCAGAACGACAGTTTCAACTTCGACATAGCGTCCAAACACCCCACTTTCGAGAACTTGAACGATATATTCATAGCAAATTTGAAAACAAACATGAATGGGTGTCAGGACGTCTCGACGACATTAAGTTCGAAATAGACAATTTCAAGCTAGCGGCTTAACTATGTGAGGGACTTGGGTCCATGGAAGCCAGTTTGTTCATTACCAATCAAAGTTTTTCAAATCTTGCGGAACGACCAATTGATCGTTCTGCAAGTCGAAAGGCAGAACTAGTAGAACTTCAGTTCTGTGCTGATCAAACCAAAAGGGGTTCAGGGGACTTTTGAAATTGTCAGTTGCTGGATAAATTAGAACTACCACTTTCACCAGTTGATCTACAAGATATTTCTTCGCATAAGTGAACATTTGATAAAGGTCCGTTTCTGTAAGATCGTAAGGATTTTTTTCATTGATTAGCTTCCATTTAGTGTCTGCAATCACACGTCTAGACTCAATCTGGTTATCTCCAACATGTGTTAATTCCAAATCCGGGATTAGCAGGAAGTTTTTCTGATTATTGTGCTCGTCTACCAAGTATTTTCGTGCAACTCGTTTGTTTATCTGCCACCCTCTCATTTTCAAATCTAGCTTTGCTGCAACATAATCTTCAAAGACCCGGTTCATATTAAACAACATTGAAAACACTGAGTGTTGACCCGGTACAGTCAGAGGATTCATTTGCTCAAGTATGAGTTTCGCGATAGGCAATGCTTTCTCGTAATGCTGAACGAACCTGTCTTGTTTTATAGCGCGAAAATCAGTTCGAAAATCGTGAGACTCCGGTACATGGTCAAACCAGTGAAGATACTCATTGCAGGTTTGTAGATTGATACTGCTCTTAGACAATTTAGAGACAGTGCTAAGCGCTAGTTTCATTAAACGGTTTATCGGGTGATTTAGTTCATACTCGTCATACTCGCAATAAAACCGACTTCTTTCGATACAATTTCGTCTAATATGTTCGTAAAATTGAAGTTTTCCTCGAAGGAAGACCAAGTTTCCTTGTTGATCAACGTATTGTCTTACGATCCCGGTCTGAATGATTTCCCGAACTCGGCTCAAGAATAAAGAAAATACGAGTTCAAACAAAGACATTTTCTGAGGATCTATATCGGCTAGTGTAGACTCCTTGAACGGAGAATCTTGTAGTTTAACCAACATCTTAACGAGCAATGATCGTGCACATGCTTGACTCATAGACTTGGATATTTTTGGAAGTATCTCTATCTGACATCCTGACGAAGTTTGGATGATACCGACATAGTTTTGAGTGGTCAATACCTCTCTTCCATTTACAAGAGAAAACCGGAAAAATTGCTTGAAGTCGCAGTCAGAAGAGTCTTGCAATAGAGACAGAACGTCTTGAAAGTCGTGGTGTGTAAGCGTAGCGTTTTGCCAATTCGAGCTATCAATGTTCGACTGACTGCAATCCGTGGCGTTTCCTCTGTAAAGACGCCCCCACTCTGGTATTGAAATCAGCCTCACACTGTTAGCGCTTAATAGTCTTCGTATATTTTTTTGTATGTCGGAGCAGAATTTAGTGCGGACTTGTTCAGCTGGTAAAAATATTCGTTCCGTAAAATCGTTTTGTCATCGATAATTCTGTCGTCCACTTTTTCCTCGATTATGAATTGATAATCTCTATTTATCTCCTTATCATCTCCTAAAACAACTCTAACTCGCGACCAATCTTCAAAAAAGTACTCTGTGAGTAATGGAATGATCTTGTTCCGAAAAACGTTCGGTAATTCTGCACCTGAGATCAGTTCATCCGGTCCCTTTAAAAAGTAAGCATGCCCTATCATGTGTTCTCGATCTAGCAGCGCTACAATTCGATGATTCATGCGTGTCAGTAACCGACCTAAATCGATTTCGGTCTCCCCAAATTGAACATCACCCAGAAGATCAGGACGAGGTATCAGTTCTTCAAACTGAAACCGGCGACGCAACGCAGTGTCTATTTGTACTAGTGATCGGTCAGCGGTGTTCATAGTACCAATGATATCAAGATTATTTGGAACCGAAAATTCAGTACGCGAGTAAGGTAGCCTAACGGTCAACCTTTCTCGTTTGTCCGGTTCAATTAGAGTGATCAGTTCTCCAAATATTTTTGCAATGTTTCCTCGATTAATTTCGTCAATAAAGAGCGCAAATTTCTTGTTGGGAGTTGATCGCGCACGTTCACAAATCTCCCTAAAAATTCCTATCTTCAGTTCAAAGGAGTTTAAGTTCGAATCACCCTCTTCATTCCCCAAGGTCATTCGAATTCCTTCAACAAACTCTTCATAACTGTAAGACTGGTGAAATGTGACAAATTCATAACGCTTAACTTCTGAAGGTACTCCGTTAGAATGACTTTCTAATAGGTTTATCAACGCAAATATCCTGCCCGATTCGTCTCGTTCTTGCCAATCATCTACAAGCTTCCACATCTTATTTGAATCTTGCCAAAAAATTAAAGGTGGTCGTCGGAGTTCGAGTTTCATATTAATATTTGGGCAATTCTCGGCGGTATGAGTGTGTAAGAAAGTCAAAACTCTGTGCCCAACTTGGTCACGTTTTGTCATTAACCGAGCCTTCACGCTCGTGAAACTATGATTCAAGATGTCTTGTACTGAAACTGGTTTTCGAAACTCATTTAAAACGACCGCAATAGTTTCCCACCAGGTAGGGGTCATGTCGTCAAATGTTTGATCAATAATCTCTTGTTTCGTCACTTTCTCGGACAAAGTTGTATACTCTCGAATATATTTGTTCATCAGAGTAAAAGTCTTTCCGGTACCGGGTGGTCCGTAAAGTATGATGTTTTTTGGTACGATCTCTTCGGATTCAGCGCTCACTTCTCTTTCATTCGAACTGTATTCTTGATTGATTACCCATAGAAAAGACTGTACTTCAATAAAATCTTTTGCATCTAGCCAAATTCGCAATTTGTGCATATCCTTCATAACTCGACGATATAATTTTGACGTTAGATCTACCCCCGTGCCGGTTTTTTCAAATCCAAGCTTTTCTATCGCTTGGTCAAAGGTGTTCGTTTTTATATATATGTAGTCTTCAGGTCTCCAAAGCGAGAGAATGATAGAAGTCCATGCTTTCGTTGCCGTGGGGCTGATATTTTTCTCTTTAAGAATGTAGACAAAGTCGTCTATTGCTTCATCTAGTGGCTGTTTGTCTTTTGCAAGTCGGAGTAGTTTTAAAACCCCCTCAGTCAATTGCTCCGCATACTCTTCATTTTCCTCCACTAGCTTCGAAAACGTAGGAACATCAAAACGTTGGCTCACTAAGTTCTGAGGCTTGTTTCCGAAAGACTTTAAGTTTGCTCGCATGAGTTTTATGAATTCTCTCAAAAATGATTTCTGCTCTCCATCAAGTAGCTTAGTACCTAAATTTTGAAATCGTTCTGACAATTCCTTCTTGTACTTAATTTCTTCCTCATAAAACTTCGAACCGGGGACACAATAGCTCGAAAATGCGTGAAATTGCTCTTTTTGAGGATTTTTGCCTTGGAATTCCGTAAACGCTTGTTGAAACTTTTTCAGTTTAGGTTTAGGCTTACTCGAACCTACCAGATACATAAACGTAAATACTTCAATGTAATCTTTCGCTTGCAGATAGGCTTGAAGTGTTTTCATGTCATACATCACGCGTCGATACAATTCGCCCGTAAAACGTTCTGCTGTTGGGATAGGTTGTATTCCTAATTTGTTACTCGCCCTGTTGAATGTCTGAGTTCTAACAAGGAAAAACGCATTTGGTTTCCATAGAAAAAGAACTAAGGTAGGCCAAAGACTAGTTTGTGGAGAAATCCTTCTATGCCCAAAATTTTCCCAAAGAAATAGACTACAAGAATCGACTAGGTCCCAGATATCGTCATTCGATTCGGATGTTTGCAACAAAATCTCTATAGATTTCATGAACAAAGATTTCAATCGGTCATCTTCCTCTACAAAATCCAATCTGTCCGCGCGGGCACCTATCAACCGCTTCGCTTTTTCACTTTTAAAGAGAGTGCGAAAAGTCGCATACTCGTCAGAAATTTGACCTTCAAGCAATTGCGTTCTGAACTTTTGAAAGTTCTCTGAAAGTTTCCTCTTAAACTTCAGCTCCTGTTCAATAAACTTCGTACCCGGTTCGTCAAAAGATTTAAAATCCGGAAATCGAGATTTAAATTCAGTAAACGCCCGATCTACTTTAATTTTGTCCATCAATAATCCTACAATTTATAATCCAATATAAAAGGGGTCTCATCAATTTTGCAATGCCTCCCCTACTCTATCGCCTTATTGAAGGAGTTCATTATGTTGATGAATACTTGACACTTGAAATTACTTAACACTATCTCATGACAACACCCCATGACATTCTCGATTATTGGTTTGAAGGTTGTGAAAACGACCTCGAAGCAACCCAAAAACTACGTGACAAGTGGTACATGCCGTCTGCGGAAATCGACCAAGAAATCAAGGAAGGATTTTCTCACGTTTACGATCAAGCGTTTAATGAAGAATTGGAAGACTGGAAAGACTCGGTCCAAGGTTGTTTGGCACTAGTGATCATTTTCGACCAGTTTTCGCGAAATCTCTTTCGTAAGACAGCTCGTGCTTTCGAAAGCGATCGCCTAGCACTTGAACTGACCCACAAGTGTATCAATAATTACTGGCATAAAGAGTTGACAGTTCCACATCAGCTTTTTTTGTTTAATCCTTTCCAACACAGCGAAGATTTAACCGAACAAGAACGAGGAGTTAAGATGGTAGAAAAACTGTATAACAGTTGTGCTTCAAGTTGGCAAAGCTATGTCGAAGCAAGTCTAGATTTTTTTCGTGCTCATCGTGATACGGTCGCAAAATTTGGTCGCTTCCCACACCGAAACGAGGTGCTTCTTCGAACTTCGACTCCTGAAGAGCTGGAATTTCTCAAGACCGCACCGAGATACGGGCAATAACCACTCTACTGACCGCCGTTGACTGCAGAACAAAAGCCACTGAAGGTCATTCAAGTCTTACCTAGGTTAGAAAGTGGTGGTGTCGAGCGTGGTGTCTGCGAGGTAGTGTGCTACTTAAAAGACCACGGACATGAACCGATAGTAATTTCTGAAGGTGGCAAAATGGTTGAATTGTTGAATTCAATTGCCGTTCCACATGTCAAAATGCAAGTCGGTTCTAAGTCCCCCTCAAGTCTGCTCACAATCCGTAAATTACGAAAATTTTTCATCGAACAACAACCACACATCGTACATGGAAGATCTCGTTTACCTGATTGGTTGTGTTATCTAGCACTAAAAAAAATACCCGAACAAACTCGACCGAAATTTGTAACTTCGGTTCATGGTCTTCACTCGGTATCTCGGTATAGTTTCATAATTGCCAAAGGCGAACGGATCGAAGCCGTATCGGACACCGCGAAGGATTACTTGATCAGTAATTACACTCAAGTTCAAGAGGCGAACATCCGAGTCATCCATCGAGGAGTAGATCCGAGTCTTTACACACCGGCATTTGAACCAAGTCGAAACTGGATGAATGAATGGCAAAAAAATATGTCAGTAATGAATCCGGATAACCTCCCCATACTGACGATCGTCGGCAGAATATCACGGTTAAAAGGCCACCCTCACTTCCTCAAAATCGTGGAAAACCTCAACAAATCAGAAACCAGTGTGATCGGTTTAATAGTCGGTGAAGCCGACCAACACCATAAACGATATGCTGAAAAGTTACAAGAGCAAGTTAAGATGTCACGTGAATTACATCAAAAAGTGTTTTTTCTAGGTAATCGAAGTGACGTTCGAGAGATCATGTCCAAAAGTAACGTGATACTATCTTTGTCTTCAAAACCTGAATCGTTTGGTCGAACTGTGCTTGAAGCTCTTTCGTTAGGAACTCCTGTGGTCGGTTTCGACCACGGAGGGGTCAGCGAAATACTTGCTGAACTATTCCCTGATGGCGCAGTCCCCTTCGGAGATATAGGAGCAGCCACAAAAAGTGTAATGGAACTAATGCATAGAAAAGTAGATCTACCTACACATAAATTTACACTTGAAAATATGTGCTCGCAAACACTAACCATGTACCAAGAGTTAGTTGCATGATTTGGCTCGCGGTTGCTACGCTTGTGTTGGCCATTTCCTTTCAGTATGCGTGGTGGAGACCGACGGTTTCTTTCCAACATCCACGCATCTTAATGTATCACATGATTAGTCGACAAAAACCAAAAAAACGCTTCAATAAACTCCGCGTCGATCCAGTTGAGTTTGAACGGCAAATACGGTGGTTAAAAGAAAACGGTTGGAATTTCATCCACATGTCTGAATTGAAAGATCAGACATCCCGCAAAAATGTTGTGTTGACTTTTGACGATGGTTATCGCGATAATTTCCTGGTTGCCGACCCAATTTTGAAAAAATACAACGCCAAAGCTACTCTTTACTTAGTTGTCGATAGACACGATCGAGATTGGTCTTCTCGGAAGAAAGCCCATCACGCGGATGGGGAACTTAAAGCCGAACCCAAACTCTTAGATCAAGATGTCGTTCAAATGCTGCAATCTGGTCGCTGGGAATTAGGTGGACATACGTTAACTCACGATAATCTTTTAAACCTCACACATACTGAGTGTCGAAACGAAATCGAATCGAGTCTACAGAATCTAGTAGAGACATTTAATACGAAGGTTAGTTCGTTCGCTTATCCATTTGGCCTCTTCAATGAATCGCATGTAGAGATCGTAAAGGAGGTCGGATATCAGAACGCGGTAACAACAATCCAAGGTATTTCAACGAACATCTTTAAAGATATACTAACATTACCACGAGTCAAAGTATCAGGGCACGACAGTTTAATGAGTTTTCGATTAAGAATCAGAACAGGAAAATGTAAATGGAACGACTAAATTACTCGTTGGGTCGAACCATTTTTATTGTCTTCGGTGTCGTTCTTTATTGTGTTTCATCCGCCATCGGCGAGACTGAGACTACTGAAGATATCGAAACTTCCTCTGCTTCAGAGAGTCAAACAGTTGCTCTGATTTACGATGTCAAACTGGGATTTTTCGGTGTGGGTGTCACGGATCTAGAACTGACAACCACCGAAGAATCTTATGAACTCAAGGGAGATTTAAATACTGGAGGTACGCTAGGACAACTGCTGAACTTACACGGCGAATTCGTCGCGACTGGCACACTAGCGGAACAAATTCCGACAACTAAAACCTTCACGATGATCGAAGAAAAAGAGAAAAAACAAACTCGTAAAGAGATCATTGTCAAAGATCAAATGACCACGATTAAAAGAACTGATCGAGATGATTGGGAGTTCGCGACTCCCTCAGGTAACGATTTCATGACTACGTTGTTCGCTTATTCATCTTGTCAAGATGAGATGCAAGTTTTCGATGAAGACGAAACCTTCATGGTTCGTCTGAAAGAAGAAGTCTCCGATAAAAAACTGTCTCAAGGAAGGCAATATGTCTCTGGTTTAACAACACAGTGTCAATACGAGTTCATCTACGACGACGATGAAACTCGTCGAGTGGATATTTGGTTTGGAGAGTTTGAAGACCGTATTGTTCCAGTACGCGTTCAAATTCGCATACGGTTCCTCCCCAGTGGGATATTTAAACTCCGGAAGATAGAAAAGTCTATTTGATCTTGACAGCCTCAACTAAACCGCTAGACAACATTCATTCGGGACTGGTTTTATCTTTATCTTCAGCTTCTAATTCAGCTTCAGCTCGTTTTACTAGTTCCGCAGCTACCAGTTCACCTAATTCTCGGTTGCTCAACTTGGATAACTGGATACATTTTTCTTCTTCGATAGACGCGTTTTTGTGATTACTACTTGAGCATCCACTAACCACAACGCTTATACGTAGCGCACGGCCTAATAGCATTAGCATTTTTTTTAGCATTTTTAGGAATATATTTTTATTTGCTCGGTAGCGACCAACAATAAATATTAGATTTATCAATTGCTGTTCATTCAGTTCAGATAAATAGCGACATGCTTCTATGTGTTTCTTTTTTAATTTAAATGATGTTTTCAATTATTTCAATCCATCTCTTTCAAGCACTATATCAATCAATTCCTCTTCGCTCAACTCGGATATATAGATACATTCTTCTTAGATAGACGCGTTTTCGTGATCGTTACTTGAGCATCCACTAACCACTCAGACCCAACACAGAACAGACTGCGCTAGGCGAACCGCTATATCAAACATATGAGTTAAAGGCTTTACACCTTCTCTACTTCATCGTGAAGGATCACCCCTTTTGTGGATGGTAACAAACCAAGCTGTGTTGCTGTTCCTGATGTATTTAGTACGTAAAACCACACACATCTACTTGATCTACGTGCTTTAACGACGCTAACGTTGCTACTAGCCCAAAGTTCTCCAAGTTCTAAGGACTTAACGATCAAGTTAGAAGTTGTGTTTAATGGTTGGTGTAATTGAGGAATACGCTTCTTTGCGAGGGTTCTTACTCAGAGTTGCGCCTCAGATTTTCTGTTTAATCACGACCGTATTGGCCACCAAATCGCGGATGGTACGCCGATCTTTTCTGAACAAAAAAGCAAAATCGATGAGCCTGAAAATCAAACCCAACAACCAACCGAACAGTAGGAACGAATCAAACACGAGATAGCGTTTCAGGTAAAGTTTTCCAAAAGGAAGCTTCTCACGCGTTACTCGATCGACGATGACAATATTGAGGTTCAGTTTGCCAATGGTTTGTCCATACTTAGCTAACAGCTTCCCTTGTAGCAGAAGAAAAATCCCTTGACTAATTACAAGCCACACAAATATCCATGAGTACGGAAGAACTATCATCTGCTCCCGAGTAAAAATTCTAGGACCATCCACACCAAAGAGATTAATCAAGTACCCTCTGGGCTCAGTATTGTTTAAATCAGCCCACACTTCATGCATGGTTTCTTCATTTGGGAATGTCCCGAAATAGTTGGTGTTATGGAATTCAAACGCAACCCAAAGGACAAGCAAATAGACCAATACTGTCAAACATAACCACACAATGAGGTCGATGCAACGGGCACCAATTCTCTGCCCGATATCAGCAAGTTCAAGATCACTCTCCAGGGTAGCAGGCTGATCGGGATCGCCACGTAGTGGTAATGGAGTGTTTCGTTCAAAATGTAAGGTATGTGCTATCCATACCGGTGGAAACTATTTTTTTTGGGGGCTGTTGATTGACTACGGTATCCGTTCTTCCGACACCGACATTTCCGTTACCTCGTCATCTTCGACCTCTTTAGAAAACGCCCGAACGTGAACCTGCTCTTCCCCTCCTTTCGCTTTGATGCGGACAGTCACAATTAAGTTATCGTTCTTATCTAACTTAAAAGCGTGTTTAACGGTTCTCGATGTCGATGAATAAGACTCCCGAAGTGTCTTGGAGGTCAAGCTAGTTTTCCGACCGTGCTTGTTTCCAATGTAAAAGTCTCGGCGACTACCGTCTTCACAATTTAACGTTACTTTGTCGTCTTTCTTACTCAGTTCAAATCCTTCACATTCTAGAACAGTAGGAAATTTAAGTGAAGCCGCTGCTGCGGCAGGGCCACCCATACCCCCACCCGGAAGCGGGATTCCGATTCCACCCGCGGAAACCGAAACACCACCAAGACCTCCCATAGAGCGGGATTTTCTAGGTTTGGGTTTTAACTCGGCGGTCAAATCATCATTCAACACCCATGATCCCAGTATTTTTGATTCATCCGCCTGGAGCGTAAAAAACGGGAACACAATCAGTGAGATATAAACAGACGCTGAAATGAAATATTTACTAAACATTGAGACTTCACCTCATTTACTTTCCAACACCAGTAGATAGTATATCCTATAAACCAGCGGCTACCAAATCTTGCATTCGAACCAATCCTACCGGTCGGTTCTTTTTCACTACAACCAAACTAGTAATTCGATCGCGCTGCATTTGCTCTAAACATTCAATAGCTTTCGTATGTTCCGAAACAATGCTTACTTCAGGTTGTGGCAGATCTCCACTGCGCCGACTGAGACGAAAACACTCCATCGCATTAAGTTTAAGAACGTTTTCATGCCGTTCGAGTAATCTTCTGATATCTCCATCCGTGATCGTCCCGACTAACCGCTCGTTCGCATCGACCAAAATGACTGTACCTAACCCTTTTGACGAAATTTCAAAAATCACATCGGAGGCTTTCAAATTGGCGTTACATATAGGTAAATCGTCGCCACCAACCATGAAATCGCCAGCTTTTAGACGTAAGCGTTTTCCTAAGGTTCCTTGAGGATGAAATTGGGCAAAGTGTTCTGCCGTTAACCCTTTCTTTTGTTGTACACAGATAGCTAATACATCGCAGATTCCCATCGTGGTCATGGTGCTAGTTGTAGGCGCAAGATCCCACTCGTCAATTTCTTCGAGTTCTGGAATGAACAAAGGGATGTTCGCCAGTTCGGACAATTTTGTATCCGGTTCAGTGATCGTTATGACGATACCATTCGATACCGTCTTGAACTGCCGCACAAACTCAATAGTTTCTGAATTGCCTCCTCCTTTCGAAATCGCAAGCATCCCTGCTGTCGGTTCAACAACTCCCGAATCACCGTGCAAAGCTTCGACTGGATGAACAAAAACCGCCCGGGTGCCCGTACTTGAAAAGGTCGCGGCAGCTTTCTGTCCAATGAGTCCGCTTTTTCCTAAACCAGTGATTACCAACAGAGAATCAAGTGCCGTGATCGCGTCCACAGCCTTATCAAATTTAACGTCGACCATGCTGCCTGTTTGAAACAGTGCTGCGGAATACCCGTTTAGCATGGTTCTTGCGCGTTCGTGGTGAGCTTCAGTGTTCATACAAAATGCAGAAAATCAAGAAATTTAACGATCAAAAGTAAGCACGATTGAGTTGCATTGTAATGTTACGAAACTGAAATCAGTAGTTAGGGTAAGCATCTTGGATTGATTTGAATTTGCACAGATTCGAATTATTTGATAAACTATATATCTACATCGTGGATTTGATCGTTGTTTTACGCAGCAATCGGTGACACGAGTTACGTAAGTGAACCTAGGAGAAATACTAATGAAAACATTAACTGCTTTACTTCTTGTCGCGTTTGTAGCCTTCGTTACTGGTTGCGGTGGCGGTGAATCTACTGACGATGCCGCTAGTGCTGATACAGATGCTGGCGATATGGACATGATGGACGAAGATACCTCCGGTATGTCCGACGATATGACTATGGACGAAGATATGTCCGAGATGGACGATGCCATGCAAATGGACGGGGATATGGACTCTGACGCTGAGAATGGCGACACGGTGGATGCTCAAACCATTATGGACAGTCTTGATACCACTCAAGAAGACGATTCAGATGCCGACATGGATATGGATTCTGACGCATCAGGTGACGACATGTCCGATACCGAGGAAGAAGACAAGTAGTTTGCTAGATAGACTAGCAATGACGAGCTAGTCTTCGATCTGACACAATATCTGAAAAGCAGCGATCCTTAGATATTGGAAGAAACGATTTTGCTGTCGTTTCTTCCGATTAGTTTTCTCTATGTTCTGTGTGTGAAAATTCACGCACTACAGGGGCGTTGTAACTCGACTTTTCATCAATAAATGTTCACTCGCACTAAGTTCTACTGTTCAGTAGAACAACCTGACGTCTTGGAAATCACCAAGTGAAAGAACAAATTCTTGGTATCTTCTTGTTCCCCGGCGCGGTTTTTTCGACTTTCAAAGAAAAAGTCCCGGTATTTCCAGTCTTAATCACATACACTGTAGCGGCTTTTGTGTTTGTTGGACTGAGTGCATTTCTTATTTCCCACGAACAAATCGTTGAATTGCAAGAAACGCAAGCCGACGGTATCGCGAGAATTCAAGCAACGTTGCAAAGATCTAGCTCTTCATTTCCCATCTCATTTGAGGACTTGGAACCTGACCAAGAATCGAGTTTTCAAGAACTCTACGACACAATTTACGCAGAACAACTCGAAAAGTTAACTACTCCAGAAGCAATGTTCACCGCCCGTATATTGGAAGCTACCTTTAATCCGGTGTTTGTACTCGTCGGTTTAGCTCTAGGTTGTGCATTGCTTGCGACGTACTTTCTGATTGTAGGCAACATGCTCGGTACTCGGTATGGCTGGTCACAATGGTTCGGCTTTTCACTTTGGAGTCTCCTACCCATCGTCCCCTTCTGGCTCGTCTCGGACGCCGTCTGGGTGTTCAACTCTTCGATCCGTCCTGAAAACATGGAGAGCTTGTTTTCGCCATTTTCCTGGATTGGAATAAACCACGCTATTTTCGAGGCGATTACCATCCCGTTAATCTACACAATTTACATTCAATTCCGTGGGCTACAGAGTTGGACAAATTCCACTATACCTAGCTTGTTGTTAGCACTTTTACCTTGGGCAATTTACATACCACTTACGGTTGGATTGTTTGAACTTGTAGAATTTGTAAATCAACTCGGTAATCAGTCCTTTGAGGAAATGAGTTCGAATCTATGAAATACGCAAAAGTTTTCGTCGCAGGTCTCGGTATTGGTGTGATGTTGTGGTTGTCCAATGGATGTGCTGGTGGTTCAATCGAATCGCCGGAATCAGTCGATTTTTCTGGTGTCTGGCAAGTCAGTGAAAGCGATAGTGATCCTGTCCCCGACATAAACAAGATTTTTAGTGAAGAACGCAATGCATTGATTAAAGGCGAACTCAACGATCCCACCCAATCGGCGATATTTCTAAAGCACGATTTCCCCGTTTTGTTCAACGATACGTTAATGATTGAACAAGATGCGGAATCGATGGGAGTAAGTTACTCTACTTCCCCATACGACGATTTTAAATGGGGACAAAAAATCCAGAACGGTTTGAAGCTCTCGGTGATTTGGCGAGACACCACACTAGTCATTCAAAAAATTCGCCGATCCGTACGAGGTACCGAGAGATATTCGCTTGACGACGACGGAAATACGTTGAGAGTATTTGTGAACATCCAATCCGGCAACGAAAAGTTTCGGTTGAATCGAATTTTTCGTAAAAACTAGATTTCGGTTCGGTTCTTTGAAAACTAGTGTTGATTCCATTGTCTATGGCGACTTTGTCGCGACAATGGACTCTGAAAATCCCGTCATTGAGAATGGTGCGGTTGCGATCGACCAAGGGTGCTTCTGCGCGGTCGGGTCGAAACGGGATGTAGAGGCGCGGTTTACTTCAACAACAAAGTTTTCCGGAAAAGATCGAATCTTACTTCCCGGCTTAATCAATGGTCACACTCATGCGACAATGACATTGTTTCGAGGTTATGCCGATGATTTAAGCCTCAAAGAATGGCTAGAAGAACACATTTTTCCACTTGAAGCAGCAGTACTGTCGCCAGAGATGGTGGAAATCGGAACTCGCCTTGCCTGTTGGGAAATGTTGTGTGGTGGTACTACGAGTTTTGCTGACATGTACATGTTTCACGAAGAAATTGCTAATGTTGTGGACGAAATAGGAATACGAGCTTGGGTCGCCGCAACGATTGCAAACGTGCCTCGTAACGACGCAAAGAACATGGAAGATCAGTGGCTACAAGCACAGGAATTCGTACAAAAGTGGTCGAAGCAAAATACAACAGTACATCCTATCCTTGCTGGCCATTCCATATATACACTTGATCGACAAGAATTGATTGAATTACGCGATTTAGCAAATCAACTGAATGTTCCTGTACACATACATTTATCGGAGACTCAGTTTGAAGTTGATTACGCGAAGGAACACTATCAATCTACTCCCATTCGATTTCTAGACGACATAGGATTCTTTGATAATTCCGTTATCGCCGCACATGTAGTATGGCCGCAAGATGGAGAAATGGAGATTCTCGCAAACAAGAATGTAGCAGCGATTCACAATCCCTCTTCTAATGCAAAACTCGCATCAGGTTTTAGTCCAGTTTCAGCAATGCTTGAACACGGTGTTTGCGTCGGTCTTGGTACCGATGGTACGGCTAGTAATAACGATCTTGATCTGTGGGAAGAAATGCGACTAGCAACATTTCTACAAAAGTTAAACTCCATGAATCCTACAGAACTACCCGCCCAGCAGACCTTAGAGGTGGCGACAACTAACGGAGCTCGCGCGTTTGGTGCAGCCCACAATTTGGGAAAGTTAAAAGAAGGATTCTGCGCTGATCTAATACAAGTTGAACTGCGAAATGCGCATCAACTTCCCATTTACGATGTGTTCTCTCATCTTGTGTATACCACTCACATTCACGATGTCGTGAATGTATTTGTAAATGGCCGAGTTTTACTTCAAAATCGAGAACCAACAACTATTGATGTTGAGCAACTACGGAGTGATGTGTCGCGTATGACTAAAGAGATTAGATCGATCCGCAAATGAATGGTGGTAACCAAACCACCACCAGTTCAATAACTTGCCGAACTGATCGCGGCAAGTCTATCGAGTTTTAGAGTTCTGGATTCGAAATCTAGAAAGAAAGGAAGTCTCAAATATCGGTTACGTGAAAACTCTAACGAGTGCTTCAATACCGTGGATGAGCGCTGCCGAAAAAATTATTCCGCCTAACATCCAAACAATTATTCGTGGGCGTAGAGCTTCAAATTCTTTACTTAATCCTTCAAATCGCCCTGTGATACCCTTGAATTCTGCCTTCAGAACATCAAAGTCAGCTCTCATGGTATCGAATCGTAAGTCGATCTTTTCTTCAAGATTTTTGAAGTCAATCCTTAGTATTTGGATTTCATGTTTTTGTTCTTTAGCACCATCCTTAAGTTCGGATACATCCTTCTTTAGCACCGATACATCTGTCTTCAATTCCGAAACATCCGTCTTCAGTTCGAAAACATCGGTCTTGAGTATGGAAACGTCGGTCTTCAGCACTGACACATCAGTCTTCAGTACTGACACATCGGTCTTCAGTTCAGAAATATCGGTTTGCACCTCTTCAACTGCACCACTGAGAGACACAAAATCGGAATTGGTCACGATTTCACCACGGTTTATTGCGACTACATCGACGATTGCTTCTGCTAAAGGTAAAGCACAATCGGCATCTCTAAGCCTTTGGATCGAGGTTTTTCTATCTAGTGTGTTTTGATTCATAACTATTAATCATATGTATTTTAATATCGTCAACTAACAATTATATACATGATTGACAACATGCGCAACCATAACCTGATTTTTTTTACAGATTTTAGCTTTACTTACTCGTAACTCGAAAGAACTGCTCGGTGGGTACTCGATACTACATCTTGCTAAAAGTAAATTGTACTAGAATTTCCGCGACGGAAATTTATAACAGTTTCATCTTGGGAATGAGAGGTTTGCTGCTAACTTCTAGAGCCCAGATTAAGGCATAGGGAACGAACCTAATTGGTATTCTCCTTCCAAATCTTTCATATTTTCTTCCATTATGAATGTTTTTATAGTCTCGATTTCCACCGTGTGCAAAATGCACTAACGCGTCTATCAGAGCTATCTCATTTATATGATTCGGCATTCAATTTTCTTTCAATCTAGTTTCAACAGAGAGAGGACACAAGGTGAACACACTACCAACGTGTGTTCGATAGTGTAGACGGAGAAAATGCAGCAGAAATCATCATCTCGCGGATGAACAAAACAACCATTTGGCTAGCGACGATTTCCGCATTTCTAGCAGGAATTTTGATTGCCTTTGCTGGAAGTACGTCGGGAGCACGTATTTCTGGAGTGTCGATCTACGTTCTTATAGTAGTCGGAACCTTTGCGTTGCAATGGCTTTCATTTCTTCCATCTTGGATTCAGCGAACGGAGAAATTCTTCGATCTCATGGGATCTGTGGGATTCTTGTTGGCCGCATGGGTGGCGATAACGTTATCTGGAACGTTTGAAGTTCGTGCCGTAATTGTCGCTGGTTGCGTCACAGTATGGGCTGCCCGTTTGGGTCTTTTCCTGACTAATCGAATAATCAAATCGGGTTCAGACCGAAGATTCGACAAAATCAAGCAGAATTTTTCGTTGTTCTTCATGACGTGGACTCTGCAAGCATTATGGATTACGGTGACTTCCTCAGCTGCGTTGGTGGTTTTGACATCGCTCGAGTCCTCGTTCCCAATCGACGCATGGCTGCTTGTTGGAGTATCACTGTGGCTCACTGGCTTCACGATTGAAGCCACTGCGGATTGGCAGAAGTCGAGATTCAACCAGCAGCCGAAAAACGAGCACAAGTTTATTTCGAGTGGCCTATGGGCTTGGTCGCAACACCCTAATTATTTTGGAGAAATCATGCTTTGGATCGGAATTGCCATCATAGCCTTTCCCAGCATGCGAGGTTGGCAATTCATAACACTCGTGTCGCCGTTGTTCGTTTGGTTGCTGCTTACTAGAATTAGCGGGATACGTATGTTGGATGAAAGTGCGAACAAGCGGTGGGGAAGTAATCCCGACTACGAGCAATATGTGCAACGGACACCAAAGTTGATTCTATGGCCCCCTCGACTATAAGACGCTAAAGCCATTGGTCGCAATACAAGTGTGCCTAATCTTACTAGACGGTGCGATCACTGAAGAGGTCGTCCGCAACCATCGGACAAATCCGGTGAATTGACATCTACTGCGATAATAAAGTAGAACTGTTTATTGAAACTTCTAGAACCCTAGAAATGGCATAGGAAACGAATCCAATTGGTCTTCTCCTTCTTCCAAATCTTTCAGATCTTCTTCAGTTAGGTATCCCTTCAAAGTCTCTATTTCTTCATCCGAATATTTCTTAGAAAAACTATTCATGAGAATGGCCGACGACGCCGTTTTTGATCTAGCATTTTCAGAAGGTAGTAAATCAATAGTGTCAAAAATCGACGTATCAGAGTCAGATCCACCGAACATTCCCATGTTAATCGCATTAGTACCCACAGCGGTATAGTAAGAATCATGCTGATCTGCAGGTAAATCGTTACCAAGATTAATCGCCTCAGATATTCGCCCTTCTCTAGCTAAGTTACCACCAACACCAAGATATGCTTGGTACTTAGTCTTGCCATCTCGGACCTTGGGTAGAAGCTTCAATGCTGCATCAACATCATCCATTCCTATATAGGATAAGACGGACGCTTCTAACCCAACGGCATCATCACTTTTGAGGGGATGATTCAGTGCAAATGAAAAAGCTTCGTCGGGATTAGAATCTGCCATCGATCCCAAGACCATGGAACCAAGCATAGAACGAACCGATTCGGTCGCTGGTTCATTCATTACCCAATCAAAGGCCGCTTTAGGATCGGAGTCCACCCAATCTTCGACAATACTGTATGCTGCTTGCGTTTTCACTTCGGAACTTTCTAGTTCAGCAAATATCGCTAAGGCAGATTCGCGTTCGTCGTCGTCCATTAAAGACTCAATCGCTTGCCCTCGAGCACTATCCCTTAAGTTTTCCGGAAAACGATGAATGTCTTCGATAAAACCCTGTAGATCATCCCTAGCCATCTTATAGAAAACCGTATGTAACATTTGGTATCTTTGCATACCGGATTCAACTACTGCGACCCGCTCTAACGCCGCATAGGGGTCTGTTTTAGACCATTCCTCTACCACCAAAGATAAGCCGTAGCTATATCCAAACCCTCCGGTACTATTAGCTAGCGCATAATCAAAAGCTCCTTCGGGGTCTGTCTTCGCGGCAATCTCAAGCGCGCTGGCCATTAGCGTCATTTTGGTATCGTCTCCGGGAACGGCTTCCAATACGTTGTCCATAACGGTAATGCCACTCTTTTTCACCCATGCTTGGACAATGTTCATCAATCGGCTGCTGTTTGTCAAATTCAGTTGTTCTGGATCCGCAGAAATTTCTTGCCAGGCCGTTTCCGGGTTTTGGGTATCTTCCAAGAGTTGAACTTGAAAGAATATACCATCAACATATTCACTGACATTTAATGATTCGCCCAACGCGATTAACTCCTGTTCCGACAGCATTCGTTGAGAATCGATGATTCCCCGCGCAGCGCTGTACTTCGCTCCGTGCAAACTCGCCATCATCTCTTCCTCCGATTGGAAGATTTGCTGATTAAATGTGGCATGATCGTCGTCGTTGATTTGCTCTTGAGGTAGACTTTCCACGAACTGTGTAGCACCTTCCAAATCGAATCTACTCCATTCGTTAGTCAAGTCATATGCAGTCTGTTGTTGCGTTTCAGCGTCAAGTTCAGCGAACAAGGATTGTGCTTTCTCGGAGTCTATGCTGACCATCCTGCTTAGCACAATTCCAACAAATTGTCTTCCCAAGAATTTACTCGTCTCATCTAGTGTAAGACTTACAGCTTCTTCGAACAGCCCAACTAGTCGTTGTTCACTTGCATTACTACAAATGTGATAGATCGCTAAGTATCGATCAAATGAAGTCTGGTAAATGTCTAGAATGTCAGATAAACTACCTACTTCTTGAACTTTGTCCATCGGGTTAGTCGTACCAAATGTAGACTCGCGTTCAGTAGGGATAGGTGTACTCCCGGTATTGCTGGTTACCAAACCTTGTGTAATTTCCGACTTGTTCAATGGTGTTATAAAATACAACACAATCAAAACTGCCGAAGCAAGTACAACACCAACGATTACCGATAGTAAGTTAGGAAAGGGGCGACTGATAGATTGGTTTGCGGACATAACTCTTTTACCTTCAATAGTGTGAATTTAACGCGTTTAGGTTCTGCTATAAAGTAAGCGGCGACTAATTACTGATTGGTTATAGACCGAAAAATGGCATAGGAAAGGTCCCCATCTGTTCCATTCCCTCTTCCATCTCCTCAAGGTCTTCTTCTGATATATACTCTTCTTTTAGAGATTCAATTTCGTCTTCTGAAAGAGTAGCGTTCATTGAATTCATCATTACCGCCGTAACCGCGATTTTGGACTTAGCCTCGTCAGAGGGGATCATGTCCAGAGTGTCAAATACTGAGGTATCTGAACCACCAGCAATCATCCCCATCGTCAGCGACGACGTTCCGACATTCGTATAGTACGCGAGTTGTTCATTCTCCGGCAAATCGTTACCAAGTTCAACTGCTTCCTCGATACGACCATTCATTGCTAAAGCACTACCAAGCCCACTAATTGCTTGCGTCTTGGTTTTACCTTCTCGAACCTTTGGTAAAAACTCCATGGCTTTATCAAGGTTGGAGTACCCCATTATCGACAACACTTGTGCTTCCATTCCTACCGCGTCGTCGCCTTCACCGACAAGCGGTTGTGCTAAGGCGGTCTCAAATGCTTTATCGGGATCAGAGTAGGCAATATTAGTCAACATTTGACCAACTAATTGCTCGCCGAACCCTTCAACATTTGGATCCGTGACAGCCCAATTCAACGCCTCGTCTAGGTCTTCTCGTGCCCATGCTATAGCAATCGTGCGAGCAGCTTGCATCTTTGAAGATTCATTTCTTACCTCAGCCAGCAAACTTACTGCCTTCTCAAGCCCACTTTCCGACTCCTCATCCGTTTGAAAAGCTAGCGATTGAATAGCAGCTACTCGCGCAGTATCTTGGTACTCTTCTGGAACACGACCTAGCGAATCCAGCATAGTCTCGGCGTCGTTGTGTGCCCAAGTACTAAAAAGCGAAGTAACCAAACGATTCTTGTCGATATCCGATTCAAGACTGATTATTTGATCTAAAGCCGATAACGGCTCCGACTGCGCCCAAGTTTGTACTACAATCATTCCGTAGGACGAATAGCGTTCTTCTGCATCCAAAGCCAATGCATAATCTAAAGCCTCAACAGGGTCTATCGATGCTGCTGTTTGAATTGCATTGTTCAGTACCGAATATTTCATGTCTTCATCCGGTATCGTTTCTATCATTGTGTCAATTATCGCGATACCGTCTTTTTTCACCCAAGCTTCGACGACAGTCCATATACGATGCATATTGTCGTAATCAAAGAGAGCAGGATCATCAGCTAATTCAAACCAAGCTGCTTCTGGATTGGCTAACTCTTCCTCATAAAAGTCTTCCGCAAAGTGGCGGCGTAAGTAATCCTCACCCGGCCCTCCAAGGCGGTTGGCTAAGTCTTTGAGTTTTTCAGTCGGTAGCGAAGAGTTTGCTTCCATGATGCCGTCGGCCGCTACAAATTTAATGATGTAGTCGTCAGAATCGGTAACAAAAGCGATTGCACCATCCAAATCTATTTTGGCCCAATCATAAAAAACAAAAGTTACGATGTACCGTTGTTTGTCTTGACTAAGTTGTTTGAATTGTGCAGTAGCTGTGACTGGATTGACAGCAACTAAACGCCGAAGCAGAATACTTAAGGTATCGGTTTTCCAATATTCGTTTGTTATATCAAACTGAAAGTCGTTTACTTCATTCAGAAGGGTGACTAGTTGGTTTTCGGTCGATTGTCCGGCTAACTGGTAAATTGCAGAGAATCGTTCAAACGAACTAGAAAAGTTTGTCAAAATGTCTTCAAATGTCGACACTTTCGACATGTCAATGCCTGGAACAGATGTGCTAGTTTCAGGTATACCGTCAGTTTCGTTTTCTTCATCAAGTGTGGATTCATTAAGGTCTACCACTTCTACAGATTCTGCGACTTCTGGAGTTGGCGAAACGGTGGGAGAGGTTTCTTTAGGCACTGGAATGACCAAATACACGATCAATAGAACGACCGTAGCAATCCCTACTCCAACCAGTAAAGAGCGAAACTCGAGGAATGAATTAGTTGAATTCATAGGTTTGTTCATCAGACAATCTGCGACAAGTGTGAGCCAAAGGTATTATTATTTTAACACTTTGATTACTTTCGTGTTTTTCCGAAGAATAGGACACGCAAAGTGTCACAATAGCTAAAAATTTGGACGCCTAGGCGAGAAGCGTTTGGAATAACACCGAATACTTAACGAAGTTTATAATTTTTCATGAATTTTATTGGAATTTATCATGGATAATACGATTACCTTTTACACCCACCCCATGTCGCGCGGTCGCATAGTACGTTGGATGCTTGAAGAACTCGGTGTGGAATATACCACTGAAATCGTCGAGTACGGGCCACCGATGAAAAGTGAAAACTACCTCGCAATCAACCCAATGGGTAAAGTTCCGGCGTTAACCTGTGGTAACGAAATTATTACCGAAGTAGCCGGAATATGTGCTTTTCTAGCTGATCGCTTCCCTGAAAAAGGACTGCTTCCTGAGTCGGGGAATCGCGGTTCCTACTATCGTTGGTTGTTTTTTGGTGCGGGACCAATCGAACAGGCAGTTACTAACCACGCGTTGGGATTTGAAGTACCAAAAGAAAAACAACCGATGATCGGCTATGGTAAATTAGAACGAGTTCTTAATACACTGGAAGCAAAACTTATTGCCGATGAGTTTATCGCTGGTAACCAATTTAGTGCTGCCGACGTTTATGTTGGTTCGCATGTAATCTGGGGTTTGCAGTTTAAGACTGTGGACGAACGTCCGGCTTTTGTAGACTATATTTCGCGTCTAAAAGAACGACCAGCATACCAACGCGCGAAAGAAATCGACGATCGACTAATGCCAAAGAAAGACAACTAATCTTCGTAATAACTAATTATACTTAGTTGTATCTTTTAATCCTAAGTCGCAAGTTACCTCGGTAAATAAACACTATTGGGAGGGGTGGCTGAGTGGTCGAAAGCACTGGTTTTGAAAACCAGCGAGGTTTTATCGCCTCCCGGGGTTCGAATCCCCGCCCCTCCGCCATTGTGAACCTCTCTTCACTATGAAAATTAGTTTGCTCGTTCAAGGTGCTCCCTATTCCACGGACGCATGCCTTCATGCACTCCGTTTCGCACAAGCGACACTAAAGCAAAATCATCAGATTCAGACTGTATTTTTTTATAAAGACGCCGTGTCGATCGTAAATCCATCCTTCAAAGTCCCGAAGGATGAACTCAACATTCAAGATGAATGGAAACAGTTTGCTTTAGAACATCGTGTGGAATTGAATGTTTGTGTTGGTGCTTCCCATCGCCGTGGGGTGAATCAGGACTCAGATGGTATTCAGGATGTAGAACCATTCGTTGTGATAGGACTTGGAGTTTTTATTGAACAAATGAGTCTTTCAGACCGTATAGTGGTGTTTCTCTAATGAGATCCGTCACTTACGTCATAACAAAACCCCCAGGCGCTATTGCAAATGAAACGATTGATATGATTCTTGTGAGTGGTGTGATGGAACAACCAACTACGGTGTTGTTCTTACAAGATGGAGTGTACCAATTGTTACAAGGTGATTCGAAATACCGGGATACGGCGACGAAATGGTCGACGCTTCAATCCTTTGATATCGAAAATGTGTTTGTTGATCAGCAAAGCCTAATTGATCGTCAAATAGACTTGAAAAAACTTCCATCTTTCGTCAGTGTTGTCGACCGTGCACAGTTTCATCATTTACTTTTGAATAATGACTTGATCGTGAACGACTGATGCTTCACATTGTCTACAGCAAGACTGGTTTAAAACTCTGTTCAGAGATCATGAATCCAACAGATTGTGTACTCTTCGTTGGAAACGGTGTCTATGAGGCACGAGAACTGGACTGTTCTAACAGTTATGCGTTAGCGTCCGATGTTCAAGGCCGAGGTATTGAGATACCGGCAAATATTCGTTTAGTTTCTTTTGAAGATTGGGTTGATTTAATTGTGAATACTTCCAAGTCAGCAACCTGGAAATGATCGAAGTTGATGACGAGGGATTTTTAGCCGACCCGCGAAGTTGGACGATTGACTATGCGAAGTCAGTCGCAGCCGAGCTCAACGTGAACCTAACCGACGAGCATTGGCTTGTCATTCGTGCAGTGCGAGACTTTTACACCAAAACTGGTATGAGTCCAAGTATGCGCCCTTTGATGAAAGTTGTCCAAACAACAGCTCCAAATCTTGCTAATTCAATCAGACTGAGTGAACTCTTTACTAATCAAACCACTCGCGTAGTCGCCCAAATCAGTGGTCTACCCAAGCCAACCGATTGTATTTAGTTAAGTGTTTGTTTACGGACGCGGAGCTACGACGAAATCAAATCTCCTTTCAATTGGTGTACGAATTTCTCCGCAATCGACTTGAGCAAGGACGTGTGGGGATTATGCGAACCTATCGTGTTTTCAATACTGTTTGAAGTTGAGCCGTTCGCGACCTCGGGTATAAGGCAAGAGTGCCTTTGGAATCAATACTCCTCCCTTTCCATCTTGGTAATTTTCCAAGATAGCTAATAAAGTACGACCGATTGCTAATCCCGATCCATTCAAGGTATGTACTAGTTCTGGTCGAGATTCCGCTGCCTCGCGAAAACGAGCTTGGGCACGTCGGGCCTGAAAGTCCAAAAAATTACTAATCGATGACACCTCGCGATAACGATTAAAACCCGGTAACCATACCTCAAGATCAATCGTCTTTGCTGCTGCAAAACCTAAATCACCACCACATAAAGCAACGGCACGATATGGTAGTTCTAAACGTTGTAAGATGGTTTCGGCATTCGCAACAATCTCATCGAGAGCTTGCCAAGACTGATCGGGATGAGTGATTTGTACGAGTTCAACCTTTTCAAATTGATGTAATCGGATTAATCCCCGAGTGTCCTTTCCGTGACTCCCAGATTCTCGTCGAAAACAAGGTGTGTGACTCACAAACTTTAACGGTAACTCAGCTCCCTCTAAGATTTGTTCTCGAACAATATTGGTGACTGGTACTTCTGCGGTAGGAATTAAAAATCGGTCAATTTCGCCTCGCACAAAGAACACGTCGTCTTCGAATTTTGGTAACTGACCAGTTGCCGTCATGGTTTCACGATTCACGATATAGGGAACATAGACTTCTTCATAGCCATGTTCCTCAGTATGAACATCTAACATGAACTGAATCAAACTTCGATGTAATTGCACTAATGGTCCCCACATTACCGAAAACCGACTTCCGGACAAACGGGCAGAAGCTTCAAAATCTAACGCTGTACCTGCAACTTGCACGTGATCTTCAGCTGGAAAGTCAAATTCTGGCGGTTCCCCCCACTTGTAAAGAACCGGATTGTCTTCATCCGTTTCACCAGGCGGTACCGATTCGTCCGGAATATTAGGAATGTGCAACATGAAATCGTTCAATTCACTATGTACTTGCTGAAATTCATGTCGAACAGAATCAAGTTTAGTACCGAGATCACCCAGAGATTCAACTAAGGGTTGGATATCTTCGCCAGCTTGTTTGGCACGACCAATCTCCTTCGACGCAACATTACGTTCGTGCTGCAGCCGTTCCATCTCTATCTGTAAGTCTGATCGAGATTTTTCTAAATCTCGATATTTGTCAAGTTCGAGTTCAAACCCACGTACTGCTAATGCTGCAGCAATCCCTTCGGGGTTCTGACGAAGTTTTCTTGGATCGAGCATAAAAGTACTAGTGAACGGTTATGGTCAAAAATTGAGTTATGTTACGGTTGTGACAATTAGAAGTTTATTCTTTTGTACGACGATTACTCGTTATTTCTTTCAAACGTTGTAGCCGCTCTGCAATACGAGATTCTAATCCTCTGTCGCTTGGTTGATAAAACAATTCATCTTTCATCTCATCTGGAAAATATCGCTCATCCGAAACAAATGCATCCGGTTCGTTGTGTGCATATTTGTAGTCTTTACCGTAATCGAGTGACTTCATTAACGGAGTCGGTGCATTTCTGAACCTTAATGGTACCGGCCAAGAAGGATGTGATTGCACGTATTCTGATGCTGTTTTAGCCGCGCGATAAACTGCATTACTTTTGGGTGCACAAGCTAAGTAAACGACCGCACATGCTAAAGCTAACTCTCCTTCGGGTGAGCCTAGACGGGCAAACGTATCCCAAGCATCCCGTGCAATAGTCAGTGCTCTAGGATCCGCTGTCCCTATATCTTCAGTTGCAAACCGTAGTAACCGCCGTGCTATATAGAGTGGATCACAACCTCCATCAATCATGCGGGTAAACCAATAGATTGCCGCATCTGGATCACTACCACGTAGTGTTTTGTGTAATACGGAGATCTGATCGTAAAACTCGTCTCCACCTTTATCAAACTGACGATACATGTTGCCACTTGCTTGCTGAATGTCCTCGAGTTCAATTTGATTTCCGGTAGCGAATTGCTCTGCTAGTTCTAAGAGATTTAACGCGCGTCGGGCATCTCCATCAGCGAACTGACAGACCGTATTTAGACAATCGACAGACAAAGTTATCCCGTCATATTCATCCTCTAAGGCTCTTGAAATCACGTTTGCTAGTGCTGTATCGGAGAGTCTTTTCAGGACAAAAACTCGTGTACGTGACAATAAAGGTGAAATGACTTCAAAGGACGGATTTTCAGTTGTTGCGCCGATAAACGTTATCGTTCCGTCTTCAACATGAGGTAAAAAAGCATCTTGTTGTGCTTTATTGAAGCGATGAACCTCATCGACAAACACCACGGTCCTGATATCTAGTCTTTGTTTTGCATCGTCGATTGCTTTCCTCACATCTCGTACACCTGCTAACACCGCGGACATTTCGATCATATTTGCATGGGCATTCTCAACGAGAATTCGTGCTAGAGTAGTTTTTCCTGACCCCGGTGGTCCCCACAATATCATCGAACAAACGTCTCGATGCTCAAGCAAGCGACGGATTGGCTTACCCATACCAAGAAGATGTTCTTGACCGAAAATTTCCTCTAACTGTTTTGGTCGGACTCGAACCGCTAAGGGAGCGGGATTTAACGAGCCAGTAACACTACTGGTTTGCTTCATCTTCTTCCGAATTTAGCCGAAGGACTTCGGTATCGGAGGGTATATCGACAACAAATACATCATCCTCGATTAGCTCATTGATCTCAATAGCCGAAAAGTTAAACTCGGTTACATTCGCAAATGAATCTTTCACTTCGATCGCTTCTAGCCGATGATTATCAAAAAACAACCGGACATGCTTAAACATAGCGTTGGTCTGAATTGGAATCAATGTGAATCTTGAACCCGAACCTGACTCAGCTTCGAGATAAGAAACGTCGTAGTCAGCCAAGACCGTTTCGTCCTGTTCGATGATAAGCTTGGCGATAGGTAACTGAAAGTTGTCATCAAGTGAAGAGTAGCTCACCTGTTTTAAATCAGGCTCATATACTGTCAACTCGTCGTCTTCCAACACAACATATTGCTCAAATGGCTGAGTGACGGTCCAGGAGAATCTTTGAGGTTGGCGTGTGAACGCAATCTTTCCTTGTAAGACGTTCTCGCTAGGTCCAAGATCTGGAACTAGTCGCTGGGAGAAGTTGGCCTGAAAAGTCTCAATAGCTTCCAACTTCTCCAATAACAATTTCGAATCGTCTTGATCTTCGGTTGTTTGTGCTAAGCCAACTCCACTAAAAGATATACCAAAAACCAATACAAGAAGTAAATTGAATTTAAACGCTCGTGACCAATACACGCCGGTTCCCTTGGGTATCAGTTTCAGAGACAATACCACTGTCCTCCATGGCTTCGACCATTCTTGCTGCTCGATTGTAACCCACACGGAGCTTTCGTTGAACCGACGAGATCGAAACCTTCTGCTTTTCGACTACAAAGCTTACTGCTTCGTTATACAAATCATCGATTTCATTTGACTCATCAGAGAACACCGAACCTGGTGTTGCCTCAACTGTACCAGCTGTTACGTCCTGTACGTATTCGGGTTGTTGTATTTTCCTCCAACCATCGGTGATATTCTTTACATCTGAATCCGACACAAAAGCACCATGTACTCTTATGGGGACCCCACTACCCGTTGGTAAGTACAACATGTCGCCGTGCCCCAATAATTGCTCTGCCCCACCCTGATCCAAAATCGTACGGGAGTCTATTTGACTAGATACCTGAAAACTTATCCGAGATGGAACGTTGGCTTTGATTAAACCGGTAATCACATCAACTGAAGGTCTTTGTGTAGCAAGTACTAAATGAATACCAGCGGCACGCGCTTTTTGTGCGAGACGCGCAATGAGTTGCTCGACTTTCTTACCAACAATCATCATCATATCGGCAAATTCATCAACAATGACAACAATCAAGGGTAACGGTTTTAGAGGTTCAGGTTGATCAAGGCTGTCAAATGGTCGTAATGGATCAGGTATTGTTTTACCCTGTGACTCTGCTAAACTTATCTTTGAGTTGAAAGTCGTAAGATTTCGTACTCCTAACGCCGCCATGAGTTGATATCGACGTTCCATTTCAGCGATACACCATTTGAGCGAATGCGATGCTTCTTGCATATCAGTTACGACTGGAGCCAGTAAGTGTGGTATTCCTTCATAGGTAGATAACTCCAACATTTTTGGATCAATCAAAATCAACCGTACTTGTTCGGGAGTCGCATTGAGCAGCAGACTGACTAACATGGCATTAATACAAACTGATTTTCCCGAACCAGTCGTACCAGCAACTAAAAGGTGTGGCATGCGTTCTATATCGGCAAAAACTGAACTTCCTGCAACATCCTTTCCTAAAACTAAAGTAAGAGGAGATCGTCTGGTGTGACTTGCACTCGATTCAAGTACTTGCTTCAAATAGACGGTTGAACGATCATCATTCGGAATTTCAATACCAATGACCGATTTTCCGGGAATGATCTCTACGACACGAACACTAGTGACTGCAAGTGCACGTGCTAAATCCTTGACTAAATTGGAAACTTTACTTACTTTAATACCGGGTGCGAGTTGCAATTCAAACCGTGTAACCACAGGACCCGACGTAATTGACACAACTTCGGATTCAACACCGAAATCAGCGAGTTTTGTTGCTAATTCTTCTGAAATCCTATTGATTGAATCCATCGAACGTTCCGACACAACTTGCTTGTGATCACCCTGTAGCAATTTCAATGAAGGCAACTTGGACTTTTGGACACTTGATGCTGCTACTTTAGTCCGCGTAGTATTACCAACCACCGGTGCGACACGAGTTTTAGGAGTTTTACTTCTTGAGGCACGGCGCTCACGTTTCAGTTTCCGTGCTGATGTTTTTGGTTTGGTAGTCGTAGATTTGGATTTTGGTTGTGGTGTGATTTCCCGGATTTCTGCTTTCGGTTTCTTTTCCCGAGATTTCGTCACAAACTTCTTTATGATCGCAAAACTAGCCACACTTAAACTGCGTACACCCACTCCCATATATTCAACAACCCGAATCCAAGAAAACCTTAAGGCTAAACACAGTCCTACAAACAGAGAAAACATCGAAAACAGCGCTAATACAGATGTTCCTAGCTGCGGTTGTAGAAATAAGACCAATTGCATGCCAACACTACCGCCATAGTGTTGGAGATCGACGACCGAACCGCCATACCACAGTGCAAATAACACACAGAGTGAGCAAAGTGTAAGCGCAAAACCAAGAAAAGAAATCGGTCCAAACCACCATGGTGGTTGGCGAGTACTACTCAACACAGCCACTACTTTGAAGATGAGTAGTCCAGGGATCAAAAACACGACGTTGCCAAGGTAACGGATCAAAAAGTCAACCGTTACAGCCCCCATGCGGCCGAGCATATTGCTCACTTCGCCTAAACTGGAAGCGTGCGACCAAGCAGGATCCGTCGGAGAGTATGAAACACGGATCAAAAATACGAAAAGTGCAATCAAACACAGCAGTACAGTATTGCGTGTTCTCGCACTCAGTGCGAACTGTAGAAATTTCATGCTTTGGGCGTCCTTCCCTTCCATCCTTCCTTGGATCAGGTAAGCATTAAAACATTATTTTAACTTTTTCTGTGAGTTTTTGAAACCTTTTTTATTTGAACAAAATCACAAATGGCCAGTAGGACTACTATTCGGTCAGATCTTTGCGTCTCATCAATAGGTTGTAGGTGATCATCGAAAGAACAGCCGGAATCGCGAAACTAATCATGATCCAGAACACCTCAAAATACCAATGTTGGTGCAAAAATGCTTTTATATCAGAAAATGTGACTTTAGCTTGCGACAACACCACCAATAGCCCGAATCCTATGATTAGGAATACGTTATAAAGTAGGTAGTATATGGGGTAGAGTATTACCGAAATAATGAAACTTCGGGTGCGATTTCTCTTCATTTTAAAAAGCACTTACTTCAGTAAAAAATCGAATATTAGTAAAGAATTTCTGTTTAAGATCGAGGACAAAATCTAACGAAAATGATTGATTTTTATTGCTCTCCATATCTACTTCTTGTCCGAGCGTCGCGAAAGAAAAACCAGCTTGGTGAAAACTAACTATCTGTTTGGATCCTTCACTGGGTCATTCTCAACTTCTAGTCGAGATAATTCCCTTTCAATCCATAACACACTAGCGATGCGGCCACGATTTTTGAAAACAATTAAAGTACGCATACTACTTCTCCTTGTGAATTCAATCTTTAGGGTTTTCTCCTTCATTTAAGTCTCGGTGGTTCTTAGCTCGAAAATACAGTGGCGTCGGTGTCACTAGACTTAAGGAATGTGTGTATAAATTGCAATAGGCAGTAAATTTAAAAAAAATTTAGTC
>JAPPMF010000007.1:0-145336 GCA_028819195.1 Gammaproteobacteria bacterium | reverse complement strand
TAAAATTACTCATGGTTAGATTCTAGCGATTTTGAATTAAACACACCTTCCTTAATATTCATTTCTCAATGATAGCATCAATTACTCGGAAACCTAGTTAGTGTAACCCAAATACCTACTAAGTCTATGAAAGGGATTGGTTCATCTGGTGCAGGTTACTAATCAAAGACTGTATAATCGCTTTCGTTCGGGTGTATGGATCTTGAGCATTTGATGTTTTCAAGATTTGACCAAACGCACCCTGTAAGTTGTTCCCTTTCGTTGAGTCCGTGTTCGACATCGTAGCACTCGACACATCGGTATATGTAATTGCCATGTCGGCATGTCCAATAAAGGCTTGAGGTACAACTAGCTATGTCGCAAGTAGGGTCGTGCTCTTTTGCAAGATCACAGCAGTCCTGCTTAAACGTAGACGTACCAATACGATAATTTGCAAACGCATTCTCCAATCTAAGGACTCCGGTAAAAAACACACCCGAAATAAGTGCGATTCTCTGCAGTAAACTTCGTCGAGGCAGTGATAATTCCTTGCTTGAATTGTCGTCCGACGCAGTGGTTTTTTTCTTCATGTAAATCCTCCACATAACACATAATAGGTAACACAGCCTGCATTCAGCACATGCTTAATTCCTTGGATTGGTGAACTAAAATATACTTTCAAAAAACAGTGCTGACTGAGTCCAATCAAAGCTGTATGCAATACCGTTAGTCTAAAACGAGTGAACTACTTTACGAATTGCAATCCATCCGTCTTGACATCATAAATTTCTTAGAATTCGTGTTGTGATACGATAAGTGTTCAATCACGGGCAACTTGAACTTGATACGTACTCTAGAAGGCAATCATGATGTCGATCTGAGCAGACTTTGTAATTATCGCTATGCACTTTACATTTCCCGTTTTGTAAACAAGCTTGATATGCAACCAATAATGCGTCTCTTTCGGAACTTGTTTTTGCCGCTTGAATTGCTGCTTCATACTCGTTCGTACATTGGATCGCATTACAAGAATCGAGACAATCATGCAACTCTTGGGAACACGAATAAACGCAAGGTAGAGAAGAATCGACACTGTTTCCGGTTATTGTTACCAGAATGATTATCATCAATATTTTAGAAACTTCTGATACTTTTGAACGCATAGTTATTACTCCTATTATACCTTCTAAATATGAACTGATTCTATCGTTAACCTAACTTCTTAGTTTAGAACCCAATGTGTCAGCTGACTAATTAGAATCTTTTTATAACACATACTGTTTAGAATTTTACACTATTTTATTCAGTTCTCCAAGTCGACCAGAATTATTCAGGAGTCTGTTTTTGTTGAAACCTGTGAGTTGATGTTGGAAGCTACTTACCTATTGTACTTTGGGGTCGGAGATGGGATTTTGACCGGTTAATGTTGCGAATACTGGGTTGGATTGGGTTGAACCTGCGGGTCCTATAAAAACATCTCGCGCCCTCGAGTTTGGGTTGAACGTATCTTTGCAACGTGATTTGTTGGTTGCATAGAGAAAATGGTACAACTCGGATAACCTCGGAACTCACACTAGAAAACGTGCTGTACAGCATGAGACGCTTCGTGTTTCAGCAGGTTACAATGCCCCGTCAAAGGTACGTCTAAGACCGAAGTACGTCTGAATCACACAAAACGGACGTAAGTACTCATTTTTGCGGTTTTGTGGCCAAATTTCTCTCGGAAGTAATTTTTTCAACGATTAACGCTCGAAACGTCTAAATCGACCATTCAATAATATTCCATTTTTACCGCGAAAACAAGTACTCTCAGTGCACTAACGGACGCGAACTTCGACATCTCCTGAAACATTCGTCAATGTGGATGCCACTACCGAAACTTAGGAATCCCGCGATGAGCTGCGATCAATTCACAATCTTTGGTTCCACTTTTACCCTAACTGACAATCTCCTCCGAGAACAATGGTGACACTCCCGACATCCACGGCGAAACCACTAACGTGCCCGATGTCTTATGGTAATAAATCAGCCGAGGTACTCACAGGTATCATCAGGATATAATTTACGATGTGTTAGGTGTTGACTCGAAGAACAGTGAATCGTTGACCGTAAACCCTCTTCTTCGTAATGGTCTAAGTCTTGAGATAAAATTTGGTCGGCGTAAGTGAAACGTTCAGAACATACTCAGCAGACAGTCGGATTCATAAAGCGAGCTTACAGTGGAACCGGTAAACTCTCGGCTGAGGTCTCATACCCAAGCTGTAACATCCTGAAGAGTGACATTATGACAGGTTCTTACTATAGCGTCATGGTACCCTCTTGGCCCAATCTCGGACCGTCTTCGTGAAGCTCTTTACAATATCCATTCGCAGTATGATAACGGCACTAGTTTTACGAAAACATTATTCAAATACTATCTTGAAACTTCCAAAACTCCGATACCTGAGTAGACATCAACAATGTTGGACTCTTCATTGGTATTGACCACACCTAACTCGGAACTATTCACTTCGGATTCACCCAACGATTATGCTAGATCAATCAACAATTGACTAACAAACTTTTTTTAACCAAAAAAGTCTACGATGCGTTTAACGAGACTATAAACAACGGTCGCGAAAGTGTTCTCCCAGGCGACATCGTTCAAAACTTTCGTGAAAAGAACGAACCAGTGGGAATCTGGTTAGTTATGCGTGAGTTAACACGACTTGAAGAATTGGATCTAGTGCGGTTCGATCAAGAAACAGCGACTTGGACTCTAGGTCAGGAGAAAGATTTCTTCGAAGTGCTTCGCAATCTGAAGTAAATTATTTGTTGCGATGAACGCAAGCACGCGTTAAATCTTTCACAAACCGCATTTCATACGGGATATTCTCTAAAGCTTCCATACAGCGGTCGAAATAGTGATTGGCTCTGTTGCGCGCCTCGTCAACACCAAACACAGCGACCGCATTTTTCTTTCCGGCGACTGCATCAGCACCTGCTGGTTTTCCTATATCACTGGAGGATTCAGTGTGATCGAGTAAATCGTCGGTAATCTGAAACGCTAACCCCAGATCATTACCGAACTGACTCAATAAATTGAAATTTGCGGAACCGTGGTTGATTCCTGCTATTACAGCCCCCATCTCAATGCTAGCACGGAACAACGCCGCTGTCTTAGCTTCACACAACAACACATAATCTCGTTCAGAAAACTCTAGTTGTTGTTCCAATTCCATGTCCATTGCTTGGCCACCGACCATTTGCCGCCAGCCCGAGGCATCACCTAGCAAGTACAAACATTGGACGCGTTGAGAATCTGAAATCTGCTGATCCTGCGCAATGGTCGTAAAGGCTAGTGTCTGTAAGGCGTCTCCGACGAGAATCGCAGTCGTGCTACCAAATTTCGCATGACAACTCGGTTTACCACGGCGTAAATCTGAGTTATCCATGTCCGGCAAGTCGTCGTGCACCAATGAGTACGCGTGGATTAGTTCTACGGCGACAGCTGGAGTCAAAGCACGCGCCGATTCTCCTCCTAAATCGCTGGTGGTCCCGCAAACCAAAATTCCACGCAAACGCTTTCCACCGCCAAGAACAGCGTAGCGCATTGCCGCAACGAGTTCAGTCGAATGGGGAGAATTCAAGTCCATGACGGACCCGAGACGTTCCTCTATCTGGGAACGAAATGTAGCAAGTTGATTCACACGAGTCGTCAGAGTTGACGATTAATTAGTTGTCCGTGTCCAGGTTCATTTCTTGCATGAGCTTGTTCACGCGAACCTCAGCTTGTGTCAGTGATTCCTGGCATTTTCTAACAATCTTTACACCTTTTTCAAACGCTTCGAGCGACTGTTCAAGTGTCAAATCTCCACTTTCCATTTCTTTGACCAGTTTCTCAAGCATTTGCATGTTCTCTTCAAAATTAATGTTTGTTTGGTCGTTTTCAGTATTTTTGTTTGTCAATCTAAATCCTCAAACATTGAAGTATGTCAATATTATCCAAAGTCCATGTGCTAACACACAAGTTACTCCTCCTGCGACAAGGTCATCCAACGTGATCCCGATCGAACCTTTAACGTTTCGATCGATCCAGCTGATCGGCCAAGGTTTAACAATGTCGAAGAATCGAAAACCTACAAATACAGCTAACATCAGCAACCACACTGGTGGTAACAGTAAACACGCGACCCACATCCCAAGAATTTCGTCTATTACGATGAATGGAAAATCTTGCTTCCCATATCGCCGGGTGAATAGTCCCAAAATTGCAAGAGTAAAGAAGCAAAACACAACCACAACTAGGATTTGTACCCACGCACTCTGTCCACTTAAAAAGACCCACCAAATGAATAGTGCGACTATTGAGGCTAAAGTACCTGGTGCCCAAGGAAACCAACCCATCCCAAACCCAGTCGCGCATAACATTATGGGGTTCCTAAAGGTATCGCGCTTTAGTTGCTCGACTCGTGTTGCAGTCATCGTGTCATGCCACCGAGAATCTCACTAGAAGTGCGAGTACCCACTGACCGGAAAAATTTCTTGTCCGTTATCGAAAAATTTCACCCCTCTCGTTGACGTGATTTCGCCGATACAACGACATTCGGTATTAGTCTCAGACGCGTTTTGTTCCAATTTTGTTCGCTTCACTTTCGGTAGCGTAAACAGTAATTCATAACTATCGTCACAACCTAGTGTGTGTGCTATATGGTCCCGATCCCACATACTAACTCTTTCGACGTCAACACAGGCACCTAAATCTGAAGATCGAACCATGTGCTCTAGTTCTGTTTTTAGACCATCGCTTATGTCCGTCATTGCGGTGACATACGAACGTACACTTTCAACAAACTCAAACCTGACTTGGGGTAAAAAGTATGCTGCCATAAAACAGTTATCACGCTGTTGCAACAATTCTTCAAGTGGTAATGGTTGCCAGTTTTGGTACTCAGAAACTGCTAAATGTGTAGCCCCTAATTTGCCGGTTAACCATATCTCATCGCCACTACACACAGTATCTCGTTGGAGATAAGTGCTGTCTGGAACTGATCCTATAGCTGAAACGGTCACACTTTTACTTCCACAAGCCATGTTTCCACCAATGATCCGAGTATTCGTTTCCGCGCAACAGGTTCGAACTCCTTTGACGAACTCAAAAACCCAATCTTGCGAATTGGTTTCAACTGTTAAAGCTACCATAACGTAACGAGGTTGAGCAGACATTGCGACGACATCCGACAATGTCGCTGCGATACAACGGTAACCCACGAGATCTGCGGACGTACCCTCTGGGAAGTGCCGGCCTGCAACAAAAGTATCGGTAGTTACCACAACATTGTCGGTAGTATTCCACTGTACCACGGCGGCGTCGTCCCCCGGTCCGAGTAAAACACTCTCACTCTGTGTTTGTTCTCCCAGCTGAGCGATAATTTGGCGTATCAGTTCAGATTCATTCATCGACTTGCACCGAGAAATTTTTAGCCACCGTGTCAAGTACCGCATTTATATAGCGAAAACTGTTTTGTGCACCGAAGTCTTTCGCCAAGCGAACCCACTCTGAAATCGCTACGTTGTTTGGAACATCCGGACGATTCATTACCTCATAGCACCCGGCGCGAAGACAACCTCTTTCGATAACCGTAAGTTCTACGACAGGACGATCAAGGTATGGTTCAAAAACACCGTCTAATTCATGAATCTGGTCGATAATACCACTGAGACAGTCGTCGAAAAACTCCTGGTCAGCATTGTCCAACGAACCTTCGGTTTTGACAAATTCTTGAATCGTTGAAAGACTAGGTTGGGCGAGCTCCCACTGATACAGCGCTTGCAATAGCACTCGACGACTCTGTCTTCTTTGACGGGGCGAGTATCGTTTGCCTTTAATCACTTACGTGGTTTTCTCTCACAATTACCAGTTTCATGTCGTCACCTAGTTGGGTAACTGATCGCACTTTTCCTCCTATAGAGTCACAAAGTTTCTGAATTTTCATATCTGCTAACGGTAATGCTGTCGATCCCAAAATTTTTGGCGCGATATAGACAACAAGTTCATCCCATAAATTCGTCTCCAAATAGGCACCCGTTATCTTTGAACCAGCTTCAACTAGGACTTCGTTCACTCCTTCGTCGGCCAGCCGTCGGTGTACCTCGTCAAGCTGTGCCGTACGATGCTCATGTTCCCATCGGTGAACCTTCTCTGGTGTGCTAGCTTTACTATTGCAAACCAAAATTACGTCCCCCGGTTGTTGCAAAATTTCAGCCTGCGGCGATAACCTTCCATTTGTATCCAAAATAACCCGTAGAGGTTGAATGTCCAGTTTATACGGGGCACGAACATTTAACTTTGGGTCGTCGTTCAGTACAGTACCTATACCGGTAACGATAGCACCGCTTCGAGCGCGTAAATGCATTACATCAGCGCGCGCTTGTGGACCGGTAATCCATTGACTATCACCATCAGCCATAGCTATTCGACCATCGAGCGAAGTCGCCACCTTTACTCGCGTGTAAGGACGTCCTGCTTCCATGCGTTTGAAATATCCGCAGTTAACTTCTCTGGCTTCAGGTATCTCAACTAAATCTACTACAATTCCAGCCTCTCTCAAGGTAGCAATGCCATTACCGTTCACAGCTGGGTTCGAATCTATTGAACCAATCACAACTCGACTAACTTGAGCATCAATGAGTGCTTGGGTACAAGGGGGAGTACGTCCGTGAATTGAACATGGTTCCAGACTGCAATATACGACTGCATCTTTAGGCGATTCAACCGAATCTTTAAATGCCTCAATCTCAGCATGATTTTGACCCACTTGGGCATGAAAACCACGGCCGATCACACGTTGATTCTTAACAATCAAGCAACCTACTCTTGGATTTGTTCGAGTTACTGTTGACAATCCTTGTGCAGCTAATCGAACGGTAGCAAGCAAGTAAAGATTATTTCGTGAAAAATTCAATAAACAGCAACGACATCAAGAAAAAAAGTTTGCGAATTACTAACTTAGATGCACTGGTAATACCAGCGGAAATGCATACTCTCAATCCACTAAAAACTTGAATGTATGAACTTTACACGGTATTTCTGTTTGCGTGATATCAATCCCATACTGTCCACCAATATCACCGCTGTTAACTCGTCGTTCATGTTAATGCGTTCTACGCAACGACCCCTTGCTACAGACTTAACTTAGTGGTTTAATAATGTATGATTTACGAGGTAACCCCCGAAATTACCTGTGGTCTATTTAAAATGTCCAGCGGTGTTAAATCGTCGTGTAACTTGGGAGGTTTGAACGACTATTACAGCGTATGTTTATCGGCAAATTGTTACAGCACTAGTGGTTATTGGACATTACAATTGAGTTCAATAAGCTTCGTTCAACCCACACCCATCCTTCTAATCGATATTCTCATTTTGCGTCAGTTTGCCGACTAATTCGACTTCTGTGCCAAACATTGACTCCGTTATTGTGCCCGACAGCTTTCCATGTTCAACGCGACCAGCATATGAAATGTCCATTTCACCCATGTTCGTAGATATCGTAAATGTGGCTTTGAATGAGTTTCCCTTCCCTTCAATATCATCAGTTTCTGTGACTTTGCCAGCAATCAATGTGGCCGAATAGTTCCCTTCGTGATCTAAATCGATTTTTAACTCAGGCTTTTTCCACGAGTTAGATTTACTGTCTAAGACATAGGTACCGACAATTTCCGGGTTGATTAGCTGAGACTCCATTGTCCCGTGTACAGTGGATTGTGCTTCATCTTCAACTTCGTTGTCATTCGGATTGTGGATTACCTCTTCCACTAAAAGCTTACCGGCTAGTTTCACTTCGGTACTGAACATAGATTCTGATATAGTCCCAAACAATTTTCCATCGTTAACTTGTCCGGCAAAAGTGAAATCTAGGTCCCCTAAACTAGTTGTCGTAGTAAACGTAGCTTTGAATTCGTTTTTTTCAACTTCGACAACATCTGTATTTAGTAAGACTTCGCCAGAGTTTTTTGTTAAGGTTGCTGAGTACTCTCCTTCTTGGCTAAGTTTTATGGTCAGTGTAGGTCGCTGCCATTTAAATCGACTTTCCTCAGTATCCTCCAATTCATAAGTACCTTCGATTTCTGCCTGCACTGATAGCGATGCAATCAAGGCAAAACTACTAAGTCCACTGATAAGATAACGTACGATCTGTTTCATTTCATGGCTCCTTTATCGTATGGAAAATATTTTGTCCGGTCAAGATTTCTAGGATAGATCAGACCATTTCGGATTAGATTTTATCAGGACGAGTTTAGTTTTCGACGTAACTAAACTCGACGATTGTGCCTCTAACACGGATATCCAATACAACTATTATGGCTAAGTGTCTTTTAGTCGCGAGCGAAACAAATAGAACATTTTAAATACCTTTCAGTATTGATAAGTTCAATGGCGTCTAAGAGAAGACTTTGGAAAAGTACCCAAATCTGCTCACAAAAAAATTTTGATAACGGGCGAACTCACCGTTCATTTGTACTTAACTACCCCAGTAATATGTGTCGAGAGCTACTAAACTGAGTTCTCGCTCAAAACCCAAAATTTGGAATAAGCGACCTCCTAGCGATGGCTCGTCGCGAAGAATTTGAGAAAGTTGTAGTTGATGATCCTGATGCAATAACCAAAATGGCACAACGACGAAGTTAGTATAAAATTAAGAATGCTTAATCTCGAAATAACTAATACTAGGATCTAGCGAAGTGAAGATTTGATTTCAAGTCGACCAGAGTAATGTTTCTGTACAGAATCAAAACTTCGAACGCATGGAGTTTGCCTGTGTCCACCAAGGGAGCCCATATCTATGTTCAATTCAAACAAGTCCAAAACCTTCACCGTTTTGATAGGAAGCGCTATCGTCGGAAGTGCAGCAACATTAACAGTCGTTTTCCTATTATCTTCGTTTAATAACGATGGAGATAACAATTGGCGAGCAGGTATCCCATCCAATGCTTACGATGATACATCTCGGGCGACCGGTACAAGTAAATCAGTACAAACTCTTGAAGACATCGTGCTGCTGAGGACGAACTTCGAGAGACAAGTAGCCTTGTACGGATTACTGGCAAACGCCAACGAGACACGTCTATTAGAACATTTGAACGAGTCTAAGGGCTTTGAATCGTCTCACTTACGACACTTGACCGAACGAGTCGTTTTTCAAAGGTTGGCTGTTTTAAACCCTCAGAGTGCCCTTGACGAAGTAAGCAAGTTGCCGGTGAATCGACATGAAGACTTGATATCGACTATTTTTGAGGAATTGTCACTCGCTGACCTAAACGAAGCAAAGAGCCACGCATTGAAGCTTGATCCAGCATTGAAACAGGCAGCACTGAGTGGAATCTTTAAGTCAAGACATAAACATGCGGACAAAACATTGCTAGACATTGCAACGCAACTGGACCACGAAACACTCGCAGAGAATTTTCTTGTAGAAGCTATAGCGTTTTCTGCCCATGAAGATCCCGCAGCTGCGTGGAGCCAAATAGTATTCGACAGCCAACCAAATATGTCGCAAACGGAGTTTCTCATAAACGTTGCGACCGAATGGCTATTCCAGGACGGAATTGCAGTAATTGATCAAATCAGCGAATCACTAAAGGTTGAAGTGGTTCGCGATACGGTTATTACGTCGGCCCTGCACCAAATTGCTCAACACGATCCTAAAGCAGCTTTACTTGAAGCAATAAAACTAACTAGCAACTCGCCGCGCGAACTAGTGCTGCGTACCATAGCCGAAGTGTGGGCAAGGATCGATCCAGAGACGGCTTTAGCCAGCATTGAAACAATGGAAAGTGGCAAGACTCTTACGTTGTTACAGGAAAGCGTGTTAGAAGCTTGGGCTGTCGACGATCCGATTGGACTACTTGAGGTACTATCGACGATTCCAGAACATTTACAGGGATTGGGTAAAGAAAAAGCACTGTTAGCGATCGCGCAGGAAGACACCGAAAAAGCAATATCGTATCTATCCGATTTAGAAGATGACCATTTCAGGATGAAACTCGCTAAGGAAATTGCAACATATTGGTCGGAACAGGACCCTCATGCGGCATTAGATTGGGTGCTGCAGGAAAATTTCACTACTAACGTTCAACAAGCGGAAACTTTGATGATCGTGTTGGGGAGTTTAGCAACGAAGGACCCGGAGCTTGCTTTCCAAACCGCACGAGATCAGCCGATCGTCTTACGCGGGGAATACTATCGAGGAATGGAAGTAACAGTGATCCAACACTTGGTTGAAACTGACATAGACCAAGCTCTCACGATGCTTTCAGGCATACGTAGCACAGGATTAACTCAAGCTCACGCTTATAGTGAGGTTGGACGCGCGATGATACGCGATGGCCAATACGATCGAGCACTTAAACTTGGAGAACGGCTAAGCGAACGTGGACGCAGAAACTACAACGGTTCGCTAATGTATCAATGGGCAATGTCCAACCCAGAGACGCTGTTCGAAAATCTGGATAAACTCCCGTCAGAAAAATTGAAAGACCAAGCGGCAAGAGGACTCGTACGATATAACCAAGAAACAAAAGCACTTAACTCACAACAAATGGAACATGTTGCGAGTTTTTTACCAGAAGGGTACGTTGATCCGTACAACAGCATGAGACGAGTGAACTGGGAATGGCGTGACATGGTCGATCAACAGGTTCAAGTGATCTTTCTTGACAATGGGAAAATGAGAGAACGGATAACGACTGAATGAATGAGACTAGCGATGCTTCTTCTCTTGATAGGCGAATACCTACAACTTTCATCAAACTTACTTTCCAAGTACGGTCGATTTGTGTAGATTTTCAACTACACGAAAACTAGAGGTTGAAACTAGAGGAAAATTCATGACTGCAATGGTAACACATCGATTTCGTACTATCAGATTGATTGCTTTAGGGCTCGTCTTGGGCAGCGCGATAACAATTGGTGTCCTTCTTAGTTTCAGTACGAAAAAGATCGAATCCTCCATAAAGAGTGTCGCAATCAATTCCACCGAGTTCGATGCAAACATTTCTCGAGAGGAACTTAGAGAATCTAGTGTCATGGTCGCGCATGATCGCAAAACAGATTTGGGGTATTTCAAATTTTTAAATCTAGCGCCTAGCGCTTTTGAGCGAACTGAAGCCCTTTATAGTTTATTACATTCAGCCGACGAGAAGTTGCTTACCACCCTTCTGCATCAATCTGTGAACATCAGATCCGAAGCATTACAACACACTACACAGATTGCAATCATTCAACGGTTCACTACACTAGATCCCCAATTAACGCTTGTTGTTATAGACGACTTACCAAGTCATCGCCATAAATCATTGATTTCGACCGTTTTCAACGAGTGGTCTCTGATCGAATTCGACGAAGCAATCGCCCACGCGAAAACTCTGGGTGAGTCTAAAAAACTTGCTGCATTACAAGGCATATTAGGATCTCAGGAGAACTTCTCGATCTCTAGAAAGGAAGAAATTGCGAGTCAACTAGAGATTGATTTGAGCGTGTTTGAGCAGCTTACAGTTTCCTCCAACTCTATTGCGGCTGAATGGCAGTATTTGCTCAATGACGAACTTTCAAATTTAGCTCAGACCTCACAACTCATACAACTTGCACAAAAGTGGGTTGACCAATTTGGGTTGGAAGCAATGACTCAAATCGACATGACATTGAACGACCCAATTCTGAAAAAAGCAGTGATGGGCGCTGTCTTACAGAGAGCACTGTTGGCAGATTCTGATACGACGCTACAACATGCGTTAGGGCTTGAGGGTGAACTACGCGAACTCGTTTTGGAAACGATTGCTAAAGCTTGGGTGAACATCGGTCCACATGAGGCCATGGAATCAATATATGCAATCGAATCTCACAGAGACCGTCGACAGATGCTGGACCACTTTGTGACCACTTGGGCGAACTTCGATCCACAAGGAATGTTCGAAAATTTCAATCTCGTCCCTGAAAACCTGCGTTCGTACGCTGAGGAACACGCAATACGCGCGATCGCAAAGACGACGCCGGAACTAGCGGTTCAGTTTCTAACCAACGTGTCTAACGAGCATCTCAAGTTTGACCTAACGATGGAAATTGCTACAAGCTGGTCGGATCAAAACGCAGTAGCTGCATTGGATTGGGCACTGGCTCATGAGTTTTCAAACTCTGGATTGACACGTCTGGTACTCGACATGGTTCTTAGCAGAGTTGCAGCGGAAAATCCCAGTTTAGCACTGCAAACGGCTTTGGATCAACCGACCGACATGATGGGACTTGGTTTTGAGGCTACAGTTGTTGAAGAAGTAGCTCGAACGGACACAGAACTCGCGATATCAATGTTATCGCAGGTACGCGATGGTTTCACAAAGAGTTCATCCTATGTAGTCGTCGGTAAAGCTCTGATACGCAATGGTGAAACGGATCGTGCTTTGGAATTCGCACAGCAACTTCCCGAAGAAAGTCGGGACCTTTACTACAGTCTGCTTGTTAATGAATGGGCGTATTCCGACCCGAAATCGTTGGTTCCCATGCTAGACGAACTCCCCTCGACGGAAGCTAAGTACACTGCGGCAATGGATCTTACCAGACACAATGTTGGAACCAACATACTGACAAAGGAACAAATGTCCGTCGTGAGAAGTTTTCTACCTAAAGATTACAACTCTGAAACTGGAAGAAGAGGTGCTGAATCGGCGCAATGGGCAAGGTTGAACAATTTACAAAACAAGGATTTAACGGAAGAAGAAAAGGTTCAACTTCAGAAAGACTTTAAAAAAGTAATGATGGAAGGACGATATCGAATTTATCGGCGCCCTTCGCCATAAGTAAAGCAGATTCAATTGAAGCGCCGCATACAGACCGTCGATTCAACTAGAAAACAACTAAATCGGTTCTATAGAAAACTGCATGTTGTACCACCTCAACGCTATTTTTACGACACATTTGAACTAGGTGTTCTACGGAAGTTTAGAGGTAAGGCTACTGTGTTGGTGACTTTGATTTTCCGATAAGGAAAGTACTGTTAACGATCGTCGTATCGATGGACCACCAATTTTTAAGCCTACTCTTAAGTCTACGAGGAACGAAGAGTAACGTTCCCTATGGAACAATATAGTTTTCGTCTAGGCGAACTCTGACGTAATAGAGTATCGATTCCCCAAGGACAAGGAGTTACTTACTTTGAGTAACTCAATTCCGAAAAAAATTCTGGCTACCTAATTGCCTCTAGGTTTCAAGGAGAATAGACGGGAAATTTTTGGCAAAGTTCCCGTACTTTCAACTTTACCGAACCAATCATATTGTCATTCTCAATATCGTCCAAAATATCGCACATCCAATGCGAGAGTGCGGTACATTCCTCAGTCCTAAACCCTCGTCTCGTCACAGCTGGTGAACCGATCCGTAGCCCACTCGTCACAAATGGCGACCGCGGATCGCCAGGTACAGTGTTCTTGTTCACTGTGATATTAGCGCGACTCAGAGCAGCATCGGCTTCTTTGCCGGTGATCTCTCGTGCAATGAGATCCACCAACACAAGATGGTTATCAGTACCGCCCGACACCACTTTATAACCTCGCTCAAGAAATACGTCGGACATCGATCGCGCATTGTCAACAATGTTCTTTTGATATTCGCGAAATTCACTCGATAGTGCTTCTTTAAAACACACGGCTTTTGCGGCAATAACATGCATCAGCGGGCCACCTTGGGTCCCCGGAAACAACGCCGAATTTAACTTTTTCTCTATTTCTGGATTTTCTCTGGCTAAGATGAGCCCACCACGTGGTCCAGCGAGAGTCTTATGGGTGGTCGTTGTTACCACATCTGCGAACGGAACCGGATTGGGGTACAAATCAGCAGCAACTAAACCAGCAACGTGCGCCATATCCACCAACAAGTAGGCATCGACTGCATCAGCAATCTCACGGAATTTTTGCCAGTCCAACTTCCTGCTATAGGCAGAAAAACCCCCAATAATGAGCCGTGGTTTATGTTCTTCGGCGACTCGTAATAGCTCGTCGTAATCCACTAAACCATCTTCAAGACTTACTCCATATTGAACCGCGCGATACAACCTGCCCGAGAAATTGACTGGTGAACCATGCGTCAGATGACCACCTTCTGACAAACTCATCCCCAAAACAACATCGTTCGGTTGTAATAAAGCTAGATAAGCTGACGCGTTCGCTTGACTACCCGAATGAGGTTGCACGTTAGCATAGTCGGCGGCAAACAGCTGCTTTGCTCGATCAATTGCTAGTTGTTCAACTTCGTCAACGTGTTCACAACCACCGTAATACCTTTTTGCGGGGTAGCCTTCGGCATATTTGTTGGTCATGATACTTCCTTGAGCCTCAAGCACGGCCGGCGACACGTAATTTTCAGAAGCGATCAGTTCTATATGTTTTTCTTGGCGACGTTTTTCGGCTTCAATCGCTGACCAAACCGGCGGATCGAAGGATTGTAGAGAGAGATTCGGAAAGACCATAAATTTAAAGTCGATCGATAGTTATGATTGATTCACGACGTCTTAAAAAAGTTCGAATAGGCCTTTCCGATGGAAGAAAGGCATACGTCTGACCTTCTGTAGATCAGTATTCAAACAGATCTTAAAACACCACTCTCAGCATCGTTTCACTGGAAAGTGGTTATGTGTTTTGGGGTGAAGAGAATTTACTCTTCTGAATCGGCGTCCTCTGCTTCTGCATCATCGTCGTCAGAATCGTCGTCCATACCCATCATTGCTAAAGTTTGATCGAAACCGTACTCGGTAAGCTCGTCTGCCGAAAGCATGTCGTTGTCGTCCTCGTCATATTCGTCAAACACAGCTGTCAGTGCTTTGTCGAACTCGGCTACCTTTGTTTCGTTTTCGGCATCGTCAGCGACATCGACGGATTTCTGAAAAATATCTGGCAATTCTGGGGCCGGCGCGCCTGGCATACCTGAAAACTGTGCCATCATCTCCGCCATGTCTTTGGCTTGCGAATTTATCATTTCTTTAAATTCGTCCTTATTCAGTTCACCGTCTTCATTTTTATCCCAAGCCTTCATTTCTCGCTCGGTTTCTTGTTTCATCATAGGCTTCTGTGCTTCCATCATTTGCTTCATCTCAGCGGGAGAAGGCATTTGCATACCGCCCATCGCAGATGTTGCTTGACCTTGGGCGTATGCGAGTGAACCCACAACAACGATAGCAAACAGACCTAGTAATAATTTTCGAATTTTCATAACTTTTCCTATAACTGTTAAAAATTTAGAAGGCCGGCTTCAAACCAGCCATACCTGAATTTATTGCGCGAGTAAACTTCAAAGAATGCTCACACATTTAATTGAGTTTCTCAGACATAACGTGTCAGAATACTCTCATACATTTTAACGTCTTCAATACTTGGCCAATGATGTAAATGTCAAAGTGTTTGAACTCAGCGAATCTGTCTATCACCATATGAGGGGGAGATTACGGTTTTTCGGTTGAATCAACTCTACTTTTTTCAGCTCCTACGTTCCGGTTAGTTCATCTAATTCATCAATCAGGAGTAAACAGGAGCTGATTGTGTACTCCACTAGTTCGTCCAAAGACAGACTACTCCTCGCTGTTCGCGTCTTCCCCTTCGGTCTCGTCGTCAGATTCGTCTTCCAAACCCATCATTGCTAAAGCGAAATCGAAACGCCACTCTGTAAGTTCATCCGCAGAAAGCATATCATTTTCATCTGCGTCATAGTCATCAATGAAAGCTTCCAATGCTTTGTCAAACTCGTCTGCTTTTATTTTGTTTTCGGTGTCTTCGGCGGCATCGACAGCTTTCTGATATATATCAGGTAATACGTCTGACATTGAAATAGTTGTAAACTGCTCCATCCCGTCTGCCATCTCTTTGGCAGCCGAGTTTATCATTTCCCTACATTCTTCAATGTTTAACTCGCCGTCTTGATTTTTGTCCACAGCCTTGATGTCTTGCTCGCTTTTTTGTTTCATCGTTGGTCTCGTCGTTTCCAACATCTGCTTCAGTTCATCTGGTGAAAAGGTTGGTAGAGGCATCGTCGTCGATTGACCTTGTGCGTTCAAAAGAGCTCCAATGAGAACTGTCGAACACAGACCTAGTAAGAGTTGTCGTAATTTCATAACTAATCCATCGTGAAAATAACAATTGAGAATTGAACCATAAGTCGGTTCGGACTTTTTACTAATCAAAACAATGAAACGCTTCGTAGTTTCATAGTTACCCGAAAAACACTTCCATCAAATTTCATCGAAGAAGTTGATTCTATTTTAACGTGGGGTAGAGAGCTGTCGTAGTGCTAGTCAAAACTTGGCTCGTTTTTCGATCAAATCAAGACAGTTAACAGTGGACGAATTCTGTTTCTAAGTCAAGCATTTGTTGGATAGGTCAAAACTTTCAAATAGCTAATCCTACTCTCCACTTTGAAATTATTAGAGTGCAACCCGACGAGAATGGTTTCCTCAATCTGTGTCGCCGAGTTATTGCTCTTCTCCGTGAGTTTTCTCGTCGCCATCCTCTTGATTCTCAACCGTAAAATCCATAATTACCGACATTTGATCGATGCTGTACTCCACTAATTCATCCAGATCAAGGTTATCAGATTGATCGTCATCATAATCCGTAAACGTAGCTTTCAGTGCTTTGGTGAACTCTTCTTCCTTGTTCTCGTCTTCCGCTGCCAACAAAGATTTTTTCAGAAGGTCCGGTAATTCCACGGTTTGCCGTTCGTCAGAATCAGTCGACTTAAACTGCCAATTTGGTCCTGAAAATTCTACGGCCTGCGAATCTATCCAATCCCTAAACTCCGCTAAACTGAACTCGCTGTCGTCATTTTTGTCGAATCTAGGTAGGTCATGCTTAATGAGGCTCTCCTTGACCATAGGACCACTTTGTTTGATCTGGTAAAGAATTGCCTGCTTCATCATTTCTGGTGTCGGCTTTTCAATGGAATTAGGGGATATTGCTTGTTCCTGTGCATACGATAAAATGCTTAGCACTACGGTCAATGTTGACATGAGAGTTAGTCGTCGTATTTTCATGAGATTGTTCTCAGTTTCATACTCACAAAGTCGAACTTCTCTTTAGCAGACTACCTAAGTTACCCATCGGTAACCGGTAGATTGAAAAGTGTTAGTGATCGTTCTCTCTAAAAAACGATGACAGATCGAATCGATTCACCGGCATGCATCAAATCGAATGCTTGATTGATCTCTTCCAATGGCATCGTATGGGTAATTAAATCATCAATGTTGATCTTACCGTCCATATACCAGTCCACAATCTTTGGTACATGAGTGCGACCTTTAGCACCACCAAACGCCGTCCCCCGCCAGACTCTACCTGTTACTAATTGAAACGGTCGGGTACTGATTTCTTGTCCAGCTCCAGCCACACCAATAATCACACTTTCACCCCAACCTTTATGGCAGCACTCTAGTGCTTGGCGCATCACATCCACATTTCCAATACATTCAAACGAATAATCTACTCCGCCATCAGTCATATCAATGATTTCTTCTACCACGTTTGCCGAGGAATTGGGATTGATAAAGTCAGTCATACCAAACTTCTCCGCGAGAGGTTGTTTTTTTGGATTGAGATCAATTCCAATAATTCGATCAGCACCGACTAATCGCGCTCCTTGAATGACATTGAGACCAATGCCCCCTAGTCCAAAAACTGCAACCGTCGAACCGGGTTCTACTTTAGCGGTATTGATTATCGCGCCGATCCCAGTGGTTACACCACAACCGATATAACACACTTTGTCAAAGGGTGCATCTTTGCGGATTTTCGCTACGGCAATTTCAGGTAGAACCGTGTAATTTGAAAACGTCGATGTGCCCATATAGTGGTAGAGATCAGTTTCTCCGATAGAAAAACGCGAGGTTCCATCCGGCATGAGACCTTTACCTTGAGTGGCGCGAATTGCCCCACACAAATTCGTTTTTCCTGATAGACAAAACTTACATTTACGACATTCAGGAGTGTAAAGCGGGATAACGTGATCACCGGGAGCAACGCTAGACACGCCGGCGCCCACTTCAACCACGACACCAGCCCCTTCGTGTCCTAAAACTGTCGGAAAAAGTCCTTCAGGATCTGAACCAGACAGCGTATATTCATCGGTGTGGCATACGCCAGTGGCATGAATCTGAACGAGTACTTCGCCTTCGCGTGGGCCTGCAAGATTAACAGTATCAACTTGAAGTGGTTTACCAGCTTCGTAAGCTATCGCGGCACGTGTTTCCATAAGATACTCCTGCAAATATCCAAACTACTGTTACAACAATTTTGTTTTTTGAACAATTCGGTTCTGATCAATTCTAACCTGAACGAGATTAATATCGATAAGCGTCTGGCTTAAACGGACCAGATACATCTACGTCGATGTATGAAGCTTGTTCCGGCGTCAAAGTAGTGATCGTTCCACCAAAACCTTCCACCATCAGTCGCGCCACTTCTTCGTCTAACTTACGTGGTAATACTTCTATCCCAACGGGCGCGCGTTGATTTTTCGGTTGATCTGCCCATTTCTGTTCAAACATGTGAATTTGTGCGAGTACTTGGTTTGCGAAAGACCCGTCCATTACACGAGAAGGATGCCCCATTGCATTGCCTAAGTTAACTAATCGTCCTTCGGATAGCAACAGAATGAAATCCTCTGGATCTTCACTTCGAAAGATCTGATGAACCTGGTCTTTAACTCTATACCACGTCCATTGCTCACGTAAAAATGCCGTATCAATTTCATTGTCAAAGTGTCCAATATTGCAAACCACACAGCCGGGTTTGAGGTGCTGTAGCATCGCACTGTCGCAAACTCGTACATTACCCGTACACGTTACCAATACATCCGTATCAGCAAGTAGTCGCTTGTCTAGATCATTTGAGTTGCCGGTGTTTTCACCGTCTAGATAAGGGGACACGACTTCATAGCCGTCCATACACGCTTGCATTGCACACAAAGGATCTACTTCAACAACTCGTACAATCATCGATTCTTGACGCAGACTAGCAGCCGACCCTTTGCCGACGTCGCCGTATCCAATTACAAGTGCCCGTTTTCCTGCCAACAACATATCAGTGGCGCGCTTAATAGCATCATTGAGACTATGCCGACAACCGTACCTGTTATCGTTTTTACTCTTCGACACTGCGGCATTGACATCAAGTGCTGGAACTCGTAGTTGGTTTGAGTTCAACATATTCCATAATCGGTGAACACCGGTAGTAGTTTCTTCACTAATTCCGTGGATATTTTCCAACATTTCCGGGTACTTATCGTGAATCATCGCGGTCAAATCTCCACCGTCGTCAAGTAGGAGATTAGCGTTCCACGGCTCACCATCTTTCAAAATCGTTTGTTCTATACACCAGTTGTATTCTGCTTCAGTTTCACCTTTCCACGCAAATACTGGTACCCCATCAGCAGCCATCGCTGCAGCTGCATGATCTTGTGTGGAGAACACGTTACAAGAAGACCATCGAACCTCAGCTCCTAAAGTACGAAGTGTCCTAATCAATACTGCAGTTTGAATGGTCATGTGAATGCAACCGATAATGCGGGCACCACGTAAAGGTTGGGAGGAGTGATACTTCTTGCGTAATGCTACAAGGGCTGGCATTTCGGTTTCGGCAAGTTGGATCTCTCGATTTCCAAATTCAGCTAAAGATAGATCGGCTACACGAAAATCTGGCAATTAAAACTCCTCACTTATATTTCGACCTTATTGGACTAAAACCGTCAACATTCCGACTGTTTTTACGTTTATGTTGCCTGAATCTAGACAACTTTTCACAACTATGACTTCTAGTTGCTATATCGAAAGTAGTCCCAATCGGATTCAACTAAACTCAAAGGGTCTTGTCCGTCTCAAGACTACCGTACTAATTGTACGTGAAGACAAAAATTGAAATCCGAACAACTTGCCAACATTTCATTCAGTTCACTTTAGCTTATTGTGATTCAAGCGTCCGTTAAACAAACTCCAACTAGAAAACACCAAATATCATTGTTCCGCTAGTGAAAAAATGAACTTTACAAAAGTAGCGTGTTGGAAAGGGCAAACCTGAAGTTAAAAGCAAACTCCGAGAGCCATATAGATTTAGTAATCAGTGGTTAACACGATAACGGCTCAAGAGTGTTTACAATAGAGATGAATTTAGAACAGTTTCCCAAGGTTGATAACTGATCGGGAAGCTAAACAACTCGAAAGGATTACTATCGATGAATCTGCTAATTAAAACTCTTATCGGAATAGCGTGTTCAATACTAGTATCGCTGGTAGCATTCGCAGAGGACAAAGATCGAGATTACTCCATTTACGCGATTTTTGGCGGTGGCAAAAACATCTCCGAGGAAGATGACTTAGATACGGGTATTGGTGAGGGATCTAGTGTTCGGTTCAATTTAGGAGTTCAATTTACAAATAGGTTCGGATTGGAAATCGTTGGTGAAATGACTTCAGCGATGGCTGCGAAAACAGTATTGGCAGAGTTAGAAAATACGCTTGTCCAACCGCTTGTAGGATATCGTATCAAGACAAAGGGCACCAAATATATAGGTGGACTTGGTATATTCTCCTTTAAACCTAAATTCTTTGAGCCTTCTTCTGTAGTTGCAAAGGTTGGCTTAGCAAGGTACGAGGCTCGTCGTCTTTCTGGTAGGTTGCAATACATTACAGTTGAACAGGATGATGCTATCGTTGTAGAAAGCGAATTCGATTGGCAAATAAAAGGTTTCACCCCCATAGTTGCTCTTGGAATCGAATTTCCATTTAATTGGCCGAGAAAAATGTCTGGACAAGTATTGTGGACTCATATGTTTCATGAGGATGCCAGAAGTTTTACTGTGGGTTGCAACATCAAGTACACTTTCTGACAGAAATCACTAAAACCTGAGATCGCAAGAGAGATCTACAACTGGTAGTTTCACCCTACTGTTAAACTTTTATCGACGTAGTATCGATGGTGAAATTGATGCCTACTTCTAGGTCTCGGGCATCTGTACCTAATTGCATGCAAGAAACTTTTTATATCCTGCTACTTCTGCTGGTTGCTTTAGCCCTGTCTGGTTGTGGTTCTTCTACATCGTCAAGTGAAGACGAAACGGTCTCAGCCAAACCAGAACGAACCGGTGCGGAAGTCTACAACAAATACTGTCAGAATTGCCATCAAGGGGGGACAGCGGGATCTCCGCGATTCGGTGATCGAGAAGCTTGGAAAGATCGTCTTGAAAAAGGTCGTGAAGCGTTAATCACTAGTGTGCGCGAAGGAATGCCTCCAGGTATGCCCAAAATGGGGCTGTGTCTTAACTGTTCCGAGCAAGAACTGGCTGCTTCCGTGGACTATATGCTTGAAGCACTTGAACCAGACGAGTAGACTAAATGCAACGACTACAAACCTAAATCACGCTTGAGTTCAGACCGCAAAAGTTCGTCAATCCAAACACAACACAACATCTCGGGATGGTCAATCCCAAAACTAATCTCAAGACCGTTTCTTACAGCTTCGATATCCTCCTTTGACAATTGAAAACGTAAGAAGTGGACTGCCGAGGTCTTCTCTTGGTCGGTACGGTCTAAATCTTCGTTGGCAATAACAAAGATCGGATCACGCTCACCAATTCGGACAAATACGCGGTATTCAATCCCTCCCATTCGACCTAGAGCCGTAGTCCGCTCTTGAATGTCTGAATACTCAAACATCAAAGTCGCAATCCAATTACTACCATCAGGAATCAACTCGTTGTAAGTATCGATTTCTTCTTGAACTTCCTGTGGTTCAAACAACCGTTCCGCGCGCAGTACTTCTTGAATCTGATAGTGCATCGTGAATCGGTCTTCGAAATAAAGCGTTGCGTTCGGCGAAAGCGGAAGGCGACGGTTTTTCTTGTGCGCCATCGCGCGCCGACGAAAATCATCACGTTGCCTAGCATATTCCTCTAAACTGAGTAAATCTTGTCGTTGAATCTTTTTCATGTATCGAGTCCATAGGCGCGCGCCAACATTTCGATGGGATGTTCTTTCCGAAAATCGGGTTCAGTTAGTTCGCTCTCAATTAAATTTGATGCCATCGGACAATCTGATCCCCAGGTATCAGGTTTGGAATCTCTGACCCTTCTTACCACTGGACGACTAATTTTCTGTGCAGCCGCGTATGACTCCGATCTGAGCGCGTAAGTACCATCGTGCCCAGAACACCGTTCAAGCTGCGTCACTTCAGTCTCTGGAATCAATGATAGTATGTCTCGGGTTTTAAGTCCAACATTTTGTGTTCTTTGGTGACACGAAGCATGGTAAGTTACTCGTCCCAATGAGGCTGGAAAGTCTGTCTTAAGTAAGTTGTTTTTATGTAACCATGCAAAGTATTCGAAGGGCGCTACCATCGCTTCACTAATAAGTTTTACTTGTTCGTTTTCAGGAAACAATAAAGGCAACTCTCGACGGTACATCCACGTACACGAGGGAACAACTGACATAATTTTGAACCCGTTTTGTACTTTACTAGCAAAGAGTTCCAAATTCTTTTCCATCTGCTTTTGTACACCGGGCAAATCACCAAGTTCTAACTTTGGTACCCCACAACAAGCAGCATCGTGTAGCAAATCTACTTCGACATCGTTATGTCGCAGAACGTTCGCCAAAGCACCGACGATCTCCGGGGTTACTGTCTCTCCGTAACAGGTAACATAAATCGCGACTTTGTGTTCAGAATTTGTGGTTGACCAATTTTTGAATCGTTTTCTCGCAGTCTTACTGGTGAATTGAGGTAATGGTGCTTGGTCATGTATGCCAATCATCGCATTACCTACTTTCCGTAAAGATTTTGCCTTGCTGGCAGCGTTGGCTAATTTGGCTATACCTGGAGTTGCAAAAAAAGGTAAAACCTGATCGGTACTCGCAATGATCCTGTCACGTGCACGTGTTTCCTTGTTCTTGTGTTGTTGCGCTTTCGCACGCAACATCAAATGTGGAAAGTCTACTGCCCAACTATGCGGAGGTAAATAAGGACACTTGGTTTCCGCGCACAAGTCACAAAGATAGCATTCATCAACGACGTTGTGAAAATCCTTCTTGTCGACTCCGTCGATCTCCAGCGTTTCGGATCCGTCGACGAGGTCGAACAAAGTTGGGAAGGCGTTACACAGACTTACACAACGCCGACAACCATGACAGATGTCGAATACACGTTCGAGCTCGGTGTCGAGTAATTCTTTGTCGTAATACTGTTCAGACTGCCAATCAACGGGTTGGCGTCGTGGTGGTGCTAAATTCCCTTCTCGTTCAGCCACTTACGATTCAACCGAACCAGGTACGTACCAAACCTAAAGTTTCGTTTGAAAGTATAGAAACAGAGGACCAGACAAGTATCGATACCTTACAGACAGATGAAATGTCCGTGTGGCGTCGGCTCAGGATCGTTAATCGTCCATCCCATCAAGTGACTTCTGAAATCGATTAGCATGTGAACGCTCGGCACGCGCTAATGTATCAAACCAATCGGCGATTTCATCAAAGCCTTCTTCCCTTGCGGTCTTAGCCATACCGGGATACATATCGGTATATTCATGAGTTTCTCCATGAATGGCCGCCTTCAGATTGTCGGCGGTCGAACCAATAGGTAATCCAGTGACCGGGTCTCCCACTTCTTCCATGTACTCTAAGTGTCCATGAGCATGTCCTGTTTCGCCTTCAGCGGTAGACCGGAATACCGCAGCTACATCATTTTCACCTTCAATGTCGGCTTTCGCAGCGAAATACAGGTATCGGCGATTAGCTTGGGATTCGCCTGCAAAGGCTTCTTTAAGGTTTTCCAGAGTCTTGCTGTTGCTCAATTCCATAACAATTTATTCTCCAAGAGTTGATTTATAGGAAGTAGATGTAAATTATAGAGACAGGTACAACGTCTATAACTGACCAAAATGCTACCAATTGTTAGTGCCTGTGACGACTAATACTTCCAAGATAAATCGAAAATCAAATGACTAGATGAATATCTCGATTCATAAATCGGGATCAAATGACATTTAAAATGCACACGCCAACTGAATCATTAACCCTTTAACACCGTTGTTATATTGAGAACCAGCTAGTCGGTTCTTGAAAAATCTTTGTGATAAATCGAATTAACATTCTGAACCATGAACTGGTTTCCTGTCAGTTACACTAAAGAAGCGAAACGTCTCGGAATACTCGCTGGCCCACTCATTGTCGCGCAACTTTCACAAATGGGGATGGGAGTCATTGATGTCGTTATTGCTGGACGCTACGGTGCTGTCGATCTAGCCGGTGTCGGACTGGGGAGCAGTCTCTTCTGGCCCCTCACACTCCTGCTAACCGGCACTCTAATGGCAGTTACGCCTACGGTCGCGCAATTACACGGGGCCAATCGCACCACTGAAACAGGTCCTGTTGCGCGTCAAGCCCTGTGGATGGCTCTCGTGCTAGCACTATTGATTTTCGCTGTCCTACAAAACGTAGAACCATTTTTTCGATGGGTTAACGTAGATCCCGCCGCGATCCCTATCGCCTCTCAGTATCTCGGAGACTTTAGCTATGGTGTTTTTGCCATGCTTGGATACTACGTACTCAAAAATCTTTGTGAAGGACTTGGTTTTACACTACCGTCTATGGTAATCCTGTTGTTTGCCTTAGCGATCAAAATTCCGCTGACTTATGTATTGGTATTTGGATTTGGCGAGTTTGAAGGTCTAGGGGGTATAGGATGCGGTCGCGCAAACGCAATCATTATGTGGTTTCAATTGATCTGTATTGTGATCGCCATTCAAACCACTCGTATCCGACTTTCTAAAGTGTTTCAAAAGATCGAATGGCCCCACTTTTCAACAATATTTAGCTTAGCGAAACTCGGTCTGCCAATGGGACTAACGATTTTCGTCGAAGTAAGTTTTTTCTCGGTGGTTACTTTACTCGTAGGAAAACTTGGCGTCAATGCAGTTGCCTCGCATCAAATTGCTATGAGTGTTGGTGGACTAGGGTTTATGATTCCCCTTGCATTAGGGATGGCTTCTACGATTCGTGTTGGCACTAATATCGGTGCTAAGAGATTTCACGCCGCACGACGTTCCGTAGTCGTAGCCATGATCTCTTCGATTTCAGTTGGCTTAATCGTCGCGTCGATCCTGCTTCTCACACGGCACCAAATAGTTCAGTTATATAGCACAAATAGTGAAGTCGTATTGTTAGCTGCTCACCTCTTGTTGTTATGTGCAATTTTTCAACTCTTTGATTCCAGTCAAGTAACTGCTGTAGGTTCATTACGAGGTGCAAAAGATGCCAAGATTCCCATGCTACTTGCGACGATATCATATTGGTTGATCGGTATGCCAATTGGTATCGTACTGGCATTTGGAGGTTTTGGTTTTACCGGTCTTGGGGTCGTAGGATTTTGGTATGGCATGATTATCGGTTTAGCCTGTGCTTCCCTGTTACTTGTGCTGCGGCTTCGATGGGTAACGAACAACTTAACGATTTTATCAGCACGTTTCACTACGACGCAGCAAGCACAGAAAACACTACCCGTCGACTAGTAAAGTACACTTGGGTGCCCGAAGTGTAAGATCGCTATTTTCGTCTAGTTAGTAAATAAATCGCACTAAATCACTCGTGCAGTACCCGTCAGACTCAACGCGTTTCGCTTACAATCAATGTATGGCTACTAGGTATGTTCCACTAAAACGCAGTCGAAAAGTACATTACCGCTTCGACTTATTCGACTATTTAGCAGAGTGTGATGCGAACTATCTTCGTTTAGTCAATCTCTTGTACTCGAACCTATCTAGATCACTACAGTCGACCGAATATGTGATACAAAAATCAAATTCGACGATTGAATTTGATGTGCTTCGACCATCTCGATATGTATCAATCGTAACAGTAACTCAAAGAATACCTGTATCGTTGCCTGACTTAATGATGGAAGTTCGTATGTTCCACGATGTGCAGTGCGCGGAAGTCGTAACTTTTCAAGGCAATGAAACCTACCTCGCCCGCTACACCACCGGTGATCCTTCTTCTCGCACACCAGACGAAAAATCTCAAATTAATCGTTTTCTAGGAGAGCTGCTCAATTGGTGCATTAATAAGGGCGAAGCAAGAAGTTAGGGGCGAAAACAGAGTTTTCTGGGCTTCAATCTTGAATCGCTTTGGGAAGACCCTTTGACTCGAAACTCCTTGTAAATATGCCGCCGACTAGTTGTTCGGTTTTACAAATCTCCGATTGTCATCTTTTTACTGACGACGAGCACGTCAAAAACGCCATTAAACCTCGTGCTTCACTTCGCCGAGTGCTAGCAACAGCAGTAATTGATCGGTTTCCTGATGTCTTAATCGCAAGTGGTGATTTAGCGCAAGAACCCAATCACGACGTATACCAAAAATTCAAAGATGAGCTTAAAAAATTCGCATCGACGCCGCAACTAGTGATTCCGGGTAATCACGATAACGGCGAGTTGATGCATGAGTTCTTCGACATTGAACCGATTTCGGTTAACGGCTGGACTTTCATTCCACTGGCTACCTATCAAGCCGGTCTCATTCCCGGATATGTATCACCAAAAGAACTCGAATTGCTGCAATCCAATTTAAAAGATGTGAGTCAACCAAACTTAGTAATTGGACACCATCCGATTTTCGATATCGAAACTACATGGTTAGACAATCACAAAGTGGGAAATCACGAAGAAGTGTTCAAAATTCTTCGCGGTTCGCCTTTTACAAAGGCTTACTTGTGTGGTCACGTACACTTAGAACATGACCAAGAACATGATGGAGTGAGACAAATCACGACTCCATCAACTTGCTGGCAATTTGCTCCTCGAGCAAGTTCGTTTCGGTTAGATAATTTAACTCCAGGGTGGCGTTGGCTTGAGCTCTTTCCCGATGGTTCCATCAAAACAAAAGTTTACCGGTTACCATAATCTAACATGTACCATTAAAATCCTTACAACAGGATCGCAAACGATTTGTTGTGACTCCATTCACCCAATCGTAATTAGACATGGAATAGTCTATCTCAATGATCAAACAATATACAACCGAATCCATCCAGGTTTTAAAAGGATTAGAACCTGTCCGGCGAATGCCAGGTATGTATACCGATACACGTCGACCCAATCACTTAGTCCAAGAAGTAGTCGATAACTGTGTCGATGAAGCGCTCGCAGGGTTCGCTTCCAACATAGCCATCTCTCTCAACAAAGACGGTTCGATCTATGTACGGGACGACGGTCGCGGACTACCAGTGGGTATTCATATACAACATAAAGTAAGTGGGGTGGAACTGGTACTTACCACGCTCCACGCTGGCTCCAAGTTTGATAGCGAAATTTATGGAATTTCAGGCGGATTGCATGGGGTCGGAGTCTCGGTCGTGAACGCGCTTTCCGAATGGCTAGAAGTAGAAGTTCGACAAGATGGATATGCCCACTTCCAACGGTATGAATCGGGTGCCCCTCTCAAACCCCTTGAAAGAGGCGGCAGAGTTCTCAAGTCAGATACGGGTACCAACATCCGATTTAAACCCGATCCACAATTTTTCGACAGTATAAGCTTGGATCTCGAACATCTCATGCATCTGTTACGAGCCAAAGCTATCCTGTGCCAAGGGTTAACCATCAGTTTAGATTACTTTGAATCCGATGAACCAAAATCACAAGTATGGACCTACGAAAATGGTATCTCTAGTTACCTGTTGGAACACTTACCTATAGAGCGAGTACCAGATCAACCTTTCCTGGTTAACAATCAAAACGGACACAACGAAGCGGTCGAGTTCGCCATGTCCTGGACTAAAGACACCGATCCATTGATCGAAAGCTACGTAAATCTCGTTCCCACGACTTCAGGAGGAACTCACGTCAATGGACTACGTTCTGGAGTTACCGAAGCATTACGTGAATTCTGCGATTTCCGGAATTTACTACCCAAAGGCGTTAAACTGACCGCAGAAGACGTGATGAAACAGTGCTCATTCGTACTTTCTGCGAAATTGGAAAACCCGCAATTTAGCGGGCAAACAAAAGAACGACTATCTTCACACAGTGCGACCACTCACATTAGCGGCGTAGCAAAAGACGCGTTTACTTTGTGGTTGAATCAACACACACAAGACGGTGAGGAGATCGCACAACTAGCAATTACTTGCGCATTAAAGCGAATGCAGTCGTCGAAGAAGATCCGACGAAAAACCTACTCGACAGGTCCGACCTTACCAGGTAAACTAGCGGATTGCGCTTCACAATCGGTTACCGAAACAGAACTGTTTCTAGTCGAGGGCGATTCTGCTGGCGGTACCGCGAAACAAGCAAGAGATCGAGAATTTCAAGCCGTGCTACCTTTACGCGGAAAAATCTTAAATACGTGGGAAGTGGATTCAACTGCAATTCTCAGTTCACAAACCGTTGCCGATATTGCCCAATCAATCGGTGTCGAACCAGGTTCAGAAGACATCAGCAGACTCCGTTATCACAAAGTATGCATCTTGGCTGACGCAGATTCCGATGGAGCACACATCGCAACATTACTCTGCGCCCTATTTTTGAAACACTTCCCCCTCTTAGTCGAGAAGGGGCACATTTACATCGCACTCCCACCTCTATATCGAGTAGATGTTGGGAAAGAAGTCTTTTATGTGCTAGATGAAATCGAAAAAAACGCCTTACTAGCACGCATCGCACGAACAAACAATAAAGCCGACCCAGTTGTCCAAAGATTTAAGGGACTTGGCGAAATGAATCCGTTGCAACTGCGCGAAACCACGATGTCGCCTGAGACTCGCAAACTGATGCGTTTGACTGTTCAAGAAGCGCGACTAACACACAATACTCTTGATATGTTGTTAGCAAAAAAACGTTCACCCGATCGTCGTCAATGGCTCGAAAAACGTGGCGACCAAGCCGTACTGACGCGTATCGAACCACAAGCTAACGGCACCATCCATGAATATAGTGCCCCATAGACCGCATCATGATTCTTGAGGAAAACTCAGACAGTTTAGAACTTAAAGACTATACCGAGCGCGCTTATCTTGACTACTCTATGTATGTCATCAATGATCGCGCTCTACCCTTTGTCGGGGATGGGCTAAAACCAGTCCAGCGACGAATAATTTATGCCATGCAAAGACTGGGTATCACGCACCAGTCCAAGTATGCGAAATCGGCCCGCACGATCGGTGAAGTGATCGGTAAATATCACCCCCATGGCGAAACTGCTTGCTATGAATCCATGGTTGTGATGGCACAACCCTTTTCTTATCGCTATCCGCTCATCGACGGACAAGGAAACTGGGGCGCCACTGACGAACCAAAATCGTTTGCAGCACAACGCTATACAGAATCTCGCTTAACCAAAATCGCGGCACTGCTATTTGCAGAAATCCAACAAGGGACTGTCGATTTCATCCCAAACTTTGACGGGACATTGCAGGAACCGGTAACTTTACCAGCCCAAGCCCCGTTCCTGTTAATGAATGGTTGTACCGGTATCGCAGTCGGGATGGCTACCGACATCCTACCACACAATTTACGCAGTGTCATTAACGCTTGCATCGCATTACTCAACTCACCCAGTATCACAACCGATGAACTTCTTGAGATCATTGAGGGACCAGATTTTCCGACCGGTGGAATCATTACTTCATCTCGAGAAGAGCTATTGACAATGTATGAAACTGGTCAAGGATCTGTTCGCTGCCGCGCCCGGTACGAATATAACGATGGCGAAATCATCGTTACCGAATTACCCTACCAAAGTTCACCAGCGCGCATTCTGGAACAAATTGCTCAACAAATGCAAGCTAAGAAACTACCTTACCTCGAAGATATTCGCGATGAGTCAGATCACGAAAACCCCACTCGATTAGTTCTGGTACCACGCTCAAATCGAGTTGAAGTAGATCGACTCATGCATCACTTGTTTGCTACCACCGACTTGGAACGAAGCTTCCGTTGGAACTTCAATGTGATTGGTCTAAATTCCCGTCCGAAGGTGTTTTCGCTCAAAGAATTCCTGAAAGAATGGTTGCAGTATCGAAAAATAGTTGTGCGACGACGACTCACCTATCGTATCGAACAAATCGATCGACGAATCGAAATCATCAATGGGTTGCTGATTGCACATCTCAATATCGACGAAGTGTTACAAATCGTGCGAGAAGAAGAACAACCGAAACTTGTACTAATACAACGATTCAATCTCACGGAAATTCAAGCGAATGCGATTCTTGACTTGAGAATCCGTCAACTGTCTCGCTTGGAACATGTAAAACTCAGTGAAGAAAAAGCAATGCTAGCTGCGGAGCGAGTGGAAAAAAGTAAAGTGCTAAATTCACCGCGTGGACTGAATTCCTTAATTCGTCAAGAATTACGACAGGTTTTTGATTCATACGGCGACGACCGCAAGACTGATTTAGATCACAGCGCAACGGCTGCCTTAGCCTATACCGAGACTGATCTAGTTACCAAAGAACCGGTCACAGTGGTACTTTCTGAACGCGGTTGGATTAGGGTACGTAAAGGTCACGAAGAAGACATTTCACAACAATTGAACTATCGCGAAGGCGACTCGTGCCTCATTTCGCTGCAAGCGAGAATGAATGAGCAATGTATCTTTTTTGATAACCTAGGACGGACCTATACCTTACCGATCGCCACATTGCCCTCAGCTAAGGGATATGGAGAACCGTTAACCAAACACCTTTCGCCACCCTCCGGTTCGCAGTTCATCGGATTAGCTTCGACTGCCGCGCAAGAAATGATCGTGTCAAATTCCCATGGGGAAGGCTTTCGTTTACCAATTACCGACGCGATTACCCAAATGAAAGGAGGAAAATCAGTAGTGATTCTGGAAGAGTCACGAGAATTGTTGCAACCCGTTATCGCACCAAAAAATGGCTTGCTTGCACTAATCACTCAATCCGGTCGGTTACTTGTCATTCGAGTCAATGATGTCCCTATTCGCAAAAAGGGTAAGGGAGTTAGACTGATTTCATTACCGAAAAAAGATCTGTTTGAAGAGACTGATAGGCTGTGTTTTTCCCGTGGTGTAGACGACACAACGAAACTAGTCTTGTATAGTGGTAAACGTAAGAAAATCTTTCGCCATCAAGATTTAGCTGACTACCTAGGTAATCGCGGAACAAGAGGTAAGTTTCTACCAAAAGGTTTTAGAAAGGTCGACTATGTCGATCTAGAATGATTCCACTGCCGTCGGTTCGTACAACGTTTTTGACGGTTGCCCGGGTTGTTCTCTGACCAAACGCGGTACCAAATAACCAGGTAATCGCCGCTGCATTTCACCGACCAACGTCTTTGCCCGCACCTCAGACACTTCAAAGTGAGCCGCCCCCTGAACACGGTCGAGTAAGTGGAGGTAGTACGGTGAAATTTTTGCATCCGATAATCGGTACGACAAATCGACTAAAGCTTCGTGCGAATCATTAATCCCTTTTAGCAGTACGCTTTGGTTCAGAGTTTCTACTCTACTTCGTAGCAAAGCTACGCACGCCGTTTCTACATCTTGATCGATCTCATTCGCGTGGTTGGCATGCAACACAACGACTATATTGAGTGTGGATGCTTCAAAACACCGTAACAACCGTGAAGTAATCCGTTGCGGAATCATGATCGGAAAACGAGTGTGAAATCGAAGTATCCGTACATGCTTGAACTGTTCGAGTCGTTGTATGAAAGTTTCCAGAACTGAATCACGAACCGATAACGGATCTCCACCAGAGAGGATGACTTCTTGGATTGACTGATCTTCAGAGACGTAATCAAGTACCTGAGAGAGGGAATCCAGTCTGAAATCTTTATAGGGAAAATGCCGGCGAAAACAGTATCGACAATGTACGGGGCACGCGGAACTAGTGATTACTAAGACGCGTCCATCGTACTTCTGGATTAACCCTGAACTTGGACTATATTTGGACTCGTTCAACGGTTCGACACTAAAGCCATTGACTAGGCGTAACTCATCTTCAATAGGCACGATCTGACGCAACAACGGGTCATGAGGATTACCGATTTCCATACGTTTGACAAAGTTTTTCGGTACAAACAACGGAAAGTCACTGTCATTTATCCACGTCAATGAATGAGTTGAAAGATTTAATAGCGCAGCGAGTTCCTGTGCAGACTTTACAGAATCGCGTAAGTGTCCTTGCCAAGCTTTATCGTCCCATGGCAGGCTAGGCAAGTGTATCATATTCGAGATATTCTGGACGGCCAAAACAATGACTAGTTATTCTACCAACGAATTCAAACCCGGACTGAAAGTACTGCTTGAAGGATCTCCATGCGTGATTCTTGAAGCCGAGTTTGTGAAGCCTGGTAAGGGCCAAGCGTTCACACGGGCGAAATTTCGTAACTTCATTACCGGTCGAGTATGGGAACGTACGCTACGTAGTGGCGAAACGTTGGAAGCTGCGGATATCATCGAATTCGAAGTCGACTATCTGTACACGGACGGTTATGAATGGCACTTTATGCGACCAGAAGACACTTTCGAACAATTTGCCGCGAACGAAGAAGTTGTAGGCGATGCGAAAAATTGGTTGATTGAACAAACTCGTTGTACCGTGACCCTATGGAATGGACAACCGATTGCAATCTTGCCACCAAACTTTATCACAGTTGAAGTAGTCGACACTGATCCGGGGTTGAAAGGCGATACGGTTTCCGGTGGGAGTAAACCGGCAAAACTCGCGACTGGTGCGACTATTCGCGTACCGCTTTTCATCAACAATGGCGACTTGCTAAAAGTTGACACACGCACCAGAGAATATGTTGGTCGAAGTAAAGATTAGTGTCAACTTCCTGGCAACCTAGTGCTTCCATCGACAACATAAAAGTCAGAGCCCAAATTCTCTGGAACGTCAGAAAATTCTTTCACAACCGCAATGTTATCGAAGTACAAACCCCGTTGCTAGGTCGAACGACCGTAACCGATCGGTATATCACATCCTTTGAAATCCCCGGTGAAGGGTATCTACAAACCTCACCGGAATACTTATTGAAGAGACTATTGGCTGCAGGTATGCCGTCCTGCTATCAATTAGCCTCAGTTTTCCGAGACGCCGAATCAGGTCGCTGGCATAATCCTGAATTTACCATGTTGGAATGGTATAGAATCGGCTTTTCTGCTACAGATCTACAACGGGAAGTCGCAAAACTGGTCGACTGCATTCTCGGAAAAGCTAAGTACGTTACCTGGTCATTTGATACACTCATCGAACAACAGTTGTCCATTGAATTCGCGCAGTTAAATTCGCAAAAATTGCAATCAATACTACCTAAACTTGGATATCACGGGACGCTAAAGACTCACGAAGTAAATGACTTTCTCTATTCTCAAGCCACCCAACGTCCGCTACCTCCGCGATTATTCATTTGTGACTTTCCAAAGGAATCCGCTGCTCTTGCCAAAACAAAAATGGTCAACGGCAAGGTAGTCGCTGAACGGTTTGAACTCTGGGTAAATCAACTAGAGATAGCCAATGGTTATGACGAATTGGTTGACGCTGCTGAACTCAGTCGACGCATGGACAAAGATAATCAACTGCGAGACGACGATGGTTTACCGAAGATCGCAAAAGATATAAAACTGTTAGCCGCGATGGAACACGGACTTCCTACCTGTGCTGGAGTAGCACTTGGTTTTGATCGGCTATGTGCCCTCAAAGTTAATGCAAATAGTCTAGACGAAGTGTTATCATTTCCCAATGCCCGAGTGTGAGTTGAGCCAAAATTATGACGACTAATCTCATTTGGATCGATCTGGAAATGACGGGATTGGATCCAGAAAAAGATGTAATTCTCGAAATTGCCGCCGTGATTACGGATTCTGATCTCAACCTCATAGCTGAAGGTATTGCTATGGCAGTATTTCAACCTGAAGAAGAACTTGCCAAAATGGATTCATGGAATCTAAAGCACCATTCTCAGTCAGGCTTACTTGCCGAAGTAAAACAGTCGAAAGTCTTTCTCGAAGAAGCAGAAGCAGTGATTTACGATTTTGTTTCAAGTCACACCGAACCCAATAAGTCACCACTTTGCGGTAATTCCATCAGTCAGGATCGAAACTTTCTGAAACGGTACATGCCGACACTCGAATCACACTTTCACTATCGAAATATCGATGTGAGCTCTGTCAAAGAACTCGTGCGACGCTGGGCGCCCGCGCTACGTGCCAAAATGAAGAAAAAGAATGCACATCGAGCCTTAGACGACATCCTTGAATCCATTGCTGAACTCAATTTCTATCGACGATTTTTTATCGGTTCTGAGTTTCAGCCAAGAGTTGACAAAGCGCCCAGTTAATGTGTTCAACAACGGTCGAATCGTTGCGGTTTTCCATCTCAGTTCTTTTCTCAACTAAGACTTTTTCCAACTTAACACTGTAGGTTGAATTACCAGCAGCAACCGCTAGATTTCGTACCCATTGCGAGTAATTCACTCGCTTGATTGCCATACCCTCTGTTTTCTCACGAAAGGTTGATTCATCCCACTCAAGTAAATCGATAATTGACACGTCATCTAAGTGTTGCCGAGGCTCAAAATCTTGAATGGTTGTCGACGACGCAAAACGATTCCACGGGCAAATCAATTGACAATCATCGCAACCGAAGATGCGATTACCAATTTTCGGTCGCAGTTCAATGGGAATCGTACCCTTTAACTCAATCGTCAGATAAGAAATACATTTCCGCGCATCTAATTTCCCTGGAGCGACTAAAGCATCGGTCGGACACTTCACTAAACAAGCTTTACAAGAACCACACTGTGCTACTGCTGTATCTTGTGACGTCGGCAGTGGAATATCGGTGAATATTTCGCCCAAGAAAAAATACGAACCAGCTTGTGAGTTTAAGACTAAGGTGTTTTTGCCTACCCAACCTAACCCCGCTTTCACCGCAAGAGGTTTTTCTAGGACTGGAGCAGAATCGACAAAGGCGCGGTGAGTACCACCCGCTTTATCTACCATCTTACGTGCGATCTTCGCTAATCGGCGCCGAACAACTTTGTGATAGTCGCGTCCTAAGGCGTACCGTGAGATATAAGCCTTGGTTGGATCAGTAATTTCGGTCGGTGCTGGAAAAGTCAGATAATTCATTCGCGCCGAGATCACTCGAACAGTGCCAGGTAATAGTTCATGCGGAGCTACCCGCTTCTTGATGTTACGGTTCATATAACTCATTTCGCCGTGGAATCCTTGCCGTAGCCACTCGCGATAATCCTGACTTACGTTCGATAAATCAGTATCCGTTACCCCGACTTGATCAAAACCTAAGTCGTGTGCCCAACGATCAATATCCTGTCGTAACTCGTGAACGTCCATCACGTAAAATTGTAGTATGAAACAATGGAATCGAGTTTACACCGCCGAAGAATCTCGTGAACTTGATCGCTTAGCCATTCGATCGTTGGGTTTTCCTAGTTTTACGTTGATGCAACGGGCGGGACAATTCGCGTTTGACTGCCTCATATCAGAGTGGCCAAAAACTCGCTCGATCCACGTGGTCGCCGGCTCGGGAAATAATGCGGGTGATGGGTTTGTTGTGGCTTCGCTAGCACATAAAGCTGGGCTCAGGGTCACAGTTAAATCAATCGGTAGTGTGGACCGACTAGCCGGCGACGCAAGAAAAGCTTATCTGCAACTGACTGAACAAGACATAGTTGTCTCTCAAGAAGTCGAACCAGCTGATGTGATTGTGGATGCGCTTTTAGGAACGGGTGCCAAAGACTCGATTCGAGAACCCTATCAAACTGCAATCGAGCAAATCAATTCGACGGATAAGAACGTGGTTGCTCTCGATGTTCCAAGTGGTATCAATGCTTCTACCGGCGGTTTGCTCACCGAAAATCCGGTTCGCGCCAAAATGACCTGCTCCTTTGTATGTCCAAAAATTGGTACATTAACCGGTCCAGGTATCGACTATTGTGGCGAATTGCACATCTGTGATTTAGGGATTCCTCAAGAAATCTACGAAAAAGTTTCGGGCATACCCGTACTCGAATCGTCTCGTACAGTAATTTCCAAACCTAAACACAAACCAACTGCACATAAATACGAAAAAGGTTGCACGCTCTTCGTCGGAGGCGATCACTCCATGGGGGGTGCCATTATCCTAGCTGTCGAAGCGGTCCAAAGAGCTGGCGCTGGACTCGTTCGCGTCTTGACCCGTAAAGAACATCTTGCACCGCTGTTATCGCGGTGCCCAGAATGTATCGTTGCTGAATACAACAATAACGCAGACATAGCAGCACACTTAGCGAAAGCAGATGTAGTTGCGCTAGGACCTGGACTAGGGACCAGAAGTTGGGGGGAATCGATCTTTCAAGAAGTTATTCAGAACCAACCGAAAAAACTAGTCATCGATGCGGATGCTTTACGACTTTTAAAACATTCTCGATCCATCGATCTGAGTCATGCGATACTCACACCACACGCTGGCGAAGCTGCACGGATGTTAGACTCAGATTCCAAAACGGTGAACCAAGATAGACCCTCCTTTGCGAAAAAATTGTCGAAAGCGTATTGTTGTACTGTGGTTCTTAAAGGTGCAGGCTCACTCGTAGCTAAGAACGGGGAGATAAAGTACCTTTCTACTTTTGCCAACCCGGCGCTAGCGACCGCTGGGAGTGGCGATGTACTCACTGGACTAATCGCCGGAAGTTACTTGAACACCGAAGATCCCTTAGAAGCGGTACAAGTAGGAACGTTATTACATCATAATGCCTGCATTCGCGCCGAAAGACAAGCGGAACATAAAGTGCTGTTGGCACGAGATTTAGTCGCAAATATTCGCTTCGGCGATGTATTGTCGTAACTTATGACAGTTGAACGGACCTTTCAACTCGCGACCGTCGAAGACACCTTAGCTCTAGGAAAGTCACTCGCGACTAAAATAAAAGCAGGACTGATCTTTCTTTATGGAGATTTAGGTGCTGGTAAAACCACCTTGGTTAGAGGTTGGTTACGTGCTCTGGGTTATGTAGGTCCGGTCGCAAGTCCGACCTATACGTTAATCGAACCGTACGAGCTCCAAGGCATAAATATTCTCCATATTGATCTCTATCGACTTGCAAAACCAAGCGAAATCGAGTATATTGGTCTACTGGAACAAATGGAATTGAGCCATCTACAGCTCATAGAGTGGCCTGAACAGGGAGGTAATTTGTTGCCAGCGCCCGACCTTGCAATCCATTTGCAAGCGGCAGAAGAGGCGCGAGCAGCAATAGTGCGCTACTTTAATGGAGAACTACAACCGTTTTCTCAGTAAACTTCTTCGCTACCTAGCAACTGCGGTTCTGTTATGCATCGGTGCGAGTACCTATGCGAATGAAATTCTAGACGTTCGGTGGAACGAAGGACCGAATAACACTCGGGTTGTTATCGATCTTTCGTCTCAGGCCGAGTACAAGTACGGGATCTTGAATAACCCACCTCGGGTGTACATCGATCTCAAGAATACAAAACTCAATAAAAAATTGTCACTCGGTAAAGTCACGAATCGAATACTGAAGAATATTCGACATGCTGCCCGTGGTGAAGATGGTTATCGGATTGTATTAGACCTACACGAACCAATTTCGCCGCATATTTTTCGCCTGAAACCCTACCCACCCTTCGGACATCGCTTAGTGGTCGACTTATCCGCGCCGTTCGAGTTGGAAGAATGCTCGTCTAACACCGAACCACATTCCGACGTAGTTGTCGTTATCGATCCTGGACACGGCGGCGAAGACCCTGGTGCCCTCGGTTCGAATAAATTGATGGAAAAAACTGTCAATCTTGCCATCTCGTTCATCGTTAGAGATATCATTGAAGCACAATCTGGTTTTAAAGTCGTTATGACTCGAGATGCAGACTATGAAGTACCTCTAGAAACTCGACGCGACATCGCGCTCCGAGAACGCGCGCATTTGTTCGTTTCTATTCATGCCGATTCCTTTACCAATCCAAAACCTAGAGGTGCAAGCATCTTTGTACTTGGTTCTTCCGCCGCACAGCGAGAATTAGATAACTGGCTCGCCAAAAACCAAAACAGTCCAGCATGGACGGGTGGAGTCGCGTCCTGGGTCAACTCCCGTTGTTTCGAAGATCCCGAACTCTACAGTTTTTTGAATAACCTAGCTTCAGATGTCGTCCTAGAAAACTCTGTCGATGTTGGAAAAGCCGTGTTGCACCAATTGTCATTAGTCTCTCGCCTACATCCCCGGGCGTTGAATCGCGACTCAAGAGATTTTCGCGTTACTGATTCGAGGTATGTAGTGTTAAAATCTACACATGTACCATCTTTGTTGATTGAGACCGGATTTTTATCCAACCCGCAAGATGCGGAGTTATTGGCAAATCCCTCGCATCGACAACGCGTGGGGCAAGCGATCGCCGACGGTATATTGAAATACTTTTGTGATAATCCTCCTTGGCATACTGATTTGAGTAACGGAACCATCGAATGTGAATTGCAGACAACAGTGGCTGAATACGCAGTCAGAGCGGGAGATACCCTATCTGAAATCGCGCATGAATATGGGGTTACCGTGCCCATGCTGCGCGCCGCTAACAACTTAACTGGTTCAGATATCTACACGGGACAATTACTCAAGATACCGTCTCAAATGACAACAAATTAATGCCACGTTCGCGTATCCAGCGACTCGATGATCACGTTGCCAATCAAATTGCGGCCGGCGAAGTCATTGAGAGACCGGCTTCTATTGTCAAAGAATTAGTCGAAAACTGTATTGATGCTAATGCCGGTGAGATTCAAATACAAGTTGAAAAAGGCGGTCTACGCCGAATCAGCGTCTCCGACGATGGCGATGGGATAGAAAAAGACGACTTAAGACTCGCTACTGAACGCCATGCTACGAGCAAGATTGAATCGTTCAAAGACCTAGCGGCTATCGCTACTATGGGTTTTCGCGGTGAAGCTTTGGCAAGTATAGCCGCCGTATCTAAATTGAATATTGTCTCCCGGACGATGGGCTCAGATTCTGCCTGGAATCTGCGAGTAGAAGGTAGTGACGAAGTTGATTTCGGACCAACTGCGCGTACTCAGGGGACGACTGTCGAAGTAACCGATCTTTTTTACAACGCCCCCGTACGTCGAAAGTTCCTAAAGCAGGAACGAACCGAAATGAATCTCGTCGCGAACACCGTCCGGGTTTTATCAATCATGTACCCTCAGATAGCGTTCGTTTTAGAACACAATGATCGTGTAGTCGAAAACCTGCTAGCCGTAAACTCAATCGAAGAACGAATATCACGGGTACTCGGCTTGTCTTTTTTGGATGAATCGGTTTCGATTCATATTGCAAGAGATGACATGAAAATCACCGGTCGCATCGGCTTACCGACCCATACTCGTAGTTCAGCTACCCGACAATATTTCTTCGTAAACGGTAGAGCAGTCAATGATCGGCTAATCGCACATGCGGTGAAAAAAGGGTATGAAGACGTCATGTTTCACGGGCGACATCCAGTGTTTGTACTCAATTTAAACATGGATCCAGAAAGTGTAGACGTCAATGTTCATCCAACGAAGAAAGAAGTACGTTTTCGCGAAGCTAGAACCGTGCATGATTTCATTATGTCAGGTTTGTATCACGAACTGAAAAACGTCGGTACGGATCGACCGACGTACTTTAAGATTGATCGACAAGACCCCGATGCAACCGATCCCACCGGGGAAAATATAACCCGGTATGTTCAATCTACGTTGAACTTTGAACCCGGACAGAATCAACACCTCGGTCGAAGATCTACCAAAACAACCGGTACATCAAAGACTGAAGTCGTCGAGGAGCACGACATTCCACCACTCGGTTTTGCCTTAGCGCAATTAGGGGGGGCGTATATCTTGGCTGAGAATGCCGAAGGCCTAGTAATAGTTGATATGCATGCCGCGCACGAACGTGTTGTTTACGAAAAGATGAAAAAAGATCGTGATGCGCGTGGACTAACGTCGCAACGACTGTTAATTCCGCTAGAACTAGATTTATCGTCGCTTGATGCCGAAACTATTCGTGACAACGAAGAAATGTTCTCAAAACTCGGGCTATTGTTTGACCTCTCTGGAAATAACCGTTTAGTCGTCAAAGAAGTTCCCGCGATTCTCCGACACTCCGATATGGAACGATTAATCCTCGATTTACTCGATGAGATTAGAGAATACGGTACCACTCGATCAATCATAGAACGCGAGAACGAAATTCTGGCGTCAATGGCGTGCCACGACGCTATTCGCTTTAACCGAAAACTCACGACTTTGGAAATGAACGCGTTGCTGCGCGATATGGAAAAGACAGAGAATGCCGGTCAGTGCAATCATGGTCGTCCGACCTATCGAATTCAAACGATGAAGTACCTGGATAATGAGTTTTTGCGGGGACGTTAACGCTGTTATCTGTCTCCATTTGCCGTATTGTCTACTCAGCAACCTTGTATCTTAGCTTTAATCGGTCCGACCGCGAGTGGAAAGACTGATCTTGCCATTCGTTTAGCTTCTCGATTCCCATTATCACTAATCAGTGTTGATTCGGTGTGCATCTATCGCAGGATGGATATTGGAACTTCAAAACCCTCGCGCGCGGTACGAGCCCAGTACCCACACGCCTTAGTAGACATTCTCGAGCCAGAAGAATCTTTTACAGCGAGTGAGTTTGTTGATCTTGCCGATGCTGAGATTCAAATAGCTTTACAACAAGGAAAAACTCCGTTACTTGTTGGGGGCACGATGCTTTACTTCAAAGCATTTCGAGAGGGGTTAACCTTGTTACCGTCACGAGATGAAGAGTTTCGGAAAAAGTTGCGTCAAGAAAAGGAACGATTGGGTTCTCCAGTGTTGCACGCAAGACTTCGCGAGATCGACCCTGTAACGAGTGAACGTATTCACCCGAATAATTACTCCAGAATTGAACGTGCGCTAGAGGTACATGCAATCTCGGGTCAGAGTTTATCCCACTGGATAGAGAATCAACCGAGTCAGCCAGTACAAGTAAGACATAAGAGTCGATATGTTGAATTTGGATTAGACCAACTCGAACGCGCTACCTTACATGCTCGTATCGAAACACGGCTGGATGAGATGATTGACAATGGATTTGTGGATGAGGTTCAAGAACTACAGAAACGACCAAACTTAAACGCTGAATGTACTTCAATGAAAGCCGTGGGGTATTCGCAGTTGTGGCGGTCATTGAAAACGCAACCAGACCGCCCATACGATAATGAAACTCGTGAAGAAATCTTAGCCGCGACTCGACAATTGGCGCGGCGGCAACTTACGTGGATGCGAAGTTGGAGAAAAGTTGAGAGTTACACCTCAATCAGCGATCAGACAGGTTACGAATGTCTCGAACAAATATTTTGCGACTTAGGGCTGTGACTATTAAAAAAATTCTCTAGTCGGACAACACGTAAAGCTCTCACGTGCGAAGAACTTCGATTAGTGAGTGACTGAGTGTCTGTTTGATAATTTTTGTGTTTGTTCTAAGAAATTCTATGAAATCGAATTTGATTACAAAACGGATAAAATCCCAAGTACGAACTTAACCAAAGTTTTTTGTTTATTTAGTTTCACACGAAGGAGAATCGATGAAGCTAGCTCAAAAGTTCACGTTTTCGCTAACCTTGCTGATTTAGCTATCACCGTTGATTATTTCAAGGTGAGTCTCACCGATGCTTTATCGACCTTAGGAGCGAGTTTCATCTTAGGTCAGTGTGCCGAGAAGGGCGAATTCTGCCATCTCATTGAACGGATCACGAGTGGTCCCAATGCCGGGAACGCCATTAATGTGATCAATACCGTTACCAATGTCGGTGGGGTCGATACGAATGGCTGGGATATTGGGGTGTACTGGGATTTAGGCTCAACATTCTTTGGTGATGTTAGCCTCCGGTATGAAGCCTCGCTGTTAGGTGAGTATGTGGTTACCCAAGCAGATGGCACCAAGTTAGATCACACCGGTCGATTTATCGATGACCAACATGGTTATTTCACGGAATATCGCAGTAGCACGGATGTGGTGCTTACTGAGGGCAATTGGGTACTGGGGTATCAACTTCGGTTCATCGGCGAGGCCAAAGAGAATTTTCCTGATTTTGCGACGGGGGCGACGTTAGAGAGAACGGTGGATAGTCGGTTATATCACGATTTTTACGGAACGTTGTCGTTGCCGGCGCACAATCTGGTCATCTCTGGTGGGATTGACAATGTTCTGAATGAAGAACCACCGCTGTCGCTCGATGGTTTCAATGACAATACGGACGTTCGGACGTTTGATACGGTCGGTCGATACTTCTACCTGAAACTGAGTTATTCGAAGTAAGAATTTTTTGGAAAATGGAGAATCAGTCCCGGTCTCATACGTTTCCTTAGCAAAATCACTATAACCGAACATCGAATAAACATTAGTCTTGAAGACTATGCAAGACGACGAGATGTTTGCTATCTACAAACGACTATTCACCTCCTTAGCCATAATATTATTACACTATATTTATTGCAACACCAGAAAATCTAAACAAGTACTCTATGTTTTTCGATCGACCTGAACCCGGAACACGAACTGCGCTTGTCTTGATACGAATTGGAAAATACCCTGCAGATGAATCTGAAGTCGTCGAACTATATGAACTATCGGCTTCAGCTGGCTTAATCGTCGAACTGCACCAAAACTATCGTCAAGCACAGATCAATACGTCAACCTGTATTGGTACTGGTAAAGTTAGTGAACTCACTGAACGGTTAATAGACCACAAAATCGAACTTCTCATTCTCGATTACGAACTTTCGGCGTCCCAGCAACGGAATCTCGAAAAAGCACTAAAAGTTCGAGTCATGACCAGAACAGAGTTAATCTTACAATTGTTCGAATCGCGTGCTCACACACGCGAAGGCAAGTTACAAGTAGAACTCGCCACGCTGTCCCATGCCCAAACACGTTTGGTCAAAGGCTGGTCTCACTTAGATCGACAAAAAGGTGGTATCGGTCTTCGTGGTGCAGGCGAAACCCAACTAGCGATCGACCGAACCCTCATCCAAAAACGCATTCGCATCACTAAAGAACGCATCAAAAAAGTGCAAGAACAACGAACCGTTCAACGGCAACAGCGGCAACGGAATAAGGTCCCAACCGTCGCCTTGGTTGGCTATACGAATGCAGGGAAATCTACTTTGTTCAACGCGCTAACAAAATCCAAGGTTTACACCGACAATCGTTTGTTTGCAACTTTGGATGCTACAGTTCGAAAACTGGACTTGCCCACATCAGACAATATTCTCTTGACCGATACAGTCGGATTCATTAGAGATTTACCCCTCGAACTCGTAGCCGCGTTCCGATCGACCCTTGAAGAAGTGACACTCGCGGATCTTCTCGTCCACGTGATTGACGTCTCGCAACCCGACCGAATTGAAACCATTCACTCCGTCGGCGATACTCTCAAGGAAATCGGCGTCGAAGATACTCCCATCATTACCGTCTTCAACAAAGTTGACACGTTATCGTCCACGGAGAACTATCCGAAAGACGGAATCTCTGTCAGTGCCGTGCACGGAACCGGTCTCGACACCTTAAAAAGGGTAATACTCAAAAGAATCCAAGGAATTCCTCGACCATACACCGTTGAACTCCAACCACAAGACGGCCGAATTCGATCTATCCTCTACTCCATGCATGCGGTCAAGAAAGAGTCATTTCAGGAAGATGGCGGGATTACAATGCAACTTAATCTAGCCCCCAAACAAGCTGCTGATATTTCCGAAAAATACGGGCTGTTTCTACAGGGTTAATCGCAAAATCTAAAATACGTTAGGAAATTTCATTTTTTTGACGACATCACGTAGGTAAACCATATGGCGTGGAGCGACAACAACGACAACAAAAAGCAAGACCCTTGGGCGGAGAAAGGAGGTCAACAAGGACCTCCCGATCTCGACCAAGCTTTCCGAAAGCTACAGAGTCAATTCAAAAACATGTTCTCTGGTGGAGGGGGCGGAGACTCCGGTTCTTCAGACAGCGGTAGTGGTAAAAAATTTACTTTATCCCCCTGGCTGTTTGTAATCGTAGCCTTAGTCGTAGTAGGTATATGGGCAGCGTTTGGTATTTATACACTTGACGAACAGGAACAAGCCGTCGTCCTTCGGCTTGGTAAAGCCCAAGAAGCACTCAAGGATCCTGGTTTAAACTGGAACCCACCGATTATCGACGTCGTCGAGCCGGTCAACGTTACCAAGGTCAATTCACTTCCGCATTCGGCCATGATGCTGACCGAAGACGAAAATATCATTGCAGTGGATTTAGTAGTTCAGTACCGTGTCGCGAATGCCAAAGATTACGTTATCCAAATCCGCGATCCAGTCAAGAGTCTTGAACATGCAACCGAAAGTGCATTACGACATGTCGTCGGAAGTTCACAAATGGACGGTCTGATTACTGAAGGACGTGAAGTCCTGGGCGACGAAGTGATGTCGCGAATTCAACAGTATGTCAATGAATACAAGACTGGAATTCGCGTCAGTAAAGTCAATATCGACAGTGTTGGACCACCTTCGGCGGTGCAGGACGCGTTTGACGACGTCCAAAAAGCCAAAGAAGATCAAGTCCGTGAGGTGAACGAGGCTGATGCTTATGCAGCGAAGGTTATCCCTGAGGCGAGAGGAAATGCACAACGACAAATCGAAGAAGCTAACGCTTATCGCGATCGAGTTATCGCCCGCGCCATCGGTGAAGCTGATCGATTCATTAAACTTCTCGAAGAATATCAGGTCGCACCCGATGTAACCCGCGATCGCCTGTACATTACAGCAATAGAGAGTGTTCTAACCTCGAGTTCGAAAGTGATGGTCGACGTTCAAGGAGGTAATAATGTTTTACTTTTACCTCTCGATCAACTACAACGTAACGTTTCTGCGACCGATGCAGCGGCAAGCGATACCCTGTTACGTACCCTTAATCCGAACAACTAAGCTACAGGAGAACTATATATGAAAGTTAGAACAATCGTAATCGGTGTCGTACTAGTCCTTGCTGTGGCACTGGCACTAAACTCCTTCTTCATCGTCGATGAGCGCCAACGCGCGATCGTCCTCAGATTTGGTGAAGCCGTACCCACAGCTGAGGAATTAGTCGGCTTCCACCTCAAAATCCCATTTGCCGATGAGATCAAATACTTCGACGGTCGTATTCTTACGCTCGACACAGTTCCAGAACGTTTTTACACAAGTGAAAAGAAGCCTCTCATCGTCGATTCATTTGTCAAGTGGCGAATACACGATACGACCATGTATTACAAGAATACTTCTGGGATTGAAGCGAATGCTAATCAGATTCTTGAAGAACGCGTTAACGAAGGTTTGCGGAATCAAATTGGTCGGCGAGACATGCACGAAGTCGTGTCGGGTGAACGTGATCAATTGATGCTAGAACTGACGACTAATTTAGATGAAGTCATGCGCGAAGAGACGGGTATTACTGTAATAGATGTTCGTGTCAAACGCATCGATCTACCTACCGAGGTTTCACAATCGGTGTTTGAACGAATGAAATCTGAACGTCAAATCGAGGCTAATCAGTATCGTGCTAATGGAACCGAACAACGTTTGGCGATCGAAGCTGATGCTGATCGGCAAAAGGTTGTAATTGAAGCAAACGCGTTTCGCGATGCTGAACAGATTCGTGGTGATGGCGATGCCGAATCGGCGCGAATTTATGCTGAAGCCTACGGTAAAGATCCTGATTTCTATGAGTTTTACCGAAGTATCAACGCGTATGTATCAGTGTTCCAGGAAGGTAACTCACTCCTAATTCTCGATCCGTCAAGTGACTTCTTCAAGTACCTAAAAAGCGGTTCGGGGGATTGACGACAGTCAATTAAACCCGTTGTTAGTTTGTAGGGTATCCGATTGGATACCTAACAGTGAGTGCGCACGGACGCAGTTGATGCACTACGGTTCCACTTTTCTGTAGAAATTCGCGGCGAAATATGGCACATAACACTGTCGTCGTCGGTTTGCAATGGGGCGACGAGGGAAAAGGGAAGATTGTCGACTCATTAGCCGACCGTTTTAATATTGTCGTTCGTTTTCAAGGCGGACACAATGCCGGTCACACACTCACTGTTAATGGTCAAAAGACGGTTCTCCATCTCCTTCCCTCAGGTATCTTGCGAGATGACGTTACCAATGTCATTGCACATGGGGTGGTTCTGTCACCCAAGGACCTAGTGAATGAAATTTTTTCGTTAGAACAAAATGGTATTGAGGTGTTTTCACGTTTACTAGTCAGTATGGATTGTTCGCTAATACTGCCCTGTCACATCGCGTTAGATCAAGCTCGAGAAAACAGCTTAGGCAAGAAGAAAATCGGTACCACTGGGCGCGGAATTGGACCTGCGTACGAAGATAAAGTCGCGCGCCGCGGGCTGAAATTACACGAGATCGTTGAACCCGATTATTGCAATGCGAGAATCGATGAAATTTACGATTATCACAACTTTTGGTTGGAAAACTACTATAACACCAAACCGGTCGACCCCTACATAATCAAGGAACAGTTGCGCGAATTTACGGAGTTCATCCAACCGATCATCAGCGATACAGTGGCCTATTTACATGATCAAAATCAACGCTCCGATGTCCGTATGTTGTTCGAAGGTGCCCAGGGTTCGTTACTTGATATCGATGTGGGCACTTATCCGTTTGTGACTTCGTCCAATACATTAGCTGGGGCTGTTACTACCGGTACCGGCTTAGGTCCTCTAGACATTAATGAAGTCTACGGGGTGGCGAAAGCGTATACGACTCGCGTGGGGTCCGGACCCTTTCCCACTGAACTAAACGATGAAACTGGAACAAAACTAGCCAGTCGTGGAAACGAATTTGGGTCGACGACGGGACGTCCACGACGCTGTGGATGGCTCGATGTCGTTGCATTACGACGAGCGATCAAATTAAACAGTGTAACGCGACTATATTTAACTAAACTCGATGTCTTAGATCAATTCAAAACTGTAAAAATTTGTGTGGGATGCAACGAGACAACAAGTACCGTAAGTGCTGATCGCTGGGAACATTTCGAACCCGAATACGAAGAACTTACAGGATGGATGGTAGACACCTCGAATATTGATACACTTGACAAACTACCATCGAATGCTCAAGCGTTCGTTGATAAACTTGAACAACTAATAGAAATTCCCATCGCGAGTATTTCGACGGGTCCAAGTCGAGATGCGCGAATTGAGATTGAACCACTCTCGGCGACAACTTGATCACTTAGGAAATTGACGATGCTAGAAAACAAACTTTTTGATGTATTGGTTTGTCCCAAAACCAAAGGAGCGCTCGAATACCATAAAGACTTGGCTGAATTGTGGTCGCGAGAAGCGAAGCTTGCGTATCCCATTCGCGACGGGCTGCCGATCATGGTAGTTGATCGTGCTCGCGAACTATCGGAGGACGAACTTAAGTCGTCGGCGCCACCAAAATCAGATTAGATTCTTACCTACGAAAGCGACAGTTTAGTAAAGACAAACGCATGACAGTGAATTCTGTAACCGATCCAATTAGAACACTCGAAACGGAACAACGTGAGTTAAACTGGGTTGGGATGGCGAATCTGCGACTGCCGATTCGGTTTCGGAATGGAGAACAAATCGAACATGGGATCAGCTCCACAAAAATATTCGTTGATCTAAATGATCGGCACGTACGGGGCATCCACATGTCACGCTCCTACGATTTACTTCATAAGCAATTAACTGAACAGGTACTTTCGCCACAGGTCTTACGAACGTTTCTTGGGGAACTTCTGACCGTTCATACCGAATATTCAACCCAAGCAAAGGTGGAATTTTCTTGTGAACTATTGTTACTTAGGAAATCGTTAGTTTCGAATAACGAAGGTTGGAACTACTACCCCCTACGTTTGATTGGTAAAAACATTCAAGGCACAATCACAATCGATTGGGAAGTTACGGTGTTTTACTCAGGGACGTGTCCGGGTTCGGCTTCACTTGCTCAACAAACAATCCAAGAGCAATTTGATCAAAAGTTTGGTACCTCCAACACGTTGAGCGCGACCCAAGTGCGAATGTTTCTCACGGCGCGAGACAAAATAGTAGCGACACCACACGGACAACGTAGTTCAGCAACGATAAGATTGCGCCAAGAAGTAGCGACAGATGCTTTTCCATTAACAGCAGTTATCGATCGCGTCGAAAACGCTCTAGGTACGCCGGTACAAACCGCTGTAAAACGCGAAGATGAACGAGAATTCGCTCGCTTAAACGGTCAAAATCTCATGTTTTGTGAGGATGCTGCTCGCCGACTATCGAGTTCACTTGACGATGAGCCTTCGATATTGGACTATCTCATCCGAGTTGAACATTACGAGAGTTTACACGCCCACGATGCAGTATGTGTGATCGATAAAGGAATTCAAGGAGGGTTTAAAGCTGAACCGTGAATAACAGGTTATGGTGCCGAGGAGAGGACTCGAACCTCCACGGGGTTACCCCCACCAGCACCTGAAGCTGGCGTGTCTACCAATTTCACCACCTCGGCAGTACTTGATTATTTGAATTAATCTGTAACAATACCGCTAGTTCGTACAAAAATATTGCGGTATATCCGAATGCTTTTGTCGAGCGGAAAACGTAGTTCCTAAGTCGTAAATTGTACTACCTACGACTCCAACAGCAAAGTCACCGCACTATCTCATGCATAAATCGAACGTACATCTGTAGAGAAATATACCCTTGGAAAAAGAAACACAAACTTCTCATACTGTAGTTGGCATTGCGGTAAAAGACCACAAAAAATGGTACCTCAAGCCGCTTACGCCGGGTTACAAGGACAACATCCCGTTCAATGGTAAAGTCACCCTAAAACAAGGTGAGATCGTGCGGGCGAAAATCAAAATTGCCAAAAGCGGATCTCTTAGTGTGCAAATCGAATCTCGCATCAAAACCCACAATGAAGTAGACCGTGCAACTAAGTCGTTCTTGCTAGTGCACAACGTCCCACACGACGATTGGGATTCTATGGTGATGGATTATCCAGAAACCGTCAACCCAAGTGCCTTAAAACGTCGGCGCGATTTACGTAATTTAGCCTTTGTGACCATTGATGGTGAAACAGCAAAAGACTTTGACGATGCGATCTATGTGGAAAAAACCAATGCCGTGGATTGGAAACTCTTTGTGGCTATCGCAGACGTCGCCCACTATGTCAAAGTAGACTCACCACTTGATGTAGAAGCTAAACGCCGCGGAAATTCAGTTTACCTACCTGACTTCGTCGTTCCCATGCTACCCGAAGAATTGTCTAACGGAATCTGTTCCCTAAATCCAAGTGTAGATCGCTTGGTCGTGGTGTGTGAAATGGATATCGATGCGAACGGCAACACGACTAGTTATTCCTTCTATGATGCGGTGATTCACTCCGCAGGACGTTTGACTTATACTGAAGCAAATCGCATAAGTACTAGTCAATTACCCGCGCGTTCCAATGCTATCAATAATTCTCTAAGTGAATTTTACAAGCTCTACCGCTGCCTTCGTCAACGACGCGAGGAACGTGGTGCCTTAGACTTCACACCTCACACTTCTGAAGTACGGGTTGCGGATGGAGAATCAGTTCGGGTGGGGGTCCTCGTACAGAATGATGCGCATCGAATGATCGAAGAAGCGATGATTGCAGCCAACATATGTGCCGCCAAATATCTGCAGGAGCAAGGACTCAATGGAATGTATCGAATTCATGACAAACCTGATAGTGAGTCAATCGGTACCTTGCAAGCAGTACTCAATCAATGCAATCTCCAAGTCGATCGTAAACTAATGGCAACTCCAAAAGATTTTCAATTGGTTCTCAATAAACTTCGCGAATCTGGAGCACAGTCATGGATCTGGGAAATTCAAGTTTTACGAGCTCTCACTCAGGCACAATATGCCTTTGACAACCGCGGGCATTTTGGTCTTGCCTTGCAAGACTATGCTCACTTTACCTCGCCGATCAGACGCTATTCTGACCTTTATGTACACCGTTTAGTGAAGTCGACTTTTAAAAGCAAATCACAACAGGATCAACCGGTTTCAGCTGCGCAGCGAGAGCTCGGAATACATTTGTCCGAATGTGAACGGCGAGCCGAAATCGTATCCCGACGAGTGGATTCTTGGTTGAAGTGTTCACTACTGAAAAAGTATATTGGTAAAGCGTTTTGGGGATACGTAGTCTCGGTGGAAGAATTTGGCTTATTTGTTGAGATCGACGATTTCTATATCGCCGGTTTGATTCATATTTCGGAACTAGGCAAGGAATATTTCGTTTACCGCGGCTCAAATCTTTGCGGATGGAAAACCGATAAGACATATAGTCTGGGGGATCGTCTACAAGTAACAGTAACTGGTGTCGATGTAGAGAGCGCTCAACTTGATCTAGTGGAAACTTGTAACTATACAACCGAGTACCGTACGCGAAAACAATACCGAGACGACTTTTGAACGACAAAAACGACGGAAAGTCGGCTACCCGATATATTGGTGGACTGAAAAATGTGCGCGCTACGTTCAAACACAACCCTAAAAGTATTCGGCGCGTATTGTTCGCCCAACATTACCATGGTGCTGTTATTCAAGAGATCAAATCACTCGCGCGCCTGCACTCGGTTAGAGTTCAGTCTGTACCTCGTGTAACTCTAGACCGGTTAACTACACTAGGTGAACATCAAGGAATAGTCGTTGACGTCTCAACCTTCGAACTACACTCTGAACGTGAGTTCGAGCAAGCCTTTACGGAATGGCAGAACCCGCTGATTTTAGCTTTAGATACCGTCCAAGACCCACGTAATCTCGGTGCTTGTCTACGTGTAGCCGATGGTGCAGGAGTGGATGCAGTACTGTTAGGAAAAAACCGTTGCGCGCCATTGACTGACGTTGTATACCGAACGTCTACCGGCGTACTAGATTCCTTATTCTTAGTCCAAGTTGCTAACTTAGTTCGCACCCTGCGCTGGTTGCAAAACCAAAACTGTTGGATCGTGGGAACCGACGATGAGGAGGTAGTACCTTACACTGCCGTAGACTATCGACGACCCATTGCAATGGTCGTGGGTAACGAAGGTAAAGGCTTACGCAGGTTGACGAAGGAAGTCTGTGACCATATTGTTGGAATCCCGATGAGCGGTCAAGCAACAAGTCTGAATGTCTCCGTTGCTACAGGGATTTTATTGTATGAAGTATGCCGCCAAAGAGCTGGTTCGTCGACCTGAATAGCGTACCACAAACTGTTTACTTAAAATTACCGAACTGGATCGAATCGATCCCTAACTAACTCAACTCCTTGTTTCACGAACACGAGCTACGTGGGTCGGAAACAATTTGCCGAAAGGAGATTACCTTGCGACACTACGAAATTGTGTTCATTGTGCATCCGGACCAATCTGAACAAGTGCCGGGCATGATTGAACGATACCGCGCCATGATTGAACGCGATGGTGGGAAGATCCACCGTTGTGAAGATTGGGGACGCCGCCAGCTAGCTTATCCGATTGCGAAGATTCATAAAGGACACTACGTCTTAATGAATATCGAGGTCGAGAAGCCGGTTATTGATGAATTAGAGAGCGCGTTTCGCTTCAATGATGCCGTGTTACGGAACTTGATATTGTCACGTAAGTATGCGATTACCGAAATCTCCAAAATTTACGAAGTTGAATTACGTCAACGTGAGGAAGAAAAAGAGTTAGAACGACAGCGAGAAGCCGATATGGAAGCGCGCCGACGAGCGCGCGAAGCGGCTGAAACTGATGAAGAATCCGAAGATGCGATCACCGATTCTGCAGAACCAGAAGATTCAGATGAGTCGACAGAATCAGTACCAGAAGTAGCAGAACCGACTACAGAGTCAGATTCAACTGAATCAGAACCTCCGGCGGAGGAAGCAGTTGCTCCAACTAACGACGAAGACGACCCATCGGACGCGAAAAATACCGACGAAGCTGCAGATCCCGCAATTGAAGATGAAGAATCCTCGGACGTCAACGAGAACTCGGATTCCACAGAACCAGAACAACAAGATGAACCCTCCGAATCGACAGAGTCGGAAGAAGTCCAAGACAAGGAGAAAGACGAATAATGGCTAGACCAATGAGACGTCGATACGGGTGTCGCTTCACCGCGCTTGGTATCAAAGAAGTTGACTATAAAGATCTGGAGATGTTAAAACTCTACATCAGTGAAACTGGCAAAATCGCGCCAGCACGTAAGATGGGGACTAGTGCGCGATACCAGCGTCAACTCGCCCGGGCGATTAAACGGGCACGGTACCTAGCTTTACTACCCTACACTGATCAACATTCCTAGATAGGATCCTGATATGAATGTACTGCTACTAGAACGTGTCGCAAATCTCGGTGATCTTGGCGACGAAGTCAAAGTAAAAAATGGCTTCGCAAGAAATTACTTGATTCCTCGCGGGTTAGCACTAAAGGCTACTCCCGACAATCGCAAGATTTTCGAAGATCGCGAAGCAGAATTAAGAGAGAAAGCGATTGCCAAACTACAAGGTGCTGAACAACGTGCCGCACAACTAACTGATTTAACGCTTACGATCCTGCAACGATCCCTAGGGGAAGGCAGGCTGTATGGTTCAGTTGGTCCCCTTGAGATCTCCAAAGAACTAGCTAATCTGGGGATTGAAGTACACAAAAGCGAAATACGCATGCCAAGTGGCGTGATTCGTGAAACTGGTGAATACGATATAGACATTCATATTCACGCCGACGTCTCAAGAACGATTCACATCATTGTAGAAGCGAGTTAACGACTACCGAGAACAACTGCTTCGACCTTTTGCCCAACTAGGAACTACCTTTGACAGTTGGTTCGCCACACCACCACTGTCGTACTAATGGTAGGTGTTCTAGGATTTCGGCAGGCATTTGATTCATTGGCAACATCTCGCGTTCACTAAATTCGTCGAGAATTTCATATGCTTGTTTCACTAGTCAACTTTATGTCTCGCGTTTCGTTGTGATTCCACAACATCTATACTTTTTAAACAACGTTGTCGATCTCATGTGAATTGTTTGTATAGAGTAAAAATTTCCAAACTTTAAACACTATTTTTCCACAAGGTTTTCCAGTACACACAGTCGAGACTTGTTAAGTTCTACACAATTTAGTATGATTAAACAAGGAATGTGTTGAATTATTAATCACAGTTTGGTTTAATGTAAGTAGCACGATTTACTCTTTCAATATTCACGGATGAAATAAACGCCATGCAAACCAACCAAGAAGACCTAGACGGCGATCAAAATCCAGATCAAAACTTAGAGAATCAAGAGCAAGATTTAGAGAATGAACTCTACGACTCTTCCGAATTAGACGACAACGTCGCCGAATCTAGTTTCGAACTCGACGACGGGGTTTACAACTTAGAAGCGGAACGAGCGATTCTCGCTTGTCTAATGGAAGATGAAACGGCTTGGGACCGTCTGACCGGACTGATCGAAGAATCTGACTTCTACGACTACCGTAACCGGAAAATATTCGATACGATTCGAACTTTAGCGAATCAAAACCGACCCACGGACGAAATTTCAGTCGTAAATTCCTTAAAGGACTCAAACATACTCGAAAAAGCCGGCGGGAGAAACTATGTCGGAGATTTAGTTCTCACCTTACATGATTCTTATCGTTTGCTCGACTACAAAGACATCGTACGAGCACGGACGATTCGGCGAGAGCTAATTCGCGCCTCTGATAATGTCCGTGCCATTGCAACTCAACCAGACAATAAATCAGTAACAGAGATTCTGACTGAGTCTGAAGTAGAAATCCTACGAGTTGGCGGCCGTGTCGTCGACGAACGCGCGGTAACTAATCTACGTAATGAAGCCGATGGTATCATTGAACAAGTTCGCGAAATGGAAAAGCGTGGTGGACGGATTCCAGGTTTGGAATCAGGCTATCACGGCCTAGACGAACTTACCTCGGGATTCCGCGATAACGACTTAATCATTGTCGCAGCTCGTCCCGGGATGGGAAAGACAGCGTTTTCACTTAACGTGTGTACTAATATTGCTTTAAATACTAATCAACCGATGCTGTTTTTCTCGTTAGAACAAGATCGAGATCAGTTAATTCGTCGGATGTTCGCGGCCATCGCTGGGGTCCCGTATCACAAATTAGATCGCGGTGAAAATCTAACCTCAAAAGACTGGGAACAACTAGAAAGTGCCCGTATTTCACTCTCTGAAACCGACATTTTTATTGTGGATAAACCCGGGACGACGGTCGATGAAATGCGCGCCCACATCCGTCGCGTCAATCGTCATTTAGCCTCGACCTTTAACACTGAGCAAGATGCACACAAGAACAGATTAGCCATGGTCGTGGTGGACTATCTGCAACTTATCACACCAGGTAAAAATTACAACAGTCGCGTAATCGAATTAGGGAGTGTTTCGCGGGCTTTGAAAGCTATGGCTAAGGAATTCAAAATTCCTGTGATTAGCGTCGCACAACTTAATCGAAATGTCGAAAACCGCGAAAACAAACGTCCGCGCATGGCCGATTTACGTGACAGTGGAGAAATTGAGCAAGACGCTGATTTAATCCTTTTCATTTATCGTGACGACGAATACGACAAAGAATCACCCTACCCAGGTAAGGCTGAAATTATCGTAGGCAAACATCGAAATGGTCCTTGTGGTGAAGTACGGTTGGATTTCAAACATACTCTAATGAAGTTTTCTAATGAAGGTGAAGACGCATACCGTGCTAATGTATCGCCTCAAATGAGTACTGCTGTATCTGTCGTATCGGTCGAGGATCCTGAATTTCCCGACGAGGACAAATATCAACCAAAAGATCCTTCAGAGGACTCAGACGGACCACCCTTCTGATCTACTTCGGTACTGTTTGTACCGATCGAGTCAGACTGAGCAGTGAGGATGACACCACTTTGTCGCTATTCTCACGAAGAATTGCAACGACAATTCTAATATGTTTATTTGTATACGTATAATGAACAGTAACTTTTAACATATCCTTCACGACCATGAAAACGAAAACAGTCTATGTCTGCAACCAATGTGGTGCGTCGCACAACAAATGGCAGGGACAATGCTCGATTTGTGACGAATGGAACTGCCTCGATGAGATGACGGTAGAAAGAAAAAGTACGGCCGCGCGTACGGGGATCGTTTCCGATATGGCAAACATCACGAGACTGGCAGAAGTACAACTTCAAGCAACGCAGCGAATCCAGACTGAAATACAAGAACTTGATCGCGTGCTAGGTGGTGGCTTGGTCGAAGGGTCGGTTGTCCTCATTGGTGGTAATCCTGGCGCTGGTAAATCTTCACTGCTCCTACAAATGATTAACGAACTTGCAACAAAGGAACTAGCCTGTCTGTATGTGAGTGGTGAAGAGTCGGTACAACAGATCGCTGGGCGAGCTGTGCGATTCGGCATCTCTAATCAGAATATTCAACTCGCCTCTCTAACCAATGTCGCAGAAGTTGTCGATCTAGTTAATCGAGAAAAACCCGCAGTCGTTGTCATTGATTCCATCCAGGTTATGTACTCAGAACATAGTGAAAGTGCACCGGGTAGTGTCTCACAAGTACGCGACTGTGCCAGCCAACTCATCCGAATCGCGAAACAAACTGCAACGACGTTTGTATTAGTTGGTCATGTAACTAAGGAAGGAAATCTAGCGGGTCCAAAAGTCCTGGAACATATGATTGACTGTTTTGTCATGTTGGACTCACCTGTCGGGAGTCGCTTTCGAACACTACGCGGAGTAAAAAACCGGTTCGGTGCGGTGAATGAACTCGGTGTATTCGCCATGACTGACAAGGGTTTAAAAGAAGTGACGAACCCATCGGCAATATTTTTAGAAAACACCGGAGATCCAGCACCTGGTAGTGTAGTAACCGTGACCTGGGAAGGAACTCGACCGCTGCTTGTAGAGATTCAAGCCTTAGTCGACGATGTTCAAGGTGGTTATCCTCGCCGCGTTGCAGTTGGTCTTGATGCCCAAAGACTTGCAATGTTATTAGCGGTCATGCATCGACATTGTGGTATATCGATTGCTGATCAAGATGTGTTTGCAAACGTAACCGGAGGAATTCGTGTAGTTGAAACAGCGGTCGATTTAGCGACCTTGGTTTCCGTTTATTCAAGCTTTCGAAATCGTCCGATCCCACGAGATCTGGTTGTCTTTGGTGAGCTAGGACTGACCGGGGAAATTCGTCCAGTTCCAAACGGCCAGGAACGTCTCCGGGAAGTAAAGAAGCATGGTTTCACGCAAGCGATTGTACCAATCGCTAACCGCGCGAAACGACCGGTCGAAGGGATAGAAGTTGCTTACGTCCAATCACTGAGTGCTGCTTTAGACAAGATTCAAGAAGTACTACTCTGAGTTGAGTGTATACGTGAGTGCAACGACTCACGTTACAATGAATGGTTCAAATAGAGGGTTGGAAAATTTGCGATGAAATTTCAAACATTAACTGTGTTGGCAGGTGTTTCTATGCTACTCGGAACATTCCTTGGATCTCAAGAAGAAGAGCAAGCAGTTCTACCAATGGATTCGGAGTCGATCAAGGATCGTCTAGAGGCTGTCAAAGTACGCGTAGCAGAATCGCAAATCAAGCACTGGGACGAAAACGAAGACGGTGAAATCTCCAAAGAAGAGTATGTCCAAATGTCGACAGAGAGTGCTAAGGCGGCACGTTTATCGGCGATACCAGATACAACTGTTTTGAGTAACACGTTAGAGAACGACACTGAGACCGAAATTGCAGAAAATAGCGATGGTTCAGAAGAAGAAACTAATGAAGTGGTGATCGATACTGAAAGTGCCAAAAACGAAGCGACACGTTATTATGAAAAACGATTCGAGCAACTTGACGAAGACGACAGTGGTAGTCTTTCGGTGGATGAACTGCTAGCCGAACTCGGTATTCAAGCTCATCTTTTAGATTCAGATCAAGATTCTATGACGGAAGAAGTAGATCGTACGTCCGATGGAGACGAAGTACCATCCCCACCTGCCACTGAGTAATCGTAGATTATTTATTTTGGTTCAGTGGTAACGACGAATCCAATCGTTAACTAACGTTTAAATCGGCGATCCATTTAAAAAATCGCCAAATCCCAATGCCAATCCCTATAAGCGCCTAGTGCTTGATTTTTATCTGCATTTCGTCATTTGACGACTTGGCCGAGGTGAACTTGGACTCAATCTTGCTATCCAGAGCATTAAGTTTTGAGTCCAACATTTCAAATTTGGCGGAGAGGGAGGGATTCGAACCCTCGATGGGAATCACCCCATACTCCCTTAGCAGGGGAGCGCCTTCAACCACTCGGCCACCTCTCCAAATAATGTAAAAAATGCTGGCGCGCCTGACAGGATTCGAACCTGTAGTCGCCAGTTTCGTAGACTGGTGCCTTATCCAGTTTGGCCACAGGCGCAATAGACAACTTCAGTTCGTGCGAACAGTTCGCTCACACGACGTAAGACGCAAACCCAATAACCAACTCAATCGCCATTGGTTATTCGATTTTGCTTGACTTTCCGATCAAATATCTCTTTACGATGAATGAGTACATCGCGCGGTGCATCGATGCCTATCCGTACTTGATTGCCTCGGGTATCGAGAACGGTAATCTTAATCTTTTCGTCGATGATCACAGTCTCATTCACTCGACGTGTAAGAATTAACATCTGTCTCCCTCCTTGAACACAACTATACCGGTGTAGTTACACAAGCAACCGTACCCGGACAGTACGAATCTCCTATAACCGTAACTATTTTACCATGTATCGACTTGTTATAACAAATAATGTTCTTGATGTATATTTGCAATTTTGATAGAATTCTCGCGAATCTGCAGCATTAAAGTTTGCAAACAGCTCCAGAATTCACTATCGATTAACCTCAATCTTTTGGTGCATCCAGGCCGAACGCAGTATGTAAAACTCGTACCGCTACTTCACAAAAATCCACATGAATCACAACAGAAATTTTTATCTCAGAAGTCGAGATCATTTGAATATTGATCCCATACTGAGCGAGAGTTTCAAACATTTTGGATGCTACTCCAACATTTGAACGCATACCAAGACCGACCACCGTTACTTTCGCAATAGTGTCGTCGCCAATTACTTCAATGAGTTTACCATCATCAGGTGGGTACTCTTTGCAAAGTTTCGGAACACTACCGTTAAGAATCTTGAGACTGACGTCGAAATTTTCTCTGGGTACAGTAAACGTTAAATCCGTTCGCTGATCCACACTGACATTCTGAACAATCATATCGACCGATATTCCAGAATCAGCGATCGGACCCAAAAGTTGATACGCGATTCCCGGTACATCGGGGACATGCCGCACGGTGATTTTAGCATCGTTCTTGTCGTAAGTCACCGCCGAGACCGGTAAATTTGTCATCCGTTCGTTTTCTTCCGTATCAATCACGGTTCCTCCTCCATTTTTAAAACTCGACAACACTCTTAACCGAACCGAATGTCGGCGTGAGTACTCGACACTTTGAGTTTGTAGTACTTTCGCTCCGAGTGCCGCCATTTCCAACATCTCTTCAAACGAAATACGTTCCATCCGGGTCGCGTGTTCAACAATTCGTGGATCGGCGGTATAAACCCCGTCCACATCCGTGTAGATTCGACACTCTTCGGCGTCCATCGCCGCGGCGATCGCGACCGCCGTAGTATCAGAACCACCACGTCCAATCGTCGTGATTTCACCGTCGGTAGAAACCCCCTGAAAACCGGCAATAACAGGAACTTCTCCAACCGTGACCGATTGAAACAGTTTGTCAACTTCCACTCGCACGATATTTGCACGAGTATGTTGAGCATCCGTTACAAATTGAATTTGATCAGCCAAATAAGATTTCGACTTAACCCCTTTCTCATTTAAAGCAATCGCCAACAAGGCGACGGAAACCTGTTCGCCAGAAGCAAGCAGCATATCGAATTCTCGACGCGCCGGGTGACATGAGATACTTTGTGCTAGTTCGACTAAACGGTCAGTATCTCCACCCATTGCAGACACTACAACGACGACACTATAACCTTCTTTTTGACAATTCGCAATGATGCTAGCGGCCGCGCGAATTCGCGTCACATCGGAGACCGACGTCCCGCCAAATTTGACAACCAATACAGGCATTGCCTAGTCCTTAAGGATTCTTGATCAGTTTTTCAATAGATGCTAGTGCCTGAGGCAATGCAGCAATATTGTCGCCACCACCTGCCCGCGCCATTTCGGCACGCCCACCGCCGCGTGCCCCTACTTGTTCAGCAACTGACTGTAAAAGCTTATTGGCTTGATATTCAGCAGTCAATTTCTTTGATACACCGCACACTAGTTGAATTTTGCCATCGTGTATCGTCGCTAACAGCACAATGTGTTCGGGTAGTCGTGAAACCACATCATCGTAAAGTGACATAAGTGTGTTGGAATCACCTTGAATCTCAGCAGCGACAACCGCTATACCGTTAATTTTTTTGGCTGACTTGGCTAGGTCTCTCCCCAATCCTGTATCTTGCTGTTTAGCAATTTGCTTCGACGCCTTTTGCAACCGTTTGTTGTCTTCGACTAAAGCGTGAACACGGGCAACAAGATCCTGCGAACTCACCTGTAAGGTATCGGAAAGTTGGCGGAGCAAACGTCCATCTTCCATAAATCGTTCAGCAGCTTTACGACCTGTGACCGCTTCTATTCTTCTGACTCCAGCAGCAATCCCTTCTTGAGCGATAATGCGAAAGCAACCGATCTCCCCGGTTCGCGATGTGTGAGTACCACCACATAACTCCAACGAGAACCCATTACCAGTTTCTAAGACGCGAACAATATCTCCATACTTTTCACCAAATAAAGCAACTGCACCGAGTTCTTTCGCGTCGTCGAATGGTAAGAGTTGTGAATTTACTAAACTGTTCACCGCGATGTGTTCGTTCACCAGTCGTTCTAATTCTTCAATCTCTGCAGGTTTTAGCGGCTGCTTGTGAGAAAAGTCAAAACGTAGTCGGTCGGGAGCTACTAATGAACCTCTTTGCTGTACCTCATCTCCCAAGACCATTTTTAGCGCGGCGTGAAGTAAATGAGTCCCTGTATGATTTCGGGTAATATCCTGTCGTCGCCGTGCGTCTACCTGACCATTGACGGTATCACCACACTTAAAACCACCCTGAACAACCCTTCCTTTATGGAGAAATTGCCGATCCATACGAATCGTATCTTCCACGCGAAATACCGCAGAATCCGACACAAATTCACCCGTATCCCCCACTTGGCCACCAGCTTCGCCGTAAAAACAGGTTTTGTCAACCACTAACACACCAAAGTCACCTTCATTAAGAACTTCCACTGCATCTAAGTCTTTACTGTACAGTGCTAGTATGACCGACGAACATTCAAGGTGATCGTAACCAATGAACTCAACACTCGAATCAAATCGTAGTTTATCGGCTGTATTGGTATCAAAAGCGCTAGCACTCCGAGCTCTTGTACGCTGCAGTTCCATTAACTCCTCAAAACGTTGATTATCGACGATGATACCAATCTCACGGGCAAAATCTTCAGTGAGATCTACCGGAAATCCATAGGTGTCATATAACTTAAACGCGACATCTCCACTCAAGGTCGATGTCGTTAGAGATTGTACTTCGCGTTGTAATAACGCCATGCCATTGCGTAGTGTTTCGGAAAACTTTTCTTCCTCTTCTTGCAGTGCTGTTTGAATGATTTGTTGCTTCTCTACTAATATGGTGTATGTCTCTCCCATACACTCGACTAAGGGTTTTGTCAAACTACTGAAAAAAGCTCCCTCAATGCCTAATTTATACCCGTGTCGAAGAGCTCGCCGAATGATTCGACGGAGAACATAACCTCGACCTTCGTTACTCGGTAAGACTCCGTCAGCTACTAAAAATGCTGACGAGCGTATGTGGTCTGCGATCACCCGATGGGAAGCACTTTCCGCGACTTGGGCACCTACGATCCGGGAAATCCGCGAAACAAGTTGTTTGAATATGTCAATGTCGTAGTTGTTAGTTACGTTTTGCATGAGTGCCGCGGTACGTTCTAAACCTAAACCGGTATCGATGCCTGGATTTGCTAGGGGTTGTAATTCACCGTCGGGTTGACGATCGAATTGTGGAAAAACTAGGTTCCAAAATTCTAGGAAACGATCGCCGTCTTCGTCTTTAGAGCCGGGTGGACCACCTTCAACAGTGGGTCCTTGATCGTAAAAAATCTCGGAGTTCGGACCGCAGGGTCCGGTTTCTCCCATCTCCCAGAAATTTGCCTCGTGTCCGACAACACGTTCTTCTCTGATGCCAATTTTCTTAATCCATATTTCGCGCGCTTCGTCGTCAGAGGTATGCACTGTGATCCAAATTCGTTCAGGATCTAGACATAAATAATCAATCACAAACTTCCACGCCCAATCGATGGCTTCTTCTTTAAAGTAATCTCCGAAACTAAAGTTTCCAAGCATCTCGAACAAAGTGTGGTGGCGGGCCGTATAGCCAACATTTTCCAAGTCATTGTGTTTGCCACCGGCGCGCATGCAAAGTTGACAAGATGCAGCGCGCGCAACTTCTGGTGTTTCGACTCCGATTAATGCATCTTTAAACTGCACCATTCCCGCAACGGTGAACAACAACGAAGGATCATTCGTTGGGATCAACGGAGCTGACGGATAGATCTTATGATCAAGATCACGAAAGTAATCGATAAATGCTTGTCTTAGATCAGTAGTTTTAGTGTACGGTGGCATATAAAAAGCTTAGAGCAATTGAATGGTTTAAACAGTTTGCGTTTAGTCTTGATTCAAATCAGAATGACCCTCTAACACAGTAGCGATGATTCTTGCGGGAAACCCACGATTCTTGAGTCGTCGCGCCCGTCGACTGCGCAATACTTGCTCGGTTCTTTGCAGTTCACTGGCTGGCGGCGATTCACGTATTCTACGATCAACTGCTAATGCTTGCGTCAGCCAAAAGCTTTCATCGTTTCGAAGAAACTTTGAAATTAACGAATTTTCGATCCCGCGTTTTAGTAATTGGGCACGTATTTTTAACGGGCCATCCCCACGCGATAATCGGAAACGAATATACGCTTCGGTAAACCGTTCATCAGACAAATAATCTTGCGATTTAAGCCGCGCGACCGTGGCAAGAATGTCGGAGTCTGAATAACCACGTCTTAGTAACTTAGTTCGTAACTCAAACGTGGAATGTTCGCGAGAACCAAGAAGTCGTAAGGCAACTTCGTATGCGCTTTTATCGTCCGTGCGCTGTTTTTGTCGAATCACATCCTATTGATTTAGAGTAGCATCCTCTGTACTAGTCGACTCAAGGTCTTCCTCGTCACTCTCGGACGGTCGTAATAACGCCTGGCGAATCTGGGCTTCAACCGCCACTGCTTTTTCGGCATTTTCTTTCAGCCACGCCTCAGCTTGACGGCGACCTTGACCAATACGTTCATCATTGATGGAATACCAAGTACCCGATTTCTCAATCAACCCCTGGGCAACACCTAAATCTAGTACTTCACCCATGCGATTGATTCCTTCGTCATACAAAATCTGGAACTCAGCTTGTCGAAATGGCGGTGCAACCTTGTTTTTCAGAACCTTCACACGAGTTTGGTTACCGCGCACTTCCTCGGCTTCTTTAATTTGGCCGATCCGGCGAATGTCAAGCCGGACTGATGCATAGAATTTCAACGCATTACCACCGGTAGTCGTCTCTGGCGAACCAAACATCACACCGATCTTCGAGCGAATTTGGTTAATGAAAATCACCAACGTATTGGAATTTTTGATGTTCGCTGTCATTTTCCGCAACGCTTGGCTCATTAAACGTGCTTGTAGTCCGACGTGTGAATCACCCATTTCACCTTCGATTTCAGCTTTCGGTGTGAGCGCGGCTACTGAGTCGATCACAATAACGTCGATAGCACTGGAGCGTACTAACATGTCGCAGATTTCAAGTGCTTGTTCGCCGGTGTCGGGCTGGGAGACAAGTAAGTCCTCAGTGTTTACCCCTAATTTCTTAGCATACACTGGATCCATCGCGTGTTCGGCATCGATAAAGGCACAGGTACCACCTTCTTTTTGTGCTTCGGCAACTACGTGCAAAGTCAAAGTAGTCTTACCCGAAGATTCAGGCCCATAGATCTCTACTACTCGGCCGCGCGGCAAACCGCCAACGCCGAGAGCAATGTCCAGTGCAAGTGATCCTGTGGAGATTACAGCAACATCAACCTGTTCTTGGTCTCCAAGACGCATCATGGAGCCCTTACCAAACTGTTTTTCGATTTGTGACAGAGCCGCTTCGAGTGCCCTGTCCTTGCCTTCAGTCTTCATAACTGTTCTTCCTCATATCTACAAAAGGTTTACCTATACATAATTTTAGTTATATTTATGTTTAATTCAACAAAATTCCAACAAAACTTGTAAAAATTTCACTAACTAATCATTTTTTGGATGGTTGATATTGAACCTTGTCGATCAATCCACACAATGTAACACCTAGCTACCAAGCACACGAACACATAATTCATGTCGAAAGTCAATCGCACAACCATGATGGATCAATACCTATCCATTAAAGCAAACTATCCTGATGACCTGTTGTTTTTCCGGATGGGAGACTTTTATGAATTGTTCTTCGACGATGCCTGTGAAGCTGCCGAACTGCTTGACATAACGCTTACCTCCCGGGGTAAAAAATCAGGACAGTCAGTCCCCATGTGTGGAGTCCCGTATCATTCTGTCGATTCACATCTCCACAAACTCATTAGTTTAGGAAAAACTGTCGCCATCTGTGAACAAGTCGGTACTACTGCTGAAAAATATGGGCCGGTTGAACGTAAAGTTGTTCGAGTCATCACGCCAGGGACTCTTATCGAAGACTCGCTTGTCGAACACGAACAAGAAAGTCTGCTCATGGCGATAAATCCGAACGATCGCCCTAATCAATCTGCTGGTTTAGCTTGGATAAATCTTTCAACAGGTAATTTTACGATAGCACAAGCAAAGGAAAGTGCTGAACTACAAACTTTTATCGATCAAGTGCAACCAACTGAAATAATCGTGCCGGAGCGCGCAAACTTTACTAGCGATGAACACAAAATACGTGAAGTCGACCCTTTGCAATTTGACGAACTCCTAGGCGACCAATTGCTAAAAACACATTTTGACATCGGTGATTTACGTGCCTTTGGTTTCAATGATGATCCGAAACTGGTTGGAGCAGCTGCAGCAGCATTACAGTACGTCAAACGGGCAGCACAACAATCGTTAGAGTTCATTCAATCGATCCAGGAGTACTCTAACAATCGCATTTTGCAAATGGATACCCAAACTCGCCGAAACTTGGAAATCGATAGCCAGTTGAGCTCAGCCAGCTATGGCAATACCCTGTTTGATGTAGTGAATTTCACGGTTACCGCGATGGGCGCGAGACTGCTACGTCAATGGTTGAACGTACCATCGACTGATTCTACCGTGATCGGGGCGCGGCTTGATTTAGTGAGTGGCATTCAGGCTCACAATCTCACACAGGACATTGCTGATACACTTCGACCTGTTAAAGATCTACATCGAATCGTTTCTCGACTCGCGATGCGGAACGCAACCCCACGTGACCTAATTCGTATTGGCGAGGCGATTCATGCCTTCTATCAAGTTCAGAAGCAAATAACAAACTTAAATCTTGGCGAAGAAGAAAAACGATTTGCTAGTGTGACCGATTTGAGTCATGTTCGTGAACTCATTGAGCGTGCGATAGTTTCGAATCCACCCGTAACTATTAGAGATGGTGGAGTGATCGCCGAAGGCTACGACGCGGAAATCGACGAACTACGAAAACTTCGAACGAATGAGTCTGAACTTTTACAGGAAATCGAGAAACGAGAACAACAACGTACGGGTATCGACAAGTTAAAAGTCGGCTTTAATCGTGTACATGGTTATTACTTGGAAGCCTCTAGATTAAAAGCAGACGAGATACCGGAAGATTATGTACGTCGGCAAACCCTTAAACACACCGAACGCTATATTACGACGGAACTTAAAGAATTTGAAGAACGCATACTTTCTGCAGAAGCTGAACTGTTGAGTTTAGAAAAGAGTCTGTATGTGGAACTTGTCGACGAACTCGCGCAATCCGTACCGGAACTTCGACAAGTTGCCGACGTTCTTTCACGACTTGATGTACTCAATGGTTTTGCACAAGCCGCGGCGCAGCACAACCTAATTCGACCTGAGTTTACTGAGAGGCATGTATTAAACATTGAGGATGGCCGACACCCCATGGTCGCCGCAAAGTTGAAGCATCAGTTTGTACCAAATTCAATCAGTTTCGATAACACAAAACGAATGCTCATTGTGACGGGTCCAAATATGGGAGGAAAATCTACCTATATGCGCCAGACAGCTCTCATTGTGTTGTTGGCGTATACCGGCTGTTTTGTGCCGGCCAAAAGTGCGACAGTTGGTCGAATCGACCGCATTTTCACGCGAATAGGAGCCGCTGACGATTTAGCGGGAGGTCGTTCGACCTTTATGGTTGAAATGTCAGAAACGGCGAATATTCTTCACAATGCTACCTACTCCAGTCTAGTGTTGTTGGATGAGATCGGGCGCGGAACCAGTACTCTCGACGGGCTAGCTTTGGCAATTGCGATTGCGCGCGCGATGGTCAAATTGCAATCACTTACGTTATTTTCGACTCACTATTTAGAACTAACGACGATTGCGGATGAATTACCCGGGGTTAAGAATGTACATTTGAGTGCTACTGAACACAATCGGAAGGTCGTATTCTTGCACTCGGTTAAAGATGGACCGGCGTCTCAGAGTTATGGGATCCAAGTCGCTAAGTTAGCTGGGGTACCTGGCAATGTACTGCAAAATGCTAAAAACCACCTGCGGCGGTTAGAACAAATGACTGTCAGGAGTAACACAGAACACAGTACTGATTTGTTTGATAACGACGTTACTCAAGAGCCATATTCGCACCCCGCGATAGACCTCTTAGGCGAGGCTCAAGTTGACGAACTGTCACCGCGTGCGGCTTTAGATTTGGTTTACCAGTTAGTTGAACTCGTCAAACAAGAAGACCGGCATCAAAATTAACTTCAGGATTACGTGACCCTAGCTATGTATATTCGATTTCACTCTATGCAATGTAATATCCATGGAGCTCTCTCACGCGATCAACATCAACCTCGTTGTAACAAAGGTAACAACTTGTTCTAGGAGTACGTTGCTGGTTAATCTTTCGAATTTCGTAAGAAGAACACCACATAGTTTGCGAAAACTAGATCTTTAACACATGCCTTAATACTCGGAAACTAAGCACTTTTCCGACACAAGAAGAGTTTCTATATTAATACGCTTAAAATTCATGGTTCATTATCGATTGCTATTAATATGACTTTTGTAATCGGCCAAGCTTGCATTAAGTGTAAACTGACGGATTGTGTTGAAGTATGTCCCGTAGACTGTTTCTACGAAGGACCCAATATGCTTGTGATTCACCCAGATGAATGTATTGATTGCGCGTTATGCGAACCTGAATGTCCGGTCGAAGCGATCTACCCCGAAGACGAACTACCCGAAGATCAGTTAAACTTTCTAGAAATAAACGCCGAGTTATCTTTGATTTGGCCGAACATTGCCGAGGCCAAAGATCCACCTCCCGATGAGGCTGAATGGAGAGATGTCAAAGACAAGTTGAAGTATCTAGAACGTTAACTCACTCGTCGATTAAAGAGGCTGGATTCTGTGCCACTCCTCTCTTCCAGATAGCGAATTTGATCGTTCGATATCGATCAGTTTGAGTATTCGAATCTGTTTCACCTTGCGCATCGCCAACAAAAAACACCGGATCACCCTTCGATACTAAGTCATTTTCTTCAAGCTCTAATGCCGTATTGAAGTCATATTGCACGACATAGTCGTCGGGAGTCTTGATCAAAATCATGTATTTGTATTCGCTCACCGATATCCCAGCATAGGTGACTCGACCTGAGGCAGCGGCTTTTACGGATGTGTTTGCACCAAGAAGATAAGTCAAACCGCCATCCTCAGAATCAGCGTTCCATTCATTTGTTGGAGAAACGTCGACCGGCCATTCCCACCCTTTCGGGAGTGCCTTCGCCTGTTCCTGAATTTTTTGAGTCTCAGCAAAAGTAATTCGCGGTTCGGTACGTGCGACAAATCCTGCTTGAGAATCTGTTATATTGGTGGCTGTCGAATCTGTAGGAGCAACAGATGAGCTATCCAGTGTAGCCGGCGTATTAGCATCTGGAATGCCTTCAGATTGCTGAGCAATCGGTTGTTGAGCTTTGGGTTCAGTTGGTTGCTGGGTTACGGGATCTGGCGTTGACGCCGGTACGGTTTGGTCGTTACTGTCTACGGACGTCGATTCACGAGTTCGAGGCGGTTGCGTCGTATCCGTTGGTTGCGCGATTTCTAAATCTTCCAGTTCAGTCATTGTGGTATCAGATTCCATCCAAGAGCCACGAATCACAAAAAGCCTTTGTCCGGGATAAATGACATAAGGTGGCTCAAGTCCATTCATCTCAGCAACTTCCTTGACCGTCAAGCCCATCAATCGCGAGATCGCATACAAGGTATCACCTGAATTCACCACATAACCGTAATTTAGGGCGTCTTCATCGGGTCTGAGCAGGACCACTTCACGTTCTTCCACCGACGCCTTTTTTACTGAAGTGCAACCACACAGTCCTAGCACCAGTAGCACTAGTAAACTTAGACTAATGAGATATCTGTCGCGTGCGCACATACGTCAAAATCCAAACAAGCAAAAAACCACCAACCATCATACAAGATACCACGAATATAGCAGGATTCCCGTCGAATTCGTGAGGCAGAACAGGTTGTTTATTGAGCTGCCACGGCCAAATGTGTAACAAAGATCCCAATAACAATCCGGTAAACAAAGCCATAATTTCGTTACGATGATTTCCCAGTAAAGCTCTGACCGGCTGAGAAAATACTAGCCAGCCCGATACTAAGCCAAACCCAAACAAACCTATCTTCAACAAATCGAAGGATACCAATGCAGTAAGCATCGTAGACCATACTCCTAATATGAGCAAGATCAACGAACCAGAGATCCCCGGTAATATCCAAGCACCAAATGCTAGTACACCACCAACATAAATCAGCGCTAGATGGGGATCGGTTCCGCTGTGTGAGAGTAAACCAATCGGCAGTGAAATCAGTAAGCCACAAGGGATAAACAAAATCCTTGCACGCCATTGTGATTCTCGAAAGGTAAAACAAGATGCCGCAACAACAACACCAAAGATCACAGCAAACACATATAACGCATGGGTGTCCAATAGATTTTTAAGAGTGATCGCCGTCAAGATAGCCCCTACCAACATGCCTGAGAACAATGGTAACAAGATGCCAAGTGGTTGTTGTAGTTGACTAAATGTTGACCATTTGAAGCTTGCTAAATTTTTTATGGCTATGGTTAAATCAGCAAGAGCAATAACCATTCGTTCATAAATTCCTAGCAGTAATGCGACGGTGCCCCCGGAGATGCCCGGTAAGATTTCAGCTACTCCCATCACACTACCTCGAACGACCAGCGCTAATGCTGTGGACACGGAAAATCGCTCAGTTGAATCAGATTCCGTACTCACTCTTGTTGCGTACCTGACAAAAGTGGGACAAATACCACCGGGGCAAGTTTTCTTTCTTGCCATCGATCATCCTTTCGTTCCGTAACAACGAGTGATTGCTGATGGCGGTGACCTTTCGGTGCGATAATTTTTCCATTGTCCGTAAGTTGTGACTTTAGGCGAGACGGTATCGAACGTGTTGCCGCCGTAATAATGATACCATCAAACGGGGCGTGCGCAGCCCACCCTTCCTGTCCGTCGCCATACTTTAACCAAACATTGCTGTACTTTAAATCTTGTAACCGCAGACGCGCATCGAGGGCGAGAGAGTGAATCCGTTCAATCGAATATACCTTCGAAACAAGCTGGGAAAGAATCGCGGCCTGATACCCACAACCAGTACCGATCTCCAAAACCGATTTCACATTAGGAATCTCAACCACCGCTTGACTCATGAGAGCGACGACGTAGGGTTGCGAAATAGTTTGACGTTGCCCAATCGGTAGTGCCATGTCTTCGTATGCTAAGTGCTCAATGGAGGAATCAACAAATAAATGTCGCGGAACGGTTTCGATCGCACTGAGAACTAGGTCATTTGAAATCCCCTTAGCCGCGAGACTCGCCGTAAGACGTTGGCGTGCGCTTAGCGAAGTCAATCCTACTCCTTGTTTCATCGATAATCTCATCCGCTGTCCACTTCACAATCAAAATATTCGCTGAGTCCAACTGTTGCGTAAGAACCTACCGGTAATGAAAATTCGAGTGTGACGGTCGATTGAGTTTGTTCTATCTTGATGTTTTTTGCTCGAACCGATAAAGGTCGTCTTTCTTGTTGTAACCCCACCCATTCCAATGCTTCGCAGACTTGGGGATGCTTGGTTTGTACCGACTGATCAAACTCGGCGGTAACAGCATTTGAACCGAGTGTACCTCGTCCCCAAAGAGGACCAGTCGCACGGTCATCCACCGATGGATCGCCAGCGAGTTTTGCTTTCCAATTCCCTTGTTTTACCCGCAAACCCAATAGTTCGTTAAACAGATAGGAACGTAATGTCGAAAGATAACGTGCACGAACAGTCCGTGGTATGCGAGGTGTTCCAGCTTCTACCCACTCCCGAGCACGAGTTAAATTATTGAAATACAAACCAAACCGCTGCGTTCCAAAATAATTCGGAAACGGCGATGTAAGTACCTCGTTCAAGTTTACCATTTCCCTTTTGACATCACGTACGACTATGCGAAACTCATTCTGCGTATGAGTTCCGCGTCGTAATTTACAGTGGTGTCGATGTGTTTGTAAAACTCGAAATCCTTCGTATGAGGGTTCGGAAATTGGTTTCGGAAGTCGTATTGAAAACCATTGTCGGGTAATCGCGCGTTTGTCCTTCATACCAGAATACGATACATCGACGGTTGGCACCTTGTAATGTTGTGCAAGAGTGTGTCGAACATCTTCCGTATTCAGATTTGTTTTTTCAACCTGTAGGTAAAGATGTTCACCAGCTTCCGTGAAATCGATATTCAGAACTTCGTTTACTTGAAAATCGTCCACTGTTGTACGTAACCGACCAAGAAACGGCTGTGCTGTATTACTTCTTGGCCAATCAATGTTCAGATCTGGGAGGTACAACAAGATAGAAAACTTCCCCCTCGCCAACCATGCCTAAGTCGTGGCGGGCGATCTCTTCAATCCGTTCACGATTCGCGCGAAGTTCTGCGATTTCTTGCCGTAACTCTCGATTGCGTTCAAGTAGTGAACGATTGAACTCTAACTGTAGTTGAATCTCCTGCGTGTGTTGTCGTAACGCGAAATACCCGTTTGGACCGAACCAAAAAGTATGTTGAAAGACTCCTAAGATGAAAAGCGATATTACGAAGAGAACTCGCATTGTTGACCACCATCCTTGTGTTTGCTAATTTCATTCAAGCCACGAAACTCCATGTGGCCTTGTTCTGCTTCAATACGTAACAGTTGATTGTATTTAGAAGTGCGCTCAGAGCGACTCAAAGAGCCCGTTTTTAGTTGACCTGCTCCAGTTCCGACCGCAAAATCTGCGATAAAACTATCTTCCGTGTCTCCTGAACGATGGGATACAACGGTTGAATAACCAGCATTCTTCGCGATTTGTATCACTTCTAAGGTTTCAGTTAACGTCCCTATTTGATTTAATTTTATAAGAATTGAGTTGGCAACGCCTAATTCGATCCCGCGCTTTAGGAACTTGGGGTTCGTAACAAAAATGTCATCGCCGACTAGTTGTACCGTATTACCCAGTTTCGTCGATAGAGTTTGCCACGACTTCCAGTCATCTTCAGCCATACCATCTTCAATAGACACAATCGGATACTTTGATACTAGTTTTGCTAGTATCTCGCACAGTTGATCGCCGGATGCCGACCCCCCCATACCATCCATGGTGTAAGTACCTTCTTGATAGAGCTCAGTAGCCGCGCAATCCAATGCAAGCACGATGTCAACACCGACTTCGAATCCCGCAGCAGTGATCGCGTCACAAAGATAACCAAAGGCTTCATCATGAGATGAGAGATTAGGTGCAAAACCACCTTCATCGCCGACAGTTGTCAAGTGGCCGGCTTTCTCCAGTGCGAGTTTGAGACACTGAAACACTTCCGCACCCCCGCGAATAGCTGCTGCCATGTTTGGTGCACCGACAGGAATGATCATGAATTCCTGAAAGTCTAAGCTGTTGTTGGCATGTGCCCCACCATTCAAGAAATTCATCATGGGGACGGGTAGACGTATGTCAGAATTGTTAGCAAGTTCAGCGATATGCGCATAAACCGGAGTTTTTCGTTCCTGTGCTTGGGCCCGTGCAAACGCAACCGAAACACTGAGGATCGCGTTTGCGCCTAAGTGAGATTTATTCTCCGTGCCATCCAGTTCAATCAACATTTGATCGAGCTCTTGCTGTTGTAGGGTGCCACACTCGCAGACTACACGTGCGATATGGTGGTCAACGTTGTAAAGGGCGCGTTTGACCCCCTTCCCTAGGTACCGGCGAGCGTCGTGATCTCGCAATTCGACAGCTTCGGCGGTGCCGACGGAAGCTCCAGATGGTACAATAAAAGAACCGCATGCACCACTCTTTAACGTGACTGTAGTTTCCAATGTTGGAAACCCACGAGAATCTAATATTTCGAGAGCGCGTATTCTGTCAATTACACTCATTGAATTTCTTCTTCTAAATAGGGATGTGCTTTGACCAAGTGATCGACTTCGACGAGTTCGTTTAGTAAGGGTTCCATCAAGTGTAAGGGCCAAGCATTTGGTCCATCTGACTTCGCTTCGGCTGGATTCGGATGCGTCTCCATGAACAGCCCGTCGATACCAACTGCTGTAGCAGCACGTGCTAATACGGGGATCATCTCACGTTGTCCGCCGGACGCCGATCCTAACCCGCCAGGAAGTTGAACGGAGTGGGTCGAATCAAATACGACGGGGCATTCGGTCTTGCGCATGAGCGCTAGTGATCGCATATCCGATACGAGGTTGTTGTACCCGAAACTAGCCCCTCGTTCGCAAACCATAATTTGTTGATTTCCCGTAGCCTTCGCTTTGCGAGCGACCTGAATCATGTCCAAGGGAGCGAGAAACTGCCCTTTTTTGATATTAACTGGTAGTCCTTGCGCGCAGACATTTTGAATGAAATCGGTTTGCCGACATAAAAATGCTGGTGTCTGTAGTACCGAAACGACATCCGCGACTTCATCTAGTGGGGTATATTCGTGTACATCGGTGATTACAGGAACTTCGACTTCTTCTTTAACTTTTTGAAGGATTTTCAAGCCAGTTTCCATCCCTAAACCTCGATACCCGTCGATTGACGACCGATTAGCTTTATCAAACGAGCTCTTGTAGATCAATGGAATACCAATCTTGTCTGTAATTGCACGTAGTGTCGACGCTGTTTCAAGTGCGATTTTTTCAGATTCAATAACACAAGTTCCAGCGATCAGAAAAATCGGCCGACCTTCTCCAATTTCAAAATGACAAAGTTGCATAACTAGTTTGTTTCCGCGTATCGATTTGCCGCATGAATGAAACCCTCAAACAAAGGATGGCCGTCACGCGGTGAAGACGTGAACTCTGGATGAAACTGACAAGCGATAAACCAATCTTGCGAGGGGATTTCAACCATTTCGACTAAATCGTCGGGCTGATGCTTACCACTGATGCGCATACCAGCATTCTCAATCGCGTGAACGAATTCATTATTAACTTCGTAACGGTGTCTGTGGCGTTCGTAAATCACATCGCTTTGATAAGTTCGCTGGGCTAGAGAACCTTCTGCTAAATAGCAAGGTTGCGAACCTAGGCGCATCGTACCACCCAAGTCCTTGTTGTTTGAATTACCATCGTGCGTTTTCTTATACTTCCCTGACCACTCGGTAATCAGCCCGATCACCGGATAGGAAGTTTTTGGATTAATCTCAGTCGAATGCGCATCGTTCCAACCTAATACATTACGAGCATATTCGATGACTGCCGCGTGTAATCCGTAGCAAATTCCCAAGTAAGGGACGTTCTTTTCACGAGCAAACTGTACTGCCTGAATTTTTCCTTCAAAACCGCGCTCACCAAAACCCCCTGGTACTAAGATCGCATCTTGTTGGTTCAACATGGTTGTGCCCTGTTGTTCAATTTCTTCCGCGTCGATGTAATTGATGTCAATCTGTGTCTTAGAGCGAATACCTGCGTGTAGCAACGCTTCGATCAGTGATTTGTAGGAATCGAGTAATTCAAAATATTTCCCGACCATGGCAATACGCACGGTCGAAGATGGTGTTCTTAAGGCGTCGACCACAGCGCGCCATTCTCCGAGAGCAGCAGAGTTACACTTTAAGTTAAACTGCTCTACGACGAATTGATCCAAGCCTTGTTGATTTAGCACGATCGGTACTTCGTAGATACTTTCGACATCTCGAAGGGACACGACGGCACGTTCTTGAACATTGGTAAACAAGGCGATTTTCTTCCGTGCTTCTTCCGGAATTTCCTGGCTTTCGCAACGACAAACGAGTACATCCGGTTGTAATCCTATCGAACGTAACTCTTTGACTGAATGTTGCGTCGGCTTAGTCTTGAATTCACCTGAGGAATTGACAAAGGGAACCAGCGTCACATGTATGTATAAAGTCCGTTCTTTACCCTCTAATAACCGCATTTGCCGGATGGCTTCTAAAAAAGGCTGACCTTCGATATCGCCAACTGTACCACCAATTTCAACAATCACAACGTCATACGTACCGTTTTCAGACACGGCCCGAATCCTACTTTGAATCTCGTCGGTGATATGGGGAATCACTTGAATAGTACTACCCAAATAATCACCGCGGCGTTCTCGGCGTATTACGGCTTCGTAGACACTACCAGTGGTAAAGTTGTTCTTTTGCGACATCCGATTACGGAGAAAGCGTTCGTAATGCCCGAGGTCAAGATCAGTTTCAGCGCCGTCTTCGGTAACAAAGACTTCTCCGTGTTGAATTGGGTTCATGGTACCAGGATCGACGTTGATATAGGGATCCATCTTGACCATACTGACTTTAAGGTCGCGTGCCTCAAGGGTAGCAGCTAGGGATGCAGTAACAATTCCTTTGCCGATGGAAGAAACGACTCCGCCGGTTACGAAGATGTACCTAGTCATCTTGACTGGAAGTATTCAAAGTGAGGGTTAATTCCACTTGAGTGGGTGATATACGTGGCTACGGTGGAATCAAATTCGATGGATAAATTTTAACAACTTGACTTTAAGTTTACCACAAATATCGGTGTAGTTCGAGTTTTTGTCATGTCGAATGAGTTCTTTGCTAAGTCAGTCATGCCGGAAACCAACGAGATTCGTACAACTTATGACTACCACTTTGCAGATTTCGTGAAACCTTGTCCGAGATCAATAGATTTGGTACGCTAACTACTTCTTCATCTTGCATCAATAACGGCCATCCATCGCGCAACCATGGTGGAATTCCCTGTTCCTGAAAAACTGAAGTGAGGCGTTTGTGTATACCGCTGCTCTGGATTTTCGCTTGCTTCGACTGGATGTTGATTCGATTCGTGCAACGAAATTTCTCCCCACGAATAAAGCCGCGTTCACTTTCCCTCCAATCCAGCAACCCGTTTGACAATTCAATACTTTCACCGACGACTACTTCGCTCGGTTTAAACGGTTCCGACGATACCGTAACGTAGAGTTGCTCTCGATACCGCCGAACGAAGTGCTCTGTGCCGACCTGAATTTCTGGAAGTGCATCTTGCCGTGCATTAATTTGTTTCAGTATCTCGTCGATCTTTGAAGTTTCTGGATTGATACTATAACTTAACAGCCACGCACGAATATCTTCCCTTGATAGACCATGCTTAACTGACAGTGGTTTTGGTTCTTGTTCAGGTAGTAAAGGCCAGTGCAACTGGCTCAAGTTCTTGATGACCGAAGGAAATCGCGCTTCAATATCCGGTATTAGTTTATGTCGAATCCAGTTTCGATCGAAATTTTGGTCGAGATTGCTTTCATCTTCAATCCAATTCAAATTGTGCTCAAGTGCGTAGTTGAGTAACTTATGTTTGGGTAATTGGAGGAAGGGGCGAATTAGATAACCGTGTCCTAGTTGGCGTCTAAACGGGATCCCGATGGCAGTACGACCCGTAAATAGTTGCCATAAACGAGTCTCAACCACATCATTCTGATGGTGTGCAGTCAAGACCACTTCATTCTTCCCCTTCAGTCGTTCTTCGAAATACTTGTACCTTTGCAGACGTGCTTGCAATTCGAGGTTTCCGGCTGCGATCGTCGCGGATACGACAACGAGTTCGATTCCTAACTTTGTGGCAGTATCATGACAGTGCTCTTCCCACTGTGTCGCTAGGGGAGAAATGTTGTGATTGACGTGGAGAGCTTTACATCTGTTGATGCCGAAATAATGAATACATGCGTGAACTAAAGCTGTTGAATCTAATCCACCACTCCAACCAATCCAAATGGTTCCCTTACGTGGAAATTCGGTTGTATTAAGTGTTTCTTGAACAGCAACTTGAGCTTGGGAAATCAACGATCTGCGCAAACTATGAGCGAATGATCAATTTTAAGATTCGCGTATCGCAGACGAGTTTGATCTCAACCAATCCAAATTAAGCGACTAACTCTGTTCGTGTTCTTCGGGTACAAGAATTACATACTGTTTTTCAATTTCGCGATGAAATTGCTTCGGTAGCCGATACCAATCCCGAACTTCAACTAGAAAGGGGATCATGGATTCAGTTAGTGCGTGTTTCAGCGAAATCAATTGCTCGGTTGGGATTTTGGCTAAATCTGGCGCTCTGAGTACTAAGTCGAGATCGCTACCATCAAAGCTTCGGCCGTTCACGCGACTGCCATAAGCCCACACCTCAACACCCGGTACTTTGTCGCTCAAAATCGATTCAATCATGCCTCGGTGTCTAGCCGATAAATGAAGATGATCAGTCATTGTTTATTCTCTCAATGAGTTCAACGAGTGTTTTCGCATCGTCAATAAAGTGTGGAAGAAACTTAATCGTTTGCTCTGCGTAATCTTCTCCATACTCGTGTACAGTGTCATTTTTAAGTTGTCGATAATGCAACCAACGTTCAACTGAATCAACATCTAAGAGATCGTGTTTTGCGGCATACAGAAACAGATCTTTAATGGGTAGGTTTGCAGCATAGCTATCACTGGAATAAAAACTCGATACTACCTTGCGTAACAAAATGGTGCATTGTTCTAGTATCAGCTCAAACTCCGTGATACAAGCTGCTCGGTAGATCTCGTACAGGGATTGATCACGATTAGTGAGTTGACTAAGTTCTTCGTGAGCTTTTTCTAGTGCAGAGATGCACTTATGAACGTAAGCGGTGTCAAGTGGTATGGTAGGAAGTTCATCTTGGATAGCAGACCCAATAACAGATTAAATTGTACTGCCTACACTAAGAATCTACGTTGCCTTTGTTTCTAGGACCTGTTGGCATCCAGATGTCCACCAAGGCCCCACCATGTTGTTGCACTGCAAAGTTCGGCGAAACGTAACGTTCGAGTTCCTTTATCACTTTAACTTTTGCGTCGTTATTAAGATTTGTATTTAAATAAACTCCGTCACACACGAGCTTTAACCGATGGCTCTTTGGAACTATATCTCGTTGATCGGCTCGAACGAGTAGATTACTTGCGAGTGTTAAAAGATGTTCTTTACCACTCGAATGAATACTAACCAAATAACGTGCCGAACTCAGAAGTACTTCATTACCACTATTTTCGATGTTCCAATGGTTTTGTTGTGATGGTTTCCACGCACGTTTCGTCTTCCTTGCGTCTAAGTTAACCTCACCTTTTTCTGTAAGAAAAGACCTTGTAGTGTCAGATCTTGTATCACCCTCATCTGAATGCAACTCTGACTGTACAGGAGAATTTGGGACTAGTTTATCTTCGATAACTTCAGTTTTTTCATTCGCCTGCTTGGATTCTTGCAATAACACATCCAACTGTAACTTTCGCGCTTGAGATTCGATGAAAGTCTCAATACACTCCGGCCATACTTTTTCAAACATCTCTGACTCTCGTTTCGACCACTTCAGTCCTCCTTTTTTGAAAATCAGCTTCCGTAAATCAGCTCCCGGTTCATCCTTGATTTCTTCTAAATAATCAAGAATCACGTCAGAAATTCGTACTTCATCAGCAGCCGTTCGCGCTAAATCCGAATCGAACGAGTTTAAGGATATTTTTTTAAGAAAACGTAACTCTTTTGAGTTTCGCGTCAGAGGGGTGAAGACGTCGTGAGATAAGAAAAATCGGTGAGAGAGTTTACGATCCCCATAATGATTCTTTTCCTTCCGAAACCACTGCCATATCCGTCCATTAGTTAGAGCAACGAACTCGACACTAGATACAAGATCGGCATAGTCTGAAATCTGTCGAAGTAAATGTTCTTTCGTCAGATCATTGGACGCAGCCTTTGCTTCAATCAATATCCTAGGCTCTACCGAACCGCTGGCTGTCATGTTATCACAAAATAGAGCATAATCGACTCTGGTTCCACCACCTGTCGGACTAACTGGATATTCTAATTTGGCTATTCGAGGATCAGATACATCATAATCTAACAACTTAAGGAACGGTTCAATCATAACCTTCTTCGTTTGTTCTTCATTTTCACAATGCGTATAAAAAACATGCATTTTTTCAGCATACTCTTTGAGTTGTTCTTCAAACTTGATAAGAGCTTCTTTTACCACATTCTCTCTCCTATTTGTTTAGATTGATTGAACGAATAGACGATTAATATGAGGTAGATTGACAGCAATCTCACACTAGCCGACCTAGTTGATACAACGATTTTACAAATTCGTAGAGGTTGTGTGAAGTTCAAATATTCAAAAAAGTAGTACGTCAAACTGCATAACGATCTGCACTCTACAGCTACGTCTCGAAACACTTTATTCGAGATAAAATGAAGGTTTCCTGTCGATCAAAAGTAATCGGACCTTGTAAAGCTTCTGTTTGACCGACGATAACATCCTTGTTCGCCTCTCATATTTTGCTACTGCTGGCTAGTAGTCCGTGAATCGTCAACCCGCCCTCAATGATTTCAGTAGGAGTCTTCGGATTGTACTTGGATCACACCGGTAAATCCCAAGGAGGAAGAACGGTAGCGAAGTTGAATTCTCAGTATTAAGTTTACGTTTTATGTATCCAGATGATCTTCAATAGGTAATGCGTACCGCTTGAATACCAAACGTCTGATACAACCGTTCCATTAAGGATGCGGTAGGATTCACTCTCCATTCCTCTCCCAATTCGAACCGTCCCACACACCCATTACGTTGTACGTTCACCCTCACCGTACATCCCGCAAAACGATAGTCCATCAGGACTTCACGTAAATCTCTTACAAATGTATTGTTTGAACTGTTTTGATCAACATCAATTTCAATCTCAGCATGTTTCTCACACCGACGTTCTGAAATGGAACACATTCGTGACGTTCGAACGTTCAACTCATCTGAACCTTTCTCTTTTTGTACTTTAAAGAACGCAATCGCGATCTCACCAATTTCGAACTCAGGGATCTTTCCACTATCGTCGAAAATCGCAAACTCAAAACCGCCATGCTCGTCTTCAAGCAGAATACGAGTCAATCTCTTCCCTGAACGGGTTTCGCTATTTCGAACTCGCTTGACGATACCCGCGACTGTATTAGTCGTCCCATTTGAGTTAGTGGACTGAATCGTCGTCAAATCTTGGCGCGAGCACAAATGTTGTAGTTCATGTCGTACTGAATCAAGCGGATGTCCGCTCAGGAAAAATCCTAACGTGCTTTCTTCGTGCACGAACATCTCATGATCTGGCAAACGTGGAACCTTTGGGATAACAATCGACAAACTCGACGTTTCGTCAGTACCAAACATATCAATCTGTCGATCAGCATCTCGTTCAGCAGCTTGTTCGGCTGCGTGTGTGAAAGTATCAATGGACGCTAAGAGCTCCGCGCGGGCGACATTAGCTGGCTTCTCCGGTTCAAGACAATCCAAGGCGCCTGCATAAATCAACCTCTCTAAATCAGTCTTATTCTTCCGTAAGAGTCTCGCCCGTACACACAAATCCATCAAGGATTGGTACGGTCGTTCCTTTCTAGCTTCAATGATCCGTTTCGCAACTTTCTCTTCAAGCTGTGTGATCGCTCGTAAGCCAACAATAATGCTGTTTTGACTTCCGAGAAAATGGTATTCGCTGTCATTGACACTCGGATTCTGCACGAGTACCCCTAAACGACGACATTCGTCAACCAATGACTTAACGGTATTTGTTTCAGTTTCGCAAGACGCTAACGACGCTAAATATTCAGCCGGATAATGAGTCCTCAAGTACGCCGTCTGATAGGCCACTAAAGCATAACTTGCTGCATGTGCCCGGTTGAACGCGTAACCGGCAAATTTGCGCATATCAGCATAGATTTTTTTGGCGGTTGTCTCGCGCACACCGTTCGGCAAACAACCGTCGACAAATTCAGTTTCGAGCTTTAACATCGCGTCTTCATTCTTTTTGCCCATCGCTTGACGCAACACGTCCGCGTGTCCCATTGAAAATCCCGCTAGTTCACGGGCTAAGTTCATCACGTCTTCTTGATAAACCATCAATCCATAGGTCTTCGCCAACACTTTTTCAATGATCGGATGATCGAACTTGACCTTTTCCAATTTGTTCTTCCGCCGAATGTAAGAATCGGTAACTCCAGTATCTAACGGACCAGGTCGATAAAGCGCTTGTAAAGCAATGATGTCTTCTAAATTCGTTGGTTTCAGTTCCTTTACTTTTTGGCGCATACCGCTCGATTCCAATTGGAAGATACCGGTAGTGTGACCTTCCTGTAAACTCGCGAAGACTTTCGGATCATCCAATGGAATGTCCAAAATATGAATCGGGGGATCCTCAGAACTGCGCGAGTTTGCATTGATCGATGCACAAGCACCATCAATGGCTGTAACAGTCTTCAATCCGAGAAAGTCAAATTTCACCAAGCCTAAGGCTTCGACGTCTTGTTTATCTAACTGAGTCAGCACGTCGCCGGCCGGTGTCTCAGTGTAAACCGGTACGTATTCATCCATCTCTGTCGGGGCGATAACAACCCCCGCCGCATGTCGACCCGTCGTCTTAACTAGACCTTCTACTTTTTTCGCAAGTTCGATAATCTCTGTAACTTCTTCTTGAGAAGCTAGCATATGTTTGAGTTCTTTGACTTTGCTAACCGCTTCTTCCAAAGACATAGGTGTAACACCCTGCAACGGAATCAGTTTCGCAATACGATCCCCCAAACCAAAAGGCATACCAAGAACTCGCGTGACATCTCGTACGGCGGTTTTCGACCCAAACCGATTGAAGGATACAATTTGTGCAACTTGATTTCGACCGTATAGTTCGGTGACGTAATCGATCACTTCACCGCGCCGATTCATACAAAAGTCGATATCGAAGTCAGGCATGGATACACGTTCGGTATTCAATAGTCGTTCAAACCTGAGATCGAATTGAATGGGATCTATATCAATAATTCCGAGTACGTACGCCACTAGAGAAGCCGAGCCAGAACCACGTCCTGGACCCACGGGTATCGTGTTATTTTTAGCCCAAGTTACAAAATCTCCAACAATCAAAAAGTACCCTGAAAAACCCATTTCCTTAATGACGTCTAATTCGGTATCGAGACGTTCAATGTAGACTTCTCGATCATCAACCGGGTTTCCGCGTTCCTCTCGCGCGTCAAGCATCTTATCGAGTCTCTCATGGGAAATCGATGTAATCAACTCATCTGGTGTGCCAGTTCTCTCAGTCTTGAACTGTGGTAACTGAAACTTAGAGGGTACATCCACCGTACATCGGTACGCAATTTCTACAGCGTTTTCAAGCGCATCTGGCAGATCTTTGAACAGTTCTTCCATCTCGCTCGCAGACTTGAGGTATTGTTCCGAACTATACCTGATATCATGAGAATCGTCGCCAATGGTTTGCTTGTGTGCGATACAAAACCGTGCTTCGTGACCACTAAAGTCATCGGCATTCAAAAAACGTACATCGTTCGTCGCTACCAGTGGGATTTTTTGCTCCGCAGCTAAAGGAATCACATGGGAAGCGTATTCTTCCTCGTAGTCTCTCCTTGTACGATGGAGTTCGAGATAGAAGTGATCGCCGTACAAACTCTTCAATGCTTTAGCCTGTTGCTCGGCTTCGTCAAAAGACCCCTCAAGTAACAACCTACCGACCTGACCTTGAGTTCCACCTGAGAGCACAATCAGGTCTTCTGCATGTTTCTGTAAATGCTCAACCTCAATACAGCCATGTTCTCCAGAATGAAGATAAGCTACCGTCATGAGCTTTCTCAGATTGGCCCAGCCTTGCGGACTTTTGGCAAGTAAATTGATCCGATCTCGATGCTCTCCATCGATAACTCTGAGATCTACACCAAATATTGGTTTAATTCCCGCAGCTTTGAGTTGGTGCTGAAATTGCCAAAATCCAAATAAATTAGCGTAGTCAGTAATCGCAATCGCAAAAATGTCTCGGCTTTTGCAATCTGCTGCCAGTTCTTCGATACACAGGACACTGTCGATTATTGAAAATTCAGTGTGTACCGATAAGTGTGCAAAGGAATTCATCTATAGAGAAGTCCAATTAGCTACGGGACGAAAAGATTTTCGATGGATCACACACGGGCCGATTTTGCGCAATACCCGTAAATGATCTGGAGTCGGATACCCAAAATTTCGATGGAATCCATATTCGGGAAATTCTTCATGATAGCGAGTCATGATCTCATCTCTGGTCACTTTAGCTAAGATGCTTGCTGCACCTATCGAATCGACTTTCGAGTCCCCCTTGATAATGGTATGGGTTTCACAATTGAGCATCGGCGAATGAATCCCATCAATCAAGGCTAGATCCACTTCAACCTTCAACTGTTCGAATGCACGTTGCATCGCAAGCAACGAAGCGCGCAGAATATTTAATTCATCGATTTCTTCAACTTCACAGAGACCAATCGCCCAACTGGTACTGTGTTGTTTAACTTCACGGGCGAGAACCTGCCGTCGCTCGGGAGTTAACTTCTTGGAGTCGGTGATTCCATCGATAACTTTTTGTGAATCGAGTACGACGGCCGAAGCGACAACCGGTCCGGCTAGCGGACCCCGTCCGACTTCATCTAGACCGCAACTAACTCGGTCAACCTCTGCCTCTTCAAACTTTAACATTGAGTTTGACTTCGTCGATTTAACAACTCGACAATCACCTCTGCAGATCGCTCCGAAGCGCTATGCCGTAAACTCTCGTGAATTTCTGCATATTCCTTATGTAAGACATCGTTGTTTTGTGCTGTTTGCAGTTGCGAGAGCATGGTTCGTGCTAAAGTTTCAGCTGTAGCTTGACTCTGCAAATATTCTGGTACTACGCGGCGATTAGCTACTATATTAGGGAGCGCCACCCAGCGGGTATGTAACAGTGTTCGGACAATCGCAAAAGTCAACCAACCGATACGATAAGTAACAACAATCGGTACGCGTAATAGCAACGATTCTAGTGTCGAGGTACCAGACTTCACCAAAGCAACGTCAGCGGCGCTGAGTGTAAGTTTTGAATCTGCTTCCGTGATATGAACTTCTACATCCGGGAAGTGTTGCATTTCTCGTAAGATAAAGTTAATTGACTTCTCTCGTACACACGGAATGACAAACTGATATCGTTTTCTCGACTCAGCTAAAGACTGAAACCGTTGACAACTTTCTAAAAACAACCGAGCGTGGAACTGAATCTCCGAATGACGACTTCCTGGTAATAGTGCTACTACAACAGCATGGTTATCGAGTCCAAGTTTAGCGCGCGCTGTTTTTCTCCTATCTGTTAAATTTTGCACCGGTTGAATTTCGTCAGCGAGTGGGTGTCCAACAAACTCTGCTCTAACATTTGTTTCTTCGTAAAACTTTGGTTCGAAAGGAAACAACGTGAGTAGTACATCGGTAGATTTTTCCATCTTCCAAGCCCGACCCTTTCGCCAAGCATAGACCGACGGACTTACGTAGTGAACTGTCGGGACACCTAATTTCTTAAGTCGCTTCTCCAGTGCAAGATTAAAAACATTGAAATCCACTCCTACGAAAACATCCATTTCCTTCATCTGTAAAGCAAGCCGATCAAGCAACTTGAGATAGGAAGAAAGTCGTAACAATGGCCCGATGAATCCATTAACGACGACATGCTCCATTTCTTCCAACGCCGTTAATCCTTCTTGTTGCATGTGCTCACCGCCAATCCCGTGAAATTCGACTTCAGGAAGTAACTGCTTGAGCGCGTACATTAATCGCGAACCTAGAATATCTCCAGAGGACTCACCGGCAACGATGCCAATTTTTACCATGGGTCGTGAAGGGGTGTATTCACAGCAGTACGTCAGGTATTACTACACAAATACAATCGCGCCACTGCACCGGTAGTCGGTAAAACTACTAAAGGAGAATCCTTCAGATTTTTCTTGCCACTACGAGCAACTCGGTAGCACAGACCAAGATGTCCTGCACCTTAGCTTGACTCTTGAATTTCATGGTGTCACGACGTTCATGTGTGACGTGCGCATGAAGAAAGATTGAATCTCCAGGAACGACAGGTCGTTTGAAGCGTGTGTTGTCTGCACCCGCCAAGTAATAAATGTAACCATCGACTTTCGGTTTTATATCTTTCATCACGGATGCAAGAATCCCTGAAACTTGCGCTAGTGCTTCGACAATTAATACGCCTGGCATGATCGGTTTGTCAGGAAAATGTCCCTGGAAGAACGGTTCATTGACGGTAACATTTTTTAATCCAATGATCGAACCTTCGTTGCGATCAATACAGATTACTCGATCCACGAAAATAAACGGATAACGATGTGGTAAGTAATCAAGTATCTCTTCCATCCCAAGTACGGGTTCCAACTTAGTCATTGCTCATTTCTCCAACTCTCGTACTTTGGCGGCAAGTTGTTTTTCCAGTTTGAGAACCCGTTGTACGACATCTTCTAGCCGCGTGAAACGTTTGGCATTTCGCCGCCACGATCTAATATCTGTGTGGAGTGTCGCACCCTGATAGGTACCGGGTTCGGTAATGGATTGACTCACGAACGTCATGGCACCGATCGTCGTTTTACCGGCAATGGAAAGTGGTCCCGAGCCAGCAACACCAACTCCACCCGCGAGAATACAGTGGGCACCTATCTCAACACTACCACCTAATCCAGTACAGCCACACAGCATTGAATGCGCGCCGACTTTACAATTATGACCAATGTGAACTTGATCGTCGATTTTTACTCCGTCCTCAATAATAGTATCGTCGAGTGCCCCGCGGTCAATCGTACACCCCGCGCCGACATCGATATAGCTCCCAAGCTTCACGGATCCGATTTGCGCAATACCCTGTAATTCTCCGTTTGACTTCGGTATAAAGCCAAAACCATCAGCCCCAATGACCGTGTTTGCATGAATCACACAGAATTGTCCAATCCGCACACCGTGATAGACACAAACGTTGGCATGTAAGCGGGTACCTTTGCCTATCGTACAGTTCGCGCCGATATGTACTCCTGAGTCGATCGAAACGTCAGCCCCAATCACCGTATTCTCTGCAATCGATACGAACGGTCCAATTCGAACATTTTCGGCTAAAGACGCCGACGGATGGATATCGACCGATGCATGGATACCCTCGGGGACTTGTGGTTGATTATCGAATAAGTGCGAGATTTGCGCGTACGCTTGGTACGGTTCATCGACGATTAGAGCTACAGTCGGACAATCGTCGACGTCCTTGCGAGCCAGTATTACAGCAGTCGCTTTGGTGTGTTTAAGGTGTTTACGATAGTAAACGTTGGATAGATGAGTTAGATCGCCGGGCGTGGCTGAACCTAAAGACGCTATCCCGTGAATTTTGACATCTGTGTGACCGACTTGGGTCGCGTTCAGAATCTTTGCAAGTTGTTCAACCGAAAAGCCAGCTTCACGAGTGCTGGACAAATTATTCTGATTCGGATTCAGAATCGCTCTCTTCGAAGGGGTTTTCATCCTTTCGTTCGTCGAGCAGTTGGGTTACCTTCGCCGTAATATCGTGCTTCGGATTGACGTACAGCATTAGATTAGGTACGTAGTTAATAACCATGTCGTAGCCTTCAAGTTCGATGAGATCCTGGAGCACGGCATTGAACTTCGGTCCCATTTTCTGCATTAAGTTTTCTTGGGCTTTATTGACGTCATTTTGAAGTCGCTGAGAACCGAATTGAAATTCAAGCTGTTTTTCTTCAATTTCGTCTCGCAAGTCAGCAATCTCAGTCTGTGACAAAATATCGATATCCTTTTGAGCTCGATCTTCTAACGCGATAATTTCATCGCGTAAGGCATTGAGCCGATCTTGTTCAGGTTTAAAAATCGCCGTCAACTCTTCCACTTCCCCTTGCGCTTCTTCAGAATCGATAATCGCCTGCTCTACCCTGACAAAGGCAACTTTGAGTTCTGCCGATACAGGCACAACCATTGCCATTAAGAGTAAAACTAACAATATTTGCAGAATTGGGGTTTTCATATAGACCTCTAGAAATCAAGAATTAGCCGTGTCATTACTCAGTGTATGGACACAAGTTTGAAATTATAAGTTTATCAGTAAGATCCAAAGGTATTTGAATCCTCTTCTGCTAAAACGAAGTGTTCAGAATCTCGAACGTGATACGTTCGGTCTCGTCGTAATCTTCGTTATTGAATGGGTAAGCCAGTGAGATTCCCATTAAACCCGCCGGCGACTTGAAGATCACACTTAAACCTAAAGAATATCGCATCGCATTAAAACTCGGCGAAAAACAACCATTAGAATCTTCGGCACAGCTGGTACTGAATACGTTTCCGAAATCAAAGAACATGGCCGAACGAACGTCTTCCAAATCCTCCCCAAAAGGTAGTGGGAAATAAAGTTCGACCGAACCTTCCAATACTATATTACCGCCAAAAGGTTGCCCATTGGGGTAGTACGTGAGTGCAGAACCGCTGGGGAGGCTACGTGGTCCTAAGGAAAAGCGCTCATAACCACGAACCGAACCATAACCACCAGAGTAATAATGTTCGAAGAAAGGATAAATTTCGGTTTTACCAAAGACTTCACCAGCACCTACCCTCGATCGGAAGTGCCAAACCCAGTCATGTGAATCTTTTCCGTCAGCGTCTTTTCGGGCTGGATAAAACCAATCACCTTCGTAATCTAATTTACCATATTGCAACTCGCTGCCAGGAAGGGCAGTAGTCAACGCTAACTTATGCCGAGAACCACGTGTCGCAAAGACCAAAGCATCGTTAAGACCGAGATACACCCATTGACCTTCTAATGTGTAGTTCAAAAACTTAGTTCCTAAACTGTCGACAAAATCCGCGATTTGTTGTGCTTCGTTGTATCCACTCGTTACATCAGTCCATTCAACCTTACCTGCTAAATTTAATCGCTTGAAGTCACCAATCGGTACGCCAAATTGAGCCGAACTACCAAAAGAGCTCGTAGAAAAACGATTAATACTTCCCACTCGGTTGTAGCTGATGTCACTAAAATTGATGCCCAGTGCGCGGCTAATTCCATCTTCAGTGAAGTACGGATCGAGATAGCTAAAGTTAATTCCTTTCTCTAAATCGCTCACGCTCGCCGCGACTGCTAAACTATTACCCGAACCACCAATATTTGCTTGCTGGAATGAGCCTTGAACGATGAGTCCACTATATTCAGCATAGCCGAGTGTACCGTTTATACTTCCGGTCGGTCTTTCTTCTACCTTGAATACCACATCGATTTGATCCTCAGATCCGACAACAGCTGGAGTCTCCACCTCAACATTTTGAAAGTACCCTAGACGACGCAGGTTGTCTTTTGAGCGTTCGATCTTAAAGGAAGAAGCACTCGCGCCTTCCAGTTGTCGCATTTCACGGCGTAGTACTGAATCTTGAGTTACCGTATTACCGACGAAAACAATGCGACGAACATACACTCGCTTGCCAGAATCGACATAAAACAGGACATCAACGGTACCGTCATCCTGAATCGCGGGTACACCCGTTACCGTCGCGAATGTGAAACCCCGCGTATTTAGGAGTTGTGTGAGTCGTTCTTCGGACGCGGTAACTTCCTGACTCGAGAACACCGAGCCAGGTTCAATTACGATGGAATCAAGCAATAAGTCCGGTTCAAAATCTCCAAATGTACCTAATATATCTACATCCCCTATCACGTACTTATCACCTTCTTGTAATCCAATAGTGACATAAACCTGCTTGCGGTCTGGGGTCATACTAATCTGCGTTGAACGGAGTTGAAACGAGACATGACCTTGATCGCGATAGAACGCTTGAAGGGTCTCCAAATCGCCCTGAAGTTTTTGGCGCGAGTATTTATTGTTTCCTCGCAGGAACCCAAGTAAGTGTGGTTCCTTAAGTTCCAACGCACTCAAGAGTGTCGATTTACTGTAGGATTGATTGCCAACGAATTCAATCTGACTAATCCCAGACTTTTTACCCTCTTCAATCTCGATTTCAATCGCGACGCGGTTTCTCGGAAGCTCATTGACTGTGGTTTGGATATCAGCGGTGTACTGTCCTTGTCCGACGTATTGTCGTGTTAGTTCGATGCGCATGCGATCAAGTGTTGCTTGCCTAAAGATCTGGCCTTCTCGGAGTCCTTGGTCAGCTAGTCCAGCTAACAAATCTTCAGACTTGATCTGTTTATTACCTTCGATTGTTATGGAATCGATTGCTGGCCTTTCGGTTACCACAATTTCAATGACGTTTTCGTCGCGTACGATTTGGATATCGTCGAAATATCCCATCGCGAAAAGTTCTCGGAGCAACGAGCGTACGATAACTGGATCTACGATGTCACCAACTTCTACAGTGATCTCATTGAATACAGTTCCTGCCGAGACTCGTTTCAGTCCTTGAACTCGAATGTCCTCAACAATAAACTCGGTGTTCGCAAGACAGGGGAACACCATGATCAGGACGAGCATAAATAGAATTGGAAATTTCGAAATTTTCATGGTTGTGGCTCGGTCGGTAATAGATTGTCGGTGTGATTAATAAGGAGAATAATAAGCATGTTTAAGTAAATCCCAATTTAGAACAGAATTACAACTCAAGAAGTCCCAGAGGCGATCCGCTAATGTTAATTTCTCCACAATATCTTTACATTCAAAGACGATTTTGATTCCTTTTAGTCTTCCGTCTTGTGTTTTTAATAATATCTGGTGGACCATTTTCCTTCCCGTAAAGTACATAGAGCAAAGGCAGCATGTTTACCGATTTTAAACGATCCAATAGGCGTCTAAGCTGCTGTTTTACAATATCTTCTCACTCTTCATTTCCCATCCAAAATCGGCGGAAGTTCGATGCAATCACGGAATTTAGAATCTTCCGGTTTTGGTTTTCTTAACCAGACCATGACAGCTGCGGTACACCAGCCAATTGCAGTCCACCCAAAAAATACATTTACGAAGATGATCAATCCCTTTCCTTTACAGTCCAGGCTGACTGCGAGAGTTGTAGGTAGTAAGTACAAAAACAATAATAGCGATAAAGACCCTGCAGTCCACCAATCTCCAGTAGTCATCCCCAAACACACATAGAAGATGGATAATCCTATGAGGAGGCAAATCTGATATCGTTCATTGATCGGTTTCATATTCTCATCCTGTTTCATTTTCTCACCTCCGGATTGTTTTTCTCACGACATTAACCAAGCACCATGTTTTACCATCAACCATCAACTGCTCGTTCGTTAAGCAAACCGTCGTCAGCGTTCTTATTTTTTCTTTAATCAGGTTGAGCCAGTACTCATTTCCAAGCAGACCCTGCGACGCTTGTTAATCGCTCGTAAATCACTGTTAGCCGTCAAACAATAGTTGAAGTCAATCGTCTAATAATTACTAGACGTTAAACCTTCAATCAACAAGGTATGACGTAGTCACAGATGATTCGAACGAAAAAATAGATTCTCCCTTCCTTTCTGACCTCGAGATTAATTTTACCCCCAAATCCGCAGAACGTCGTTGAACATGACAAAAACAAAGAGTCCTGCTAATAGAAATATACCAACCATCGATGCAGCTCGTTGTACTGTTAATGGAATCGGACGACGAATAATCATGTGAATGGCAGCATACACAATGTGACCACCATCCAATAATGGTACCGGTAGCAGATTAATGAGGAATAGGCTAATTGACAACATTGCAATCAGTTGCCAGTAGTCCCGAAACCCACGTTGTGCCAAATCACCTGCCATCTGGCCAATACTTAAAGGACCCGCGAGATTAGAGGCTTCGACTTTCCCAATAATCATTTTGCCAATCGAGGTGATCGTCAAGATAGTGAAATCTTTAGTTTGGGTAAACGCGTATTGGATACTACCAATGGGACCGTAGCGAACTTGACGAGTATCCGGTTGGACTCCGACACCCAAAAACCCTTCATTAGTACCTTCTACGGTTTCTCGGGGCTGCGGTGTTGCCTCAATTGAATACGGGAGACCGTCCCTGATAAATCTGATGGTAACTGCTTGATCCGCTGATTGTTCTATAGCGTCGGTGAGATCACTCCACACGGTAATCTCATGTTCGTCAATTTGAAAGATCCGGTCACCCGGTTGAATTCCAGCAGATTCCGCTGCTGAACCGGTCTGAACGACACCTATAACCGGACTATAACCGGGTTGTAACCCTAGATCAGCAAAAACATCTGGTGTCTTCCCTTTCAAAAAGTTTTCGATCGGCAAGTCAAAAGAACGTTCCCCCGCATCTGAATTCGTGGTAATAGTCAACACGCCGGTATCACCCATTCGGCGAGTCGAAACCATACTAAACTGAAACCACGATTCGACCGGTACTCCGTCGACCGCGACAATCTCTTGACCCGTCGGTAACTCAGCATAATACGAGGGAGAATCCTCCTCGATCTGTCCTACATAGGGTACCAACTCGATACTACCCATGAGCCCAAACACCCAATAAATACATGCAGCGAGCAGCAAATTGGCGAATGGTCCAGCGGCCGCGATCACAATCTGCCGCCAAGGGGCAACTTTATCAAAAGCCATGTGTTCCTCTTCAGGTGCAATGTCATCTTGATTGCGAGTGTCTAGCATTGAGATGTACCCACCTAGTGGAATCGTAGCTAGCACAAACTCCGTTTCGCGCTTCGAGACAAGTTTGATGAGCGGTTTACCAAACCCTATCGAAAAACGAAGTACTTTGACACCTAATTTGCGGGCTGCGACGAAATGTCCATATTCATGCACAGAGACTAAGATCAAAAATAGAAAGAAGATCGCGAGCGCATACATGAGGATGCCCTCGAGATACGAAAGGAATTCAAAGAAAATTTCCAATTCGGTTCCTATTTTTGAGCTTGAAAGAGTATGCTGAATGTTCTATGTACACCACACCGCGAAGTCAGCATTCTTATGGTACTAGTCACTTATTGTACGTTACCCTGCAGTTTCACCCTAAACAGTAATAGGTACATGGCGCAACAGCTAGTAATGAGTCTATCCTATCCATAAACCCACCGTGACCTGGCAAAAATGTACCCGAATCTTTGATGTTTGCAGTCCTTTTCATCGCGCTTTCAAACAAATCACCAAAAATAATGAAAACGATTAACACCGGCCATAGGAAGAAACTCTGTATCGGCAGCCAATTCAACATGCTGTCAAACAATGCGAGACAAGCTAATCCCACGACTATACCACCGATTGTACCTTCCCAAGTTTTCTTTGGACTGACTTCAAACCGAATACGGTGGTTACCAAAAAAATTACCGACAAGATAGGCAGCTGAATCCGTCAGCGCGACCAACAACAAGAGGCTCAAAATTGCTTCGAACGAACTTGCGATGCTACGAATGCTCAGAGCAGCACCAAAACCGATAACGTATCCCAATAGCAAAATGAGTAGCCGATTTGCTAGGATTCCTTTGAGTTGTTTAAAGAACAACACAAAAAATATCCCCAGAGTCGAAGCGATTAGCGCATAGAAAATGAGCATCTCAGTAATTCCTAAACCTGCTAACGGCAAGATCAGCGCAGTTCCGGCGCCTAAAAGTGCATATGCCAATCTAGCGAACTGAGTTTCGATGCGAGCAACTGCTGCCCATTCGAAAAGTGCACCAAATAGCAGCAAACAAAAGGCAAAATGAATACCGTCGCGATCGAGGATCCAGATTGCCGCAATCACAATCGGTGCTAATACTAGGATTGAGATCACTCGAGGAGTGAGTGATTTCGGAAGTTTAATGTGATTCCTCACTCAGGGTACGTTGCCGGGCTCCAAATCTGCGCTGACGTCGCGTGAAATCTAAAAACGCTTCGTGTAAATGAGCCGCAGAAAAATCGGGCCAATAAGTCTTCGTGAAATAGAGTTCCGTATAGGAGAGATCCCATAGGAGGAAGTTACTCACTCGTTGATCGCCGCCAGTGCGAATACACAATTCTGGTTCCGGTGCAATCGATGTAGCTAGGTAATTTTTAAAACTACTCTCGGTTAAGTCTGTGACCTCTTCGCCGTTGGCTACTACATCTTCCAAAAATAATCGTGCTGCGTTGACAACATCCCAGCGACCACCGTAATTCATTGCAATATTTAAGAACAGCGACTTGTTTTTGCGAGTTTGTTCTTCACAGTCACGCATGTGTTTTTGTAGTCTTTTGGGAAACGCACTACGATCGCCAATAAAGCGTACTTTCGCATCGCGTTCGTGTAACGTCTGAAGTTCGCGGTCAATGGTCTCTGAGACTAGACTGAATAGTAGGTCAATTTCCGCTTTTGGTCGGTTCCAATTTTCAGTACTGAACGCGAAAAACGTTAGATATTGAACACCGGCATCGGCACAGTTCTCAGCAATAGGACGGACGTTTTTTGCTCCATAACGATGTCCTTCGTCACTTGGAAGTCCGTTCTGCCTCGCCCAGCGGTGGTTGCCATCCATGATGATTGCTAAATGTCGTGGAACAACGCATTGATTCTTGGGATCAGGTTTATTCAAGATACGACTCTCGAGTTGAAGACCTGTTGATTTAAAAATTGAAAATTTAGTCTAAAATTCAATGAGATCTTGCTCTTTTTCCTTGAGCAACTGCTCGACGTTAGCGACGTGCTCGTCCGTGAGTTGTTGAATCTCGAGTTCACCTCGATGTGCGTCGTCTTCGGGGATCAATTTTTCGCGTCCGAGTTCTCGTACATCTGAGATCGCATCTCGTCTGATGTTACGAATCGCGACCCTTGCATTCTCGGCTTCAGTCCTTGCTTGACGAACTAAATCTCGCCTATTTTCTTCTGTAAGTGCTGGTAGTGGCAAACGTAATACTTCGCCGTTGTTATTCGGTGTTAGACCGATATTACTCGCCAGAATCGCTTTCTCGATTTGTATCAGCATGGGGTTTTCCCACGGCGCGACGACAAGGGTCCGTCCTTCTTCGACTGTAATGGTTGCTAATTGTTTGATCGGAACTTCCGCACCATAGTAGAGTAAGGTAACCGCATCTAGTAATGAGGGATGTGCTCGCCCGGTTCGAATACGAGCAAAAGTACCTTCCAGAGCTTTACAAGTTTTACCCATGCGGGACTGGGCTTCGTCCTTAATCTCGTCAATCATATGCAAATACCCCTAGCTACATTGGATGATAGTACCGAGCTGTTCACCTCTAACAATCTGTTCGAGAGTACTCGGAGTTTTATGATTGTAAACTATGATGGGTATATTGTGGTCGCGACATAAACTGAACGCTGTCTGATCCATTACTTTCAAGTTCTTATCGATCACTTCGTCGAAGGTCAATTTTTCGAATCGACTGGCATTTCTGTTTAACAATGGATCGCTGTCATACACGCCATCTACGTTCGTCGCTTTAAGGATCGCATCTGCTCTCAGTTCGATGGCACGGAGGGCGGCTGCAGTATCGGTAGTAACCAGTGGGTTTCCGGTGCCACCGGCGCAAATCGCGACCGTTTTATTCGATAATGCTTGTAAAACTTGATGACGATCGTAAGGTTCGGTTAGACCGCTAATCCTATGGGGAGTATAAACATTAACGGAGGTGTTATGGTTGACAAATGCATCGCGTAAAACTAAGGCATTAATCACCGTCGCAAGCATGCCGACGTGATCCGCAGTAATGTTACTGAGCCCCATTGATTGGGCGGCTGGCGAAAGATCTCGTCCACGAAATACATTGCCACCCCCAGGTACGATTGAAATCTGTATCTTGTGGGCGGCTAGTTGTGCAATCTGTGCGGTTAGGGATTGAACTTTTGCACTGTCAAACAACTGATTTGTTGTACTTTCAAGAGCTTCTCCTGATAGTTTAAGAGTAATTCTCTTGTACTTGATTGTGTCCATCTACGCCGTGGAGTGTTCCTTGCTACTGTGAAGTGAGTACCCTGTCCGTCACACGTGGAATTTTAAACTTGGTATTGGGTTAGCGTACTCAACGCCGTTAATCTAGTGTGGGATTAACACTGATGAATAGACTTTTTTTGTACTAAGGCAGTGGATTCAATAACTATCGTGTGTCGATGAAAGGAAGATCACCAACCACTTGTCGCAAACGTTCGGTAGTAGGTGCTTTTTTCTGCACTAGTTCCCGCCAGCCTTTCAGAGTTAACACTTCAGCAAAACGTCCCTACTGATAACCTTCCTCGTTATAAATATGACTAAATTTTTTTGCGAATGGTCGAGTTAATCTATAGCCTCGTCGCTTAGTCGATCAAAATCTCGTTAGGAAATTTATGCAACTTCGCCGTCACACTTCACTTGCATGACCTAATCGTCAGAGCTTCTTACACCGAGTATTACTATGAAGTTGTCTTCAACCTTAGAACCATTATTGTCCCAACGATCAATTGGAGATTCAAATTGGAGTTATTGGTTAATCAAAACTCTCACCAACTTGATAACGCGCAAAGCGTACACAAGTCGAACCCTGTGCTTTAAGCAACTCGCCTACTGTCCTCTCGCGATCCCAAATGTAAGACTGTTCGTTCAAACAAGATTCACTTTGAAATTTTTTCAACTTTCCGCGCACAATATTTTTGACGATGTTTTCGGGCTTGCCCGTTTCTAGAGCTTGAGCTGTAAAGATTTCTTCTTCACGTTGTACGACTGCAGCCGGTAGTTCTTCTGCGTTTACGACCAAGGGATTCTCAGAAGTGATGTGCATTGCAAGATTTTTATTCAGTTCACCCGCGTTAGCACTGAGTTCCACAATTGCGCCTACAGTACCCGTCGAATGTAAATACCCAGCGACAATGCCACCGTCAGTCTCAAACCTCTCGACTCGACGTATTGAAATATTTTCACCAATCGCTGACACCAGCTCATTTTTGTCATTTTCCAGCATCGGGATAGTCCCAGCCCCGTGAACGAGCGCTGTTTCAATAACGTGCTCACAAAACTGCACAAATCGTTCATTACGCGCCGCAAAATCCGTCTCTGAATTAATCTCCGCGATCGCACCAACACGACCATCGGCGGATATTTTGAGTGCTAATCGTCCTTCAGAAGCGGTTCGATCAGACTTTTTAGCAGCTTTTACCGCACTTTGTTTACGTAAGTAGTCAAGTGCGTCTTCCACGTCCCCATTCGATTCTTGTAACGCTTTTTTACAGTCACCAAAACCGACACCGGTACGTTCACGGACTTCTTTAATCTTAGCCATGTCGACCATATACCTACTCTCCTTCGTTCTCGTCTTCGTTCTCGTCGTTATTCTCGTCGTTGTTCTCGTCGTTGTTCTCAGTTTCTTCTTGTGGACTCTCTGTTTCAACTGGTTCCGGTTCAGTCACCTCGACAACTTCTGGTTCAGGTTCCGGTTCACTCTCGTCCACTGAGTCTGCGGCAGAATCGGCGACAAACTCTTCTACGTCGACATTACCTTCCCCAATCGTCTTACCCTTCAATATTTCTTCGGCGACAGCAGTCACGTACAGACGAATCGCGCGAATTGCATCGTCATTTCCGGGTATGACCCAATCAATCCCGTCTGGATCACTATTAGTATCCACCACTCCGAACACTGGAATTTGGAGTTTATTCGCTTCGTCGACGGCGATACGTTCGTGCTGTACATCGATCACAAATAAGGCATCCGGAAGACCTCCCATGTCTTTGATACCACCGAGTCCGCGTTCCAAACGATCCATCGCGCGGCGTTTCTGGAGTGCTTCTTTCTTGGTTAGCAGATCAAAGACACCCCGCGCATCTTGCTCTTCAAGATCTTTTAGCTTGCGAATCGATTGTCGTATAGTCTTGTAATTGGTGAGCATGCCACCTAGCCAACGCTGATCGACATAGGGCATACCGACACGTACCGCTTGTTCGCGGATTACCGTCTGCGCTGCCCGTTTCGTGCCCACAAACAAGATCTTTTGATTGCGAGCTGCAATTTTTCGAATCTCGTTTAGAGCGCGATTCATCGCTTCAAACGTTCGATCCAAATGAATAATGTGGACTTTATTTCGGACGCCGAATATGAACGGCTCCATCCTGGGATTCCAGTACCGTGCTTGATGGCCAAAGTGAACACCTGCAGCCAACATGTCAGTGATATCGATCGTACTCATCGCTATTTCTCCGGGTTGATGTGCAACATTGCGCTTGAGCAAACGACTGGGTATTGAATCCATCAGTCTGTAACGTGGTGTTACGACCAACCACCCGCAATGAACCCTTGGTGTCGTTGCTGTTTTTTTGTTCGAATTTGCTGGGCAAGATTCGAATTTCAGCGAAATATTTTAACTATTATGGATTCCTATAATCCATTGGAACATTTTCACCCCGCTCACTGATTCTTCACTAATCCGTTTTGGCAAAATTTCCCATTCTTCGTACTGAAGAAGTCGAAAAAATGCGCGCGGCCGGACAAGCCGCAGCATCGGTACTGAACATGATTGGTGAACACGTCCAACCGGGAGTATCGACAGGTCAACTCGACGAAACCTGTCACCGCTACATTGTTGATGAGTTGCAGTGTATACCAGCGCCTTTAAATTATTCCCCTTCCAGGCATCAACCACCCTTTCCAAATGCAACCTGTATTTCGGTGAATCAGGTAGTCTGTCATGGAATACCCTCGAATCGAAAGATCCTTCGAAAAGGCGATATTGTCAATATCGACATTACGGTCATTAAGGACGGTTTTCACGGGGATACGAGCAAAATGTTTTTGGTTGGAAAACCCAAAGCATTTGCACAAAAGTTAGTCGACGTCACTCAGGAATGTTTGTACCGCGGTATTCGCGCGGTCAGACCTGGGGCACGTTTAGGCGACGTTGGCCATACGATCCAAATCCATGCTGAAGCACATGGTTATTCAGTGGTACAAGAATACGTCGGGCATGGGATTGGACGCAAGTTTCACGATGCGCCTACGGTGTTCCATTTCGGTTTACCTAACACTGGCGAAAAACTGATCGAGGGCATGGCGTTTACCATTGAACCCATGATTAATCTAGGAACGCGACACACGAGGGTACTTGGAGACAAATGGACGGTCGTAACCTTAGATCGGAAACTGTCAGCACAGTGGGAACACACGATACTCGTTACTGCTGACGGTTTCGAAGTACTAACGAAGCGCGACGACGAAACAATCTAGCGGCGTTATGAAAACCGAAGTATTGGATCTCGCGAAAGAGTTAATCGCGTGTGAATCCATTACCCCCGACGATGGTGGTTGTCAAGAGTTAATCGCGCACAGACTACAACGGCATGGCTTTACGATTGAACACTTTCCGTCTGGCGAAGTCAGTAATCTCTGGGCTCGCCGAAATCAAGCTTCACCTTGTTTAGCATTCGCGGGGCATACCGATGTCGTACCTGTCGGCGATTTAACGAAATGGGATACTCCACCATTTACCCCAACCGTGAACGGCGATATGCTTTTTGGTCGTGGTGCTTGCGATATGAAAACGGGTATTGCTTCGATGGTTGTCGCCATGGAAAGATTTATCGAAAAGAACCCTAACCATCAAGGTTCCTTAGGCATGCTAATCACGAGTGATGAAGAAGGGGTCGCAATAGACGGTACCAAATACGTGATGGAACAACTCACCGCACGCGGCGAAAAGATCGACTGGTGTCTAGTCGGTGAACCTAGTTCTTCAAATGTGCTGGGTGACGTAATTCGCGTGGGCCGGCGCGGCACGCTTAGCGGCGACGCAACGATTCACGGTTCGTTAGGACACGTCGCCTTTCCCGAACTAACGCCCAATGTTTTACATGGAACAATTCCAGTACTGCAGAAATTAGTCGACCAAGTATGGGATAATGGCAACCAGAACTTTAAACCTACCTCGTTTCAAATCTCTAATTTGAACGTTGGGACCGGCGCTGACAATGTGATCCCAGGTGAACTGTCGGTACAGTTTAATTTCCGCTATAACACCGAGCAAAAGGCGGAATCACTACAAAACTTCGTAATAGAATCACTGAATTCACTGAAACCTACGTTCACATACGAGCTAGACTGGAGACATGGAGGTAAACCATTTTTGTCTCAACAAGGGAAACTGACCGAAATTGTTTGTCAAGTAATTTATGAACTCACGCAGCAACAACCGAATAAGTCCACTGGTGGTGGTACCTCAGATGCTAGATTCATTGTGCCGACCGGTACTGAGACGGTCGAATTGGGACATATCAATCGCACTGCTCACAAGTACAACGAAAGTGTTCGTATTGAAGATCTTGAACATTTGGCGACGATTTACGAGACGATATTACACCGCATGTTGGTTGCCTGATGCGTCGGTACATCATTCTTATCTTTGTGGCTTTTGTCGCGTTCGCTGTCATCATGCTACCCGCTCAAATCTTCAAACTGTGGTTTAACTTCGATGGTCTTAAATTATCTGAAATGCAAGGTACAGTTTGGACAGGTTCCGGATCAATTGACGTTGAACAAGAAAACATTGGCCGTCTACAATGGAACATACGTCTCCACCGACTGTTTTTCGGAGAACTCTCTTACCAAGTTTTTATGCAAAATCCTAGCATCACAATAGATGGAAAACTCAGTTACAGTTTTTCAGCGGCAAGTTTTGTCGGTAATGGTCGTATAAAGGCTAGTCTAATTAACCGCGCACTGGAAACGTTTGATACGTATATTGAGGGAGAGTTTGAATTGTCGGAAGTAAGTGTTGCCATGAATCATAACCAAGAGTTTCGTACAGTTGACGGTTCAGTGTTTTGGGACGGTGGAAAGGTCAGAACCGTCGCAAATTCAAAATCTAAGAGTGTGCAAATTCCGCCGTTAACAGCAACATTAATGAATTCAGACGATGAAATTGTGCTTGAGAGCGAGACGCAAAATAACAGTACCGATGTACTTAAACTACGTATAGAGCCAGCAACTGGTTGGGTACACATCGCGTTTTCGCGTCATATGCTTGAATTAGCCGAGATGCCATGGGCTACCTCAGGAGATGAGAACGAGTACGTCCTGGAAATATCGCGCCGAATCTATCAACGAACACATTAAACGACTGGAAAAACTTAGTTATGTCAGCCCAAGTTAACCGCATTATCAATGCTCTAAATATCCCACTCCGGGTGTTACTTGTATTGGCGATCGTAGCTGCTTTAGCTTGGACCGTTTACTTTTTTATCTTTGCAGCTTCAAACCTCACCAAAGACTCAGACGACTCCGCATCGTCAAATGTCGTGGAGTCGAGAGTCGATGCGGAAGACATTGTTCGCGCGGACTTGTTTGGTAAAGTAGAAGAAGCACCAGTAGTACAAGAAATTAAGGAAACTGCACTGAATCTATCGTTAACCGGAGTCCTATTCAATGCTACTGATCCGGCCAAGTCCATTGCGATCATTAAACAAGGTAACCGGTCGTCGGAGAAATACTACGTCGGCGACCGTATCGCAGGCGTTGCTGAATTGACAGAAATTCTCGAAGATAGAGTAATAATCACGAGGAATGGACAACGGGAATGGTTAGCCTTTGATGAACCGGTACCAATTTTCGAAAAAACCGATGAGACGTCGTTTTTGTTTGAGCACCCGACGGATGCCCAATATATCACACAAGCCGAGGTTGGTATACAAGAATCCGAGATCAAAAACGAAGCAGATACATTAAACCAGTGGCTAAAAAACACTGTAGAAAAATCGTCTAAACGATTGGAATCCGAACCCAATGCAGTATTAGCAGAATGGGGACTGGCACCACTTTCCGAGGATGAACCTGAAGGTTACCGAATGGATGAAGCTATGGCTGGTCGGATCGGCCTGCAATCCGGCGATGTGATCGTCGCAGTTAATGGAACAGCGGTCGGGAATTTATCACAGGATCTACCCAAAATACAACAACACCTTGAAAACGAAACTCTGGAGTTAACAGTCCAACGTGGCGACGACACCATGAAAGTCAGTATCAAATTGAATTGAAGAATAGCTTTATGAAATTTAACAAAATAAAAATCCTACTATTCGTTTTATTGCTTGGATCAATGACCTCGGTCTACTCACAGTATTCGATCAATGTACAGAAAGTTGACCTTATCGAGTTCATTTTGCAAGTCGGAGAAATAACTGGTCGAACCTTTGTCTACGATGAAGGTCGAGTTCGTGGAGAAGTCACGGTAGTTTCCGAAAGCGACTTGAGTGAGGAAGGAGTATTTGCATTATTACAGTCGGTGTTAAGAGTCCGCGGGTTTCACGTCGTAGACGATGGTGAAATCTCGCGTATCCTCCCGATCCAAGACGCCCGCTTATGGTCTTACGATATAGATTCCGATGAAGTCACTCCAGATTCTTTCGTCTCTAAAGTTATTCGTTTAGAACACGTAACGGCACAGGAGGCTTCTCGTGTGCTGAGACAAATGGTCTCTACGTATGGACACTTAGCACCAGTACTAGAACCCAATGCGTTAATAATCAGTGATCATGCTGGTAATGTCGATCGCATTTTAGGACTCGTAGAAGAATTGGATGCACCTCACGAAAAGATCAGTGTTATCTTGACTCTCCAACATGCCTTAGTCAGCGATATAGCTGCCATGCTACAGGAAATTCATCCGGAGATCATTCGCACCCAAGGAGGTGGTAGTCAAACCGGCACTGGACTGACCGCTTTTGCTAATGAGAATAACAACACTCTGTTCTTGTGGGGCGATCCCAGTGAAATTGCCCTCGCTTCGGACACTGTTAGAAAACTAGATCAACCTTACTCGGTCACTGGCAAAACAAGAGTGTACAACCTCCAGCATGCCGAAGCCGAAGATACCGCATCGATTCTCAATAGTTTGATAACTCGGCAAGAAGGTGGTCAACAAGGGGGACAGAATACCTCAACTGGCGCTACGGATGTCGTGATCACTGCTGATACTTCAAACAACGCAGTTTTGGCTCGTGGTAATCCGTCGGTGTTGACAGAAATTCAAAATATTATCGACCAAATTGACATACCCCGTATGCAGGTACTGATCGAAGCGGCGATCGTCGAAGTTAACACCGAAATTAACCGAACGGTCGGTATCGAAATGGGCGCAACAGATGGTTCAGGGGAAGAAACTCCACTGTTCACAAGTTCGATTACTGGTATACTTACTGGGTTGTTGTCTACTTTGCGTGCTTCTGGCGTGGATGTCACAGAATCGGAAGCGGGTCTTAATGCTTTATCGCAAACTAACTCACCGTCTCTCGCGATCGCGAAACTTGATCCAGATGGAGTATCTTTCGGTGCGATCTTGACCGCACTGAGTACGAATACCAATGCCAACTTGTTATCGACACCACATGTGATCGCCTTAGATAACATACAATCGAGAATTTTCGTTGGGCAAAATGTGCCATTCCGCACTGGTGTATCGAATATTCAGGATCCTGGAGGACAGGGTCAAATTTCTCAGGTGGAACGAAGTGATGTTGGTATTTTGCTTGAAGTAACCCCAAAAATTCGTCCAGACTTAAGTGTACACCTTAGTGTACTAAGTGAAATATCAGCGGTATCCGCGCCTGCCCTTGGTATTGGTGAAACTGGTTTTAGCGATGTCGTAACGAATAAGCGCGAAGTTCAAACCACAGTAGTGGCGAAAAATGGTCAAACGATCGTACTCGGTGGTCTGATTCGCGACGATTCAAATTTAACAATTCGGCGAATTCCCGGTTTAGGTCATATCCCTTACCTCGGTAGGTTGTTTCGCTCTGAGCATAAAGTTGCAAGTAAACGGCACCTGTTAATTTTCTTACGCCCTGTTGTGGTTGAATCCGATGAGGTCATGTCTACCACACTCGAACGCAAGATGGAGCGGATTTGGAAGCTCAAACTTGAAAAACAGATGGTACCGGATGAGGACTTACCACCGCTCGATGAATTTTATGACGGATTGCCGTAATCTTTCTCACTAAGCAGTTTATCGAGAGTACACGTTCTGATACGATACGAAACACGATCATTAGACTTAGTTACCTTGAATCCCTGCATCGCGCAATAGTTGTGAATGTGTTTCTATCTAAATATTGATCGAAAAGATAATGAATCGTTAGCTTTTCACTCGGTTCAGAATCGAGTACATCTCCCTCAGCAAACAGTCTGCCGACTATCAAAAACGAAAGATTGATAGATACCAAAGTCTTGAGTAATTCAGACATGGCCAGTTTCGAAGTTTTGTCACTTCATGTAGTAAATTTACTGTAAGCTAAGAAGTTCCTTTGAATACAAAAAATTACACTTGGAATCCGCGTCGATTTAATGCTAAGTAGACATCAAATCGAACCGAACGTCGTTTGATCTTCCAGTCTGGCTGTTGGTCAAGAAGTCGTTGATTCTTGCGGTTTTTAATAACCACACGATCATTCGCGCGTCTAAGAGCAAGATCAAATACCGTATCTAAATCTTGAGTCGGTACGGCGATTTGTTCAAGAATTTGCATTCGTCGCTGCGGTTTTGCTGTTGTTGGGTGGGTCGGAAACATCGGATCTAGGTAAATCGTATCGAACCGATCGTCGCTTGCGTGCAGAAACTGCTTAACATCGTCACAGATAACATTCATCTTTAGATCAAATTGATACGCTAAGTCGCGTGCAAACACACAAAGCAGTGGATGTATCTCTGTCATCAAAACATTGCAACCTACCGCCGCAAGTATAAGCCCGTCGATTCCCCAACCACCGTAACAATCCAAAACGGTTTTACCGGGATAGTAGCCACAGGCTTGTGCTAAATCTGATCGAAATGCATCTTCAATACGAGAACGAATCACTTGTTCGGAAAGTTGAAAGCTTGGTTCGGTAGGATGGTCGAGAGTGAGCTTACCGTTTTTGCAAGTTAGATACCAGTCTTTAGGTGCATCCAATAGATCTCGGACTTGCAACTCTAATCGTTCTACTAAATCAAGACTAAGTCGATCAGAGTCTGAGAGATAAATGCTAAGTGAATTCAAACTACTCAAATTGAATCGACCATTCTTTACTTTGAAATTCCCCTGTACTGCAAAATCTCAAGGATTCCGCAATTTACTACTTTGCTTGCCGATACGGACTATCACCTTCGACATAAATAGGTACTGCAAATTCTGGCGCGACACTTTTACCAAGATCGGCGACTGCTAGTTCATGTACCTCAACCGCCGATAACGACAACTGATTCTGAAAAATCAAACCAACCTCTGTTTGATTACCATCATATTGAATCAATTCATCGGCCTGTATCAATTTAATTCCCGTTGAATCCACGCTGAACTGTGCACGGTAAAACCAACCTCGGCGCGACTGGCGCATAGTCGTAAAATTTGTCAAGTGATGATCGACTTGGTGAATGCGATGAGCCATAGCCTGTGACGTCGGAATAGGGATCACTTCAATGTCTAATCCTAAAGCAATTCCTTGGGCGATGGCAGCGCCAAGCCGTACTCCGGTAAAAGAACCAGGTCCCGCGGAGAATGCCACAAAATCAAGGTCTTCCCTTAGAATGGCTGCAGTCTTCAAAATTTCGTCGATTACTTCTAATATGATCTCATTGTGTTTTCTCGGAGCAACGATGCTGCGAGTAACCGTGTTTGTCTTGTCGCCGACCGTTACCGAGCAAATTTCAGTCGTCGTTTCTAGTGCAAGTACCTGAACCATGAACAATATGTTATCAATTGAGCAAGCGACGCGTACATTACGTAAGCTTCTCAACCGAGTAGAAGGCACCGAATCCATACCAATTGAAGAAGCTCTTAGTCGAGTACCTCAAGGAAGTATAAGTGCGCCTATCGATCTACCACCGTTCAGAAGTTCAGCGATGGATGGGTATGCTTTGTGCGGGCCGCCAGTAATCGAACCTGGTTCGCGATTTCGTGTGTGTGGTGAGAGTCGTGCCGGTCATCCCTATTTATTCCCCCTTGGCATGGGACAGGCGTGTCGAGTTTTTACAGGTTCAGCAATACCAGAAAACACAACCTCTGTAGTCATTCAAGAAGAAGTCAAACACGATAAGTCAAGTATTGTCGTCCTGCAAGAAGTAAACACCAATGACAACATCCGCGAGCAAGGTACGGATATAAGGAAAGATCAACCTCTTACCCTAGGATATGAAGCTCTATCCCCATATACACTGAGTTGGTTAGCTGCTTGTGGGTTTGAAAAAGTCGAAGTCGTGAGAAAAATTAAGGTTGCCGTGTTCTGTACCGGTGATGAACTACGGGACCCCGGTGAATCTCTAGGTGAAGGCGATATTTACGATTCCAACCGCATGTCGCTCAAACTACTACTTCGCCGAAAACCGGTAGAACTCATTGATCTAGGCAAACTCGCAGATGACTATGACCAAATTAAAACCAAGATTAAATCGGTGCTAGATGAAGTCGACTTAGTAATAACCAGTGGTGGTGTATCTGTTGGCGATGCCGATCTCGTACGTCCGGTAATAGAGGACATTGGCACCTTAGAGTTTTGGAATATCGCAGTTAAACCAGGAAAACCATTCGCCGTTGGACGTTTGAACAATACCATGTTTTTTGGTTTACCTGGTAATCCGGTGTCGACGATTATCACGTTCCTTATGTTCGTGGAACCATCTATCGATATATTGTCTGGATTGCCTTGGCAAACGCCTGCACGATTTCGTGCCAAACTGGTCGAACACATTAGCCATCGAGCGGGTCGCGCAGAGTTTCAACGAGGTTATGTCGTGAATGACATTCAAGGTCTAAAAGTCCAGCCAACCGGTGATCAAAGTTCCCATCGATTGGGGAGTTTCTTGCGCTGTAATTGTTTGATCGTGATCCCCGCGCATCGAGACAATTTACACCCCGGTGAGATCGTTGAACTGTATCTTCTACCTGGCTGTCGAAACTTGGTTTAGTTTAATACTTGCTGTAATTCTGTCTCTAGCTCGTTTCGAATATCCTCAACCGAAGCGTTGCCATCAACGGCTAGATAAGGTACACTAGACTTTCGATAAAAGTCGATCAGAGGCATCGTTTGCTCCTCATAAACACGTAGACGTTCGCGTATGGTGTGTTCGCGATCGTCGTGACGATGTGTTAGTAGTTCCCCGGTCACGTCGTCAACACCCGCTAGCTTCGGCGGGTTAAATTGCACGTGATAGGTTCTTCCACTTGGTTCGTGTACTCGTCTTCCAGATAAACGATTGACAATCACATCTCGCGCGACCTGTAATTCGACGACCGCTGCAATCTCAATATTCAATCTTTGCAACCCTCGTGCTTGTTCAATCGTCCGGGGAAAACCATCGAATAGACACCCCTTCGCACAATCCTGTTGTTGCAGACGCTCAGCAACTAACTGCAAGATAATGTCGTCAGACACTAGTTCGCCACGAGTCATTACCGCTTGTGCGGCTAGTCCTAATTCGCTGCGCGCAGCTATGGCTTGACGCAACATATCACCGGTCGAAATTTGCGGGATTTCGTAGTGAGTGCAAAGAAAATGCGCTTGTGTTCCTTTCCCAGCGCCGGGAGGACCCAAAAAAATGATCCTGAGCATGCGTTTTACGTGTCTAAAAACGTCGACGGACTGTTGTCGCGCTTCACATCTACAATGCCTGGAACTGCCCTGATTCGATTGATAACATCTCGAGTCTGTTCCCAGCCATTAACTTGGATAACGATGTGAGCACTACCTAGATCATCTCGTTCAGGGGCCTTGATCGTAGCTTCGAGAACGTTCACCGACATCAGTGCTAGCGCACTAGTCAAATCAAGTAATAAACGCGGTCGATCTTTCGCAACGATATTCAATTCTTGTAAGTATTGCATCTTGGACGGACCCTCTGGTAAAGTTTCCGCGCCGTTTGCTAACAGATAGGTTGGCAGAACTTCTCGAATATCAATATCACCAACAGCTAATTCATAGTACATCTCGTCAGTATCTTTGAAGTTTGCTGCTAAAGTTTGGTTATCAATATCGATATTGAGGCGCTGTAATTCTTGTTGTAATAACTGCCGACCAGCTTCGACATTCTTCTCGCGGTGTAATTCGCGAAAATGTGCTTGTATCAATTTACGCGCGCGCGATGTTCTTACATACCCAAGTTCGCGGTCAAGCCATTTACGCTTAGGGTGTGCCTGTGGTGAAGTTACGACTTCAACAATCTGACCCGTTTCTAGAGGAACATTCATTGCATGGTCTTTACCATTCACTCGAACGGATGCGCAATGATGTCCTACTTCAGTATGAATTCGATACGCAAAATCTACAGCAGTACTACCTGACGGTAAGTCAATTACATGACCTTTAGGTGTTGAAATATAGACCCGTTCCGGAACATCAAGACGTTTCGAGAAGTCAATTGCTAAGCTCTCTTCGCGCATATCATCTCGCCAATTGAGAACTTCGCGCATCCAATCAACTTTACCTAAATCTAGACCTTCCGCGTTATCTTTGTAAGACCAATGGGCACAGACACCCAGTTCTGCTGCGGTATGCATTTGTTGCGTACGAACTTGAACCTCTAAATTTCTACCACGGGGTCCAACTACAGCGGTATGAATCGAACGGTAACCGTTTTGCTTTGGGTTAGCGATATAGTCATCGAATTCTTCGGGAATGGGTGGCCATGAGGTATGAACTACACCTAACACTGAATAACATTCCGGCACGGTGTCAACAATCACGCGCACTGCTTCCACATCGTACACTGCATCAAACGAAAGTCCTTTCTCTTTCATCTTGCGCCAAACGCCATAAATATTCTTAGCGCGACCAGTAACTTTGGCATTGATTCCTGCTAAATCAAGCCGCCAAATCAAATCTTCACAGACTGCGAGTACTTGTTTATCCCGTTGCTCACAATGTTTATTCAAGTCATCGACGACCTGGTTAAATTCATCAGGAAACAAGCAGGCGAATGACAAATCTTCAAGCATCCACTTTAACTGCCACACACCAAGTCGGCTAGCTAAGGGACAATAAAACTCAAGCACCTCGTTAGCAATTTTTCGCTTTTCACTTTGTGATGAAGTCCATGCCGAATGTAGAGTAATCAAACGTTCGGCGAGTTTGAGCACTGCTAAACGTGGATCATCGATCATGGTCACAAGCATCAATCGCACATTTTTTCGATGATCTTGCGATTGTTTATCGAGAAACCGCGCACTGGTATCTGAAACCCTATCAACTTGCGACATTTTGATCATAGCTTCAGCTAATTGTTCAACTTCCGAGTCTTGAATGTCGCTGGGGTTTAGTTCCTCACCATGTATCGCCCAAAACACTGATCCTGCGAGCACTACCGAACCGTCCAAGTTTAAATCAATTAACAAATTTGCTAGTGCAGAAGATGCCTGTGAAAATGACGTCGGTATAAGCAAACTCTCTACATTCAAAATTGTCGAGCGTAAATTGGGATATTTAGCGACAAGGGTACCCACCCATTCACCAACTTGGGGTTCGTATAACCCGTTTTTGTCTGTCAGTTCGTATGGAAATACGATATTTTTCGGTTCAGTGTTCACGCTTTCCTGACCTTTAAGTGAGTAGTATCAAACAACGACCGTGAAAGTAATGGTTTCTCACCTAGTAAAGGTTTTAATGCAGATTGTATTACTAATTTTGCAGTTCTACGGGCGGATTTTGTCGAATAGTTGCTAGACGCAACCGCTAGTAGATCAGTTCCGGAGAGCCCTTCACTATTGTCGTTTGGTAAGTGTGTAAACCCGGTTTCTGAACCGTAACGATATTTTCGTTGAGGTTGAATTGGGTTGTCATTTGAACTTTCATAGTCGAACCGAATTTCAAAGCCAAGCCCCTTGAGTAACTGTCGTTCAAAGTTGCGTAGTGGTGGTTCTAGATCGGTACTATCCTTGAGTTCTGTGATCGTCCCCCGGTACACATCAAACAGTCCGTCGATCACTACGTCAGTGTGTACGGTTCGCGTTACCAGTTCATTGAGATACATACCTGCGTACAACGACTCGCCTTGGAGCACCGAGAGTTGATCGATTTCATATCGCGAGAAGAATATCAAACGTTTGCTTTCGTTCCAGCTTAAACTAGTCTCAGCAAAGTGTTGCAAGGAAGAATCTTTAGTTCGAGTTCGTAGCATACCTTGAACTAACCCATTATCTCGTGTCAGAAAATTAACCTGATACCGAGAATCACTAAAGGGTCGGCGATGTACCAGAAATCCATGATCGTCGATCATTGGTAACCTAACGTTGCTAGTTCGGTGGGTGCTTGGGTCCAATTTGCTTTCGTTCGGACACGCAAATCTAAGTGTACTTGGCGATCAATAAACTTTTCTATGCTACGACGTGCTTGTGAACCGATTGTTTTAATACGACGACCGCCTTTGCCAATGACGATTCTTTTTTGGCTCTCTCTTTCCACATAAATGATGGCGTCGATTAATGTGATGTTATCCTGTTCTTTATAGGTTTCTACCACCACGGTGGTGCGGTAAGGTAACTCTTCCCCTAGTTGTCGGATGATTTGTTCTCGAATCCATTCACCAACCAAAAAGCGTAGAGGTTTATCTGTCAATTGGTCCGCTTCAAAGTACTTTGGTTGTTGTGGTAAGTATTTCGAAATTTCACCAACCAGGATATCTAGTCCTTGATTTTTCAAAGCGGAAACTGGAATAATCGCTTTGTAGTCGTAGACTTGACTTACAGCTTGCATGACTGGCAACAGCCGAGATTTTGGCGAAATTAGATCGATCTTGTTGAGCGCACAGATCACTGGAATCTCAAGCTGTAGTAGTAATCTATTCGATACTTGTTCATCACCGTCAGACCAACCGTCTGCGTCGATCAGGTGCACACACACATCCACGTCTGAGGTACTACGAATCGTTTCGAGGTACATATAGTGGTTCAACGCATTGCTTTTGTTTCGGGAAGTGGGACTCAAGCCAGGAGTATCGACAAAGATCATTTGCAAATTATCAGTCGAATGGATTCCAAGCAAACGTTGTCGCGTAGTTTGCGGTTTGCGCGAAGTGATGCTAAGTTTACTACCTAATATGTGGTTGAGCAATGTAGATTTACCTACATTTGGGCGACCGACGATAGCGACGAATCCAGCTTTATGGTCAGCTTCTTCGCTCATGTTTGTAGTAACTCCAACATCGACGCGGCCGCCTGTGTTTCCGCTTTTTTGCGTGACGATCCTGTACCGATGGTTTCTAAGTTCAGGTCTTTTATGACGCAACGCACCCGCCATCTTCGTAGATTCTCAGGTCCGTCCGCACCGACTAGTGCATAGGTCGGTCGGATACCTTGATCGCGATCCAACCGTTCTTGCAAGAGTGTTTTCGGATGAGAATCTTGCTGTGTTCCGTCTGTTTCCGATAGCACATGTTCATCAATGAGGTGTCGGACATCGTCAATCGAGCCATCAAGATAAACTGCACCTAACACAGCTTCGAACGCCCCGGCAAGTACTTGATCGGTATAAATCGCACCGTCCTTCTTGGCACCACGACTTACAAGCAATAATTGATCAATGTTCAATCGACGTGAAATTTCAGCTAAATTCAAATTACTTTCGAGTGAGGCTCGTGTTTGTGTTAGTTGACGTTGGTCGAATTCAGTATTGTCGGCATAAAGTCGTTCGGAAAGCACCATACGTAAGATTGAATCTCCAAGAAATTCCAGACGTTTATTATTGGAAGCACCAAAACTAGCATGGGTGAGCGCTTCAATGAGTAAGGATATCTGTTTAAATTGGTATCCTATTTCGCGCTGCAGAGAATCAAATCGTGCTGAAACTTGACGTGGGTTTCTCTTCAATTGAACAACCGCTGGCACTAACCATCGGAAAGAATAATTTTAAGTAGAGCAATAGTTCGTAAACGAGGTCGATTTCAGTACGACAGTTTTAATGTTTTTTGATGGTGATTGTTCAATGCCTGTACGCAACACTTCAGTAGCGAAGCTAAAACTGTCTCACTGTGTCTTCACGTCATTAAGATTCGTCCGGATCCAACGGGGATTCATCTTCATCGTCATTAACGCCGTCGTTATCATCGTCGTCGTCAAATCGATTATCAATACCGTCGTTGTCCGTGTCTAACGGAAACTCATCGTCGGCATTCGGAATGCCATCGCCATCCGCATCGGTGTCAGAATTATCTCCCGTTCCATCGAAATCAGTATCAAACCACTCACTCGAATTATCTGGGAATACATCGAGATTATCTCCATAGAAATCGTTATCCCGATCCCGCCACTCACTGGCAAGGCGAGGAAATTCATCGTCGATGTCATCGTATCCATCGTTATCGTCGTCAGTATCAAACGTATCCTTAATCCCGTCAGAGTCAGTATCTCCGGCAAGATTATTCAGACGCGCAATCCGATCATCAGTTCCATCAATGTCGTCTAGCCGATCTGACTCAACAGAAAGTACCACGTTTAATAGTCCAGGGTTTTGTCCATCGTGACCGATAGCTGGCGCGCCGATCGCAATATCTGCTAAACCGTCTTGATTTAAATCACCAATATCGGCGACACTTTGACCGGTACCGTTAAGGGCTTCGTAGCCAATAATTTTGGTAACCGTGACGTGCAAACGACTCAACCAAATGCGCACATATCCCTGACGTGGTGTCCAACCATCCAACACTGAACTCTCAACAATTTGATCAAAAGAGGCATGAATGGCGCCACCAAAATCCCCATAGTAATCGTATCCGAGTAATAACTCATTAAGACCGTCTCCATTCGCGTCGATATCTGCGGTGAAATTGATACAACATTCGTTTGAATCGTTCCCACCCAGAATTAAGTAGGAATTGATTTGCAACCTCGTGTTACCCAACAATATCCGCCCATCTTCTAGTGAGTCTTCTAAATCTGCGCGGAATAAGTCGCCACCAGCAATGAGGTAGAGATCTTCGTCTTCAATCATGTCAATGATCAACTCTGACAAGCCGTCACCGTCGATATCACCGTTGGCATTAACATCAATCCCATTGACAGAAGATTCACTTTCAATGACATAAGTCCCCACGATGAGATCAATATTTAGGGGATCAAGACTTCCATCTTCTTCGCCATCGATTACATCTATTTCATTCATCGTACTAAACGGCACAATGAAAACAGCGCCAAAATCGCCCGTACCAAAAGTCTTCGAACCGATAGTTAATTCTGCTACACCGTCGCCATCGAAATCTCCTTCGAGGGACAAACTACTACCGAACTGATCCTTGTCTTTACCCGTGAATCGCCACAAATTTGCTGCCGATAGCGCTTGATCAACATTTACCTGCTGTAGAGGTTCACTAGCGGTTTCGTCTTTAGTAGCAAGTGCCGAATCCAGGACTAGGTAAGTAGCTCCAGCCATGTCATTGAATTGATCAGCACCGATCAACAGATCGTCTTTACCATTTCCGTCTACGTCCGAGTTTGAAATACTAATGCCGAAACGAGAATTCTCGTTGTCGTTAGTTAGTCTCTTTGAGGTTGAACTCGTAGTGTAGTTACCAATATTGATTACCCGATCAGTAGTGGTATCTGCGGTATCAAGATCACTTAAATCCCCTAAATCAAGGAGGTACACCGCACCGGTTTTCACTTGAGCTTCGTTCAATTCACCCGGCGCGCCGATCACTAGTTCACGGACACCATCGCCATCGACATCTGCAGTCTTTAAAGTCCATCCTAATTCGGCTTTAGCGTTTACTCCAACAATTTTCCAAGCAAAATCACTCGTAGTCCAATTTTCGACGTGAATGAATTCATCCTCGGTACCGTCGGCAACATCAAGAGCATTAAAGTCCTTACTAGTAAGAATGTAAACTGCACCTGTATCTTTTTGATCGCCATTGTCGTAATGGGGGGCACCGACCGCAAAATCATTAAAACCGTCGTTATTGATATCACCTAACGCTATGATCGAGTGAGCGAATCTATCATGACGTACTTCTCCTTCGATCTGATACGATGCAAGGTTGTACTTGCTTGCGTCTCGTGGGTAGGCATCTTCAGTATCGGCATATCCGTCGTTATCGTCATCGGAATCAGCATTATCGCCTACACCATCGCCATCGGTATCCCAATATTCATTAGGATCTTCTGGGAAAGCATCAGAGTTATCGCCCACTCCATCGCCATCGCCGTCGGCGACTTCATTCGGATCATTCGGAAACACATCGGCGTTGTCCCCTACACCGTCGCCATCGGAATCGGCCCACTCGTTAGGATCGAAGGGGAACGCATCGCCATTGTTACCTACCCCATCGAGATCGGAGTCTAAAAACTCATCTTCATCGAGAGGGAAAGAATCAAAGGCATCAACAACTCCGTCTCCATCGTCGTCGTTATCGGCATTATTACCAATTCCATCGCCATCAGTATCGATCCAATCATTAGGATCGTCTGGAACGGCATCGACAGGATCCACAAAGCCATCGTCGTCAGAATCTTCAAAAGCCTCGCGTATATCCTCAAACTGCCATTGAACCGCATTGATGGTTAAAGCTGCATGGGCGGCGAATTCGTCCTCGATATCGACTCCACAATCATTACCAAGGCAATCGTCTATATCAGGATTTGAAAAAACATAACTCTTGAGTCCACCCTGACCACTATAAGACATCACGGTATGAAAGGAATTAGCAACTGCATGTCCGCGCGACCAACGCCAAGTACCTACGTTATTCTGCCATTCGGAGTGGCCTAAACCAAGAATATGACCAAGCTCATGCGCCGTAACGTAATTTCCGCAACCCCTCACAACGTACGCAGTGTAAAGACGATCCGTTTGCAGAGGCATCGCTCCTTTGAGTCCGTACCCTGTTATATAGGTATAGCCACAATAGTAGTACACCGCATCGGCAGCACCTTTAAACACGACTGCCATATCAGCCCCATGCCGATCACCTTCTGTTTTATGTTCAAAAATATCAATCGAATCAAAATTCTGATAGTCGGATATTTCGACTGGTTGAATACCAACTAAGCGAACTCGAGCCGACACCTCACTGTTTTCCATGATTGAGTTTGTTACCGTCATGATGTGTCTGATACGGGTGTAGGGATCACCATCGTTGAACTCTGAAAATCCCTCACTAAAAAAAGCTAGCACGTCGATAACCGCGGGTTCTGGATAAGAATCCGGATCCATTGGATCAGTTCCTTCCGTATTCTCGGTCTTATCACTGACACCATCTCCATCGGTATCGGTAAGGTAGTCTACTTCATTGAGTTTAAATTCTTCGCGCAGATGTGCTCTACCATCGGCAGCAACTTGATCTTGATACCCTCCTGAACGATCCCAGTTTCGATACAATGCAAAGAGCAAGTAACCTTCGCGATCAAAGGAGGGTGAAGTTTCTACGTAGGAGGAAAAATCACCGTAGAACGTTGTGGATTCTAATTCGCCGTTTGCAGGGACTAGTGTGTCGAGGTAAATAGAGCCAGCGTAGTACGCACCGAGGTCGTTTTCTCCGTGTTTAAAAAAGAAATCCATTCTGAGGTATTGAGTATCGCGCTCGCGAAAACTCCGTAGACCTAAAGTAACAGCAATTTGTCCATCGTCCGTACTTTCAAACGTACAGGGACACTCAATGTAAATACGGTTTGCATTAGCGTATGCATGATTGCCCAGAAATGTGAAGCACATCAGCAGGAAAAGCCCAATCCCCATCACACAACGCATGGAAATTCTGGTTAATCGAGTTAGTTCCATTTCAATTGCTCCGTCGTTCATTTGAACGAAGTCTATCAGATAGTAGTGGTTTTACAGTTTTGTTTACTAATAGTATACAAAGATTTCTAGTAACTGCAGACTACCGACTGCTTATGTATGTCCTGTTCTTCAGTCAATAATCTACAACTAGATTTCGAGCGAGACTAATGAGGTAACTTTAAGTCAATTCATTATCGACGTAAATAAAAGTCGAGAATATCTTTACAGTTCGCGACGGATGATCGGCGAGAATGCGATATACGATGAACTCAGTCGTCGATATGAAGGTGGTAAATTGACCAAAGGGGTCCCAAACTTCAGTGGAATTCCCCAATAAGTTCAAGCTTTATGAATCAGTCTGAAAAGTCTTTCTCGGATCAAACGCATCACGTACAGCCTCACCGATAAAAATCAACAAACTCAACGTGATCGCGACTACAAGAAATCCTGTGATACCTAACCACGGCGCATTTCCAATATTACTCTTACCTTGACGCAATATGTCTCCTAGCGAGGGCAACTCATCTTGTAGTCCAAAACCGAGGAAATCCAACGACGTAAGTGCCGTAATTGACCCGATCATCACGAACGGCAAAAAAGTTAGTGTTGCGGTCATGGCGTTCGGTAATACATGGCGAAACATAATGACTGAGTCTTTCACACCAAGACTACGTGCAGCTCTAACGTACTCAAAGTTTCGGGTACGTAGAAATTCGGCCCGAACCACCCCCACAAGCGCCATCCATTCGAATATCAGCAACAGGAAAAGTAACAGTAAAAAGCTGGGAGTGAGGATGCTTGCTAAGATTATGAGTAGAAATAATCTCGGCATTCCAGCCCAGATTTCGATCACTCGTTGGAAAATCAGATCAACCCAACCTCCAAAGTATCCTTGCACTGCGCCTGCGGCAATCCCAATGATTGACGATAGTCCGGTCAACGCAATACCAAAAAGCATCGCAATTCGAAATCCGTAAATCACGTTTGCTGCGACGTCACGACCTGATTCGTCGGTTCCTAAGATGTTTTCCCAAGTTGGACTAGCGGGATGTTCGCGTTGAAAATTGATCGTGTCGAAGGAATAACGAATAGGTTGCCACAAAATCCATCCTTTCTCTTCAATCAAGTCTTGTACTTCTTTCTCGCGATATTCCGCTTCCGTCGGGAAGAAGCCGCCGAAGGTCGTCTCGGGGATGCGCTGGTACATCGGAAAATAGAAATTACCATCATAGTGCACCAGAATAGGACGATCATTCGCGATGAATTCGGCAAAAAGTGACAATACAAAGAAAAAGGATAGAAAGATCAAGGACCAATACCCGCGTCTGTTCCGTTTAAAACTCTCGATCCGCCGTTTTGTGAGAGGCGAAATCCAAGTTCGTGCAGTAGGAACTTGACCGTCGGTTGGTTGCACCGCTAAATCAGACACCTCTAGTCTCAAAGTCAATACGCGGATCGATGAATGTATAAGTCAAATCACCGATTAAATTCATCACTAACCCGAGCAACGTAAAGAAGTACAACGTCGCAAACACAATAGGATAGTCGCGGTCGATTACGGCATTAAAACCTAATAGACCTAGTCCATCTAGATTAAAAATAAACTCAATCAATAGCGATCCAGTAAACAATATTCCAACGAAAGCAGAAGGAAATCCAGCGATAACAATAAGCATCGCATTGCGAAAGACATGCCCGTACAGTATCCGGCGTTGTCCTAAGCCTTTAGCACGGGCGGTCAAAACATATTGCTGATTAATCTGATCAATGAATGAGTTTTTAGTAAGAAACGTTAAAGTCGCAAAGCCACCAATTACCATCGCGGAAATCGGTAGTACCATGTGCCAAAAATAGTCCAAAATTTTGGCATGCCACGGTAATGAACCCCATTCTGGCGAGGTCAATCCGCCTAGGGGAAAGATTTGTAAAAATTCGACGGAACTGGCCTTTGAAAAAATGATCAACAAGAGAATCGCAAACAAAAATGCGGGTATCGCATTGCCAACAATCACAACTGCACTCGTCCAAACGTCGAAGCGCGAGCCATCGCGTACTGCTTTACGTACACCCAAAGGAATAGAAATGAGATAGACGAGTAGAGTCGTCCACAGACCTAAAGAGATCGAGACGGGCATTTTTTCAAGCACAAGATCTATGACGTCTTTCCCTTGAAAAAAGCTCTCGCCAAAGTCAAAAGTGAGATAACGCCTCATCATGATGAAGAATCGCTCATGAATCGGTTTATCGAGCCCGAATCGCGCTTCGAGTTTCTCGATATAGGCGGGTTCTAGACCTTCGCCGCCCCGATACTGTCCCCCAGCTCCTGAAGACACTTGACGCGAATCGGAGGAGCTATCTTGTACCTCACTAGACCCGACACTCGTTACACGCGAAGTCCCCGTTAACTCTGGGTTATCGAGTTGTGCTAAGACCTGTTCGATCGGGCCACCCGGGGCAAACTGAATGACCACAAAATTGATGATCATGATGCCCAACAAAGTCGGGATAATCAGCATCAATCGCCGAACTACATACCAAAGCATGTCAATTCACCGTGTAAGTTACCCTCTCAATCAAATTGATTAGCCCTTACCGCAGAAATTCTTCCACACGCCGAGCTTTCTCTGTATCATACCACCAGGTCGAGTAACCAACGTAATACTTTGGTTTAATTTCAGGTATCCCAAACTTATCCCACCAAACTACCCGGTCTGCGCGAATGTGCCACTGTGGGATTACAAAATGATTCCATAATAGTATTCGATCTAGAGCTCGGGTCACGGTAATCAACTCGTCGCGAGTTTTAGCTTGTACAATTTTTTCGATGACTTCGTCGATGACGGTATCTTGAATTCCAATGTAGTTACGACTACCTTCCTGTTCAGCTGTTTCTGAACCCCAGAAGTCTCTTTGTTCGTTCCCAGGTGAATGCGACTGTCTCAACGTGCCAATGATCATGTCATAATCAAACTCATCAACACGATTGAGATATTGTGTGGGTTCGACCGTTCGTGTCGTCGATTTGATTCCAAGACGCTTGAGATTCTCTTTCAATGGATTAACCACACGTTCAAAACCTGCATCATTAAGAAGAAATTCGATCTCCATGACTTCACCGGTTTCAGTATGGGTGAGTGCTCCGTCCTGAATTCCCCAACCCGCTTCAGTCAACAACTGAAAAGCTTTCTGCATTTGTGGTCGAATATTACCGCTGCCGTCGGTTGTCGGTACTTCATAAACATTAGTAAATACCTCGTCTGGTATTCTTCCTCGATATTGTTCAAGTATCTCTAATTCTTCCGGAGATGGCAAACCCGTCGCAGCAAAATCGGAGTTAGCGAAATAACTCGTGGTGCGCGTGTACTGATTGTAAAAGAGGTTATTGTTTGCGTACTCGAAATCAAACATATAGCATATGGCTAAACGTACCCTTCGGTCGGTGAATTTACTTTTACGAGTATTGAAAATAAACGCTTGCATACCAGCGGGGCGATCATGTTCAAACAACTTTTTACGTACCATCCCACTCTGAACTGCGGGAAAGGCTTCGTCGGTGTATTTTTCAGCCCAGTCCTTACTTGAATTTTCGGGACGTAGGTCGTACTCAGCCGCGCGAAAACCCAAATATGCTACGTCAGAATCACGGTAATACTTAAAACTGAACACATCAAAGTTAAACCGACCTACATTGAACGGCAGATTTGCTCCCCAATAGTCAGGATTGCGTTTATATTCGATTAGACGACCCGGTTCAATCGCACCAATGGTGTACGGGCCACTCGATACGATCGGTTCTATGATCGCTTCGCCGAACTCGCGATTCTCCCAAAATGCTTTTGAAAGTACCCAAATTTGTCCCATAATCTGTGGTAATTCTCTATTTGGTGGGCCGCTGAAATCGAAACGTACCGTGTGTGGATCAACTGCTGTAGCGCTCTCAACATCGGCGTAATACTTAGCGTAGTGCGGAAGACCCTCGTCGCGGAGCAGATGAAAACTGAATACAACATCCTCTGAAGTCACGGGACTTCCATCACTAAAACGTGCTTCTGGACGAAGATGAAAGATTGCGAACGACAGATCCTCTGCTACCTCTACTTCTTCAGCAATCACTCCATATTCGGCGACTGAATCATCTTCGGGGGATCTCATTAGTGTCTCGTACACGAATAAGGTTAAACCAACAGCAGGACGACCAGTTATGGTGAATGGATTCAGTGTGTTGAAACTACCTTCGTAAAAACGCCGCATGGTTCCCCCTTTGGGTGCATTGGGGTTTACGTAGTCAAGATGCTTAAATCCCGCTGGGTATTTTGGTTCACCGGACAAACTCAGAGCATGAAATCGAGTAGTTTTGACTTCGTCTTCTTCTTGCGCTGTTATGGGAAAGTACAACAGCCACGCTGTTAGCCCCATGGCAATTAGCATCGAAAGAAACATTGTCGGTTTACTCTTCATCGGTGGGTTCTCCTTATGTTTTTCCTATTAACAAAGTTCGAGAGTTGATGCGTAGTCGCAATATAAATACGTATTGCGACTGATTCTCCATTAGAAATGATACACAGATTTGTCGAGCCATCGACGAGATTTTTACGCCGAGACAAAAAAATACCCGTGCCAGCATCGCCAGCACGGGTCATGGAGATTATTTATGACTGAGAATTAGAAGCGTAATCTCGCATTTAATCCAAATGTATTACCACTGTCAGAAGTTTGCATTCCTTTACCGAATACAACATCCATATCAAAATTGAATGTTGAAGATATCAGTTGCTTAATTTCAGCTCCTAACAGGAATGAATAACTATCAAACTGGTCGCGGGTATATTCCAAATAAGGTCGTACCATGTGGGTGTCTTCTCTGATATAAAACCCGTAAGACATATTAGTATTAAGTGCCATACCAAGTTGCTGGCTGTCACTCGAACTTGAACCAATTAAGGCGTTCAAAGTCGCACTCTCTTGTAGTAAGGTACCAAAAGTTGGTGAGACTTGTCCCCAAGTAGGTGCAACAGACACCATGAGTCCTCGTTCATCCTGCGACGGATGGAAAACTGCCAACATTGAGAAACCTTTGTCTTCGTAGTCATTTTCCGAGTACGTGATCAGACTGTGGCCGCGGGCGTCAACGGTAAACCAATTCGAACTGTATCGTAATCCACCGATAATTTCGAAGCCATTTCCGGTAACTCCATCGCCACCGTCTGAGCGGTACGCTAACTCACCGAATGGTGCAAAGATACCAGCAATAGTCAGGAAGTCATACGAGACATCCATACCTAAACGATAGCGACTAACCGAACTGTCTAAGCCTTTAGCCTCGCCGACACCATCGTCGGTCGACAAGTTAGCGATTGCAGCATCGCCCCTAAATCCAAGGTTCAGCGAACCGCGCTGCCACCAATCCGATCGCGCCGACAAGATTGCCAAGGTTGTCGTCAGGTCACCTTTGTCGATCGTTTCATCGCCATTGCGAACGATTGCATCGCCAGAGCCTCGACCTATAACACCCCAAACTAGCGTTCTTGAATTGATACGATAACTTGCGTATGGTAAGACAGAAGTGGTATCAGTGACTAGTTGTCGATTCGCGGTTCCCCACGAATACTCACTTTCGGATTCGTGCTTACTGACCGAGATACCTACCGTCAATTGATCATTGATCGCAACGTCAGTTCCTAAGTGAGCCGACTTCGACGTAGTCTTTGTATCCGCTGAACTTGAGGTCTGTTCGTCGGTTGTACCCCAAACCGAAATATCAGAAAGCATTCCGTCGCCTTCAAGCGATTGCGAGAAGTTTCGTGGTACGAAATCTTTGACATCGAGTTTGGCACTACGACTGGAGATGACACCCCACGAAATTCCACCCTTTGAGGTTTGTTGATTCGCAACTGGTTCAACTTTAGGTTCGGCTGGAGGAACACTTGGTTCCGGTTTTGTCTCTGGAGTTTGCGATGGATTCGTCGCAACCCTGTCAGTTTGTTCGACCTGTCGTTCCTTAACTGGTTCTCGCTCTTGTGCTTTACGCTCGTTTCGATCAATCGCTTCCACGATTCTCTCAAAACCGAAGTTTTCGCGGGTACCTTCAACGCGCGCACCAATTGCATTCGCCGAACTTGAAATCATGTGTCGACCAACCATTGCCAAAGTAGTTTCAGTCTGCTTACGAATTTCACTATCGCTGACCATCGCGGAGAACGTCTGTTGCGCCGATCTTCCACGCGGATCCGTCGCTTTCACCGTAATCTCAGTTGAACCAACAATGGAAGGGGTGAGCGATAAATCAGCTTGCATAAATTTCATAGTTGCAGCTTTACCTTCAGAGGCGAATGTATACGTTAATGTATCCCCATCTTCGTCGTTGAAGTATTGGGCGACATTCAGCTCAAAGATCTCACCACCGATTTGCATCGTCACATCATCGATTTGTGCGACAACCACCGGTACCGTATCTACCGTGATAACGAATTCTTCGGAAGTTACTAATCCCTTAGGATCGGTAGCATCTAAACGAACCACTGTAGTACCCGGTGCTTTACCCGTGATCATGATCGTCATTGAATCCAAATCTGCAATTGCCACGGTCGGATCCGAAGAACTGACAGCATACGTAAGATCGTCGCCATCTGGATCTTCGAACACACCTTCAATCGATAAGTCGATCGGGGTACCAACTGTAACTAGTTGATCTTCGATATTTGCTAACACGATCGGTGCTGCATTCGGTGGGGCTTCTACCATTACCATGAAATGGGTAATTGCTCCGTAATTCATCGGATCTTTAGCAATCACGGTGATCTTCGCAGTCCCAACACTTCCGGGTGTGAGATTGATAATCAATTCATCGAGTGTAGCGGTAACAATCTTGCTATCCGAATTCTCAATCTCATAAGTTAACTCATCCCCATCCGGATCTTCAAATAAACCGTCAATGGAAACACTACCAGTCGCATCTGTATACAACGTGAAATCAGATAGAGTGGTAACCGTCGTCGGGGCTTGGTTTGTTGCCGCCGCTTCCGTTACGGTTACTACGAACTCATCGGAGGCTGTCTGATCAACATTGTCAATCGCCGTGATCTTCACATCAGTTGTACCTAATCCGTTGGCAAAGATACGCAGGACGTTTTTACTTTCTCGATAGATCACATCGGCAACGTCTTCATCTTCATTGTCGATTTCATAAGTCAAGGTGCCTTCGTCTTCAAACACATCATCCAATTCGATGTCAGTTTTATCATCGACTTCCAAAGTCACATCTTCGATCTCATTGACCAATTTCGGTGGGTCATTGCGTGCACCAACATCGATCGTAAAGGAAACCATCGCTGTGTTGTCTGCAGTATCCGTAGCTTTAAGTGTGGCTTTGGTTACTCCTTCGGAGTGGATGTAGACTAAGATCCAAGGAATGTCATCTTCGTCGTACTTGATACCAGCGGTAGCAACTTCGGGATCATCCGTACTTACCGCGAGTGTGAAGGTATCACCTTCGTCCGTGAACGCGCCTGAAGCATCAATGGGATCGACAGTTAATCCTACGCGAGTATCGACATCAGCAATCGAATCAGCATGTGCTATCGGCGGATCGTTGCGAATAACTTCGACTGTAAAGCTCGACGACACAGTTTGATTATTTTGATCGGTAGCGTTAACCGTGATTTCGGTTTCGCCATCAGCATCCCCGTAAATTCTCAAGAAGTGATCGTCAACGATAATTGCGGTGACGATCGAGGAATCTTTAACTCGATGTCCGAACACTAACTCCTCTTCGTAGCCGGCATCGCCGTCGTCAAAGTAGATGAGTAGATTAATGTCATCACTACGACCATCTTCTTGAATTTCCATGTCTGGAATTCCATCGCCAACTATCGTTGGAGCATGGTTCTGTGAAGTCTTAGCGAGGAATCGCTTGAGAACGGTGTTATCGTCGTGATCGGTCGCGGTGATCGTAATCCGTGCATTGCTTGAACTAACCGAATTACCAATAATGCAGATATCTTCGTTATTCTGAACCTCAACACCTACTTCACCCGGTCGGGTTGAAGTAGCTTCGAACACTAAACTTGTATTGACCGAATCGGAGTCTGGATCGGTGAAATGTTCGCTAGCTTTGACTACACAAGCGGTAACGCCGACTAAGACCGTTTGATCTTCAATTTCGTCTGGGGTTCGCATCGGCGGTTCGTTCACATCGATCAAATCAACTTCGACTGAGAGCGCCGCAACGCCACCATAGTTGTCTGAAGCCGTTAACACAAGACTAAAGGAATTTTGATCGCCTTCATAATCGAGACCTTTCTTGGCTACTTTAATCTGCGCACCGTCGTCAGTTTCGACAACCTTAAAGTAACTTGAACCCGATAGTTCGTATGAAATGGTGTCGTCTGCGTCGGAATCAGTGGCTTCAACAGGTGTACCTACATTTGTATTGACCGGTGAATTCTCTTCGATTTCAAACGACAAGCCAGACAGACCGCCTACCCAACGGGGGGAACGGTTGGTCTGTTTAACCGTTACATCGAATTCCGCATACGCAGTTTGGCCGGATAAATCAGTCGCGGAAACTTCAACGGTTACTGTTTCTGGACCGTCGATGTCGTCTTCGGTTGGAGTTACGGTAACAATGCCGTTCGACTCACTCACCGTAATGACATCGCTCGACCCAATGATGTCTGCGGTGAAATCATCGATATCAGAATTCCCATCGCCATCGATTACATAGTCATCCAAATCGATCTCAGTTGGATAATCGCCAACTAAGAAATATAGATTATCAATTTTCTTGAACGTGGGTGCTTCGTCGACGTTTTCGATACGAACGGTAAACTTGATTTCGTGAGTCTCACCGGCTAAATCGGTCGCACAGAGCTCGATTTCGTAGCCACCTGGATTCGTCTCGAAGTCGGTATTGACGCGAGGAATACCTGGACCATAATAGTCGGCATCTTCACCGCGAACTAGGAGTTCGTACGAGTGTGATACACCATTGTTTGAGACGTCGTGACTTGCACGTCTTTCGACTATGACGCCCTTGTTGGATCTGTAGACCTCCGTGTCTTCTGGACCTTGACAGGGTTTACAGTTACCCATTTGACTCCAACACAGTCGGTCGCCAGTGGGACCACCATCGTCGGCGGTGAAAGTCAGTTTAATATCTTCCCCTTCGTCAATAGTGTGTGAACCAGACGTTACATAAACGTTTCGTCCCGTGACTTTCGCTGTGCTACGAATCCGCGGTTCGGAATTCTGCCCGTAGATAAAGTCAACACGAATCTTGACCGGATCGCCGGTTTTTGTACTGCTATCGTTACCACGTTGTGCATCGACTTCAAACCATAACTGGATCGTTCCGTAATGTCCTAAAAGTTCAAACTGGTCGCTTGCAGGATCAGTTGAAGGTAATTCCATCGTAACGGAAAGACGCCCGCGTTTACACGACGCTGCACCCGACAGACGGAAAGTAGCCACTTGATCGACAGTTACTTCATTGTCGTTACTTAACTCGACCGTATCGTTAGCATCCGATCCGTCAACGGTGAAACCCTCATCGACGATTGAGAAGCACATATGTCCGGTATCGATTTCAAAACTCTTTGTGACGTCAGTCGATTGTGTACCACCACCATTATCCGAAGCGATCGGACGCAACCAAACTTCATCGTCTGATTCTGCCTTTCGAGAGACACCACCTTCTCTACCATCGACTATGTCGACGTAAATGGTCATGTTGTCGCTTTGGTCGTTCTGGTCGGTCGCCGTGACTACCAGTTCAAATTGATGGTTATCGGGTAGTGATTCGAGTTGCGAAGCAGTCACAGCACTAGGAACGGTAATTTTTCCAGTATCTTCATTGATTTCCAAATATTCTCGACTACCGTAACTTCCACCAGTCATTGAATACTCTTCGATATCGTCGTCGATATCTTGGTTAACAAATTGTGACACAACGTTGATTTCAAAATCTGTACCAACGGTTTCCACGTTCCAATCCACGGTAGCCGATGTGATCGTGAACATTGGGGCGGCGTTTTCGGTAACGTCTACCTTAATTCCTGAAGCCTTCAATACATTTACGACGGCGTCTGTACCTGTACCCAGAGTTGCAGTAACTTCTATATTGAGGGAAACTGATGTTCCTTCGGCGACTCCTGTAATCCGAATGAGGTCGTCTGAGAGATCGCCATCGTTGTCAGTTATGTGCTGTACCGTAAATACGTTGGTGTTGCCAGATGTAGTCCTTACCGTGTAGGTCGTTGCTGTGTCGCGTTCACTCGAAGGAGTAATCCAGCACGCGAGTCCATAGTCTTGGGTATGTCCTTCACTGACTCTTATCGGTACGACCGGGCAATTGTCGTCGTCGTCCATGTCATCCCCGAGACTTTTAGTGGTGACGGCAGTGGCAAGCTCGGTGTACGGACTACGTCTGACATCCCAGGGATTAGTCGTCGCGTCGTAGTTCGATCCTCGAAGTATGGCACGAACTTTGATATCGTAGTTTTTACCTACGCCAGTTGCGGCGACGGGTACCAGATCGCTAATCGTGTAATGCTGAACTTCTGGAGTGCCGGTGGTAACATCAGGAATTTCTTTGATGTGCCCTGAAAGCGTGAATTCATCCGTTCCCGATTCACGCCAGGCAACTTCATAAAAGGTTGCTTCGCCGTTTGTTCCGTCTCCCGTCCATTCAACGTAGATGTTGGAAGGGGATTCGGCTGCTGCCGAAATAGTGTTAGCGTCGGGGGCGTTAAGTGCCGTACCGTACAACACTACTGAAAACTCCAATCCATCGCCGATTTGTTCAGCTGGGTCGAATTCGAACACCTTAAACGCGCGTAGTGTGTACACGATTGGTGCAGCTCCCCAAGCTTCGGCGCTGGTATCAAGATTAAGAACCGGGTTATCTAACGTGATACGACCATTCCCATCTTGGCCAGCCAAAGTGATAGAACTTTCACGATCAGTGTCGGTGGTGGTGTTCTCAGCACCAAGGTTGTAACGGTCGTTGTCGTCATCGAATGGAACGGTTGTGGCACTGTCTGTGTCTTCTCCTAAATAGAGACGCAATCGGACCGTGTCGTCCTCACATTCCGTACCTGCACCCGAGAGAAACGCGGGTAAATTTTCCGAAGAAGCTCCGCTTACAAAGAATTCGACCTCGATACGACTAAGAACATCGTCGTCATCAATATCGTCGTCGTCGTCAATGTCGAAGCCGCACGGGGTCGGTGTTTGGGCGAAAACTAAACTTGCACTGAATGCAAAGCAAGTCGCTAACAAGAGTAGCAAGATTTTTGAAAGTACGGTAGAGACAGTACGGCCTCGACCCGTATCAGAGTTGATATTCATGGAAATTCTCCTATTTACCGATCCGGTCGTCTTATCCATGGGTTGACGACACAATGGTTTGTTAATCGGACTTGTAGCGACTTCCCCGCTACGTCCCTGTCCTCTAGAAGTCACTCCTACCTCCTGGAAGGAATTGAAGGAACTTCTTATCTAGTTAGACGAGAAGTTCATAGTAAAACAAATTGTTTTACCGGTTAAGTATTTTACATACTCGACCACAGAAAAGACAATTTAGCGTGATCTTCGAGTCTGTTTTTCTATCTAATTTTATTCTCTACAGTACACCTCAGTGGTGGTACGTGTATTAAGTATATAACAAATTGCCCAAAAAAGCAATGCTTTTTGATGTAAATATTTCAAAATCTTTCAAAATAATTTTAGCGAAAATGAAGGAATTGCGAAATTTGTGTTTTTGCTCTCGGCGTTTTCTGTGTGTTTACCAGCGAATAGATATGTGCCATTATCTGTCTAAGCAAACATAGATCCGTGCCAAACGTTGTTCTCTTCATGTGCCCAGTTAGGTTGATTGAATAGAACCTGATTGATGTGAAAGAAAAATTGAGAGAAATGTTAGAATGTGAAACTAACCATATAACAAGAAGAATATAATGTATATAACAAGAAACCACTCAAGTTTTATGGTACCAGAATGATGATTAACAATTGGATGTCCTTGTTCGCTTCACTAGCTTCTTCTTTGGCTTGGCCAGTTCTTATTCTATTATTGTGTTGCAAGTTTCGAAACAATCTCGACGAATTCTTGCAACACGTAACAAAAGTCAATGCTTATGGAGTACAGGTAGAACGGGATTCGAAAACTATCAGAGCGAAAGCAGAACGCAATGGTGTAAAAGATCAAGCAATCGACGAGGAGTACAAGCAAACTCTCAAACAAACGGTGGCAACGAATCCCCGAGAGGCGATTCTGACTGCTTGGTACCAACTTCAACGGACAGCCGTGTTGAAATATCACGAGTTATCGAGAAAACAAGGTAAAGATCAGGTTGCTCCATCTGAAGCACTGGCATTTTTCGAATATTCCAGTGCACTGACTCCTAATTCAGCAGAAGCCTTGCGAGACCTACGCTTTTTGCGAAACCAACTTGTCCATCAGTCCATTGACAATATTTCGAAGACTACCGCCGAGGAATTTGTCGCGGCGACCCGTTCACTCATTTATCAAATCAAAGCAATGACAGACACACCCGCTGTCGATTTAGTGCTACTAACATTTCTAATCCTGCAATACAACAAATTGTTAGACCGTGGTATATGTAATGACATCACAATTGAGGATGTTCATAATCACATCGAAAATGGTACGATATTAAGGTTTATCGATGAAGAAGCTCGACGTGTCGGCGATTCGTTGAACCTAAAGATATTCTTGAAAGCTGAAGCTGATGAGCAGACATTTGAAGAATATTACGTTAAATATCTTCAAGCAACCTACGGTGCATACGCCGGCGACGAACGTCGACGGTGGGGTGTTGAAAATAATGGCTTATGTCTACTCATTGCGTGGACAGTTGAAATCATTCAACAAGGAGGTGGTTGGGTTCCCAGAGAAAATGTAGCCGGACTTCACGAGTAACCCATACCAAAAATGACAACAACCGATTAGAGAATTTGTTACGTACACCATCAACAGAATTATCCAATCATGAAGCTAGGCTTGCCACCACTACCAGCAAAGATACTTCGTAAAATCTAAAAGGGAGACCAATTTAACTACGATAGTACGACTGAAACGTATGGAAAGTATCAAAGCGTTCTTAGACGAACCGACAATGAAACAACTAGATCATTGGCGCGGGACGAGAAAACCTGCAGTCTCTCGACATGAAGCCATCCAACTACTGCTAAAAGACAGTTTATCTGTCTACTCAAAGGAAATCGTACGGCAAGGACGGCGCATCAAACTTCAGTTACCGGACCCCGTACATTTGGGTGCGATTTATGCCTTAGAACAAGTGCACGGATTTGGTCCTGTTAAGTTTCGAACTATGGTTGAACAAAGAGTTGTACCACGGGATGTATTAGAAAATCCTAGTCAATTGTCACTTCCAGGAGTTGTTGGAACCCGTATCGTTCAAGCGATCGAATCGTTACCAAATTCGACGATCGTCAATTGCATGGATCGCGCTCACCGTCAAGTTGAGGTTGCTCAGTCCCACTCTGCAAGTATCCTTGTCATTGGAGATGCAGACTATCCAAAACGTATCTATGACCATAACCCTGTTCCAGTGTTGTATATTCGAGGTGATACATCAATACTGCATGCTGCCAATACCACGGCGGTGGTGGGATCTAGAGATATTCGAGAGCCATATCTCAGTCAAACAATAATGCTTACCCAAACTCTAGCAGAGGTTGAGCGCGTGCATGTATCTGGTTTTGCCCTAGGTGCAGACTCGGTCGGTCATGAAGCAGTTGTAAACGTTGGGGGCAAAACGATTTGTGTTATGCCTTGTGGCATTGATCGATTGTTTCCTCCCGAGAATCGTGCATTACGAGAAAAATTACTAGTAGATCCAAATGTGGTTTTCGTAAGTGAATTTGGTTTCGGACAAGGAGCGTCAACCTTACGACTTCGAAAACGCAATAAGTTAATCGTTGCATTAGCAGATGAAGTATTTGTCGCACAATCGACGCTTAATGGTGGGGCTATGAACGCATATCGATTCAGTCTTGAGCAAAGGAAGCCAGTAGGAACATTCAGAAGTGACTTAACCGAGGAAACCGAAGGTAACGCTTTAATCGAAAGTGACGGTGAAAATACGCAACGAGGTGGAATATCATTCGACCTTGACGAACGAGTCTCCCATTACATCAAATGCAACAAACAAGTTTCATCTTTGATCTAGATGGTACGATTTGGGATAGTCGTTCATGGTTCATAAAAGCGATTAGATACCTAGCTGATGATCCGTTATCGGATGTGACGGAGGGGCTACTGTGCGAGACCAACTACCTCAAATTAGCTAAATCATTTGGTATTACCAATCAACACCTAGTTAGTGGAGCAAACCGATGTGAGGTTGGTACGGTGTCACTCTACGACAATGTGAAACCCACGCTCGAAGAACTTCGTGCACGAAAGCTCGGGCTAGGTGTTGTATCTAATCTTCCAGGAAAACTAGCTCTAGTTCACTTACGGGCCACCGAAATTCTCGAGTATTTCAAAGAAGATTTAATAATCACACCACGACGAGGTATCCGTTCCAAACCACATCCTAATGGTGTCCTTGAGCTACTGCGTCGAATGGAACACAATAATTCTACTGCTCGGTGTTGGTTCGTTGGTGACTCTTCTGTCGATGCGATCGCGGCTAATTCTGCTGGTGTGAAATTTATCTGGGCTGCTTACGGATATGAAAAGCAAGCCCCGCCAAAAACTCACCAAGTAATTAGTGAGTTTAAAGAACTACTTGAACTTTGAACTTCATCAGTAATCAGGTAGATTATTCGATGGATTCTTACAGACTGCAGTTCTCAAACTCACAGACTGTATTCGTATCTAATTTCTTAAAGTAGAGACGATTCCGTGTGGAAATTTTTGATCTGATCTCCGGAAAATACACCGTTCTTTGTGAAAGAACTTCGTGTAGGGAGAAAGTTTGTGGTTCCTGCGATACTTTTAAATCGTTTATCAGAATATCGGATCAAGACTGGAGATTACCAGAAATACTGTCACATACGTTACCGAAGGATTCTATTTTTCCAGTCTTTTGGATCCGACATAGCCAGTCCCACAACTGGAAAATTCCGCCTGAAGTCCTAAAACTGACACGCAAGTTTTATCTATTCAAGGATGGAGAAATGGCTTACGCTTACCCCTTCGCTTTAGGGATCTATGAAAAACTTAGGATGAGGGGGGAGATAGCCTATGACTTGATCACACCCATACCTCTCTCACCAGATAAAGTACACAAAGGAGAACCTCATCGAACGAAAAAACTAGCGGAAGAACTAGGAAACTTACTCAGTGTGCCTGTCAAGGAATTATTAAGTTTAAAAAAGCCTATATCGAAGCGGTGCATGAAAAAAGACGATCCTACACTCAGAAAATTTCGCGAGAAATTTGAAGAACTTTTATCTGTAGAGGACTTGGAATTGGGAAAATGGAAGGTTTTATTGGTTGATGACATATTGACTACCGGTTCTACGGTTTCGGTTGCCATAAAAAAGCTCAAAAACTCAGTTCCAGGAATCGAAATAAAAGTAGCTACTATCGGTCTATTTATTGTCAAAGATTTGGTTCAAGATTGTTCAAGTTTTGTAGATTCTGATTAAACTTGTATTCTTATCATCGCAATTGAGATAAAATAGGTGATATACTTGTTTTTCAATCCATACAAAATTTTTGCTGAACCGGTCCATTTGTGGATGATCGTTTATCGATTAGGACGGAAATTCCAAATAGATTTCACCACTCTAAATTTATTTTGGTAATTGCGATATCTACATCATTCTCACCTTGGCGGGTGTTATTTAAAGGGACGGGGCATATCTAGCTGATTACCCAAGCAATCGCTCGAACTAGATACGACCGATTACCGGTCTGATTTTTGTATTTTTGGGAGTATTTTCCGCTTCTTTTTCCAGTGCTCTTCCCGCGACGCGTGCATCATTGCACCAACCGTCTTTTTGAACTCGTCCATTGTCACGAATTTCTCGTCGGATTGAGGTTCGTGATCGGGGTAGGTTTAAGTTTGGGCACGTTCGCTTCTTGGTTGTTAATATATGGACATGCTGACGATATTATACAGTATAATAATGTAGTGTTAAGTGTCAAATGCAGGACTTTCGCCGCTTCTCGGGCTATTCGGAGTGCGCAGGTTCGACTTGCTCACGAAAAAATGTTTGAGCTTTATTGATCTCATCCACGATTTCTTGTCTTTTCACGTCCGTTCGTACAAAAATTATCACTTTAGCTGGAGTTGGATCCTCGATGTCTATATGAGTAGCCCACATCCTGCGCTTTCCTTTAGCAACCCTTTCAAAGTAAAAATTTTGACCAGAAATATCTTGTTGATGAGACTCGTTGAATCGGATGAGATTAAATATGAAAGGTAGTTTTTGTTTCGATAACTTCATACTAAGTTCGTACTCAAATCAGTTTCTTACTTGCAACTTACGCCGCGTAAGCCTCAATCTCACGATTAATGTCTTCTAGTGCCATTCAAATCGATTTGGCAAATGTTTGTGAATGTGCTCTTCTGTTTCTCGAAATAGCGGAGTCTCAAGCGCAAACTCTAACGAAAATCTACGTTCTGGATCGCCCGTCTGATAAGAGTTTAATCGTGCATTAACATCTTTCGCGATGTCGACTTTATATTCACCATGGACCTTCGGAGGTGATATGATATACACGGAATTTCTGACAGACCCTTGTTTTCAATAGTCGTTCGCATTCAATGAGTCGAATCGCCATGTACGCAAGGTAAGCGAAATTGTACGGTTTTCCTACTCCCTTGATTCCATTTAGGTATTGATAGAGTTCGGATTTCTCTTAGTCTTCTTGGTCACGCTTTAACTCCTTTACCTTTCTGACTAACTCTTCATCTAATTGTTCTATTTCTCTACACAATGATTTGTATTGCCTCTCTTTCTCCTCAATATTGACTGCTATCAACATCTTGCCTAGCATTGAGTAAACATACATCATGTAAAACGCTATAGTTGGAACACCAACAAATATGAAACACGCCGCAATAAAATACAAATTATCCACCACGTAACTCCTCAAAGTTTGTAAATCCAAACCGAATCTGTCATACCTACCTGATAAACTGTTCTATCGTTCTCAATAAATTGACAAGATTGTAGGCCATGTTTTGTCCGATAAGCTCACCAACATTGTAACCCTTGCCATCCTTGTTCCAAACAACTTTCAACGCACTAGCATTTTGTGAGGATACTGTATAGAGCCTATCACCATCTACAGTCTCGTGATGAACGACAGGCTGCTTGTCCAATGATATATTAGGATGGATCATCTAAATATATCCTCTTTCAATGTCAGCATATAACTCTTCATGCAGTTCTTCCAAGTACTCAATATAGATCTCACGCACATCTCCATCTTTAGCGTCTTGAATAGCCGTTTCTATCTTTTTAGCCATTTCTCTCGCTATTTTCAAGCTGTCGTGACAACTAAAGTTCTGCCATCTACATACACTTCAAAATAGTCGCACTCGTATTGATCTGGTTAGGGATTGCAACGTTTTCTTGGATAAATCCCTGTATCGTTTCTCGGTTCGTGTCGTTAATGACTTTGGCTTTTTAATGTGCAATTTCTCAATGTTTAATTCCAATAACGAGTTTCTTGCCTGCTACACCCCGGCCTAGACAGTGTTTCTTGGACGCATGGCGGTTGCTCTCTTCACCGCCGATATAGATTTTGTCCACTTCCACTTCGCTACTAAACTAGTCGTCACCGCTGGGAACAATACCCATCGCCTGCCTAATTCGGTGCATGAGATACCACACGGCAGGCTTCGTACGTTGATTTCCCTACGGATTCTCATGCTAGAAACACCTTTAATGTTCGTACACATGAGATAAATCGTATGCACCTATTTTCTCAGTAATAGGCGCTTTCCTTTTAAGAATGCATTAGTTTTTATACTGAAGTACTTACCGCAGGTGCGACAGCGATACTGCGTCGGTCACCCTGATTGAGAAAACCCAGCGCACAGAACAAGAAGTAATCATGATGGATCTATTATTCGGAATACCGCAGGAACACCACTACACTATTCTCGACAAAGCTTAGGAAAGAATTTGTGGCGGGCTGGTTGAGTCACTACTTGGTGACCACATATGGCCAGAATACAAAAAACATAACAAAGTTCAAAGAGACTAAGAAAAAAGTCGGAATTACTCCTCGTCCTTAGATTTTTTACTAATTTGTATTGCCTGAACGCTCTTTACTCCAGCCTCTGTCATTCGATAATTAAATGCAGGACCGTCTGGATCTAACTCCACTTCAATCAATCTATCGTTGAATAGCCTTCTTATTTCCAAAATAACTGAGTCCAAGAAGCTCTGGCCAAATTCGTCTAGCAATAATTTCTTAAACATGCCGCGCATCTCTTCCGTGCTTGAGTTATATCTGTACAAAAACTGCAAAACTCTTTCGTAAAGATCTTGAATTGCGATGCTATCTTCAGTCATCATTCTCCAATTCCATCCAGTCACGGATATTTGTAAATCGCGCAAGTCTAGTTTGACCAGCGACATTTAGAAATTCTGGTATTTCAGTCAAATAATACACGTTTCCACTATTCGGTCTGAATAATTTCAAAATTGATTGGTGAACAGAATGGACGTTAGCCTCCTCTGTTTCTAACCGGATCAGCATTGGGTGCATTTTCGTAGCGACTCCAAGCGATGCCAGCAATTCTTCCACCTCCTCGCTGTCAAGCCAAGACTGAGGATGAAGTTGGTAATAGAATAAATAGTGGTACATGTACGTTTTCCAATTCGGTGACCACAAAAACAAACTCGTCATTTTGGCGAATTGTGTATTTTAGCCGTTGATCGTCGCATCAATTTTCCGCGCAGCTTCGAAACAAGTTTGAATATTCTCCTCTACTTCGGGAACCGCCTTTTTCAAGCTTTCTTGCCGTCCTTAGTACGGAGCGGTGTGTTCCAGTAGCCCGCTAAGTTTATGAGTTGGTTCCATTGTTTGAGATTTTCCTATGATTTCAGCGCAAGCTTTGTTAACGTGAGGTTTCGTAGGAACTTTTCGGCGATTAATCCTACCGTTTCGTCCAATAACTCCAAATCGGCGGTGGTCTCAGTAACAACGTCGCATTCAGTCGCCAAGTCATCTTATTGAACGGGGCGTCGAAGTTGCAACTTCCTTTAAAAAACAAAATTGTCGCTGAAACAGCGCCTCCATTCATAGTCCACTTCCACTGAACAAACGTTGGTTTCTTGTGTACTTTCACCTTATTCGCCATACTTGTAATACTCGTTCCGCGATGAGTTACCGACAAGTACAGGGTGTGCCTGGACGTTGCGAATATAGCCTGTGTTATAGTGTGATGTTATGCCCTACATAAACGGGATTTCTGGTTAATCAGCTGGATAAGTCCCAACAGAGTAGCAAAAATTCGTTTCAAGTACGATTTACCTTGTACACAAACTTGAATATCTTGAATCTAACCGATATCCTAGGAAAGAATCCTCAACACTAAAACTGGAAGAAATTGGACTCGTCTTCGTTTGGTAACAAATAGCGCAACGGTTGTGCGCATTCGATGTCAGTGAACGTCGATTCCATTAATTCGTGCATTTTTCCCTTGATAATCACAGATGCATTCACTTCCATGGACATTTGGTTGACGGCATATCCGCTGCAACTATCAATATAGGAATAGTGTAGTTCCATTTGGAATTTTGAAAGCTTAAAAAGGAATCGTTTGCGCAATGGCTTTTCGAGTCTTAGTATAAATCTAGTAGGCGACTGATCCAGTTTGCCTACTGTAAGTTCGGCAACCATTTTCATTTTTTCCATCATGCCAGAGGAGTCGTCATCCCCTGCTTCAGCGATCATGTTAGTTTCAACGTCGAAGATGAAATTTGCCTCGGTATCCGATTCATTTAGGATCCTGCCTGTGGCGGGAATAAATGGTAGGAGAGGCAAGGAAACGAACGGACTTGGAGAATTCAAGCCGCGTACGATCGATTCACTAGCATGCTGAATTCGGCCGTCGTCACTGACAAACAAATTGGCATTGCTTTCCGAAGGTTCTTCAAGGTCTGAACTTTCCTCACGTTCCATATGCGTGAAAGAACTCACGGGAACACCCAGATACATCTTGGACATTGCAGTTGCGAGCAATTCTCGATGGTCATCTGAAAGCGAGGAAGACGCAAGTCCTTCTGCTATTTTCTTGTATCGTTCACTACGATAACGGCTGATTGCTTCCTCAGTGTCCATTAAAGTAAAGTGAGGTTTCTCTGCATTCTCTGCAACGAAAGCCTCTTCGGTAGTTTGCTCTGTATTAGCAAGAGTCGCAGAGAAGGTAAGCACGCAAGTAAATAGTGCCAATCCAAGAAAGATTGGCGATATTCGTCCCATATTGATTGTTGAATCCATGTTTAGTGGGCTCCTAGTCGAAAGCACAACCTAGCATCTTCAACTTTCGTCGTTTGATGCATTGGCTTCATTTTCAGTTCTTGAACACTGGTAGATTTTATCAACCCAGTGCATTCAATTGACCACCCTAATGCACGATACCACTTCGCGGGTCAACGTGCTTAACGTTGAACATAGTGACTCGTAACTATGAACACATTCAACGTCGGTGTTTCGTCTAGCAATGGATTACTACTCCCCTTAACAAGCTTGCTCATTGCGATTCGCGCTTCGTATGATCTTGCATAATTGAAGGCAAAATTCGTGCCAAAGCTACCGGTCAAAGACATCGTATCAATTGCTAAATCGCTAAGGCAAAGCACTCTGATGCAAATACTATCTTGAACTGCTAGAACATCTCTCAAATCTAAAGAGTGTGGAATCCGGTTCACTTCGGATTCTGCTATCTTGCAAGAGTCACTACATCAGAAGTTTGAGCGGCGAATGCTCTATTGGACTCAACGCTTTCAAAACTGAGTTTTACGTATAGAAGGGAGCAAGAACTCTGCTAGTTCCCTAGTAAAGGATCTCTCAGACTGGGTGCTCAATCTAGTCATACGATGTCATGTAAACGGTTGTTGCTAGCAAAATGTCTTGAATATTTAACCGTTTTCAGCAGACTCTAAAGTAGCTGTACTAGAGGATCTGTTTGTTGGGCATGTAGATCGCTTCGGGGACGATGCACGAATCAATAAAATCTTCGTACACCGACATCGAATCGTTGTGCTATTTGTTGCCCGGCAAAGACACTTCTAATTTATTCCATTTCTAGCTTTGAGAATTCGTTTCTGGGTATCGTGTCGATACAAGATATTCACATTTTTGTACACGGTAGATCGTATGTGAAACCAACTCGTTATAACTAAAAGTGTCCGTTCAGTTACTCATAGCGGACCGAACGTCTCCCTAAACAATCTCCCACACTCGACCCTAGAATCATTTTTTCTCATCTAAACCACACAAATTTGTTAAATGCAATCTAGAAGAGTGTCATTCTGAACCAATTTTCTCCCACATGCTTCCGGACACTTTGTAGGTCTCGCCGGTGCATGAGTTTATTTTAAAGCCACACTTTGGTCGTGGAAATGCCAGCAGTTTTGATTAAATAACTTAGTGGTCAAAAATGTTGCAATCACAAAAAACACAAACGATAATTGCATACGATATGATTTTTTTCTCGATCTGTCGTAACTAACTCTTCCATTTAAAGCACTATTCCCGTATTAGTTCCTTGTAACGGAAATGAATATTAGCCATATTGTCCCCAAGTTACAGTATCTTTACCCGCATATTTAACACCCCAACATTTTGTTTCCCGCAAACTCTCTGACGCAAACAAAAGAATTTCTTCGTGTCTCACATGGTGCTGGAAGACGGATGTCTAGGACTGAAGCTAAACGATCAATTAGCGTGGAAGATCATATAAATTCGCTAAAAGATGTAGAATGTCGTAAGGATGAAACTACGATTGATGAGACTCCTTCGGCATATAAGGATATTGACGCCGTGATGAAAGCTCAGGAAGATTTAGTATCACCGGTGCATACATTGAAACAAGTTGTTTGCGTAAAAGGATAATGTCGATGGCAGAAAGTAACACCGATAGATTTTCTGATGCTCCACAGCCATCTCTGGTTAGAGATGAAGATGGTAGGATTATTTTTCCTGAGGATCCAGAAGAGATACGGAAGATATTTGAATTTCGTCCAGCGATGGACTATTTCATCAAGACTGGCGATAGACGTGTCTTAGATGCGATTGAAGCTCGTAATAAGTTAGTGGAATCGAAGAGCTAAAAGTCCCATAGGCTTTCGTCGAATGGCTTAGTTGTTGTTGTTGTCGTCAAGATCAAAATGATCCAATGTAATACCCGCCAAAATTGTTTTCTTTGTCAAGGTTCCTGAGGAAATATTCACTATAGTTAGGCTTGGAAACGTAGACATGTGTCCACCTTTGACGGCACTCGAATGTAATATCACCCGCGGAGTTTTGAGTGATGGTATTCCAACCTGGGTAATAATTTAGATACTCTGAACGTGCTTGTCCAATCACGATAATTTTGGGATTAAGTGTCTTTAACCATTTACGCGGGACTTTTCCACTATCGCGACCGTGGTGTGGGGCGAAGAGTACATCCACTCTTGTTAGTTCTACTTTGTCCAAGATTTTTTCCATGAATTCTGTTTCTAAATCTCCCATCCACATGAAACTAGAACCGTCCTCTTTTTGGTACCGAATGATTGGCGAAATATTGTTTGGATTATCGGTACGTTTAGCATCTTGTAATCCATTCTTAAAGTGCTCGTCTTTTGTGTCCGGCCAAAGGATCTCAATATTCGCGGACTGTACTTCTTCATTAGATTCATTTAACCACCGTCGTTTACATCTCCTTGCCAAGTGAAACGCCTTTGGACAATCACGAAATTTCTTGTATTCCTCAAAATCTTCATTTTTGTTGTGTTTTGACACATTATTTTTCACAACGTAAAAATTATCGATTGGACATCGTTGGTTCAAGTCAGTTAGTCCGTATATGTGATCCTTATCTGGATGTGTAGAGATAAAACGATAAATTCTTTTTGCTGCTCGCTTTTCTCTGATTTCGTTAAGAATCTCTTTTCTACGGCGTGGCACCAAACAACAGTCGATAACGGTAAAACTGTTCGCATCGTGATAAATGTAGAACATGTCACCACGATCTACGGAAAGTGATTTTACTATACTCATGTGGAACCTCCAAGTTTAGAGTAGCTTCAAGTAGTGATCGCGTATGTCGTTCAGATGGAATTTTTAGTGACTTCTCACAAGCACGAACAATTCACGTCGAAACGACACACAAGCTTAGGAAAGAAAATAAAAATGCGGAATTTGAGTACTCTGATGACCAATTTAGAATGAGCGGCACAACATACATTACAAGAGTGGTTGAGGAAGCAAGTAGACCTAGGTATCTGAGTCCGTAAAACTTACAACGGAAGCCATGTTCAAGTTATGAATATAGCCTAGGTTAAACCGTGAAATGTCACGGGTTAGACGAAGCATCTCGTTGATAACGCTTTGGTAAGTTTCGGACTCTCTTGGCTCCGTAAAATTGAAGAAATGATCACTTCTGAAGCTCGTCACAAGATGACAATAGTCGCTTCGCGTAGGTCTCTGCCTGGGTACGTACCCAACCTGGATTTATGATAAATACTACAATTAGTAGATGCATGAGTGCGATGAACGAGATTCCCATCGATTCAAAAAGGCTCGTAGGGACGGTCTCCATCCATTGAAGTTCTATTGACATCAAAACTAGTAAACAGATGTGTAATGCTACAAGTAACAAATCAAGTGTAATCGTAAATGGTTTTAAACCAAAGATATTCCTACGGAAACCATAATTGATGTTTTCCTCGGTAAGTAAGTGAAATTTTTCTTTGTCTCTTGTTTGCTCTCGCAACCAAGAACATGCAGCTGAATACCCTTGGTCTGCAAATTCTGGTTGCTTAGCCTCTTCTTCAGGTGTTGGTACGGACAGATTAGGAACGGATTCCTGCAGAAACTTGTGATAGCGGAGTTTTGTCATAGAATCAATTCTCTTATCTCGATGTCTGAGCATCGCGACTGACGGCATACCTCCCCAAACTTCAAACAGCTTTGCTTCCTGTTTCTTACCGAACGTACGTCCGATGTGTTCTGCAGCTATTACTAGGCTAATTGCCAAGATGGGACCAAACCACCAATTCGATACATCTAGCGAGACCTTTACAAAAAAGTAAACTAACCAAGGAAGCAGACTTAAGACAACTGGAACAATTCGAGCGGAAACAGCGTATTTGTCGGGAAGAAATTTTGTCTTGTTGAACATTCGAACAAAATGCTCCAATCTAATTTCCTTCTTTCGCCATGAATGCTTGCACTTCCGAAGGACGCTGAATCAGGAATACGAAAGGAGTCGAACAGGAACGCGCGACTTCTGTTGCGACTTTCATGGCACGTTGCGAGCGTGGGCTATCGGGGAGATGGCTATGCCAAGTCCCAAGACAGTAGAGAGTGCCACCTACACACCTCGAATACTCATCGATATATTGATTGAGTCCTTTTGTACCGAGCACAAATTGGTCTCGAGAGAGGATGCTGTCGGCCGAGAGATCTAGAAAAGCTACTTTGGCTAACTCGGAATTTCTTCCCAGTATCACTCCACCTTTTTCAACATCGCGATTTAGTTGAGCAGCTTCCTGCATTCTTCGATTCGTCTTCATATGAATATGAGCTGTCCACCCATTACCTCCACTTACTTTCACGACTCGAAATGGTGCAATTTGAAAGGTCTTCCAACTGAGCCCAATTCCCAGTTATCTACTAGACCAATCCGAATTTCTAACTGGTTGCTGGATAATCCCGTTTGTTTTAGGTCACGTTTTTGGTCTGACATGCTGGCCGCAAACATAGAAATCCTCACATCTGTCATAACCATTGTGTGAGATCTACAACCGACACCTGTGAGTTGTCGCGATTCAGAGTTGTCTGAGTCAAAGATGACCGAAGCAAATTCGGGTTGTTTTCGTAGAATCGAGAAGAGTGCGGCTGTGAGGTCTATAACGTCGGGATTTCGGTCAGGGTCTTCCACCAAAGTTACCCCCTACAACCTCCAGAGTACAAAGAGCCATCAATAATCCGTGCCGAAAGTATGCCCGATGCTCCAAGACTCTCCCAGAAGCGTTTGTGTTGACAATAGCGAATGTCTCACTTGACCAAGTTTTGTTAGCTGTTTTCTTTTAAATCGTTAACTTTGCTGCATCTTTAATATAGGACTTACACATTGATTGAACCCACTAAGCGAATTGGTTAGTAGTTGTGTTTTTGACCACAGAACAAAATCTCGCTTTCACGTGATGACGGAAAGAGCGCGTGGAGTGCAGTACTGTGTGAAGGTATGAATGAATTATCAACCACCACTTCGGGTGCGTTACTGTTACGTCCTAGATACACTACTATTTTAAATCAAGCCTGATTAGAGATGTAGGATCCTTTGCGACATGCAGGTTGAGTGAGCAAAGGCAGTAGCAGTTGAACCAGTTACCATAATTGACTATAAATTCCTGTTAAACGCTACCCGTTATATTCGAATTAGACGTAAGGTAAGACAGGTTAACAGTCTGCTAGGTAATACGCGCAGAGAAATCTCATGAGCAATTCTCCCCTTACAGACAACCGGTGAATGTCTTCGTTGGATAGGCTAGCGAAATTTGTCTTGTAGTCTTTGACCTCACTTCGAGTAGGCATTCCCGAAGGAATCCAAGGCAGAGCCTTGTCTTGCTGACCTAAATAACATAAGACAAATCCCTTTAGATCGTTGTTATTCGAGATTAAGTGAAGTCGATTTCGTGCTGCATCTTGTACCTTTCTAAAAATGGATTTCGCGGTGCGATGGTTGCGCCGGAACCATGACGTTGGGTAATTGTTTGATTCTAGAAGTCCTGTACCCGCGTCGCAGCAAACTATGTACTTGGGATTGAAGACATTTGTGCTGATCGTGGAATCCCTCCCTGGTTCCATCGGGCTAACGCCTAGGTTTTCAAAAGCACCACCATCCGAGAGCAGAACACGAGTTGGAGATGAAGTTTCTCCACATTTCGTAAATCGGTATTTCCGTTCAAGAGCAGGAAGGACGAGAGGATATGCCGCAGATGCCGCAACGGCATCTGCCAGCAGTGCATCTTGGCCTGAAATTGTCCCGTACCGCCAACAGCCACTTCGCCGACTTCCAAATCTGAATGCCGACCCAGTTTGAAGTTCGGTTGTGTTGATCACAACATCAAGAGAAGGACGCGCAACTTCCTTGACTAGACGGTAGCCAAACAAGTGGTCTGAAAGGAATTCGCGAAAAACCTCGGTTCGACTGAATGTCCGGAATCGTGAGCGATTCGCACGTGTAGAAAGCCACCTAAACACAGATTTTGGATGCAAAATGCGTCGAACGATGTCCCATTGGATCCCTCGTCCCAAGAATTCAACTACACGCCTATCAAAGTCTAGAAAAGAATCTGTTGAATAAGCATACATCGCAGCAATTATGGACCCTCCTGATACGCTCGAAATAACCTGAACGCGCCCAAGTAGATTGAGGTCATTCAACGCACGAAGGCACCCCAAGTGAAATGCAATCGCCCGAGATCCACCGCCAGATAAAGCAAGTCCAATATCTTTCGATTTCTTGGGTACATAGTCAAGGTGTCGAGTAGCTCGTACACTCACGATTGGCTTACCGTTCGGAGACCTCTTGAATAAATGTGCACCAAGTTCGGCTTTCGTCCGGTCACCAGCCAGTATTAGCAGTAGACAAGAGCTCTTATCAGAATTTGGTTCATTTAGGAATTGCTCGGCAGCAAGTTCATCGGTCCTGCTGTATAGCGAACTAGAATTTGGATGTGTATGCCAGGTGCCTATACAGTTGACAGAACCATGAAATCGCTTTCTTCTGCCCTCCACTGCTTCCTTCGTTCCTACAATGCCACAAGTAAAGTGATCTTTGCTAGCGTGACTATCAGCAGGAGGACCATCCACTTCAGTTGCCCAAACAACTCCGGCGGCTTCGTCAATTTCCCCAAAAACCAAGCCTCCTGTCTCAACGTTTGCTTCAACCACTCGACTGGATCGTTTAGTCCAAGCCTTCATTTCACGTTCAACGAGAGAGCAAACTCTTATAGAGTAGTTGTGGTTTGTATCTACGAGCACTCTGTCAGGTGACCATGAGAATTTTTGGATGGATCCCCTATTCTCAAACATCCAGCCAACTCCTGTGTGCTCGCATTCACGCTTCAGCTCGTTTGCAATCGAATTGACCGAACGAGCTGTGAGTCCCGCAAGATCAGCATGTGAACCTACAAAAGTGGGTTCTGAGCAACCTGGTTCGGGTTGGAAATCGACACCAATACCAGATTGTGGCCAGAATGCTTCAAGCAGTTCGTTTAAAGAAGGATTTCTACATGCCTCTAACTTAAGCCGACGAAAGAGGTCCAAAGAACAGCCGCTGTGAGCAGGTTTCGCTAGAGTCGAAATAGCAGCACTTGCTTGTCCGTCAATAGCTATACTGGCAATTGGTGGACGATCTAAGTAGAATCTAAGCAGGTTGTATTCGAGTACAGACCGCACCGCTTGGGACGCCGTACAATCGATTATCAAATCAACTTCTACTAATCGATTCTCGTCAACCAAGTGAGTAATCAAGTCTGTGCGGCATTGCTTGATCGTTAGGTTTGGATTGATTTTCATCAGCCGATTGCCTAACGCGTCAACCTTAGGTTTTCCGATGTCAGCATCTTCAAATCCCTGTCTTACGAGAATTCCAGGAGTGACCACTTTTTGGTCGACCAGCACTAAATGGCTAGCTCCAGCCCTTACTATGAACTCGGCTACATTAGACCCAATAGCTCCGCAACCCCATATGGCAACTCTCTTGTTGCAAAACCAAGACATGTCTGACGAATAGTCTCGTCTCCTTGTTACTTCTGGTCGCATCTCTTCGAGATTACACCATCCAACCTTTGCGGTGTCACACCATTTAAGAAGGGGTTGTTTATTAAAGTTGCTTTGAAGTCCTTCTGTGAACAATGTCCGTCCCACCTCTCTTAGTTGGTTTGTATCGGCTGTTGATAGTTGCCACGCGGCTAGGTGTTGGAGAATAGGACCCGATGGATCCGGGCGACGCATAGGAGTACCAAGAATTACTGTGAGTGGCCTATCTGTGGAGTCATTACAGGAGTAGAGTGCCAGAATACGCAGGAGGCAGTTTCTATCAATGCCATGATCCGACAGTTCTTCAAGCAGTGCTCCTACGGTACTAGGATACTCGAACGGAAATTTCTCGTGTAGCAGAATTGCTGGTGCAAAATTTGTTGGCCACGGTTCATTGTTCCGCTTCCAACCAACAATCTCAACTCTTCCCTCGCGTATCTGTAATTCAGCTACTCCAAACCAATTCTTATTTGCCACCACAGGCGTGTTTGCTTTGGGTACTAACAAATCATCGACGACGGAGTATGCGACAGGTGGATGTAGCGGAGCATCCTCAGAGTCTAGATTGTTGTTTACCGCATCGCGGATCCATGCATCAAGTCTTCGTATAAATCCAAACATGCCATCTTGGGGACGCCACTCTACTGATGAACCATATAGACACAGCTGGCGTTTCCACTGAACGTGCGAGCAGTAGGCAAAACGTGTATGTGGAACTTTTACAGAAGGGGCGCGAAATGGAAAATCGCGAGATATTACTATTACGAATTTCTCTCGTGCACGTAAATGAAGCCCTCCTTCAGCCGTTTCGACACCAGCAAATCCTATGCTCAGGGAGACCCAATACCATCCAAGTGTTTGTTCAATCCGTTCTATCGAAATGGTACCATGAGAAGCACAGGCTATCTCTCGCAACTGAGATTCGGCCAACTCAAATCCACGATTCACCTACCTAATACCATAGGTTTGAGGAGTGGTTGGTGCGTTTTGATTACCCTGTGCTCTATTTGCTGCTTCAGTTGCAGAGACTCCTACAACCGACTCGGCTTTGAAGTCGATTCCCTGTTCACTAAATTGCACGACAATTGGGAAATCTTGATCCATGGTGCAAAGAAAACTCTCTGTAATCGTTTCGTATTGCTCCTTGGCTTTTGCGTGTGGTGGGTCGTCCCCTTTGTTATTGCTTTCTGGAACCTTGTTCGAGCTAGACACGACACAGTTAGGGCTACGTGAAGCTTCTTCCATCGCATCGACGATGTGCTCCTTTAGAGTTTCTTGTTCTTCATCGTCGTCCTTCCAATACATAGAAGACTTTGAACAGTGGTGTGGCGCTAGAAGCACATTCCACTCCAAATCAAGAGGTGTGCTCTTGTCAAAAATTCGATTGATTACTGGATAGGAAAGGTCTCCCAACATCAGTGCACACATTTTCAGAGATTCTTCGTACAACGACATCTGTAGAGCAAGGCTCGTGTCGTTGCGATCACCAGCTTCGTCATCCTTGAACGGTGCGTGAACGAATGCACTAAATTTGTTCGCGACATTTGTCTCATCTATTGTGCTAATACTAGTGCCAGGAATGGCTAGGCGATCAGTCGGAAAACCTTCAAACTCGTCTTCTTCTAACAGCTCTGAGTATCCAAATACACGAACTCGATTTCCGCTACCTGGATCCCCGTCGGCATTAATCGTCTCGTGGACACGACGTTCAGCCTCTTGTTTGAAAGCAGCTGCGTCACTACAGAGGTCCTTTTTGTACTCCAGGAAAATCCGCGGTGTAAACCACAGTTCGCCGATCTCCACTCTGTCCAAGAGTTCTGTGAATCCTTTGCAATGGTCCTGATCAGGATGTGTAAGAGCAAACGAAGCCAAGTATGGTCGATCCCCAACACGAGGAAGTCGGTTAACGAGCTCATCAACGACGGGCCAACTTGCGTCATCGTCGTCATCAGACTTTTCAAGGTGGTTCAGGTCGATTTGAAGATATGTTTCAGAGTCCACAACTACGGTGGTACTGTCTCCGTTCGAAACGGGCCAGAAAACTAGCCCACGAGAAGGTAATTCAAAATCCATTAACTATTCCTATTTTTGAGTTGCAATTTGGGGCAGTGCTAGCCTTTACAAATAGCGGGTTCAAAGTGTTGCTAATCTACCAAGCAACCCACAGCGTAAAGTATTAGTACATGTGAATCATTATAACCAATTGTTAGATCCCTTCGATTTTTGGTTACTGAAAAGCAGCCGTGCTGTGGAACCCGCAATTGAGAATCATTTTCCAACGCGAGGATAAATTTCTCATAGTTTGATTCATCTAATCCTAGCAGGCACATTATTGGTCACTTTTTGATCAAAAGAAACTAAAATGAAGTTTTGTACCAAATAGACTACGCAGAGCATCTACGTAAACGCGATTCTGTTTTATTGGTCGCGGTACACCGATCTATTAATGTAGGAAAAAAACTCATGTTGAAAGGATTATCTTTGTTTTGCGCAATTTCTCTTTGCGTAGCAATCATCTCGCCTGGTGTTGCCCAAGTTCTCGACGGACCCAGGGGCCCAGTCGAATTCATCGGATTGAAACAGTGGAAAGCTTCCGATTTATTTGAGTCTATTCAAGAACTAGATCCTGATAAACCGTTTCATGCGTGCGCAGCAGTAATGAAGAGGGACCTGGAATTTCCAGATGCAGCTGCCTTCGTGTTCATGAAGCATCTAGAAGATGGGTCTATGGATATGTACACGGTAGTGGTCGGTGTAGAGGACAGTTCGGGTGTGCGATACCGGTCGCCTGGAGCAGAGACAATCGCCTTACCGGAAGTTTGGCAGAAGATGCAGACAGCAACAGAGGAAGATTTTGGTACGTTCTCGGCTCTTGTACAGGCACGGTACCAGGCCATTGAAGCCGACGCTCCTCTAGACAAGACGCCGATGCTTGCGGAATACTTCGGTGCAAACGGCGATACCGCTAAAGAAGTTTGGGAGCTCATGGACGGCGCTTATGAAGCATCGGATCACGATCTAGCCCTTGATGTGTTAGCCAAAGACGCTTCATGGTCAGCCAGAGCCATATCGACGATGGTTCTTGGGTATTTTCCCGAGAACGACAAGTCCTGGCATGGACTAGCTGGTTCGTTGATCGACTCGGAGAGTTTCGTAAGAAGCGTTGCTGAAAGAGTGCTCAAGGGATTGGTGCGTACCGACAAAACGAATCAAGTTCAGTGGTCAGAGGCTCGCGAGTCTCTCTTGGCTCTTTTTGGAGGGACGAATCCATTCGCATTCAATGCAATTCTTGAGTCCCTGGTTGCTACAGAAGTAGATGCCGAATTCGCGGCGGCACTGGTTCGTGAAAGGCCTGACTTATTGCTCGCATACGCGGGAGCGGAACACGAGAAGCATAGGACACCAGCACTAGACTTCCTAAAGGCTATTAGCGGAGAGGATTTCGGAAGGGATATAGAAGCTTGGGGAACTTGGATTCAAGGAGCGGAATAGAGGGTACGTCGTCGAATGGTTGAAGGTGTCGAGTTGAGTTGTACACCGAAACAGGACCGAAATTAGCACCCGCTGCTAAATATCAGGTGCTGTTATTGAGCGTGTCAGGCTTTCTGTGTATGAGGTGTTTTGATACTCATTCCCTACAACCTGCTTTCTTGGTGTACACTTAGTTAAGTAACTTCTGCGTCAGATCCCTACCTTAGGGCAATGTTCGTTCAACGGACAGCAATCGCAGAGAGGGTTTTTAGGTTTGCAGTATCTTCCTCCAATATCCCAAGCTGGAGCATCAAGTTCCGCGGGAAATTTGGGGACTAATTTCCGTGCTGCACGTAAGTAGTCTTCAAATCTTGCATTGTTAGGTACTAAACCAGCACGTCGAAATAC
>JAPPMF010000002.1:0-148076 GCA_028819195.1 Gammaproteobacteria bacterium | reverse complement strand
GCCGCCACGAGGAATCGAACCCCGGACCTTCTCATTACAAGTGAGCTGCTCTACCTGCTGAGCTATGGCGGCAAAAAATACAAAAAGAACTGACGATTCTAGACATTCAAACAAAACGTTTTGAATCCGCTTACGGTAACGCAATCGCTAAACCGTCAAGGACCAAACTCGGTTCATACATGTAGTGACTATCAATGAACGCCTTGACCTTCTGAGTGCCGCGTCCGGACACAACGACCAAAGTATCCAGACCCAACCGTTCGATCCCTAAAGATATACATCCTGACAACCAAGTGTGACACATAAAATCTAAACCCCGAATGACTGCTGTGTCGGTATTCGTCCCAGGATCGAAAGAGATCGAGTGCTCACTAGCTTTCGATACTTGCACATCACGTGTACGATCGCCCAAAACTTCGCGCATATTCTTCTCCGATGGCACAATAAACCCACCAAGATGCGTGCCGTCTTGTTCAACGTAGTCTACTGTCATGGCTGTTCCAAAATCGAACACAACAACATTCGTTCGAAATTTGTTCCAAGCTGCAACCAATGCAAGCCAGCGATCTACACCGAGTTGTTTAGGTACTTTATACCCGTTCGTTACCCCACAAAGCTCTTGAGTACTCTGAGCAAATTCAGGAGTTTTACCATATCGTTCTCGAAGCCGAGAAGTCAACTCTTGACGCTCTAGTGCAACACTAGACACTCGAACTCGTTCTACTTCACAATTAATGTCTGGTAGTTCACCATGGGGTACAACACCTTGCCGTGTCCCAACTCTCCATTTAATACTGGAATTACCAATATCTAAGTCAAGACACTCCTTCATTTTGCTTCCCTAATCGAAACATCGCCAGCGACAAGTGCTTGTTGAACTCCATTTGAATCGCAAATGAGTAACGCACCATCATCTCGGATCCCCTTTGCCGTTCCCGTAAATTCCGCGTTATCCTTGCTTACACTTACGGGTTTTCCAGCTAGAGCATCCAATTGGTTCCATTGAGAAATAAATGCCTTAAATCCCACTTGATTGAAGTGCGCTACATTGGTGTAAACCGACTCGATCAAACCTGAACACAACCGGTTTCTGGCGGGACGTTCTAACCAGTCAGTCAAATCGCCCACTGAATCTTTTAACTGGTCTTGAAGTTGTTTGCCACTACCATAGTTCAAACCAATACCGATTACTGCAACCATGGGCGAAGACACGCTGAAAAGTTCTACCAATATCCCACCAACTTTTAATCCATTCAACAATACGTCGTTCGGCCACTTAAGTGAAATATTTTCTATATCAAACGATACTAGTGTTTGTGCTACCGCGATCCCCACAACTAAACTCAATGCCGATACCTCGGACGAGTTTACGTTTAATTCGACTCCCATACTCAAAGCCACATTTTGCCCAAACGGTGAAAGCCAATCTCGACTGAATCGTCCTCTACCTTGAATCTGTAATTCCGCGAGCAATACGCGCAGGTGAATACTCTCGGACTCAGCTAACGATAGGAGTTCAATGTTCGTACTTGCTATACAGGGTACGACTTGCAAATCGATGGTCTTTTGCCACTTCGATTCCTGGAAATTCGCTCGAATGCTCGCGACATCTAAACGTTCTAGTTCGTGTGGTAATACGATTCCAATTTCATTTGCACAAAACCCGAGCTGAAGTAAGTGTTCTGCCTCTTCTCTGCTCGTGGTTTCGTAATAACCACGCAAATCAATACTCGATAAAACACGTTTGATCAACAATTTCGTCGAGGTTACTTCTTCAGTTGTTAACACCCGGTCGACTCACCCGTCAATATTTAAAGGTAAAATTCTAGTGTGATAACTTTTCAACACAGAACTTTTCTTTACACGTCGGTCAGTTTATTATGAAATCTTTCTCGTTAGTCGCTGCACAAATCTTAGTTACTGTAATGCTACTCGGAGTCGGCTTTGGGTTACACGCACAACCGCAAAACCAAGTCGCATACGAACTCATTTCGGAAGTACGTAGCATTGCCCCAGATCAAGCCTTCGATGTCGCTATTAAATTAGATCCCAAACCTGGTTGGCACATCTACTGGATCAACCCAGGGGACAACGGACAAGCGCCGCGCGTGTCGTGGGAACTACCTGAGGGCTTCACGGCGGGCGAATTCCAGTATCAAGTTCCTCACTTTGTGCCGTTTCAAGGGACTATGTCATATGGCTACGACGACGAAACTCTGTTCCTTGTAACAATTCAACCCGGTAGCGATATAGCTGAAACGAACAAACTGAGCGGCAAAGTCAGTTGGTTAGCTTGCGACGATTCGATTTGTCTTCCCGGAAATGGCAACGTATCACTCAATCTACCAAAAGGCGACGGCCAGCTAAACTCGAAATGGAAATCTGATTTTCAGTCGGCCCGCGACGCCCATCCCACAACAGTTGATTGGTCGTCTTCGTATACAGCTACTGAAGAAGAAGTCGTTCTAGATGTTGATTTACCTTTTGAAGTCAGTGTTGATAGTGAAGTCTGGTTGTTCCCAACTGCAAAAAAACTGATTGACCATGCGAAACCACAGAAGGTTCACTTTGGCGATAGGAGTTTACGAATCCAAACCCCAGCGGGGGCACGGTATGGTAAATATGAAAAAATCAAAGCCGTGTTGCGCATAAAAAACAATGAAGGTGAAACCCAACATTATCAATTTGAATCAGAGCACAAGGACCATATAGGAGTGCAAAAGTTTGGGACTGAGAGGACCCGTTCTCCATTCGATAAATGACTGTCGAAAAATTTTTCAAAGTGAGACATAAACTACACTAAAACTAATACTGGTATTACCTATGAATGGATTAGTTCGAAACCTGAAAACAATTACCTATGTACTCCTTGGGACTACGTTAGTATGGACAACTGTTGCTTACTCCCAGGAACGTGTCGGCAATACCGTCCTGAACTTGGTCTCCGAAGTTACCACTGTTGAACCGGGTACAAATTTCGACGTAGCTATCCATCTCGAACCTGATCCAGGTTGGCATATCTACTGGATCAATCCCGGCTACGCCGGACTACCTCCGACAATTAATTGGGAGTTACCTGAAGGAACCACTGCTGGTGACCTGCAGTTTAAATCCCCAGAGTTTATCGAATTCATGGATTTCATTTCATATGGTTACGATGGCTCGACCTTATTCATTTCGACAATTTCAGTACCTGAGACGGTTGCCGACGAGATTACGATTGGCGGAAAAGTGAACTGGCTGGTTTGTGACGATCAATATTGCATTCCTGAAAAAGGTGAGATATCGCTTACCCTTCCAACGGGTACGGGTACCAACTACTCCGAATGGCGCGAAGAATTTGTCATGACTCGTTCGTTCCATCCAACGGAAGTGGATTGGAATGCAAGTTTTACTATCGACGATAACAAAGTTGTTCTCGATATTGCGATCCCGGAAGGTGTCGATTCATTACACGACATGTGGTTCTTTCCCGAGAACAAAAATCTAATCGACCACTCTGTTGCCCAAACAATCAAAGCAACTGCTGGAAAAGTACGTATTGAGACACCGGTGGGTACAGAGCATGACAACTACGACACAATCCAAGGGATCCTTAAAACCGCACCAGACACGGACGGTCTGCACCAGACTTTCGCTTTTGGCGCACAACGAGTTAATCGACTAGATTCGGTCAAATTTGACTCCACTAGAACTCGAGCGCCGTTAGCCTTTGGTTCAAACGACATTGCAGCCTCTTCGTCTCCCGCTGAATTCTCGCTAAATGAATTCCTGCGGAACATCCTCTACGCGTTTCTTGGCGGACTGATTCTGAACATAATGCCTTGTGTTTTACCGATTCTGAGCCTGAAAGCGTTGTCGATAGCTGAGATGGCAAAAGAAAATGTCAGTGGGGTTCGTATTGCTGGGCTGGCGTACACAGCTGGTGTACTAGTTTGTTTCTTGTTGCTGGTTAGCATCTTGATTTTCATTCGCTCGGTGAGTGGTAGTACATTAGGTTGGGGGTTTCAGTTAGGTAATCCGTATGTACTTACGGTCTTAGCACTGTTATTGGTAGCCGTCGGCTTAAACTTTTCTGGTGTCTTCGAAATCCGCGGTTCGTTTGCTAATCTCGGAGGTTTGACACAACGACTCACTAACCTACGTGGGACTGGCGACTTTTTCACCGGATTGCTAGCGGTTATCATTGCTTCGCCATGTACCGTACCATTCATGGGAGTAGCGTCGGGCTACGCGTTACTTCAGTCGGTACCAGTAGCTCTAGCAGTATTTGCCGGCTTATCAATCGGTTTTGCGTTCCCGTATTTGTTGATTACTTTCTTTCCGTTTTTACGCAACCTATTACCGAAACCAGGAATGTGGATGGAGACCTTCCGGCGAATATTGGCGTTCCCCATGTATGGTACAGCAATTTGGTTACTCTGGGTATTAGGAAATCGAGAAGCCAGTCGACCCGAACCCAATGTCGAACTTATGCAAGACGATATCAATTCAGTCATGGTCGTTTTGCTTCTCATGTTACTCCTGGCTTTAGCTCTTTGGACTTGGGCTAGAAGTCGTGAGGTGACTCAAAGGATCTGGAAAGTTTCAGCCGCTGGTTGTGCAGTATTGTTCATTGGGTTCGCAGCTTGGTCGTGGTATCCACATCCGGAACCTGAACGTGTCGAAGAATTAGCGTGGTCAACTGCTCGAGTAGAACAATTCCATGCCGAAGGAAAACCTATTTTTGCATACTTCACAGCAAATTGGTGTGTATCGTGTAAAGCAAATGAGAGGGTAGCATTACACCGAAAGAAAACTCAAGATTACTTTGCGGAGAATGAAGTTGTAGTTTTAGTTGGCGATTGGACCGATTTTGGTGATGAAATCGGAGCGGAGTTGAAGCGTCACAACCGTGCTGGTGTACCTTTGTATCTCTACTATAAGCCAGGTGGAGATATTAAAGCGCCGGTGATATTACCTGCAGCACTAACTCCGGGGATTGTGATCAATGCGATGGAGAACGCCTGAGTAACTAGTGATTGAAAGTTAATCGCTTCATTTCTTCCACGGGATGTAGCGATTGACATTCTTCGTATACTCCACATACTCTGAACCGAAAACTCCACTCAGGTGAGGTTCCTCAATCTTACGAACTTGTAGATTAATACCAACAACCGCCAATACATAGCATAGCGCCATGGAATAATGCGGGACTAACGTGACGAAGCCCAGTCCTACAATCATCATTCCAAAGTAGATGGGATTCCTACTGACTGAAAACATTCCGTGAGTAACCAATTCGGTTTTCTCAGATTCGTCTACACCAATTCTCCAGGACTTTCCCATTTGAAACTGGGAGATCATGATTATGGATGTACCTACTCCACAAAGTGAAACACCAAGAATCTTACCAGGAGTTCCAAGATCGAGGTGAAGTTGAAGTTTGTCTAGACTGACCAGAATCACTATTACTAAGACTACTAGAAGGACTAGCATCTGCAGATAGGTCGCTAGTTTCTGTAGTGGTGTCGCTAATTGTGTCGAAACGCGCACCCCGCTGTCTCCCGTTCGGTGTTTTTGAACCACGATACGGAAAACAAAAATCAGTAATGCGAGTACTACATAACAGATGAGAGGAAGCATTGCTCTTCCAAAAACAAGCTCAAAAGATCTACCTCAACTTGAACTTGTCATCACTAAATCGAGAATCAACGTTATCTTAAAAGCAAGTGACTCGCGTTTGCAACTACTCGATTGACTCTCCGAGTCTGGCATTCAGAAAATCTGCCAGTTCGTCAGTTTCAAGATCTTTCTTGAGTATGCAGCCTTCACTATCAAGGACATAACTCATTGGAATCCATTCGACGCCGAATTCGACAGCGACAGGTCCGGTAAAGTCCTTCAGTTCAGCTAAATTGATCCACGGAAATTCATAGGTCTCAGTGGCTTCGTGCCATTCTTCTGCGGTTTCATCGATCGATACACCAACGACTTCGAATCCTTTATCTTGAAATTTCGCATGTAATTCCTTGAGGTGCGGGAACTGTTCGATACATGGACCGCACCATGATGCCCAAAAATCAACTAATACGACCTCGTGTTTTGTCAGAATCCTATCTAGCGAATATTCTTCCCCAGAGACATCGGGTAGGACAAAATTTGGGATTGACGTGCCAGGAACGATAGTTTTTGCTATTTTGCGCGCTTTTAGGAGATTCGCGATCATGTTGCGTTTTGGTGCGGCGCGACTTTGAAAAATGTCAGTGTCGAGTTCTTCTTCTAAGGCATCGAAAGCAGCAATAGCCTTAGTGGTATAGCCGTATGCGTCTTGTTCCATGGCAAGCAATCGGTCAATCGCATCGGTAGCCACCTCCTCCATAATCTTCTTTTCTTGTTCACGCATGAACATCGCACGCTCTCCCATCGCGCTGTACATTTCCCGCTCAGCTAGCTCGAGCTCATCTGGTTCTGGTCGCGGTTGTTCTGGTTGTGTTTGTTCAACTTCTGTGCTTGGCTCTACTTCCACTGGTGGAGTTTCGTCAATATTCCCCCAGTCAATACAATCCATGTTATCCCAATCGAGTACTTTACCGTGAATAGAAACAGTACGGGGAGTTTCGATGGAAGTTTCTTCGGTTGGTTCACTTGCTTCGACTGAATCAATCTCCGTTTTTTCTTGTTCCTTCATTTGACTCTGTTCAGACCATTTAACGACACTTGCACCATATTTCTCGTCTAATTCGAGAAATTCTGCTTCTGTTTGATAGCCAAGGGTCCGTTGGTGTCGTTCCCCACCGCCAGTAAAAACCACTTGGCGAAATGGACCTCGATAGGTAAACCGGTACCTAGCACCAGGTTCCAAGATTAGAGTTCCTCGATCTGTCCTCTTGCCGTCAAATAGAATTTCGAGTCTACCCGGTCTCGGATCGTCGACAGTTCCCGTCAGTACTACCTCTTGTTCATCGACTACCGACCGCGCAATAACCTGTTTTTCCTCTACTCCTTCAGCGTCGTAGGACGTAATAGATAACTTAACTTCCACATCGGTACTCTCGCCTTCCCATTCGGAAAAGTCTCCCACGATAGTGAATTCTTGGGAGGCAGTTTCGTCGGCACCGAGGGAAAGTGGGACAATAAATGTAAGAATAATCGTTACGAGTGAAAGAAATCGTTGCATGGGTGAATGTACCTCAAGTGTAGATCGTGTAAGTGCGCTAGCTTAAAAGAGCTATTCGTGATCAGTTGTACCGACCAGCGCGGAATCGAGAAATAACTCCAACTCAGCGAAAGTTGGATTCAGCTTCATAATGCAACTCGAGTCATCCACCAATAACACCTTTGGCGCTCCGAGTATGCCATAACTAAGAATAATAGGATCACTCTCAAACCAATTATCAGGACGAAACAACACTAAAGTCTGCCATGGGGTATCAAACTTCGATGAGTCCCAGTAAGTTTCGTTGGTATTAACGTAAATCGACACAATTGCTAACCCACGACTACCAAATTTGTTCTGTAGTCGCTCGAGTGCAACGAAATGATCTGCATCGATTTCCATCCAACCAAAGTTGAAATAGAGCAACACCACCTCGTGTTCTGCAAGTATAGTTTCCAAAGTCACATCGTTTCCTGCCTGATCTGTAGCAACAAACGATGGTGCAAATTGACCTGGTACTATCGCTTTATTCTCGTCATAAATTTTGATTATATTTCTGAGTCGTTGTCGTTCCGGTTCAATCCGTCGAGCTACTTGAGACGGCGAAAAACTTTCGGCGATTTCGTCATAAACCTGTAATCTCTCGACGACCGCGTCAATCTTCCCTGTCCAACCCAAACCACCGGCTTCCAACGCTAGTAATCGGTCCATCGGATCGGAAGAAGATTTCGCGACTTCGGAGACGTGTTGGTTTCTGTACTGCCTCATTTGCTCGTAAGCAGCGATCAGGTTTTCCGGCCAATTATCACCTATTCGATACAAATCAGGATCAATATTAGGTTCGTCTTCTTGGAAAATCGAACAATCTATATCGACATCAGACGATAGGCGAATAGAAGTGTTTTCAGTATGGTTCTCCGATAAATCAGCTAGAAAGGAAGTAGTCCAACGCTCGCCACGATCCGGTACCGAAAGGGAACCATCTTCCTGTCGCGATTGGTTTGTCCATTCCTTGTGCATCGCATAAAACTGTTCGGTAGCTTCATCTAACGCATCAGCCTTAGGATTGCTCGAAATAAGCCGGTAGTGCCACTCGTTTCCAGTAACGGTAATTCTGTTTTTGATAGCATCGAATCCTACTTGAATTTCAGATGCTGGACCGATAATGGCAGTTTCTCCCTGGTATGTCACACCGTCACGACTAGGATATTCGATCGCAACCTCACACAGATGCGGTTCGTCGATTCGGCCTACAATGTCAAATTTTGCCGTTTCAATGATTCGGTTGTCAAGTTCAGAAGCTTTGTTGATTTGATTATCGGAATCGTAAGCAAAATACGAAAGGATAAATCGCTTTTCTCCTGTCGCGAAACTCTCATCGTCAGTCATAGCTTCAAAGAGACCCGTTAAATCCACCGAAACGCGAAATTCATCACTCGTCGAACCACAACCACTAAGTAAACCGACCAACCATGTCAATATGATGGCAGGCAAAAAAACTTTGCTTCGGTTGCAAGTGCGGTTCGTATGATGCGTCATGTCAAGAATTCTTGATCGTTAAATCTGGTCTTTAAAGTAACTCTTCTTCTAAGGCTTGATCCAAAGCCTTACCTCGTAATCCTCGAGCGATGATAGTGTTCGTACGCGCATCAAACAAATAACTATCTGGTACGCCGACAACACTATAAGCTTTAGCCGCTTCGGCTTCGGTCCCCATTCCTAAATTTAACCACGGCAGTTCTTCTTCCTCCGAGGCTAATTCCCAATCTTCATGAAAGTCATCGATAGTAAAGGACACAATCTCAAATCCTTTGTCTTTAAACCGATCGTAAGCTTCCTTCATATGTGGAATTTCAACTCGACATGGGCCACACCAGGAGGCCCAAAACTCTAACAAAACCACACTTTTACCCTCGACGAGTTCAAGTAGTGTGACTTCCTCGCCTGACAATGTAGCCGCGGTGAAGTCTTTGACTGTCTTACCAATGGCAAATTGTTCGCGGGCTTTCGCTGCCTCTATTCGTATTTCGACTTGCTGTAAAGCTTCAGTGACCCAAGGGTCATCTGGTAACTCTTCGCTCAGTTCCTTGACAGCATCGTTATACCAGGAGTCGATCAACCACGTAGTTTGCAACACAAGTTTTCTCACCTCGGGGTCTTCGTGCAGCAACGCGACTTCCCGGCGTCCCTCACTCTCTATATCTAACAGTCGACTGGAAAGCTCAGAAATTCGTTCCGCCCGCGCAAGTTGCTCTTCTTCCGTCGCCTCTTCGGAGGGCGAAGTGATGAAGTCATAATAATCTTCTTGCGAACTCGTGTACTTCTCACTTGTCTTCCACGAATTAAAAACTTCGTCGTTGAAGTATCCCCCAGATACAACAAACTTTCTGTGTCGATTCATCGTCAAAGTCAGATTACCAGGCTCTAAAATGAACTGCTGACCTTTCGTTGGTGCTAAAGTCATACCATCTTCATTAGTCGCATCGAGAATGTAAAAGTACACCTGCTGCACTGTGTCAACCGTCGTCTCAAGCGCAAAAGTACCGTCTTCACCGATTGGTGCTTCGGCAACAACGTTGAGTGAATCGGTGATACTAAATTGTTTAGTGCCGTCGTTACTAGCCGAACTCATACTCATAGCCGGAGCCATTCCTGTGGACTGTGGCTCGTCCTCCTTCGGAGTCCAGATAACGAAGCGACCATTGTTGTAGGCGGCCGAGACGTCTCCAGTGAGCGACAGTTGTTGATTCGGTGCAGTAGTTTGAGAATTACAAGCCATCAACAAACCCAAGACTAACACACTCAACAAAGTACTGAAAACTCTATTTCTAAGTTCCATACCAATAAAGTTCCAAAAGAATAACGTGTAACATAATATTCAATTCAAGTAATTCACGTTCTATATAGTGACTTAATTACCACAGGAACCGATCCTAATCATGAATAAAAGCTTTACCCTAGTCTTGGCTTTTGCTCTGGGAGTTGTCTTAACTCTCCTTGTGACATCACTTGCTCAGCTTTTAGCTTTAGAAACTACAACTCCAACAGTCGAATTGAACGAAGAGGTGTCCGAAGAGGTAACCGAAACCGAACCATCACAGATTAGAGTTTTCCTAGAGCTATCTGAATTCTACCAGCTGGTTGGAGTGGCTTACTACTTTGGCTATTGGACTTCCGTTGCCGTACCTGAATTAGTCAAAGCAGTTGAAACTGACGACGATAAATCGGTGAAACATTGGTGCGAATACCTGCACAACAAATTGGAATGGAAAGATGAAAAGATAAAAGCTTGGATCCTAGAATACGCAGAAGAGAGGGAATTCGACGATAAAGAGAAATACTGCTTGTTGTTATCCTACGCTCGCACCGTTTTAGCAGCCGAGCGAGAGAGCAATAAAACCATTGACCTCATTCGTGACATGACTGAAGACGAAGTCGATTGTACTGTTGATATCACGCCCGAATAGTAATTGCGAAAGCTAATTCAGTCGCTAACACGACAGCCAAAAAAAGAGCCGTTCAAAACGGCTCTTTTAACTTTCTAACTTTAACCAGTAGACTCCTGACAACGTCCTACTCTCACATAGGGAAACCCCACACTACCATCGGCGCAGAGACGTTTCACTTCTGAGTTCGAAATGGATTCAGGTGGTTCAATCTCGCTATGATCGTCAGGAAAATAATTTATCTAGGGAATCGAACGAATCACGGCATTACAACACATTCAAAATAGATGTTGGTAAACCGGTCGATACACGTTCGGCCGGTTATATGGTCAAGCCGCTCGGGCAATTAGTACGGGTTAGCTTAACGCCTTACAACGCTTCCACACCCCGCCTATCAACCTCGTAGTCTACGAGGGCCCTTCGTAAATCTCGCAGATTTAGTGAGAACTCATCTCGAGGTAGGCTTCCCGCTTAGATGCTTTCAGCGGTTATCCTTTCCGAACTTAGCTACCCGGCGATGCTACTGGCGTAACAACCGGAACACCAGAGGTTCGTCCACTCCGGTCCTCTCGTACTAGGAGTAGCTCCTCTCAAATCTCAAACGCCCACGGCAGATAGGGACCGAACTGTCTCACGACGTTCTAAACCCAGCTCGCGTACCACTTTAAATGGCGAACAGCCATACCCTTGGGACCTGCTTCAGCCCCAGGATGTGATGAGCCGACATCGAGGTGCCAAACACCGCCGTCGATGTGAACTCTTGGGCGGTATCAGCCTGTTATCCCCGGAGTACCTTTTATCCGATAAGCTATGGCCCTTCCATACAGAACCACAGGATCACTAAGACCGTCTTTCGACCCTGCTCGACACGTCTGTCTTGCAGTCAAGCACACTTCTGCCTTTATACGCTATGCATGATTTCCGACCATGCTGAGTGTACCTTCGTACTCCTCCGTTACTCTTTAGGAGGAGACCGCCCCAGTCAAACTACCCACCACACACTGTCCTCGACCCGGATAACGAGCCTAAGTTAGGATCCCAACGTGGCAAGGGTGGTATTTCAACGATGACTCCACGCAAGCTAGCGCGTGCGCTTCTCAGTCTCCCACCTATGCTACACAAACCAAATCAAGATTCAGTGTGAAGCTGTAGTAAAGGTTCACGGGGTCTCTCCGTCTAGCCGCGGGAACACGGCATCTTCACCGCGATTTCAATTTCACTGAGTCTCGGATGGAGACAGTGTAGCCATCGTTACGCCATTCGTGCAGGTCGGAACTTACCCGACAAGGAATTTCGCTACCTTAGGACCGTTATAGTTACGGCCGCCGTTTACCGGGGCTTCGATCACAAGCTTCGATCCGAAGATCTAACCTGTTCAATTAACCTTCTGGCACTGGGCAGGCGTCACACCCTATACGTCCTCTTACGAGTTTGCAGAGTGCTGTGTTTTTAGTAAACAGTCGCAGCTACCTGGTCACTTCGACCGCCCCCAGCTCCAGGTGCAAGACCCTTCACCAAGTGCGGCGCACCTTCTCCCGAAGTTACGGTGCCAATTTGCCTAGTTCCTTCATCCGAGTTCTCTCAAGCGCCTTGGTATTCTCTACCCGACTACCTGTGTCGGTTTAGGGTACGGTCAACAATTGCCTAGAGCTTAGAGGTTATTTCTTGGAAGCATGGCATCAGCAACTTCCTGAATCCGAAAATTCAGTCGTCATCACATCTCAGCCTTAAGAGATCCCGGATTTTCCTAAGATCTCAGCCTACGTGCTTAAACCTGCTAAACCAACAGCAGGCTTGCCTAGCCTTCTCCGTCACCCCATCGCGGCAATCGCCGGTGCAGGAATATTAACCTGCTTCCCATCAACTACGCCTTTCGGCCTCGCCTTAGGGGCCGACTCACCCTGCGTCGATGAACGTTGCACAGGAACCCTTAGTCTTTCGGCGAGGGGGATTCTCACCCCCTTTATCGTTACTTATGTCAGCATTCTCACTTCTGATACCTCCAATACACATCGCCATGTATCTTCAACGGCTTACAGAATGCTCCTCTACCGCTCATGACAGTAAACTGTCACAAGCCCGCAGCTTCGGTACGTGATTTAAGACCCGGTACATCTTCCGCGCAGGCCGACTTGACCAGTGAGCTGTTACGCTTTCTTTAAAGGATGGCTGCTTCCAAGCCAACCTCCTGGGTGTCTAGGCCTTCCCACATCGTTTCCCACTTAATCACGGTTTAGGGACCTTAGCTGGCGGTCTGGGCTGTTTCCCTTTCGACGACGGACCTTAGCACCCGCCGTCTGTCTCCCTTGCTGCACTCGCCAGTATTCGGAGTTTGCATGGGGTTGGTAAGTCTAGATGACCCCCTAGCCCAAACAGTGCTCTACCCCCGACGGTGATACAAGAGGCACTACCTCAATAGTTTTCGAGGAGAACCAGCTATCTCCGGGCTTGATTAGCCTTTCACTCCAAGCCACAGGTCATCCCCCCATTTTTCAACATAGGTGGGTTCGGGCCTTCAGTCAGTGTTACCTGACCTTCACCCTGCCCATGGCTAGATCGCCCGGTTTCGGGTCTACTCCTACAGACTTGACGCCCTATTCAGACTCGGTTTCCCTATGGCTCCCCTAAACGGTTAACCTTGCCAGCAAGAGTAAGTCGCTGACCCATTATACAAAAGGTACGCAGTCACACTCACCACGGCCGAAGCCGCTTTAGTGCTCCTACTGCTTGTACGCATCCGGTTTCAGGTTCTTTTCACTCCCCTAACAGGGGTTCTTTTCACCTTTCCCTCACGGTACTAGTTCACTATCGGTCAGCTGAGAGTATTTAGCCTTGGAGGATGGTCCCCCCATATTCAGACAAGGTTTCACGTGCCCCGCCCTACTCGATTTCATGACTCGATCGTTTTCGCATACGGGGCTCTCACCCACTATGGCAGAACTTTCCAGAACTTTCTGCTAACTCTCGAATCACTTAAGGGCTAATCCCCGTTCGCTCGTCACTACTAAGGGAATCTCGATTGATTTCTGTTCCTCCGGGTACTTAGATATTTCAGTTCTCCGGGTTCGCCTTGTATACCTATGAATTCAGTACACAATGACACAAGTGTCGGGTTTCCCCATTCGGAAATCCCCGGATCAAAGTCTGTAGCCGACTCCCCGAGGCTTATCGCAGGCTGCAACGTCCTTCATCGCCTTCAGCTGCCAAGGCATCCACCAGATGCGCTTGTTCACTTGACCATATAACCGGAAGCACGTAAATCGTACCACCCGATTATTGGTTCTACTAGAACTTTCGCCAACATACCATATTTTTTTAATAATCAATGTATCAACATAGATCATACGTATCAACGGTGTTTACACACCACATTGATACGCTAAACGCGCTTGTAATTGCGGTGATTCTTTCGACTCCTAATTGTTAAAGAACAAGATCTTTGCGGTAGCCTTTACCTTCGTTGCGTTTCCACGATCGAGATAAATTGGTGGAGCCGAGGAGGATCGAACTCCTGACCTACTGCGTGCAAGGCAGTCGCTCTCCCAGCTGAGCTACGGCCCCATCTCTACGCTTTTACAAGTACGTAATTGGTGGGTCTGGGTGGATTTGAACCACCGACCTCGCCCTTATCAGGGGCGCGCTCTAACCTACTGAGCTACAAACCCAGACCGGCTTGCTACCAAAAAAAGCAAAACCATTCGTGCAGTACTTGACTGCGTTAGAGTCAGGGGTACTGGATCGACTCGGGTCGGTGTCTCATGGTATTACCGTGAGCGCCGGTTGCCGGCCGATCAAAATTTAAGGTTAAGGAGGTGATCCAGCCACAGGTTCCCCTACGGCTACCTTGTTACGACTTAGTCCCAGTCATGAATCACACCGTGGTGACCGTCCTCCCGAAGGTTAGACTAGCCACTTCTGGTGCAACCCACTTCCATGACTTGACGGGCGGTGTGTACAAAGCCCGGGAACGTATTCACCGCGACATGCTGATTCGCGATTACTAGCGATTCCGACTTCAAGGAGTCGAGTTGCAGACTCCTATCCGGACTAAGAGAGGTTTTGAGGATTAGCGAGACCTCGCGGTTTAGCGACCCATTGTATCTCCCATTGTAGCACGTTTGTAGCCCACCTCGATAAGGGCCATGATGACTTGACCTCATCCCCGCCTTCCTCCGGTTTATCACCGGCAGTCTCCTTATAGTTCCCGGCCTAGCCGCTGGCAAATAAGGACAAGGGTTGCGCTCGTTACGGGACTTAACCCAACATCTCACGACACGAGCTGACGACAGCCATGCAACACCTGTCACACAGTTCCCGAGGGCACCTTCTCATTACGATCAGTTCTGTGGATGTCAAGAGGTGGTAAGGTTTTTCGCGTTGCATCGAATTAAACAACATGCTCCACCGCTTGTGCGGGCTCCCGTCAATTCATTTGAGTTTTAACCTTGCGGCCGTACTCCCCAGGCGGAGAACTTATCGCGTTAGCTGCGCCACCTAGTCCCGAAGGACCCGACGGCTAGTTCTCATCGTTTACGGCGTGGACTACCAGGGTATCTAATCGCTGTTCGCTACCCACGCTTTCGCACCTCAGCGTCAGTGTTAGTCCAGAAGGTCGCCTTCGCCACTGGTGTTCCTTCCTATATCTACGCATTCCACCGCTCCACAGGAAATTCCACCTTCCTCTACTACACTCTAGTCTGACAGTTTGAAATGCAGTTCCCAGGTTAAGCCCAGGGCTTTCACATCCCACTTATCAGACCGCCTACGCGCGCTTTACGCCCAGTAATTCCGATTAACGTTCGCACCCCCCGTATTACCGCGGCTGCTGGCACGGAGTTAGCCGGTGCTTCTTCTGTAGCTAATGTCAGGGCATGATGGTATTAACATCATGATTTTCATCACTACTGAAAGTGCTTTACAACCCAAAGGCCTTCTTCACACACGCGGCATGGCTGCGTCAGGCTTTCGCCCATTGCGCAATATTCTTTACTGCTGCCTTCCGTAGAAGTCTGGACCGTGTCTCAGTTCCAGTGTGGCTGATCATCCTCTCAGACCAGCTATGGATCGTCGCCTTGGTAGGCCGTTACCCCACCAACAAGCTAATCCAACGCAGGCTCCTCTAATAGCGCGAGGTTCGAAAATCCCCCGCTTTCACCCTTAGGTCGTATGCGGTATTAACTCGGGTTTCCCCAAGTTGTTCCCCACTACTAGGTAGATTCCTACGCGTTACTCACCCGTCCGCCACTTGTCAACGACCGAAGTCGTATCTTCGTTCGACTTGCATGTATGAGACCTGCCGCCAACGTTCAATCTGAGCCATGATCAGACTCTTCAATTAATATGTTTTTTTAGGACGTCGATTACTCGACATCAATCGTTTTTTCTAACCGTGACTCTAACTCAAATCATCAAGCGCCCACACGAATGGCTTGCTTAGTTTTTAAAGATCAGGTCACACCTCTGACGGTCGAAAAGTTGTTTCGAATCGACATGGAAGCGTGACAAAGGATTGTGTATTCTACGGAATGAAAGTGAAAACGCAAGAAATTTAATACAAAAATATCAAAAATTTGTAAATTTTCGATCTTTTTCATCGTTCCTGATACATTTTCGAATCAAGCTTCGTTCCTCGGGAAAGTTTGCTTTCCTTCAATAAACGTCGCTTTTTACATCGTCGCAAACACCGACTACCACATCCCGACAAACAAATCCCCTAGTCCTCGTGCTGTACGATACCCCAAGCCTTCTTCCCCCGCCGAATCAAATGAAACCGACCAAACAATGCCTGTTCGCGGGTTAGCGCATAGTGAACATCAGTTACTGAGTGATTGTTAACTCGTACACTTCGACTCTCAATCAATCGTCGTGCAGCACCGCGCGAATTGGCAAGACTAACCTCACACATTACCACGGGTAAGTCCTGTTCAGACTTAACTTCAGCACGATCCAACCCGTCTTGCCACAACTGCTCCAAATCACCTTCAGTGAGATTCTCAAGTTGACCACCAAATAACACATCCGTGATTCTCGTCGCTGAAGCAAGACCATCAGTTCCGTGCACCCATTCTGTCAACTCCCGTGCGAGCGCTCGTTGTGCCTCTCTCAATTCTGGTTTTACCGCATGGGCAGCCAGTAACTCTTTTCGTTTCTGTGAATCTACAAAACTCAACATATTCACCAAAAACGGCACATCGGTATCGGCTATATTCATCCAGTACTGATAGAAGGAATATGGTGAAGTTAAAGTAGCGTCAAGCCAGACCGCACCCCTAGCTGTCTTGCCGAACTTGGCGCCTTCGCTATCCGTTAGCAAACTAAGTGTAATCGCAAAAGCTTGTTTTTGCAGTAAGCGACGAACTAAATCAACCCCACTGAGGATATTTCCCCACTGATCCGAACCACCTACTTGAACCGTGCAATCAAAACGTTTAGCAAGTTCCACAAAATCATAGGCTTGTAACAGCATATAACTGAATTCTGTATAAGAAATTCCACTCTCTTCTCGTTCTAATCTAGTCCGCACATTGTCACGTTGCATCATGGCATTCACCGAAAAGTGTTTTCCTATGTCACGCAAATAGGAAATCACGTCGAGATTCTCAGTCCAATCAAGGTTGTTCACAATTTGTGGTGGCGAAGAACCATCAAAGTTTAAAAAACGACAGATCTGCTCTCGCTGCCGTTCAACCCAATCCATAACTACCGATTGATCGTTGAGTTGGCGTTCAGCTGACTTACCAGATGGATCGCCGATGAGTCCGGTTGCACCGCCAATGAGTGCGATCGTATTGTGTCCCGCTATTTGAAAACGGCGTAACACCGACAGTGGAATTAAATGACCAACGTGCAGACTTGCAGCTGTCGGATCAAAGCCAGCATAAACTGTACGAACCCCTGAACTCAGATGCTTCGCTAGTAGTTCTTCATTAGAGACGTCCGAGACGATCTTGCGACCCTGCAGATCGTTGAGTACATTTCTTGGTTGGTCAGAGGTCATTTGGTAGTTCGCTGTATTTGGAAATGATAGATTCTATGATTCAACGAAACAGGTTTCGCGATTCAATTTTCAATACATTCACGGGCTGGTTATCTTATAATTATCAGCGAAGACGCGCACTTGACTCACGACGAGGCGCATGGAGAGAAGTAAATGATAGACAAGGATCGTCAGTTAGTCAGTGACGTCTATAACAATCCTGATCATGTTCAGCAATACCGGTCTGGAACCTCAAACCGCATGAGTTTTTGTCTCAAAATCTGAATTTTCGAGATTTTCACACCAAATCTACTCACGAGGATTACGAAACTAACACTATGCGGTCGACCCTTCGTTCGAAACACTTTATCGTAGCTGGTACCTTATTTGTTGCCGTTACTTTTTTGCTAATTTTCTTCTCTGAAAAACCTACTGCAACTGATTCTAGTGACGATGTAACGGACTCTGCCAATAACTTGGTAATTGATCCAGCAATTTCAGAGAGTGAACTTGCTCTTCAGGGGCCGATCAATTTTGTTAGTGAAGAAACCATCGTGAACGGTTCCTCAACAGGAATTGTTCCAAATGAGCAGATTTTGACTCGCGCGGGCAAGTCGGACGAATTACAGCAGATCACCGTGCAAAAAGGCGACACACTTTCTGAAATATTTGACAAAATAGGACTTTCGCAACTCGATTTACTTGCGATTGAAAAAGCTTGTCCAGACGGCTGGGACTTCCGACGTATCGATGTTGGTCAAGAAATGGAGTACCAGAAAAACACCCATGGCGAGTTAACTCAATTTAAGTACCACCGAGACAAGTTGACTAGCTTGGTGTTGTTGCGAGATAATGACAATTTCATTAGCGAAATCATTCGCAAAGAAGTCTCCTATAAGGAAACATTCCAAGCCGTCGAAATCGCGAAAAATGAAGGAGTGATCTCCGCTGGTTTAGATGCGGGGGTCAAAAAAGAAAAGACACTATGGCGCATCCCCAAACTACTACAATGGGATATCGATTTTTACCACGATATTCACCCCGGTGATTCCTACCAGATTCTGTACTACGAAAATTACATAGACGGTATTTACGACACAGATGGTGAAATCATCGGATTAATTTTTGAAAACAGAGGTCGTACCTATGAAATCGTTCAATATGAAGCAGACGAAGTGTCGGCTGGCTATTTTGAACGTAATGGCGACTCAACCAAGAAACGGTTTTTGCGTACTCCGGTGGAATTCACCCGAGTATCGTCCGAATTTAACCCCAAGCGCTTACATCCCATCCACAAAATCGTTATGCCACACAATGGCATCGACTATGCCGCGCCGACGGGAACACCCGTTTACGCAACCGGTGCCGGGACGGTTTCTCGAGCAGGTCGCACCAGGGCAAACGGGAATTACGTGGTGATCCGTCACGGTCCAATCTATACGACCAAGTACTTACATTTACATCGAATTGACCCAGCGATGAAACCTGGTGCAAAAGTTAGACAAGGACAAAGAATTGGTAGTGTTGGTATGACCGGTTACGCGACTGGACCTCATCTCCATTATGAATTTCTCGTAAACGGTGTTCATAAAAATCCCCGTACAGTTGAACTCCCTGGTGGCGAACCTATGACCGAAGAGCAATTGGAGCAATTTCGCAGTCATGCAGACGAAATCTTCGCACGCATGAACTCCATGTATGCAAAACACAGAGAGTCGGCAGAACCAGTTGCCAATAATTGAAGTCTAGCGCGTAGTAGTGCTTTACATCGGAGCAATTTCGGGGACTAGCGTCGACGGTTTAGACCTATCCATCGTCGATATCGCATCGACGGAGATTAAGATCCTCGACTCCGAAACAGTCCCTTTTCCAGCGACCCTGAGATCAAATCTTCAGCGCTTAGCGTTTAATGAAGACGATAGCATTGAACTCTTCGGAATTTCCCACGCTGAACTCGGTACCTTTACGGGTCTTGCTATTCGTGAGTTAATTGAGAAAAATACTCTAGCTCCTAGTTGCATTTCCGCAATTGGTTCACACGGTCAAACTGTTCGACATCGACCAGACGGGTCGGCAGGTTTCTCGCTGCAAATAGGCGATTCAAACCGCATCGCACAAATCACCGGAATTAACACGATCGCAGACTTTCGTGCTGCCGATATCGCCTGCGGTGGTCAAGGCGCACCACTAGTGCCTAAGTTTCATGAAGTAATGTTTAGGACTCCCGAATTTGATCGAGTCGTTCTTAATATCGGTGGAATCGCCAATGTGACTTTCTTACCAGCAGATCTTCGCGCCGAGGTTATCGGATTTGACACGGGTCCAGGCAATACTCTCATGGATCGTTGGGTACAACATAGATTTGCACGACCATTCGATAGTGAGGGAGCTATGGCCGCTTCCGGTACTTTGAATGAAAAACTATTCAAGAATCTTTGCTCCAATCCTTGGTTATCAAGAACACCACCCAAGAGTACCGGCAAGGAATACTTCAACTTGAACAGGATACTCCGAGCTCTCGACCACTTAGGTCAAAATCCAGACGACGAGGATATATTAGCTACTCTAACACAATTCACTAGTACAACTATAAGTAACGCGATTCAGAGATGGTGCTGTAAGGCAGGTGAAGTTATCGTATGTGGCGGAGGTCGGCTAAATTCACACCTTCTCGACTTGCTACAGCAGTCTTTACCCAGTTTTAAAATAAATCCTTGCGAGAAGTATGAACTTGATGGAGACACTGTAGAAGCTGCAGCCTTCGCGTATCTCGCTCACCTGTATGTAACCAAACAGACTGGTAACATAAGATCCGTTACTGGTGCAGAATCTGAGAGAGTGCTTGGTTGTCGTTACGTAGGAAAGTCCTAGATGGCAAACGAATTACCACAACCGCAAGTATTCGAAGCATTCGGATTCATAACGACGAATTGGGCACCTTGCAAGTCTTCTTTGAAGTCGATGGTAGCACCTAACAGATATGGAAAACTCAATGGATCAATCACCATCTTGACACCTGCTGTCTCTATCACTGCATCGTCTTCAGCGATACTATCGTCAAAAGTGAATCCATAGGAAAACCCACTGCAACCACCACCTGTTACAAAGACTCTAAGGTTGAGATTTTCTTCCCCTTCTTCGCGGCGCAGTGCGGCGACTTTGTTCGCGGCAGATCGCGAGAAAGTAATGTCGGTTTGAATATGCGTCATACCAAAAATTATAGAAAAAGGATGGAATCTAATTAGTTTCTCATGTTCATACTCTATTTAAAGGCTTTACATCTAATTTTCGCCGTGGCATGGTTTGCTGCCTTGTTCTACTTACCACGTTTGTTTGTCTACCATGCCGAAGCCGAAGACTCAATAAGTATCGAACGATTTAAGACAATGGAACGCCGATTACATCTCGGTATTTTGATGCCTTCGTCACTTCTTACGCTAGTGTTTGGACTTTGGATCACGTCACTTACTTGGTATGTATTGATCAGCTCTTTATGGTATTGGTTGAAACTTTTGTGTATCTTATTACTGTTCGCGTATCAAGGAATGTGCAGCCGTTTTCGCCGCGAGTTTGCTGAAGACCGGAATACGAGGTCTGCAAAATTCTTTCGCTGGTTTAACGAGGTACCGCTTATTTTCTTGATCGCTATCATTTTTCTCGCGGTACTGAAACCAACGTTGTAGTTTCCGAAAGATCTAAGTAGCCAATTTGAAACGAACTCAATCTGACGAATTATTTGCTCGCGCCCGCGCCGTAATGCCTGGTGGTGTTAACTCACCAGTACGTGCTTTCAAAAGTGTCGGTGGTACACCAGTTTTCTTCGCAGGTGGACATGGTGCACGACTAACTGACATGGATGGGAATCAATACATTGACTTTGTTGGTTCATGGGGACCACTCATTCAAGGGTATAACTTCCAACCTGTCGTCGAGGTAATCATTGAACAAGCACAGCTGGCGACTAGTTTTGGGGCACCCTGTTTACCAGAACTTAAACTCGTTGAAGAGGTCGTTGAGCGTATTCCGTCCATTGAACAAGTTCGCATGGTTAATTCTGGTACCGAAGCAACCCTTTCTGCTATACGATTAGCTCGAGGATTCACCGAACGTGATGTGATAGTAAAGTTTGCAGGTTGTTTTCATGGACATGGAGATTCGTTACTTGCTAAAGCTGGTTCAGGAGTACTGACGCTTGGATTACCTGACTCACCTGGAGTTCCCAAAGCCTTTGCACAACATACGCTAACTGTACCTTACAACAACATTGAGGCGGTGAACGAGGTTTTCACACGAATGGGTGAGCAAATTGCTTGCGTGATCGTCGAACCCATTGCTGGAAATATGGGTTGCATTCTGCCGAAACCAGGTTTTCTTGAGCAGTTACGAACGTTGACAAGGCAACACGGAAGTCTATTAATTTTCGATGAAGTAATGACGGGATTTCGCGTTGCCCGTGGTGGTGCGCAAGAACTTTACGGGATTGCGCCAGATATCACCACTCTTGGGAAGATTATCGGCGCTGGTCTGCCGGTAGGGGCGTATGGCGGGTCGGTCGAAATCATGAGTAGTTTAGCGCCAGAAGGACCGATCTATCAATCCGGTACATTGTCCGGTAATCCGCTCGCAATGGCGGCAGGACTAGCCCTGCTTAATACTCTTGACACCGAGTTCTATCAGTCGCTCAACGAAAAAACTGAGAACTTCGTCGCGGCTATCCGCGCACTCGCCAAGAATCATGGGATTAATCTAACGACTAATCACACTTGTGGCATGTTCAGTCTTTTCTTTACACAGCAGACGACCATCAACAATTTCGATACGGTAACTCAATGCAGTACCGAGCAATATCGCCACTTTTTTCAACTCATGCTCGATCGCGGGGTGTACTTCGCCCCGTCGGCATTTGAAAGTGGTTTTATAAATGGGTGTCATACAACCGAAGATCTTGAGTTTACCTTAAAGGCTATCGACGAGGTTTTTCGCACGCTCAAATGACTCATTTCGATGTCTACGGGATCGGTAATGCACTGTTGGACACCGAGTATGAAGTTACCGACAATTTTTTAGTTTCTCAAGGATTCGTCAAAGGCCGACGACATCAAATCGACTTTGACGGTAAGCAAAAACTGCTAGCAACTCTCGAAGCAGTTCCTTCCCGCTCAAGTGCTGGCGGCTCCGTTGCCAATTCGATTTATGCTGCACAGGGTTTTGGCTGCAAATGTGGGTTTCTTGGTTTAATGGCACCAGACCACGAAGGTTTTACTTACCATCAGGAAATGGCTTCCGCTGGGATCGACGTCTCAGCTTTCGCTACTTCACCGAGTTCACATACAGGGCATTGCCTCGTTTTCATCACGCCAGAAGGTGAGCGAACCATGGTAGCGGAAGTCGGTGTTTCGGGAGAACTAGCGCCACAACATGTCGACGAAGCGAAAGTGGCAAATTCAGAAATAGTATTTCTGGAAGCCTATTTGGCATGCACTCCAAATAACCAAGCTACCGCTTTGAAAGTCGCCAAGTTAGCAAGAAAATTCAAGCGGCGACTCGCGTTGACATTATCCGATGTATTGATTATTGATGAATATCGTGAATTCTTGCAGGAAATATGTGAATTTGGACTAGATGTTTTGTTTTGCAATGTCGACGAAGCGCAGTGTTGGGCTAACCGGGGATCTATAGAAGCTGCACTACAACAACTCATCAATGACACCAATATTGCAGTAGTCACCGATGCAGGTAGAGGATGTTATGTGGCGAGTACAGGTCAATCGATAGAAAAAGTGTCGGGATGTCCCATTGAAGCCGTAGATTGTACTGGTGCTGGCGATATGTTCGCAGGGGCTTTTTTAACGGGTTTAACGAAGCGATGGGATCTTCTTCGTTGTGCTAAATTTGCAAACTTTGCCGCTTCACGAACAGTCGCAAGTTTTGGTGCACGATTTAAGAACAGCGAATACTATCGTGAGGTATCAAATGCATTTCACGGTGATTAAAACCGCAGCGGTAACGCTTTCTCTAAGCGAAACTCTCGTGGCGACAGTAGCCAACGAAAGGCATAAACTTCTAATCCTTTTTCTACAGCTTCGACGGTCACACATGCAAAGTCGGGATCGATATCTTTGGCTAAGTCTACCGCGGAAACACCAGTATGTGGAACACAGAAGAACAATATAGCACGTTTCCGTTTTGTTAAACAGTGCATTAAACCTTGAATATGCTTGGTAGCACGAGCGCTCGGTGCATCAGGAAAATGACCGATACCATTTCGATTCCAGGTGACACTTTTGACTTCGACGACAATTTCTGCGTTCCCAAAGTCGAATCTCCCATGAACACCCGGTTCAGTCCATTCTCTCCGGAGTGGTTTGGTATTGTTCAGAGGTGGTAAGGCTTGATTGGCTAATGCTTCAGCAACCAATTGATTAGCGCGATGAGTGTTCACACACACGATTTCTCCGTTGGTAGAATTCACCTCTACCAGTTCGAGAGTTTCCGGCAGTTTTCTATTTTTGTTTGAACTTGTCGAATACCATATTCTGCTATCGGGGATATCACAGCCCGTCATTTTTCCAGTATTAGGACAATGAATCGTCAGGCGATCACCATTTTTGGTCTCGACATCTGCAAAAAATCGTTTGTAACGCCGCAAAAAAGTCGCTTCTTTTAGTGGGGGATCAAATTTCATTCCATTTAGATGTAGAATTTCACACTATTTTAAATTTTGAGTCGATACGTACACGTTGATTGGTGGTAACTCATGACAGAAACAAAAACTGCAACTGAATCCAAAGTTAAGAAAGCTTCTAGAGGTCGTTCTAAGTCGAAAACCACGGAACGGAATGTAAAACCTAAAGCAACGGCAACGCAAACCAAAAAGTCGGCAACAACTCCAAGCGTAACCAAAGCAAAACCCACCCGATCGCGGACTGCTGCGAAAACTAAGACAACCACTAGCAAGAAGGCAGCAACGAGGCGTACTAAAACTACCGCCACCAAGCCTCGCACAACTAGGGTAAAAACTACTCAGTCACAATCAGCTGGAGTAAAACCCAAAAAGACCGCCGACAAAAAATCAACAACGAGCCGTATCAAAACAGCAGCGACAACACCGAGCAAAGCTCAAAAAAAGACGACTCGCAAAAAAACAACAACCTCTGCTACAGGATCCAAAGTTCAAGAGAAGAGTCGAAAGACAAGTACTAGCAAACAAACAAAATCGAAGGCTGAATCAAAGCGTAAAACGACAAAACGAACCACGACCACCAGTCGTACCACTGCAACTAAAACTCCAAAGTCAACGACTCCTCAGCAACAACCAAGGACTACTCCCAGCTCAGCACCCCCAGCAATCTCTGTCGGGTTTGGTAGTGTCGTGTTTAAACCCTATAAACTCAGGAAACGAGAAGGACATATGACTCGGCGTCAACAGTTGCACTTTATGAAGATCTTGACTCTATGGCGCGAAGCACTTACTCATTCGGTAGAAAGCGAACTGGCCAAAGAACGGGAAAAAATGAAAAGTTTGCCAGATCCGGTTGACCAAGGAGGTCAAGAGAGCGTGTTTCACAACGAATTACGAGCTCGCGACCGTGAACGACAATTACAGCAAAAAATCACCAGTGCACTCGACAAGATTAAATCAGGCGATTATGGCTATTGTGAAACTTGTGGGGTTGCTATTGGTATTCGCCGGCTAGAGGCGCGACCGATCGCAACTCAGTGTGTAGATTGCAAAGAACGCGATGAAATTCGCGAACGACAACTCGGACGTTAAGCCTTGTGTGAGCGGAACGGTTTATCGTTTCGGTTGATCTGAACTCAGCTCAAATTAACCAATATCTCGTTTAAGTGGACTTTCGAACTCCACCAAAGCGTACCCGAATCGAATGAAAATTCCCGGTCATGTCGTTCCAACCCGCGCGTAACGCACCGGATCGAAAACGCCAAATCACTAGTCCGGCAAAGATCGCTAAGGACACATACTGCAGCAATTGAATGGCATGTCCATGGTCTTCTGAAAGATTGACCGCGATTTGCAAGCCAGTTGCTAGCAAAAAGAGATCTACTACAATCCCAAATACCAACGTTACTGCCATCACACCACCAATATAGATTCCGGTAAAACGTGCACCAAACTGAGAATTAATTACAGAAATCGTCGCCATGTTTGTCGCTGGACCCGACATTAAGAAAATCAGCGCGGCGCCTGGGCTTAACCCACCAGCAACAAGCCCCGCTGCAATCGGGGTACTAGCACTCGCACAAATGTAAAGGGGGACCGAAACCAACATCATTACCGGATATGACAACCACTGTGCCCACGACTTATCCAACAACTCAGTGGGGAAAATCAAATACAAAATGCCGCCGAGCAGTAGACCCACCAACAACGCGAACAAAATGTCGTCCGCGACATTTTTGAATCCATAACTCATGACATGACTCAAAATCGTCCTGATCGTCAGTGGTTTTTTAGAAGAGTCCTCGTTCAACACGCCACTATTGCTGAAGGTACTATGAAAACCTGCACGACGAGATTGTGGCCGTATCCGTTGCACGGATTTGACCGAATTGACTAGCATTTTCCATGAATTAGCTGCCGCTTCGCGCAACCGTTTTAAGTTAACAAAACAGTCCTTTTCATCGGGAACTAAAAATTGATGTTCACCGGGAGCATCTGAACAGCAATCTTGTGTCTTGTCTGAGTTCATCTTTGGTTGCACATCTTGTCTTGCCCATTTCATACAAAGCAGGCCCGTAATGACAGCCGTTATGAATGAAACCAAAGGACGTACAATCGCTGCAACCCAACCGAAAAACACATTGGTGATCAAAATCGAATCAGCACCAGTTTCAGGCGCTGTAATGAGAAATGACATGCAGGAAGAACGCGACGCACCTTTCTGACGCATCTCTGCGACTACCGGTAAAACCGAACAACTACAAAGTGGAATCGGTACACCAATCGCTGCACTGGTCGCGATTGATTGTAGATTATCTTTCTTGAGCCACCGTTGAAACGCATGTCGCGAAACAAATACGTGAATCAGTCCAGAAAGGAATAATCCTAGTAGTAAAACTGGGGCGAGTAACAATAACGCATCCCAGAGAAAGATTGATAAATCCTTCACTAAATTCCAAATAAATTGGAAAATAGACTATACCCCAAAAACAATTACCAACTGACTTGGATAAGTCAGTTGGCAAGAAACCTAACTTATATCGACAAATGTAGTGATAAGTTGAACACACGTCCATAAAGTGGTGAAGCATCGGGACTGCTCTGTGGCAACGATTCACCCTCTGCATTCGTAAGCTTAGTCGAACCGTACTCGTCGAACAAATTGGTAAGATTCATCACCAAACGACCACCGGCTAATGACTCTGGTATCCGGAAAAATCCTCCTGAAGGTAAAATGTAGGATACCGTCAGATCGGCGATTGTTGGTGGGGTGTACACACGGTTCACATTGGTATACTCTAAAGTAGTCTTTGAACGTGTCGAGATGTCAAAAAACCAATCCAGCCCGGCGGTGGCCCAACCAAAATTGAAATTGGCGGAACGCTTCGACACGACACCAACGATTGTACTTCCGTTACTTGTACCTACCACACTTACGCGCGCATCATTTTGGGGATCATTTGGATCTATAACGTACTCATATTTCGAAATGGTTGAAAGTCGAACCTTGAAATGAAAATCTCCCAGATCCGTCGATCTATTCCATAGGAATTCATAATCCAACCCGGCGCGTTCAACCTCGGACACATTAACCCACCGTCGGTCTTGATAATATTCATCGGTATCGGGATTGTAAACCGTACCAGTTGGTAAATTGTTTGGGTCAATCAGAAAGTTTCTCAAATAGTTGATACGATTGTTGTAGGCGGTGCGGCTGTGAGTTACACTCAATCTTGTTCCCGGAAACATCTCGGGAGCTACACTAACACCCAGGCTTTGAGTATCTGCAGTTTCCGATACCAAGTCCGGGTTACCTCCTTCTGATATTGTCAAATTCTTTATGGACAGACTACCATCAGGTTGAATTAACCATATCTGCTGGAAGGGGGCGTTAGGCCCGGTATAAGTTTCTCGAAGTAGTTGATTCAATTGTGGTGTAACAAACGCGTTTTGAAAATTGAACTTCACTTGAACGAAATCAATCGGGTTCCATACCATTCCTACACCTCCGGTCGTCTCCGAGGCCAGTTCGGGTACATTGTCAGGATTATGTGAACCACCGTCCCGTGAGGTGTCATAATATGAAATGTCGGCTTCTTGATAGGTGTCATTTCGAAGCGAGAAAGTCATTGTTAATCGCTCACCTAAAGCCGTTGGATTCACCTCACTAACCACGGGGAGCACTGCTTCTGCATAAACTGCTGAGTTAGACCGTGAAGCTTTACTATGGAACTGCGCAATATTGCCTATCGGTGACTGGAAACTCCCTACTTGAAAATCTGCTGAACTTTCGAGTTCGGTCGTATTTGTACTTACACCTACTAATACCCGGAACAATCCGGCTGGTACTTCAAACAACTCTGAACGTACTAAGCCTTCAAAGCGAAACTGACGGTTATAACTCGTTGCTTTCAGAGGTTCTTCGGCGACAAACTGCGATATATTTCCAAATGGATCCACAGGGATCGCTGGTTCACGAAATACCCGACAACGACCAAACGACACCGTACCGCCCATTGCTGCACACTCTTCCGGTGTTAAACCACTAATATACTCTATTCTCGGCGTTACGCCATCTGAAGCCGTCCCCGCTCGCAAACTGCTTCTATCTAAATTATTGTGCCTATAGGTTTCAGAATCAGTAGTCGTTTGTCCCACGCTCAATTCAAAGTGTATATTGTCGGTTAAAGAGCCCTGTACATCTAATGCAAAGTCTATATGGGAAGATTCAGTTTCATCGTAAGGTTGTGGCAAGTCGCGGCGTTGTCCTCGGATCGCAACATCTTGTTTAAAAGGGTTATACGGATTGTTCCACTTAAATAACTCACCAATGAAGGAGATATATCCTCGATTGTTAAGAACTGTACGATTTTCTCCTCTTACTCGTGCTTCAAACGACATCGAATCCGACGCATTGTAGGTCACTCCGAACAAGAAACCATCTTTAGTCACGTCCGGTAACACTGTATATCCTTCTTGGGTTGCTGCTCCCCACATAGGTTCTGACCAGTCCGAGATTTCATCCAGCATGGAATCAGCATTAAACCCGTCGGGGAGAATAGCATGGCAATAACCAGTAGCCGCGGCTTGATCAGCCGCAGACAAAGCCAAAAACTCGTTACGAACCAAGATGTCTCCATTCAATTCCCAGGCCACAGGAAAACAACCGCCAAAGGTACCAGAGGCATGACGGATGTGTAGAGAAGGTCCTGGGAAAGCCGATTGCTGAAACAGAGTCAACTCACGATCAGAAGCGTCTAAACCGGTATGAATCGAACGCTGATAAGAACCTCTAAAGTACATACCTTGATACATCTGTGAAGTACTCACACTTAATCGGGTCTCATTAAACCCACCTTCAGTCGGAGTGTCGTAATTTAGCATGAGTTCCACACCCTCAAAAGACTTTCGGGTGATAATGTTGACTACACCTCCAACCGCATCGGAGCCATAGATAGCCGAAGCACCATCAAGCACCACTTCAATCCGTTCAACTTGATTTAATGGGATCGAAGAAACGTCCGTGACTCCGCCCAACAGGCCGTTATAACCGATCCGTTTACCATCAACTAGAATTAAGGTAGATTCACTACCCAATCCTCGGAGGTTTACCGTTGAACTAGCCGTAAAGTTTGAGACTGTGTTCAAACTACTTCCATAGCGTTCCGTAGTTGGGTTTAAGTTCTCTGGTAATTGACGTAATACACGTTCCAATGTTACCTCGCCGGTCGCACGAATATCTTCTGTTGTCAGAACGATTACCTGTCCGGCAAGTTCCCCTAAATCGTCACTTAGACGAGAACCTGTAACGACCAAGGATTCCATTTCCTCTTCGTCTTCAACTTCGTCTTCATCTTCAGTTTGCGGCGACGCTGTGCCCGCGAACACAAATAGCGCTAATAAAACAGTAATGAAACGGAGATTCATTAAGTTTAAGTTGCCATACGGACTCCTCAACGCTGGTGCTTTCTCGGTAGTTTCGAATTTCATATTTGTCACTTCCCTTAATATTTTGATACTGTTTCAGTAAGATTTGGAGTAATAAACATAACAATAGGAACTTCTATTAATTCTGCAAATTGGTTAAATTATATTGAATTGTGACTAGAATCACTAGTTGGAACAGGATTTCCAGGATTTGAGATGACCCGAGAAATAAGTTCAAGTGCGTCTGATTGTTTCGTTGCTTCAGAGATAACCGAGGCGTTATCGCAAGTTAAGGAAACGATGTTGGAGCGTTTAGATCGAGTGGTGGATTGGGAACGGTTTCGGGTGCCATTGGGCTTGATTTGGACCTGGACGGGCGATGGTGGTCGCCGCGGTCGGCCGTCGTGGGATGCGGTGCAGATGTTTAAGGTATTGGTGTAGGGGAAATGTCACGGGAATCTGTCGGAGGGGGCATTGGAAGATCACTGTTCGGTAAATCTGCGGGTGAAACGCTTTGTTGGTTTAGGCTTAAAACAAGGGCCGGATGCGAAGACGATCCACAAGTATCGTTCAGTGTTAGCTCACAGTGGTCGGATGGTGGACTGGTTTGACGAGTTTATCTCGCCGTTGACGGCCAAAGGTTATCGGTTAGCGGAAGGTACGTTAATTGATGCGAGTTTGATCGCCGCCCCGGTGCAACGTAAGTTGGCGCCGTCCGCGGCTGCCGAGTGATCGGGGAAAGCCCAGCACCGCCAACAGGATCGGGAGGCGCGTTGGGTGAACCGTCAGGGGCACGCGGTGTTTGGTTATCAGGATCACGTGGTTGCGGATACGACCCACCAGTTGATTTGGGCGAGTGGTGTGACGCCGGCGAATGTTCACGATTCGCAGGTGGCGTTGGGGTTATTGGAGAAAGTGCCGATCGCAACCAAGGTTGATGCGGATCGGGGTTATGCTTCGGTGCAAATCCGTTCGGGTTTAACGGCCTTAGGTCATGAGCCGTGCCTGGCGGCCCGGGCCCCGACCCGTGGGCACGAAACCAAGACGGCGAAGTCGGCCCGAATCACCACCAACCAAAAGCTCTCGCGCACTCGGGTTCGGGTTGAACACATCTTCGGGACGATCAAACACGATAGGGGGTGTCGCTTACATCGGGGAATAGGTTTAGCTCGAGCGGAATCGGAAATCTTCTTGCAAAACTTGGTGTACAACAGGCGTCGCCTCGTTTCGGTGGAGGCAAAATTGAAGCCGTAGCCGTTCTTTCAGGGGGGCGTCCGCCCGCGTGCCTAAAAACAGGCATAAACCGCCTGTTTGGCGGGTAAATTCACTCAGTTTTACCGCTTTTTTGCCAAATTTCTTCCAAAAATTCAATTTTCAATGAGCACAAACCAAAACCAGCAAAATCATTCGTTAAATAGAAGTTCCCAATTATATGTAAACACAACGAATATGTATGGGTCTGCAGAAATTATTCATGTCTAGAGTGGTTTCGTAGTTTTCTATAGTTAAGGTTCATGTTAGAATAGAGTTTTCGCAAACTTTGCAGCGTTTTTCCCCCGTCAAAGGATATGGTACTGTGAAAAGCGACTAGGGTCTGAGTTGCTGCCACGGAGGGCGAGATGAGACCACGACAAGAACCGGTGATTGCGAGCCTATTTCGGGAGTTGCAGCCGGAATATGATACTTTAGATGAGAAGTACCCGGTTTCCCCGCAATCTCGGTATCGGTTTGAATTAGATTACTACCAAGATGAGAGTTTGCGGTCGTCGATTCAGCGGTTGTTTGGCATCAGTTCGATGCCGAGTGATACGACCATCCGGCCGGTGTTAGATCGATTGTCGCCGGAGGATTTGTGCCCCCTTCCTTAAGACCGTCTTTCGGTGGGCACAGCGGCAGAAGTTATTGGAGCAGTTTCGCCGTCCTTTGGATGGCGGGTTGTTATTAGCCTTAGATGGCACCCAAGGAGTGTCATCGGCGACGATTCACTGTTCGTCCTGTTTAGTGAAGCAACATCGCCCGTTAGATCCGGACGATCCAGAGGAACCGGAACGGTTCACTTATTCTCATCAGTTCTTAGGGGCGGCGTTAGTGTCGCCGACGAGTCAAACCGTGTTACCGTTGGGTCCGGAACCGCTTGCGGGTCGGGATGAACGCGGGGTTCAAGTGAGTGAGTTGAAAGGGGCGTCTCGGTGGTTGCCTAAGTTTCGCCGTGAGCATCCTCATTTGCAGGTGATATTGTTAGGCGATGCGTTGTACGGTAAAGAGCCGTTGATCCAAAGGTTACTGGCCGCTAACCTGAAGTTTATGCTGCGGGCGAAACCTCCTAGTCGGCAACCAGAGACAGCTTATCAAGCCAGTCAGGGTGAGCGTTGGCGGCGCGGCGTGTAGAAGCCTGACTACCATTATCGTCTCTTACCGCAACAACCCTTAAATCGCCAGCATCCGGACGTGAAGGTGAAGGTCTTGCAAGCCTGTGACGCCCAGGGGAAGCTAGCGGAATGGGTCACGAACCGGGAAGTCGCGGCTGTGCAAGTTGAGGCCATGATGCTCGAGGCCGGGTTGCGTTGGCGGATTGAGAATGCCTGTTTTCGCACGCTGAAAGATTCCCACGGCCCCGATTTTGAACACAATCATGGTCATGGAACGCCGCCTTTAGCGAGCAACATTTCATTCGTGGCGATGTGGCAACAATTAGTGGAACAAGTGTGCGAACACCTGTGTCTATGGTATCAAGCGGCGTTGTTTGGATTACTCAAAAACCGCAGCCTAAATTACCTTTCTGGGACGAACAGATCTTCATTCTGAAGAGGTTTGATCTCTTGACTTGGGAGCAGTTATACACGCTCTTAGCAAAACCACACCAAGCGATCCCCGTCCCGGAAACCTGATTTAGTTCCCCGCCCGCGCTCACCCTGAATAAGATTCACCGAAAGGTGAAGCGTTATCCTGTGGACTCAAACCAATTGCCACCCCTTTTCGAGCAGAATCGCACTCAAAAACACATAAAAATTGACCGCAATCTAACGAACGAGAGGATGCCAGAGGTCAATTTCGAACTCACAGTCGCTTATCAAACCTCAGAATTCAATAAAATCTGAGACATGAATAATTTCTGATTTTGCAGCGATTCTTCATGTCTAGTTGGGTATCGTAGTATCCGATGATTAGGGCTTTTATTAGAATGTTTTTCTCGCAAACTTTTCGCGGTGTTTACTCGGAATACGGAAAATTTTAATGTGAATTGCGGTGGCGGTCAACGATTGAGCCATGGAGGGCGATATGCGACCACAGAAAAAGACCCTAATCGCGGCGCTAATTGACGTTATTCACATGAAGTGTTTAAACGTTTAACCAGCATTATCCGGTCTTTAATACCATACGGAAAATCTCACAAGTGTAAACATAACAATTATTCAAATTTACTCCAAGCAACGTGAGACCGCAACAGATTTATTGATTCTCGAATCGTTCGACCCCTTGTCGCCAAGTTCCAAGCATCAACAGAAACCACAATGGATTCCCAAAACCATTGTCAAATTTGACCGTTTCGCGGTTGCAGACCAGCGGCTGCTGATCCTGACTAGCAAAGCGTCGCGGGACTTTAGTCGGCGGGCTTGCCAAGCGTGAATTAGCCAGCATTTGAGTAAGCGACGGACTAGCCCAGTTTGAACCTCTACATGGGTTCTATTGGAGAAAGCAAGGTTAACAGGAGCTGGATACCAGGTTGCGTGGAACCGAGATCAGTTCCATCATCAACCGAAGTGGTTAAAATCATTTTTTTAACTATAGTGATGTGATTGTTCAATGATTATTGATAGTTTGACGAAACTTCGTACCGTTTATCCGCCACCTAATCAACGCGCCAGCCAGAAAGTTTTGGATTACTTAGACAGACATTGTCGGCATTTTCTTGCGTTATCCACCATGTATGTCATGAGTTCTGCCCGCGGTGACGGACGTTCCGACGCATCTCCCCGCGGTGACCCAGCAGGATCGATTGCCTATATCTGGGATAAGAAAACACTACTATTACCGGATAGACCGGGTAATCGTCAAGTAGATACCCTAATGAATCTGTTGGATTGCCCGTTTGTTGGCTTGGTCTTCTTCGTACCCGGAATGACCGAAACCTTGCGCATTAATGGCAAAGCCGTGATCTCCACTGAGAAGGAGTTCCTCGCGCCGCTGGCGATCAAAGGTAAACTTCCGATTTCGGTACTCAAAGTTACTGTAGAAGAAGTATTCCTTCACTGTTCAAAAGCACTGATTCGGGGAAAGATTTGGGATGCGAATGCACAGATTGATCGTTCAAGCTACCCAACCTACGGACAAGTACTCGCTGACCAGATAGCCGATGCCGACGCAGCAGAGATCGACGCTGGTGAGGAAGAGAGCGTTCGTACAGATCTGTATTGAATGACAACCTCCTTCGTAGTTTCAGACCAACAAATCGTGGGAATTATAAACTTGACTTGACAGATCAATTTAGATTCGAAACAGATTACATACTGAATTTTGACGGTGTTTTTGAAAAACTTACACCGCAAACTACGATTTACGGGCAGAGAGCCCGTCTTTTAGCCCGTGTGGGTAGATTTCCTGCCCGTTAGGGTAACTATCCGAGCGGATTAGAGTTTTCGAAACGCGAAAACTGTTGCTTGTGGAACTGGCTCGGGCGGGGGCTCGGATGAAGACTGATTTATCACCAAATCACCATTAGAGAATTACACCGAGACCCGAGAGAAATACCCATCGGCTTCAATTACAACAAAACGACGAGAATGTGATTCCCGGGTAACTAGCCCCTGGTTTCTCTCTTGCGACCTTTGACGGCGAAGAAGTCTCATTACACAGCGTACTACAATAAAAGAACTGGTTTTGGTTGATTTCTAGGCTTCTTGGTGTGGTCCCTGCATCGCTAGTTTCCCTGCACTTAAAGAAATGTATGCCGTTGACAACGACTTAGTTTTTGAAATCGTCGGTATCTCCGTCGATAGCACAATGGAAGATTGGGAAGGTGGTTTGGAAGATAACGATTTGCCGTGGATCAATCTGGGTGAGATCGAAGGTTGGAATGGAGCAGTGGCCGTGAGTTATGGTGTGAATTTCATACCAAAGGGTTTTCTGATCGACAGCGAAGTCTGTATCACACAAAAGATCTTCCGACCGATAAACTTGAACAGGTATTATCCGGTCGCTACGTTCCTATGCCGGCAGAACCCACCGATTCTTCCGAGATATAAACATTAGCAACACGCAGTCATGGTTTTTAAACCCTGCTAAACAAACAGCCGCGATCTTAAGTTTGTTGGCCTTTGCACTCATGCGTGCTCAGTGTGTTTCATTGAGATTTCCAGTCTAATGTGTGCTTATAAACTCCTAATATGGTACATTCAAACAGAGCACCGAGACACAGAACCGACGAATATTTCATCCAATTTAGCACGGACACAACGAACAATCACGACAACTTTCGACAACCGGGTTAAAAATAAGTAAAATTACACTACATTATGTGTTCTCAATCGCAAAACTGTTGCCGTTGAAATACCGACTTATGAGGATCAATTCATACCAATTTTTAAGGAGAGTTTTTTTATGAAACGAATACTTAGTCTAATCACACTGCTTGCTGTTGTGATGACCTTAACTAGCTGTAACCCTTTCAAACGGCTAGGCTTTTTTGCTGGTGATCAATACATGATTTCTGGCGAAATTATTTCACTCTCGCCAAGTACACCCACTGAAGCCGAAGAAGGCGCTGAAACTGCGGAAGCAACCGAAGAAGTCGTACCAGTTTACGAAATCACAGTTTCCTATGAAACCGAAGACGAAGCCGGACAAATGGAAACACAAGTGCTCCACACTGACACTTTCGCCGACAACAAGATTCTGCTAACGGGACGTCTTGACGACACTCAAACAGTCTCAATCGCAGTAACCAAAGATGCCGAGGATCTCATCACGCAACAAGTATCCATTGATCCTGATTCAAACTATCGGTTTGCTATCATTGATGGCGGGTATGCCCCGGAGTTTTTGGTTATAGGGCCTCATCTGAAATCTACCGATGAAACCCAACGTTTTGCGATCGGTGGGGATCTGAGTGCTTCTGAATCCCTGAAGCTCGAGACCGCTTCCGTGCAATTTTCCGGAACTTCCTACAACGAAGATGGTACGACGACTCGATTCTACACCCCTTCTATTCTGCTAGAGGATGGAACCTTCAGTATTGACTTAGATGTAACTGCACCTGCTGTTGCAAGTGTTATGATTTATGATCGTGCTGGGGTATACAGCTCCGTTTCACTTATCGCGGAACCCGGTTCAAACTTCGAACTCATTGAAATTTCTAATGAACAATTCGTCGTCAAATCCGACCAAGACGACGGTTTACACTCGCAACTCGTAGCAAGTTGGGCTCTCGATCCGGACTATCTCGCAATGCACGGCAAAGTCATGACGGCACGTCAGGCACTCTTGGACGAATGGGAGGCAGAACGAGAATCAGCCGAAGCTGGTGAAGAGGTTGAGGAAGAAGCCAGTGAATTACCCAACTTAGAGTTTGCTAAGAACAATCCCTCAGCACCCGAATGTGAACACGTTGATCTGACCGCTGTGATGGCCGGAATCGGCATTGAACCTGCTGGTGAAGATCGACATGAATACTATGATCTTGCAGACCAACATACTGAGATGAAAGTCTCCGCGTTACAAGACATTCTCTATTCCACTGCAGATCCACTCGTCGCGTTTTATGCTTTACGACTCGGTGCGTTCGGTAGAGACGACATGGAAGGAATGGTTGCCGCATACGAAAGTCTATCCTCACAATTCAGTGAAGAATTCGTTGAAGCACAAATCACTCCACAAATTGAGAGCTATACTAGAAGAATTCTTGTGGCAAACAATGACAAAACTGTGATTCCAGGTCAACTCGCACCCGGATTTACCCTAGCGACTTTTGAAGGTGATGAAGTTTCATTACATGGTGTACTACAAGAAAAAGAAATGGTTCTCGTAGATTTCTGGGCTTCATGGTGTGGTCCCTGTATCGCTAGTTTCCCGGCTCTCAAGGAAATGTACGCGGCGTACAACGACATGGGCTTTGAAATCATCGGGATTTCGATTGATAGTACCATGGAAGCTTGGGAAGGTGGCTTAGAAGATAATGAACTACCTTGGATCAACCTCGGTGAGATCGAAGGTTGGGAAGGCGAAACCGCCACTACGTATGGCGTCAATTTCATTCCAAAGGGTTTCCTTGTCGACAGCGAAGGTTGCATAACCCAAAAAGATCTTCCGACGGATAAACTAGAAACTGTATTGTCTGGAAGATATGGTCCGATGCCCGAAGAAGACGAGACTGAATCTGCCGAAATTTAACATGCAAAAGATACTAGCTCGATTGAGTTAGCCTAAAATTTCTTCATAGCCGACAAATTGGCGACAAATGAAAGTTGGTCGCCGGTTTGTCGGTGTTTTTTAATACTGAGTTCCGTTGATTTACTCACGGTTTTAACTCAATCCAGAACCCATTCTCACTATACGATTGGACCCTTGTTGACACGCTTGCCACAAACAAAACTTGAGCCGACCTAAACGTTATAAGAACCTCATCGACCGGACACAAATCCCTAAAGATGTCCAAAAGATTGTTCACCAATTACTCGACCATAATTTCGACGCCAAACTAGTTGGCGGCTGCGTCCGGGACCTACTTCTAGATATCTCACCGAAAGATTTCGATATAGTCACGAGTGCCAAACCTGATCAGGTGGCTGCACTCTTTCGGAGTGCTCGACTCATCGGTCGCAGGTTTCGCATCGTTCATGTACAGACTTCGATCGGTGTTGTTGAAATCTCGACCTATCGCCGATTTTCGAAAGCAGCTTCCATCGCCTCCCACCGTCGCAAAGATCGCGAAGCACTGAATAAATATGGGAATATCCGCGACGATTACCGTCTACGCGACTTTACGATTAACGCTCTCTACTACGATCTCAAGAAAGATGAAGTGTTAGACTTTACCAATGGAATGCAGGATATCAAGACGCGAACACTACGGATCATAGGGAACCCCCAAAAACGGTTCGAAGAAGATTGCCATCGCGTATTACGAGCCATTCGATTTCAATCTAAGTTACCGATAAAACTTGAGCCACAACTAGCTAACGCAATTAAGAAATCTAAACCGTTGCTACAGAATTTGGAACGAAGTCGATTACGCGACGATTTACGAAAGTTACTTTTGTCCGGTCACGGTCGTGAATCATTTAAAAACTTAGCGATCCATCGAATTCGCAGTCTGTTATTTCCATATTCTTCTGACCAAGATCCTTTAACGATCGCGGCATTGGAAAATACTGACCGTCGAGTGCAATGTAACGAACCTGTACGACTCGAATTTCTGCTTGCTGCCATGTATTGGAAACGCTTTTCTGAGTTCAAGACCACAAATAAGGTTGTTCCACACTCCCTAGAAGAAAATTGGCTTATTACCCGCCAAGTGTTAGCCAACACGTCAAATGTCTTCAAGATTACTAATGTGATGCTCGAATTCGTTAACGGTACCTGGTTTTTACAATCTCGGCTTGAGGAAAATCCACCAAAAAAGATAATGGACACGTTAGCACGCAAGCGATTTCGTGCTGCGTACGATTTACTGGCACTTCGGGTTGAATGTGAAGAAGTAGAGCAAAGTGTAGTCGACTGGTGGACGAATATGCAAAACCTTGAACCAACTGAACAGCAACTGCTGATAGCGACACTAGAACCGAAAAAACGCAAACGCCGACGACGCAAAAAGAAACAAAATCCGGTTCCACCTAGTTCCAACGAAACCATACGTCTGACTATTGGAACGAATTGATTACTTAAAGGATTAAACGTTGAACAAATTAGCTTTCGAAAAACCCGTTACGTTGACGACTTTACGTCAATTGAAAAAAAACAACAAAAAATTCGCTTCCTTGACGGCATACGATGCCTTATTTGCCGAACTAATTAGTACCAGTGGTATTGAAGTATTATTGGTTGGAGATTCGTTAGGTATGGTTCTACAAGGACACGATAATACTCTACCCGTGACTGTGGACGACATGGTTTATCACATGCGAGCAGTCAGTCGCGGCAATCGAGGCAGCCTAATCATGGCTGACCTACCGTTCATGAGCTATGCGTCACCAGATCAAAGCTTGGAGAGTGCGGCAGCTTTATTACGGGCCGGCGCCCATGTTGTGAAATTGGAAGGTGGTGCATGGCTAGCCGAGAGTACCCGACTATTGTTCGAGCGGGGAATTCCGGTTTGTGCACATATGGGACTTACACCACAATCGATCAACCGCTTCGGTGGATTTCGTGTACAAGGACGTAATCCGGATCAAGCTTCGACCATGATTGAGGAAGCCGTAATTTTGGAAGAAGCAGGCGCATCGTTGTTGTTGCTGGAATGTGTTCCGGTCGACCTTGGTAAAAGTATCACCGAACGTCTGGAAATTCCCGTCATAGGAATTGGGGCGGGACCGTATGTAGACGGTCAAATCATGGTCATGCACGATGTTCTAGGTCTCACGCTGTCCAATTTAAAAACTCCTCGATTTGTCAAAAATTTCTTAGCTGAAAGCAAGCAGGGAATCCCGGGTGCATTCGCTGACTTTGGCGAAGCTGTCCGTACCGGCACATTCCCTAGTAAAGAACACTGTTTTTTCTAAAATCCATGTTTATTTGCGAACGTAGATTTCAATTGTGGGAGCATTTAGATAGTGTCAACCCAAAAACTATCGGTTTTGTGCCAACAATGGGAAATTTACACGACGGACACCTCGCATTAGTTCGCGAGGCACTTGACCAGTGCGAGCACGTTATAGCCTCGATCTTTGTAAACCCGATTCAATTCGGTGCCCACGAAGATTTCCACGAATATCCTCGGACCCTGCCAGAAGATCTTGCTGCTCTCGACGAAGCTGGATGTCATGCTGTGTATGTACCAACAACGGACGAAATATACCCTTCAGGGGAACTATCAATTACAAAAGTCAGCGTTCCAAAAATGTCTGAGGTGCTTTGCGGTAAAGACCGACCAGGTCATTTTGATGGTGTTACTACTATTGTCTGCAAACTTCTCAACATTGTTCAGCCGGGCGCCGCATATTTTGGTGAAAAAGATTGGCAACAATTTACAATCATCTCACAGATGGTCATGGATCTCGACTTCACCCTCGATACTTATTCAGTGCCTACGCAACGAGAACCAAATGGCTTAGCAATGTCTAGCCGCAATTCTCGCTTGAGTGCCAGTGAACGAAAACTCGCTCCATTGCTCTACAAGAATCTTTGTGACGTAAGAAAGCAAATTGTCGCTGGTAAAACAGACTTTCGCGCGTTAGAACAACGAGCCATGGACAAGTTAAAGGATGAAGGTTTCAAACCGATTTATGTCTCTATCTACGACGAAGATGAGTTGACTGAGATGAATCCCAAAGATTTTGGTGAACCAAGAATCTTTGGTGCCGCTCATCTCGGGAATGTTCGACTCATTGACAATGTCCCCGTTAACCCAAACCCATGAATGTCAATAGAGATTCTTTGACGACGGAACTCATTCGAGAATTAAAGGGAGAAGCTAAGCGACTTCGCGGGCAACCGACCGAACACTTAACGAAGACCCCGAACCGGTTTCGTAACAACCACCAGTACCAATCAGGTTTGTTAGTCGATTGGTCTCGTCAATTCATCGATGAACGAGTGTTTAAATTGCTTGATGACTATGCCACCCAATGTCAGGTACACCACTTCCTACACTTGATTGCAGGGAATGAAATAGTCAATACAACCGAACAGCGCGCGGCATCACATATTCAGCATCGGGAGTTAAAGCACAACATAACCAACCTCGACAATCAGGAATTACAACAGTCTCGAACTGAAATGTTAAATCTTGCGATTGCTATACGTGACGGTACTCAGCTAGGATGTTCCGGGAAACGTTTCACCGATATACTGCATGTAGGGATTGGGGGTTCACACCTTGGTGCTGAACTTGTGTGTAATTCACTGTCGTCTAATTCTACCTTACGAATACATTTCGTGACTACTGTAAACTTCGAACAACTCAAGCAGTTGCTCAGTCGACTCAATCCTGATTCTACCCTGTGTGTTGTGGCATCGAAATCCTATACAACCTACGAGACAATCGAGAACGCGCAGCTTATAAGACGTTGGTTTATCGAACGAACTTCGCCAAACACCGACTTCACAAGTCACTTTGTACATATCACAAGTAATGCCGACCTACCACCAGACCGCGAAGTAGTACTCAAGGTTCCTGATTCGGTTGGCGGTAGATACTCGGTATGGTCGTCGATGGGGTTTCCTATTGCGCTTACTTTGGGTCAGGAACAGTACTTGGATTTTCTGCATGGCGCACACGAAATGGACGTGCATGTGCTAGAGACGGAGAATCCTGCAACCAATCTAGCAATCCGGCTCGCCCTGCTTTCACTTTGGAATATCTCGGGTTTGGACGCTACATCACATCTAGTTCTAACCTACGATACGCGTCTCCGTCATTTAGCTAGCTATCTGCAGCAACTTGAGATGGAAAGTAACGGTAAATCGATGACAACCGAACAGCAACCAGTCAGTTGTCCGACGAGCCCAGTGGTTTGGGGAGGCAGTGAAACTGAAGGACAACACGCTTACCATCAATGGCTTCACCAAGGCACACAAAATTACAATGCCGATATTTTCGCTATTCTTCCCGAAGCATCCTCGAATGACGCGGACAATCTCAACTGGGTGATTGCTAATGCTTTAGCACAAAGTTCAGTAATGCTAAACGGCGTTCAAACCTCCCACAACAATAGATTTAAAGAAATCAAGGGACAACATGGTTCTACAGTTTTCTTACTCAAACAACTGGATGCTAAAACCCTTGGCAGCTTGCTAGCGCTCTACGAACATAAAGTTGCGTGTCTCGGATACTTTTGGGGTATCAATTCATTTGATCAATGGGGGGTGGAAACTGGTAAACAGCTCGCAAACGACGTCGTACAACTTTTGCAGTCGAAAGACTTAAGTGGAATTGATCCAACGCTAAGTGATTTCGTCGCAAAGATAAAATTTTTACAAGCTTCGTCAGAATAACAGGTAAACAAGTGCCCGCAATTTACGATATTGACAAAGAATTCTCTCGTACTTGCCATGTTAATAGCGATCAGTACGAATCCATGTACCAGCGATCTATCGAGAATCCTGATGAATTTTGGGCTGAACAAGCCCGAGAAAATATCGACTGGTTTCATCCTTTTGACACAGTCGTCGATGCTTCATTTGAACTAGGAAAGTTCAATTGGTTTCAAAATGGAGTCCTAAACGTATCACACAACTGCATTGACCGACACCTCAATACCAAAAGCGAGCAAACAGCGATCATTTGGGAAGGCGACGATAGCAATGATGTCAAACACATCAGTTATCGAGAATTACATAAACAAGTATGCCGTTTAGCTAATGCACTGAAAGCTCGGGGAGTCAGTAAAGGTGATCGTGTATGTATCTATCTACCGATGATTCCAGAAGCAGCGTACTCTATGCTAGCTTGCGCACGTATCGGTGCGATCCACAGTGTGGTATTTGGCGGGTTTTCGGCTAACTCGCTACGTGACCGCATCTTAGATTCTGATTGTACTGTTTTGATTACTGCAGACGAAGGTATTCGTGGTGGAAAAACGATTCCGCTGAAACGCAATGCTGACGAAGCTTTACAAGCTTGCCCGAACGTGCACACAGTACTGACCGTTCAACGCACGGCCGGTACGATAAATTGGAATGAGTCGCGCGACGTGTGGTATCACGAACTCGTGCACTCACAATCATCCGATTGTGAGCCGCAACAAATGAACTCTGAAGATCCGCTGTTCATCTTGTACACCTCAGGAAGTACCGGTAAACCCAAAGGGGTTCAACACGGTTCGGCAGGTTACTTGTTGCATACCATCCTGACTCACCGGTGGATCTTCGACTATCATGACAAAGATATCTATTGGTGTACGGCCGATGTAGGTTGGGTCACCGGTCATTCTTATATCGTTTATGGTCCACTAGCCAATGGCGCGACAACTTTAATGTTCGAGGGAGTACCGACTTACCCGGATTCTGCGCGTTTTTGGCAAGTCGTCGACAAGCACAAGGTAAACATTTTCTATACGGCGCCGACGGCGATTCGGCAACTCATGGCACAAGGTGACCACTATGTCAGTTCATGTTCACGACAATCACTACGTTTGCTTGGGACAGTAGGTGAACCTATCAACCCGGAAGCATGGGAGTGGTACCATCGAGTCGTCGGTGAACGCCGTTGCCCCATCGTCGACACTTGGTGGCAAACTGAAACCGGCGGAATTATGATTTCTCCGATGCCAGGCGCTATGGCACTTAAACCTGGTTCGGTAGCTCAACCCTTTTTCGGAATCAAACCTGCCCTAGTCGACGATCAAGGAAACATTATTACCCAAACTGAAGCACAAGGTAGTCTCGTTATGCTGCTTCCCTGGCCTGGTCAGATTCGTTCAGTTTACGGCGATCATCAACGAGTAATTGACACCTACTATTCAAAATTTCCCGGCAAGTACTTTACGGGCGACGGCGCACGCCGAGATGAGGACGGTTATTATTGGATAACCGGACGAGTGGACGATGTGATCAATGTATCGGGGCATCGTTTAGGAACCGCTGAAATAGAAAGTGCGTTAGTTCTCCATCCAGAAATTGCCGAAGCAGCAGTCGTTGGCTCACCACATACCATAAAAGGTGAGGCAATTTACGCGTTCGTTACACCAATGGTGGGAGTCGAACAGACCAAAGCACTGCAACAAGAACTATTGAACTTGGTTCGTAAAGAAATAGGTCCGATTGCACGCCCAGACGTAATTCAGTGGACTCCGAATTTACCGAAGACCAGGTCTGGAAAGATCATGCGAAGAATTCTGCGGAAAGTTGCGGCGAACGAAACTGAAGATCTCGGTGATACCTCAACTTTAGCCGATCCTAGTGTAGTCCAGGACCTAGTTAAGAACCGCTCGTTACCCTAGGAGGCTTGACTTTCACTGGGGCCGGTGTTACGATACTTCTCGACGTCCTTCATCGATAACGAAATTCGCCCGCGCGGATCAATTTCGATGACTACAACTTCAACAATTTGACCGACAGAGAGCTCGTCGCTCACACGTTCAACACGATTATTCGAAATTCGCGAAATGTGCACTAAACCATCTTTATTCGGCGCTACTTGCACAAACGCACCGAAATCCATAATAGCTCTGACTTCACCCTCGTAGATTCCACCTACCTCCGGTTCCCTAGTCAACGCTTTGATCTTGCGCTCTGCGGATTCACCGATTTCTGCGTTCTCTGCATAAATCTTGATCTCGCCGAAATCGTTGATTTCAATCAGGGCCCCAGTCTCTTCTTGTAACGCCCGAATGGTCGCACCACCTTTACCAATGACTTCCCGAACCTGATCTGCTTTAACCTTTAGCGTAAACACGATTGGTGCATACTGCGATAAAGACTCCCGTGGTTTAGCAATAACTCCGTTCATCTGCCGCAAAATGAACTGTCGTGCGCGGAACGCTTGTGCGAGCGCATCACTCATAATCTCTTCGGTAATCCCGTCAATCTTTATATCCATCTGTAAAGCGGTAACCCCTTTCTCGGTACCCGCGACTTTGAAATCCATGTCGCCCAAGTGATCTTCGTCGCCAAGAATATCCGTGAGAACAACATATTTGTCGCCTTCTTTAATCAATCCCATTGCAATTCCGGCGACGGCGTCCGTTACCGGCACACCAGCATCCATGAGTGCCATCGAAGCACCACAGACCGAAGCCATCGAACTCGACCCATTACTTTCAGTAATTTCAGAGACGACGCGTACGGTATACGGAAACGTTTCTTGATCCGGTAACACGCTTTCGATGGCTCGTCGGGCTAAACGACCGTGACCAACTTCGCGACGTTTAGGACCCATAAGACGTCCAGTCTCACCAACACTGTATGGGGGAAAGTTATAGTGCAATAAAAAGTAGTCCCGCGACTCACCACTCAAAGCATCGATAAATGCCGCATCTTTTGTCATACCGAGAGTGACTGTGACAATTGCTTGTGTCTCACCTCGTTGAAAAAACGACGACCCATGAGTGCGGCGTAACGTCCCAACCTCAAGATCCAAATTACGTACACGGTCTGTTCGTCGGCCATCGATCCTCGATTCACCACTCAAGATTTGATCGCGTACGTAGTTTTTCGCTAGCGATTGAAACAATTCTTTGATTTCGCTTTCTTCAAGCGTCTCATCTTCTTCAACTAACTCAGTGATCAATTGCGATTGAAACTCATCAATTCGATCCCGTCTCTCTACCTTTTCGCGAATCGAGTACGCTTGCTTAATCGACTCCATGGTTCGTGCTTCGACCTTCGCTTTTAGCTCAGTATTCTCAACCGGTGGGGTATATACCCACTTTTCTTTACCGACCGCATCGACAAGTTGATTGATCGCTTGAATCTGGATTTGCATCTCTTCATGCGCAAACAACACAGCTCCTAACATTTGATCTTCAGATAATTGTTGCGCCTCGCTCTCAACCATAAGTACCGCATTCTCAGTACCTGCGACAACCATATTCAACATGGAGTTCTCTAAACTGCCGATACGGGGGTTCAACACATACATATTGTCGACGAAGCCAACACGATTAGCACCAATGGGACCAGCAAACGGAATGCCTGACAGGGATAAGGCTGCCGACGTCCCGATCATCGCGATGATGTCCGGATCGACATCACGATCAACCGACATCACTGTGGCGATCACATGAACTTCGTTCCGGAATCCGTCCGGAAATAGCGGACGAATAGGTCGATCTATAAGTCGACAAGTGAGTGTTTCTTTCTCGGTCGGTCGTCCTTCGCGTCTGAAGAATCCGCCTGGAATGCGACCCGCCGCGTAAGTTCGCTCTTGATAATCTACCGTTAACGGAAAAAATGACTGCTCTGCAACTGCTTCCTTTGCCGCTACAACCGTACACAACACCGACGTATCGTCCATGTGTGCCATGACTGACCCGGTAGCCTGACGCGCGACCCGACCTGTTTCTAAAGTAATCGAATTATCTCCTAGCGAAAATTCGACTTTTGATGGTTTCAATGTATTCCCCTTCTATTGTTTTTTAACGTCTGATCCCTAGTTTTGAAATCAATTGTGTATAGCGATTGAGATCTTTCGACTTGAGATAGTCCAGCATCTTGCGCCGTTGCGCAACCATATTCTGTAGACCTCTACGTGAGTGTTTGTCGCCCGCATGTACCTTCAAATGTGACTGGATCTCCTCAATGTTTTTGGTTAACAAAGCAACCTGAACCTCAGGTGACCCGGTATCTTTTTCATTTATCTTGTACTCGGCAACAAGTTCCCCTTTTTGTTCTGCACTTAGTGCCATATAAATTCTCCGTGAAATTTGTTCTGTTTTGTGTTCAAGCTAGCAATCGTCGCGGCGCGACTCGACCGTCGTCAAGAACCTCACCAATACCTAAAAATCGTACTCGAGAATCCCCTACGGTTTCGCACAACTTGACCCATCCCTCGGCTGGTGTTTGGCGTACTCGTACCGGTTGTCCATGCCTTACGTTGTACGCAGTTGGACCGGCCACAAATATTGCTGGCCACTCTTCGACCACACTTGAAATAGGTAGTAGCAATGACTTTAAGGTTCCTTGCTCTTTAGCTGATTCCAATTCTTCAATCGAAACGAGTTTTGTCTCATCGAACGTTCCAACCGAACGGCGCCGTAAAGCTGTAACGTGCGCGCCAACTCCTAAGTTCTTCCCAATATCATCCACAATCGTCCGGATATAGGTACCCTTACTACATTGAATATCAAGTTGAAAGTGAGGATTCTCGAAGTGAGTCAATGTATTTTTGTTAACTGTTACTGGACGTGCTTGACGAGGAACTTCAACTCCTTTCCGCGCTAATTTATACAACGGCTGACCATTGCGCTTGATCGCTGAGAACATGGGTGGAGTTTGGTCGAAACTACCGCGAAATCCAACTAATGCATTTTCCAAGTCTTCGTGTTGTATGTGGCTAGTTTCACTACGTTGTACAACCTCTCCATCAGCATCGCCTGTATTCGTTGCTATCCCCAAGATTGAGTGCACGTGATAGGATTTATCGGCATTCAATAGAAATCGCGAAAACTTAGTTGCTTCGCCAAAGCACAAAGGGAGAACTCCAGTCGCTAAAGTATCCAAACTTCCTGTGTGACCGACTTTACGGGCGTCAAATAACCGTTTCACACGCTGTAGACTATCGTTGGAAGTCAATCCCGAGGGTTTGTCCAGCACTAAGACACCGTCAATATCTTGCCCTCGTCTGCGTCGCTTAGTCACAAGCACTCTGTTCCGTGTGAGTTTCAATATCGACGGCTCTATCGATCAAACTATCGATCGTACTACCTTGTTCTTCTAAAGAGTCATAGATGAAACGTAACTCCGGTGTGTGGCGCATAGAGTGCCGTTGCGAAAGTTCCGTACGTAAAAAGCCAGCTGCTTTTTGAAATACCTCGATCAGTACCTCCGGTTGCGGACTATCAGGATCACAATCTCGTAGATAAATATCGGCAAAACGTAAATCGCGTGAGACGCGCACATCGTTTAACAAAATATTCCGTGTGTCAATTCGCGGATCGCGCATTTTGGTACGAATCAAATCACCTAGCTCGCGGCGTAAAAACTCCGCCACACGTTGCTCGCGCCCAAATGACTGTGCACGATTGAGTACTCGTACTCGTCTCACTACAACGCTCGAGCAATTTCACGCGCATCGAATACTTCAATGCGGTCACCTTCACGGACATCGTTGTAATTCCTTACTCCGATACCACACTCAAGTCCATTCTTCACTTCATTGACATCATCCTTGAAGCGTCGTAAAGATTCGAGTTCGCCTTCATAAATCACCGTACTGTCGCGTAGGACACGAATTTTCTTGTTACGAAATACTGTACCTTCGACGACTCGACATCCAGCAATTTGACCGAAGCGCGGCGAATGGAACACATCTCGAACCTCAGCCGTACCAACAATTTCTTCCCGCACATCCGGTACCAACATTTCTTCAAGGATCTTTTTAACGTCTTCCAAGAGTTCGTAAACAATGTTGTAATACCGCACACTAATGTCATGTTTCTCCACAACTTTCTTAGCCGAGTTATCAAGACGTACGTTGAATCCAAAGATCATTGCATCATAAGTGAGTGCTAAGTTAGCGTCGGATTCTGTGATGCCACCGACGCTGGAACCTAAGATCTGTACTGCTACCTCATCATTGCCGATTTCAGAACAAGCTTGTGTGATAGCTTCCAAGGTGCCGCGTACATCGGTTTTTACGATAATTTTCAAGATTCGTTTCTCACCCTTACCCAGTCCAGCGAACATATTTTCTAAACGCTTAGATTGTTGTAAGGAATTGATTCTCTTCTGTTGCTTCGACGCGCGTGATACGGCAAGTTGGCGCGCTCGTTTTTCATCATGCGTGACATTGAACTTATCGCCCGCGACCGGTACGCCATTCAACCCAAGTATCTCCACAGGCATTGATGGCTGTGCGGAGGAAACGACTGAACCTTGATCCGTGACAAGGGACCGAACTTTACCGAAGCATTCACCCGCAAGAATGATATCGCCCTTCTGCAATTTGCCGTTTTGTACAAGCAGGCTCGCGACCGGTCCTTTACCACGATCTAATTTACTTTCAATCACAATACCACTCGCTGGACCTTCGTTCACTGCAGTGAGTTCTGATAATTCGGACACCAGCGCGATCGCACTCAATAAATCTTTGATACCATCGCCAGTTTTCGCTGAAACTTGTACGAACGGAGAGTCACCACCCCAGTCATCCGGAGTAACCCCGATGTTACTCAGTTCAGTCTTTACACTCTCCGAGTCAGCCCCTTCTTTATCCATCTTGTTGATCGCCACAATGATTGGAACTTTAGCAGCTTGAGCATGTTGTACGGCTTCTTGTGTCTGTGGCATCACACCGTCGTCGGCCGCACAAACCAAAACCACGATATCCGTGGCATTTGCCCCGCGAGCTCGCATCGAAGAAAACAGTGCATGACCAGGCGTATCCAGGAACGTAAATGCACCCTCTTCGGTTACAACGTGATAAGCACCAATATGCTGTGTAATACCACCGTGTTCCTCGTTCACAACATGAGTTTCACGAATGTAGTCTAACAATGAAGTCTTTCCATGATCGACGTGACCCATAACTGTTACTACCGGTGGTCGTGGTTCCTCGACTCCTTCCTTAGTTTGTGCTAACTCGAGTTCTTCCTCCATTGGATCACTAGACACTAATTTGACTCGATGTCCCATTTCTTCGACCACAAGAACAGCAGTATCTTGATCAAGTGTTTCGTTGATCGTGACTAACTCACCCATTGTCATGAGAGTCTTGATCACTTCACCGGCTTTGACCGACATGCGCCGGGCTAGTTCGCCGACGGTGACTCCATCACCCACCTCGACATCGTGTATGATTTTTTCGACTGGTCGAGAAAATTCTCCACCATGTTTTTCCACATCGAGCGCCGGTGTTCGTTTGCGCCGGCGTACACCTAAGGAACCTTGGCCGCGACCGGCACCACCTTTTCGTCGACCGGAGACAATTGAATGCCCTTTTAGTGTACCTTTCTGGAAACCCTTAGTTTTTTCTTCACGGGACCGTTTAGCTCCAGGTTTTTCGGCCGAAATTACTTCAGCTTCAGCTGCTACAACCGCCTCTACTGCTTCCCGACGAAGTCGTTCAGACTCTTTTTTAGCGGCTTCTTTCGCTTCTTCTTTCTTAGCCTTGCGTTCAGCTTTTAAGGTTCGTTTCTTGTCCTCTGCTTCTTGCCGTTTACGGGTGTCTTCATCACGTTTTTCTTTATCGCGCCGTACCTGATCCTCGCCTAACTGGCGTTTTTCTTCATCAGAATGAATACGTTGTTTTTCCAGTTCGAGCTGTGATTGGGTACTTTCGTCGGTAGTTTTTGCCGTCGCTGTATCAGCAACATCCAAATGCTTGGTTTCAGTATCGTCGACTGGAGTTGTTGGTTTCTGTTTTTTAGTCTTGGCAGTGTCCGATGTTTTTTCGGTATCTGCTGCTTGTCCCATTGTTGGCTTGACTAGACGGCGCCGCTTGACTGTCGCCACTTTTACCGTTGAGTTTGCCTTGCGCGAAATACTCAACGTCCCACCAGTACGCAGGGTACCACTGGGTGGAGCATTTGATTTTTCGCCCGCTGGTTGATTACGAGCAACGCCTAAAGTCGTACGTGTTAGAGTGGGCTGAGTTGGGTTAGCTGACATGTAATCCTTTAACGTACGCATGTCGTCGTTCGTGAACACGTCAGTACCAGAATTTTGCGGTAAGCCAGCCGCTGCTATCAGTTCTAATAGTTTATCGACATCGTACTGTAGTCGCTTTGCAACTTCTACTACGGTATCTTTCCCTGGGTTCGCCATGTCTCTATCGATTAATGCTTTCTAGTCGTCGAGCAACCTAAAACTACTTCTTGGAGTCAGCAAACATCGGTGAGCGCGCCGTCATGATGAGTTGACCGGCCAGTTCTGCACTAACGCCGATTTCCATATCCAAGATATCTGGAATAGCTTGATCGGCAAGATCTTCTACCGTTCGTACTCCTTCGGCCGCAAGTCGCCACGCCAATGAGTCGGTCATGCCTTCCAGATTGATCAAATCTACGCTTGGTGCTCGTGCTTGCGAATCATCGACTACACCAGAAGCAGCATCTTCTTCGACAGCTGCAGTAGCACGATCTCGAAGAACCGCGACTAACTCTTCATTGAATCCTTCAATCGAGAGCATTTCTTCGATTTCACAATACGCAATCTCCTCTAACGAGTTGAAGTTCTCTTCGAGCAATACTTGAGCTAAATCTTCGTCGACCTGTAATCGTTCCATGAACGTCTGCATCAGCAAATTTTCTCGTTCTTCCTGCTCTTTAATCACCTCGTCATAGCTGCGAATATTCAATTTCCAACCGGTTAGTTCACTTGCTAACCGTACGTTCTCGCCATTCGAACCGATCGCAGTTGCATGATGTTCGGGACGAACCAGAACGTCCATCGAATGTAAATCTTCATCTTTGATAATTTGTTCGATAACGGCAGGACTCATCGCGTTTGCAACTAATTGCGCTGGGTCGGCCGACCATTGCAGCACATCAATTCGCTCGTTTTCCAATTCAGACGAAACTGCTTGTACCCGAGAACCACGCATACCTACACACGCTCCTACCGCATCGATCCGACCATCGTTCGTCGTAACGGCAATCTTGGCACGCTGCCCTGGAATGCGCGCAACGGCGCGGATTTCAATCACGTCTTCAGCAATCTCTGGTACTTCCTTCTTAAAAAGTTCTACCAACATTTCCTTACACGTACGCGACAAAGTGAGCAGAGGTCCTTTGTTTTCGGATTCAATCTTGAGTAGATAGGCTTGGACGCGATCATTTACTCGATGGTGTTGTCGTTGAATCAAATTGTCCTTGTGTATGATTCCTTCAACACTACCACCAAGTTCCAAGATAAGATTTTCTCGTCCTTGGCGTTTAACGGTACCACTCACCAGTTTACCGACCGAATCTCGGTACTCTTCAGCGACGCGATTACGTTCGGCTTCACGTAGTTTTTGGGCTATCACTTGTTTCACAATCTGCGCCATGATCCGACCTTGATCAATACTCGGCCAGGGCTCTTCCCATTCATCGCCTAGTTTCAACGACGGTTGCCTTTCTTGTGCTTGTTCGAGAGTCAGATGTGCATCAGGATTGAACTCTTGATTTTTCCAATCTAGTTCACTTGTTAAATCTTCCGCGTCCTCTTCAGATTGGTTCTCTCCCATTAATTCGGGATCGACGACAGTCCAGACCCTAAAGGTTTCACATTTAGATTCGTTCCAGTCAATCGAAACTCTGAATTTCGCGTCTTCACGAACTCGCCGTTTGGTGGCGGTTGCTAGTGCTAACTCGATAGCGGCAAATACCGCTTCTTTAGGAACCCGTTTCTCATTCGATACTGATTCCACTGCGTTTTTCATATCGGTAAAGTTCATAAGTTTCTTATCAATCCAAATTCGGTACGACTCTTGCTCGACTCACTTGGGCAAACTCTACTTCATATTCTTCTTGTTCCACTTCCATATTGAAGTGAGTGTCGTTACAAGCGGTCAACTTTCCACGGACCCGCGAACGGCCTCGTATGGGCCAGCGTAGTTTTACGTCAATATCTGTCCCAATGCGTTCACCAAACTGTTCGGGACGAAAAAGTATGCGGTCTAGACCTGGAGACGATACTTGTAAGGTACAATTTGGTGGCACCAATGCTTCAACATCAAGTACACCTTCAAGCTGATTGCTCACCTGAGCACAATCGTCTACTGTAATGCCAGTATTTGAGTCAATGTAAACACACAAACTCGCACGATTCTTGTACTTGTTGTAGTCGATTCCCCACATGATATATCCCAGTCCTTCGATGGTAGGTCGCAATACCTCTTCTAGTCCTGTTGAGTTAGTTCGCACAGAGCGAGAATCTCCTAATCCTAAAGTAAAGGGCGCGGGTAAACAGATTAAGGTTGCTATCTAGCTCACCTTAGCCACAACAAATTAACGTGGGATTTCGCTATGAAAGTACGAGTATTTAGTTTCGTACGGTAGCGTTATTGGGTGTCTATTTTTGGCACCCCCCACCTTCCGATGCGAGGTGCAACACGAGGTGAATTTTTTATCCGGAAGAGGTTATTTTCTTCACCTTCATGGTAGCGGGGGGAGGATTCGAACCTCCGACCTATGGGTTATGAGCCCATTGAGCTGCCAACTGCTCCACCCCGCATCAGTATTGACATAATTATACGAATATGAAGTTTTCGCGACTAATTCTCAGGCGCGCGAAGGCAAGCCTAGTCTCGAACTCGGCGTTAAGATTCGATGTGCTACCGGACTATTTGAACTTTCTTTCGAAATTTCCGCCAATTACGGTATTAGTAAGTTCACCAGTGTATAGTACCACCGAGTTTGATATGAAACTGCGCCGGTTGATCAAGACGATCTACAAAACCCAAGCGCAAACTAGTATCAATTCCTAAAACGGATCGGTAAGTAGCTCCCAACTCAAGCGATCTTTGTTCATCGGTACTTGCATAACCTCGATAGAAAGTCCACAAACCCAACCCAGTAGGTTGCTTAAAGTCATACCGTAACTCGGTGTGGTAAGTGAGCACTGGTAATATCGAATCATCAAGTTTTGTGAAGGTGCGCAAGTCGTTTATCGAGTCCTTGGTTTGGAACGCCAATTCATTCGGTCGCTGAGTACCCCAAGAAGTACCCGCGGACATTGAGAACCCTGAGTTGCTACTCGTGGGTAGAAAAGTAACCATGCCACCAACTTTCCATTCATCGTAGTCATCCAGTTCGGAATGACTGAGTAAAGTTTGCGTGTCTAGCTTGAGGGCGAGACAACCGGTTGTATACCCCAATGCCATTCCCAACTCGAAACCTCCACCGGTATCGCCATCGCCACCATCGTGTCGCCAGCCAATCTCAATAGCTGGAGTAAGGGTGGCATTCGACGCCAGCTGTCGAGAATACATTCCCTCCAGCGATAATCGAGTGCGGGTAGCACTCAGACTTAATTCTTCGAGAATGCCATTATCGTCCACCGTTGCTTCAGTGACCGCGGTCTCACCTTTTAGTTGTAGGCTTGTAGTTCCACCACGTAAGAAACTTTCGCTCGAATACAACGACTGTTGAATACCAGTTGCGATCATTCTTTGCGTTAAATCACTTTCTTGTGAGTTAGTCGACTCCTCAAAGCCAACTTCACCGACGCCAAAACCTGCCGCAGCCCACATAAACAACCCACTATCGGGTTTCTGCCATCCTAAATAGGGATTGATAGAGGAGTTCGTAATCGAGAACTCACCGAAAACTAGCTCGGGATCCGTATAGTCCACCGTTGCACTAGATCGAGTGAACGACACACCTCCTATTAAATTCTCGCCGATTTCACGATCGACTCCAAGATTAACACTATTGACTTTACCATCGTAATCCAGGACTTGTAGGTTGTCGTCGGAAAGCGATCGTTGATCAATATTTCCCCAAAATGTCAAACCACTCATGAGTCCGTTAACGTTACTAGTAGGTAGTTTAGAATGAAAATTGATGTCGTCGATTAACCTGAATCCATCGAATACACCGTTATTTCTATTGTTTCTGGTAACTGATTGAAGTTTTGTTAGCATCGCTCTACCATCCAAATTGAGTGCAGAGGATTGGTCAGAGTTTGAATAAGCGAACTGCAATCGATCAGAAATCGCATCGACCGAACTAGCAGTGATCGTTCTCATGACCTGTGGGAGTAGTGCCGCAAGAACCCTATTTTGACGTTCTTTCACTACTTCGGGTGAAGTCAGATAAATCCCCGAGACGACGATATAGTTCGACGTGATTTCTCTGCCATCAAAGGTTTCGATTGTGCCGGAGAATTCACGCGCAAATGCTAACTTTGGTGAATCGGCACTGTCGCTGTCGTTGGTAGGATCATCAAAATAGTATCTGACGAAACCTCCCTCCGAACTACTTCTCGCCGCTTCAACAATCAGTTCGACTATAAACTCACCGCTAGCCACGTCCCGAGTGACCGGTGTCAGTGAACGAAACTCCCAACGGTTGGGATTTGCGGCGTGCATGTAACAGATATTGCTTCTAAGATCCAAGATGTAAATATAAACGGAACCGTGTCGCCACGGACCATCTGGATCTCGCATTGCTACCTTTACGGTGGAAGCTAGCAAGGCATCGCGCGTGTCGGCCTGTGCTTCGAGAAAATAATTACCTGCTTCAGTAACAAATTGCTTTAGGGTTGGTCGATCGACGACTTGCTCTGCTGTGATAGTAGGATTCCCATAGTCGATGACTTCTTCAGCAATGTGATCAATGGTTAAATCAAATCCACCAATCACTAACAATGGAATGCGAAAAGTTCGACCGACGTAAGCACTCACATATCCCTTTGCCCCCGGAATCCCAGGTCGCACTCCAGGTATCGGTCGGGTGGCATCAAATGCGGCATCCGGCTCAGTAGCCAATTAGGCAATAATCGCCCGCCGCGCAGCTGCCACAGTGTCTGGGTCGGACGACCGAAGGTCTGCGATGTCACTACGAGCGACTCCTAGTGAAACATAAATCGTACTTAAAACCGCCGGATCCAACAATCTACCTGACAAAGACATATCTTCAGTATGAAAAACTATTCGCCCAAAAGGACTAACCATAATCGGATAGACCGTATCTGAGCTCCAAGCGCTATCCTCTAATCGGAGTACGCAGCCGAAATAGACGATTTGCGAAAGGTCATTAACGTTTGATGAAAAATCTTTGAATGTTGCACTCACCTCAAGGGTGAAGTCTTTAACCAGAGATTCGTCCGCTGCTGCCTGATCCGCAGTAACGGTCGGATCTTCAATAGGGGTAGTTCCGGGCGGAACATAACAGTCTTCCGTCGCTTGGGCCAAAATTATCTGCGAAACGACAAGCGGAACGAATAAACCGATCGAGAAAGTAACAGTTTTTACAAATTCGTACCATTTGCTAATCACACGCTTAAGTAAATTACATTCGTTTGACATAAAGCCTCCATATTTAGTTCTTGTCTGGATGACTGCGTAGGTTTCCACACATTTTACGCTAGTCATCAGTTTCTGCGATACCAACCTGAACAATTCGCGCCTTATCGATGCCTCGTACAGCGACATACTTAAACGACCGCCCATCCAAAGTACGGGGCATGAATGGTTGAACTATCGATTCAATGTTTCCGGAGAGCAGTTTCATAAACCTGCCAGCCTGACTGTCAGCGTCACAATCGTCACAGAAAGAAAATTCCACGTCGGGGACACTTGAGTACTCGACTCTGCCTTCTTCATCTGATATCCAAATCTCCGATAATGCAGTTTTGCTCGCAATATCACGAAGTTTTTTATTAATTTCTTCCGCGTCACATTCCGATCTCAGTGCCAAATCTATGAGATGAGCAATCGCCGTAGCCTGCGTAACCATGTGAGCATCTAAAGTCTGTTCTACCATCAATCTCGTACCTCCTTACAGTGGTCAAGTGCTTGCATATAGATATTTGTTAAGCCAAATCAAATTGGCAAGTTAAGATTGGTGCCGAAGAGAGGACTCGAACCTCCACGAACTAAAGCTCACCACCCCCTCAAGGTGGCGTGTCTACCAATTCCACCACTTCGGCACAGTAGTTAATCGAACGGGATCACTTAAGTTGATGTTCCAAATTTAACCGCTATATATCTGGGCTTTCCGGTAAATCGTCGCCACCACTATCTGTCGGTTCAATGGGTGGCAATACATCTCCCCCCTCGGAAGGTTCAGCTTCCTCGTCGTCCACCAGCGGTAACTCGTCGCCTTCAGAAACACTATCAGTAGGCGATTCGTCGGATGGAGTCTCAGTTGAATCTACACTCTCTGACGACATAGGTAACCCACCAAAATCGTACGATTGATCGACATTGACTCTTTCTTTCGCAGCATAAGCCAAGCCAAGAGTAACCAAAAAGAAAGATATTGCTAATACAGCCGTAATCTTTACCAGAAAAGGCGTTGCACCAGTCGTGCCAAAAACGGTGCTTGCAGCACCGCTACCAAACGCTGCACCAATATCAGAGCCTCGGCTTTGTTGGATCAGAATCAATCCACATAAAGCGACAGCCACCAATATCAAACAGATTAACAGAACAGTTTCAAACAATTCCATTGAAGTTACCTTGTTATTTCCCCAATAATTGAATTTAAAGTGTGCGGGTTTAAGGACGCTCCACCAATCAGAAACCCGTCAATATTGTGTTGCTCCCAAAGTTCACCCACATTGTTTTCGTTAACACTACCACCATACAAAATAGGTATGAACTGATCATCGTATTTTGCAATAACTTGGCGAATGTGAACATGAACTTCCTCAGCATTGACGGGCGATGCTGCTTTACCAGTACCAATCGCCCACACAGGTTCGTAAGCTACCACACTTTTATGAAAGTATTTTATCCCACTCGCGTCGATTACGTCAGTCAGTTGCTGTTCAACGACCGCAAAAGTCAAACCAGCTTCCCGTTCTTCTAGGGATTCACCAACGCACAGTATAGGTATCAGATCGGCCTCGATACTAGCACAAAATTTTTGTGCGATGAAAGAATCCGATTCATTGAATTGGGTTCTTCGTTCGGAATGTCCAACAATCGAGAACGTACCTCCTGATTCGCGTACCATCGTCGCCGCCACTTCACCTGTGTATGCGCCAGAACTCTTCCCATGGACGTTTTGTACCCCAACTCGAACGAAATTTCGTAACTTTTTATCGACCGCAAGTGTTTCTAGATACAAAGATGGTGGAGCAATCCAGACCTCTCCATTCGCTGGACACTCTAAAGTTTCCGAGAATTGTCGACACAATGATTGATTCCCGTTCATCTTCCAGTTGGCAACGATTAGTGGTGTCTTGATTTGATTCATTTAGTAATGTGAGTGAATAGATCTGTATTTCTGCTCCATGCAGTAATGATGTGCTCGTACTTATTTAGGGTAGATCCCTCAGTTTTTGTTGGTACGCTAGAGTATTCGTGTCTTCACGACGCTAAGTGATCAATACTTGTTCTGCAACGGATAGAGATAGAAAGTGTTACATTTCGCCAGAGACCAATAAATAGACATGATTTCTACTGTAAATGTAGATTTTATTTTACTTTTCCGCGAAGTATTTTACGATCATAGTCGCAACCTCAGTTGCTTTGTTTTCGACGAGTTTCGCGTCAACTCCTTCTACCAAGATTCGAATAACCGGTTCGGTCCCTGAAGGTCGTACATTTACTCTCAATGCAGGTTCACAGTCCTCCTGACAATGCGCTATCTGCCGTCTCAGCTCTTCACTGCTCGTCAGTTGATCCGGACGATTCACCGGTACGCTAACTAACTTCGCCGGGAATTTTTTCAGATCGGCAACAATCGACTCAAAATTCGAGTTCAATCGCTGACAAGTTTGCAAGATGAACATTGCGGTAACAATGCCATCGCCAGTCGTCGAATCGGCGCGACAATAGATATGCCCCGATGGTTCTCCCCCGAACAACCATTTACGTTTTGCTAATCGTTGTTGGACATTTCGATCTCCTACATCAACTCTTTCCAGACGAGTACCCAACCTCGCAAGAGCCTGTTCGAGACCAAAATTGGCCATTACCGTTGATACGACACCTTCTAAGGAAGCTCCCAATAAGTATCGTTCTTTTGCAAACGCATACAGAATATAGTCGCCATCACGAACTTGACCGGTGGAATCTACGACTATTACGCGATCGCCATCGCCATCAAATGCAAATCCTATATCAGCCTTTTGTTCCACTACTATTTGCGCGAGTGCAGCCGGATTTGTAGAACCACAACCAACGTGAATGTTGGTACCATCTGGCTCATTACCAATCGCCGTAACCTGTGCACCAAGTTCTTCGAAAATTTCCGGAGCAAGTTGAGAACATGCGCCGTTTGCACAGTCAAGAACTAAGTGCATACCGTTCAGTTCTAATCGAGGTTGTATGATCGATTGGCAAAACTGTTTGTAGCGGTTCCTTGCATCAATCACCGGCAAGGTCTGACCTAACTTCGAGTATTCCGCAGCGGTTGTTGGTTCACTAAGTCGTGTCTGGATTCGTTGTTCTACCACAGTATTAATCTTTGAGCCATCGCTAGAAAAAAATTTGATCCCGTTATCGGTCGCGGGATTATGTGAACCACTCACGACAAGACCCAGGTTTGCTCCACATTCCTGGACAAGATAAGCAACGGCTGGTGTGGGTAGGACTCCTACCATGAGAACATTCGTTCCCGCGTTAAGACAACCGGTTTTTAGGGCTTCTTCTAACACCAAACCAGAACTGCGAGTGTCGCGACCGATGAGAATCAGTTTGTTGGTCGAGTCGATTATTTCACAACCGGTAGCCCAACCAATCTTCTCACAACCTTCAGTGGTTAAAGGAAAAGTTCCTACCTCACCGCGGATACCATCGGTACCAAAAACCGAGTGAGTGCTGGATTGTACATCCATTGTGGACTTGCGTCCCGACTGGTAGTCGTTACAAAACTAGGTTTCTTCAGCCGGGGCCGTGAATGGTGGTGGTTCCTTTGTAGGTTCAGCCCCTAGATCCGATGGTGGTGAACTCTCTTCAAGGGGGGCTGGAGCACGTGGTTTCGCGCCCGCCATGATATCACCGACTTGTTCCGGACTCAACGTTTCGTACTCCATCAAGGCTTCCGCCATCATATGTAACTTATCCATGTTTTCGACGAGGATTTCTCTTGCCCGATCGTAGAGTCGAGAGACGATTTCTCGAACTTCTTGGTCGATGAGTTGTGCGGTGTCCTCAGAAACCGTATTACTTTGTGTAGCAGCCGACTTACCGAGAAAAACTTCCCCTCCGTTTTCATCATAGGTAAGGGCACCTAAATTCTTAGAGAATCCCCATTTTGTGACCATATTCCGCGCGAGTTGAGTCACTTTTTCGATGTCATTCGAAGCACCGGTTGTTATACTTTCTTTACCGTAAATGAGTTCTTCCGCGATTCGACCACCATAAAGTGAGCAAATTTGCGATTCGACTGCAGTCTTACTTAAACTGTATTTATCTTCCTCAGGTAAGAACATCGTAACTCCCAGCGCGCGACCGCGAGGAACAACCGTGATCTTATAAAGCATATCGTGTTCTGGGATCGTATAACCAACAATCGCATGACCAGCTTCGTGATACGCCGTTACGAGTTTTTCCTTTTCGGACATAACCATGGATTTGCGTTCGGAGCCCATCATGATCTTGTCCTTGGCTTTTTCGAATTCCTCCATACCGACTAACCGTCTGCTAGCGCGAGCACCGAATAGTGCTGCTTCATTAACGACGTTTTCTAAATCAGCACCGGAAAATCCAGGAGTTCCACGTGCAATTGTCAATGGACTCACATCTTCCGCTAACGGAACCTTTCGCATGTGCACCTTCAAAATCTGTTCACGTCCCCGTATATCGGGTAGTGGAACGACTACTTGTCGGTCAAAACGACCGGGTCGAGTTAACGCCGGGTCAAGTACATCCGGGCGGTTGGTTGCGGCAATCACTAAAACTCCATCATTGGCTTCGAAACCATCCATCTCGACCAATAGTTGATTCAACGTCTGTTCGCGTTCATCATGCCCATTCCCTAAACCTGCACCACGATGTCTACCGACTGCATCGATCTCATCGATAAACACGATACAAGGCGAATGTTTCTTCGCTTGAGCAAACATATCACGCACCCGCGCCGCGCCGACACCAACAAACATTTCAACGAAGTCAGAGCCCGAAATTGTATAGAAAGGGACCCGTCCTTCACCAGCAATGGCTTTCGCCAGCAAAGTCTTACCGGTTCCCGGTGCGCCAACCAGAAGAGTACCTCGAGGAATCCGTCCGCCGAGCACTTGAAACTTACCTGGATCACGCAAAAATTCGACTAATTCACGAACGTCTTCTTTAGCTTCTTCGACGCCAGCTACGTCATCGAAGGTAGTCTTAACGTTTTCTTCATTCAACAGTTTCGCCCGACTTTTACCAAAAGACAACGGACTGTTCCGACCACCAACACCCTGCACTTGTCGCATCATAAAAAATATGATCGCCAAGATGATCACAATCGGTAGTACCGCGATGATTAACTGCGACCAAAAACTGGTGGTGCGGGGTTCAATGATGTCGACCCTAGCACCTGAATCGACGAGTTTATCAATGAGTTCTCGATCTACTTCAGGAATCACAACCTTGAATGATTCCTTCTCAATTTTTCGTTCACCAAGAATCACACGGGAATCTTGATTAACCTTCGCGAGCCCAATATCTCCAGTTTCCACGAGCTTTGTGAACTCGCTATAACTAATTTCCTCAGGTCCATGATTTCTAACAAAATTGTTAAAAAGCATCAGAAGCACAAGGGCTACGACTACCCAAAGAATTAGATTTTTTGCCATGGTGCTCAAGGTTGAATACCTCTATCTATATTGATTTCTATAACGTATTTTATGTGAGGTCTAAAGTTGAAAAGTCAAGGATGTAATTTTTGTGCTAGTCGACATGTAGATGTTTGAGCTCTAAAAAACAACACAACGCGACAAACTTTTATTGAACCAACTCTGTTCACGCTAGTAGTTCAATCTTTTTGATTTCCCACTCGCGCGCGCGGTCGCCCTCTCCAACAGTAAATATTTCTCCCAATTGTTTACCCAACATTGCTTGTGCAAATGGCGAAATATTGGAGATTGATCCGGAACTTAAATCGGCTTGATCTTCACCAACTATACGATACTTTACCGTTTTACCCGAATCTAATTCCTCTAAGTGCACGGTCGCGCCAAAAATGACAACATCACGATTTTCCAGTCGTGAAACATCGATAACCTGAGCCAGTGACAACCGGGTTTCAATGTAGCGTATTCGTGCTTCGGTTAGACCTTGCTTTTCTTTCGCAGCGTGATAGTCAGCATTTTCGCGTAAATCGCCTAGTTTCCTAGCTTCACCAATAGCGCGCGAGATGGCCACTCTACTATTCTTGAGTTCTTGCAGCTCTTGACGTAACTGCTCAGCCCCTTGAACGGTCATTGGGTACTTCATGTTGCACTCTCTTCATACAGTTCTTGGAGACGCCGCACCGTGTTCGGTAATCCATATTCGATGGACTGACAAAATGCCGCGCCACCCGTTAAGGTCGTGGTATAGCATACTCCTTTTTCGACCGCTAGACGGCGAATCACAGCTGAGTCTGCAATACTCTGTTTACCTTCTGTAGTGTTAATGATAAGCCGAACATCACGTTCATTAAGCAAATTAGTAACATCTGGACGCCCTTCAGTTACTTTGTTTACGACTTCGGTATTGATGCCGTTACCGCGTAAAACGCGTGCGGTACCGCGCGTCGCAACTAATTCAAACCCTAAATCAATCAACGTACGTGCGACACTAGCTACATAGGGGCGATCAGTGGTTTTTACACTGACAAAAGCTAACCCACCCTTAGGCAACCAGCGGCGACAGGCGATGCTTGCTTTCGTAAAGGCTTCTGCGAACGAATCACCCGTACCCATTACTTCGCCTGTCGATTTCATTTCTGGTCCCAGAATTGGATCGACCCCAGGGAAATTTGAAAACGGAAATACCGGTTCTTTAACCGATACATGGTTTGGAATGACTTCTTTGGTAATTCCTTGTTCTTCAAGCGATTTACCCACCATGCAGCGCGCTGCAATCTTGGTTAGCGACAGGCCAATGCACTTAGATACGAATGGTACTGTGCGGGAAGCACGTGGATTGACTTCTAAGATGAAAATATTGTCATCTTGAACGGCTAACTGCACATTCATCAATCCAATGACATTTAACTCCTTGGCCAGGGCTGTGACCTGCTGGCGAATTTCATCTTGGATCGGCGGCGATAAATTGTGCGGCGGGAGTGAACATGCCGAATCACCTGAGTGTATACCCGCTTGTTCTATATGTTGCATGATTGCCCCGATGAGTACCGAGGTACCATCAGAAACTACATCAACGTCGACTTCGGTAGCTTGATCTAAAAATCGGTCAAGGAGTACTGGAGAAGTATTAGACACTGGTATCGCACTTGCCAGATAAACACGCAATTCATCTTCATTGAACACTACCTCCATCGCCTGACCACCTAAAACATACGACGGGCGCACGACAATTGGATACCCAATTTCACGCGCTGCCAAGACACCGTCTTCCACCGTTGAAACAGTTCGATTCGACGGCTGCCGGAGTCCCGTCAAGCGAATCACTTCCTGGAACCGCTCCCGATCTTCTGCCCGGTCGATTGCATCGGAACTTGTACCGATAGTCGGTACCCCCATTTCAGTTAATTGATCAACAAGCTTTAGCGGCGTTTGGCCACCAAATTGAACAATCACACCGGTCGGACGTTCGACATCCACTATCGCGAGCACATGTTCTAGCGTGATCGGTTCGAAGTACAACCGATCAGAGGTGTCGTAATCGGTCGATACTGTTTCAGGGTTGCAGTTAACCATGATGGTTTCAAAGCCGTCTTCCCGCATCGCCATAGCAGCATGAACACAGCAATAGTCAAACTCGATTCCTTGACCGATTCGGTTCGGACCGCCGCCCAGAACCACAATTTTCTTATCTTCGGTCGGGGCTGATTCACATTCGGTTTCATACGTCGAATACATATAGGCTGTCGACGACGGAAACTCAGCCGAACAAGTATCTACTCGCTTAAACACCGGTTTAACACCAACTTTTTGTCGGCGTTGGTAAACATCAACCTCATTACTACCTGTCAAAATAGCTAGTCGTCGATCGGAAAACCCATCGCGCTTCAACGATAACAATTCAGTCGGCGTGAGTGAATTTAACTCCCGATCTTGTAGCGCTTTCTCAGTTTCAACGAGTTCCATAATTTGGGCTAAAAACCAAGGATCAATCTTGGTAGCTTCAAAGACTTGATCTAGCGAACAATTGTGCCGGAAAGCATCGGCAACATAGCGCAACCGCTCTGACCCCGCACTGCGTAGCTGAACGAATAAATTCTTGAAGTCTTCTGGACTATCGTAAGACACATCAATCGGATCGATACCAGACAGGCCAGTTTCTAGACTCTGAAAGGCTTTTTGGATAGATTCTTTAAACGTGCGACCAATGGACATTACTTCTCCGACTGACTTCATCTGGGTCGTAAGTCGGTCATTAGTTTGCCTAAATTTCTCAAAGGTAAAGCGTGGAACTTTGGTTACAACGTAGTCAATTGCAGGTTCGAACGAAGCGGGAGTAATACGAGTGATGTCATTAACTAACTCATCTAAAGTGTAGCCTACAGCTAACTTCGCGGCGACTTTAGCAATTGGAAAGCCAGTGGCTTTGGACGCTAGCGCCGACGACCGGGAAACTCGAGGGTTCATTTCAATCACAATCATCCGACCAGAACTTGGTTCGATAGCAAACTGTACGTTAGAACCACCTGTTTCGACGCCGATTTCACGTAATACAGCCATCGAGGCATCCCGCATCTTTTGATACTCTTTGTCCGTTAACGTTTGCGCTGGTGCGACGGTAATGGAATCACCAGTATGAATCCCCATCGGATCGATATTTTCGATCGCACACACAATAATGCAGTTATCGTTCTTGTCGCGCACTACTTCCATTTCAAATTCTTTCCACCCTAGCAGTGATTCATCAATGAGAATTTCACGGGTAGGCGATAGTTCGAGACCACGTTTACAAATCGTGCGGAATTCGTCGTCGTTTGTAGCAACACCACCACCTGAACCACCAAGGGTAAACGACGGTCGGATAATACAAGGATAACCCAAGCGCTTTTGCACTCGAAGAGCATCGTCAAGATCATGCGCGATACCGGAGCGCGCGGTCTCAAGTCCGATGGACTTCATGCATTTGTCAAACAGTTCACGATCTTCGGCTTTGTCAATGGATTCGCGACTCGCACCAATTAACTCAACGTCATACTTTTGTAATACCCCTTCGCGGTCTAGGTCTAAGGCACAATTCAGGGCGGTTTGACCTCCCATCGTTGGTAAGAGAGCGTGAGGTTGTTCGCGTTCAATGATTTTTGCGACGGTTTTCCACTCTACCGGTTCAATATAAGTCGCTGACGCTGTCGCGGGATCGGTCATGATCGTAGCCGGGTTGGAATTCACCAGTACCACGCGAAATCCTTCTTCTACTAAGGCTTTACAAGCTTGGGTGCCAGAGTAATCAAACTCACAGGCTTGCCCAATCACTATCGGACCGGCACCAATAACAAGTACTGAATCGATATCGGTACGTTTAGGCATGCTGTTTCGCTTTATATTGCTGCATTAATTGGATAAAGTCATCGAACAAGTACCTACTGTCTTGCGGACCAGGGCTCGCTTCGGGATGGCCTTGAAATCCCATAACTGGAAATTCCTTATGCCGTAAGCCTTGTAATGTACCGTCAAAAAGCGATACGTGGGTTAATTCAAAATGTTCGGGTAAGGATGCCTTATCAACACAGAAACCGTGATTCTGACTCGTGATGAGTACACGATTACCCGCGATTTCTTGCACGGGATGGTTTGCACCGTGATGTCCAAACTTCATTTTTATGGTTTTTGCTGCACCAGCTAACGCTAATAGTTGGCAACCTAGACAAATACCGAAAACTGGAATCGAAACTTTGAACAGGTCTTGTATGGCGGTGATCGCATAGTCACAAGCTGCTGGATCTCCAGGACCGTTTGATAACAAGATACCGTCGGGTTTAAAACTAAGGGCTTCAGCAGAGGGTGTGGTCGCGGGAACTACGATCACTTCACAGTGTCGGTCGACTAGTAAACGGAGTATATTTCGTTTAACCCCAAAGTCATAGCACACAACGCGGTAATGGGTCTGTTGTTCTTTTTGGGTGTGATGGTTGAAACTCCAACTTCCCGTATTCCAAACTTCGGGTTTAGCACGAGTGACTTCTTTCGCGAGATCTAGACCTTCGAGCCCGTCAAACGCACGCGCACGTTCGACTATTTCCTCATCGTCCACCGATTCACCAGCAATGATGCAAGCATTCAACGCACCTTCTTCACGAATAATCCTTGTCAGTTGGCGAGTATCGATTTCACTAATCGCTACAACACTTTCGCGTTGCAAAAAATCACTCAACGAGTACTGGGAGCGATAATTATTGTGTAGCCCTGGGACATCTCGAACAACCAATCCTTCGGCCCACACACGCGCAGATTCATAGTCTTCATCATTGGCACCAGTATTACCGATGTGTGGATAAGTGAGTGTGATAATCTGCTTAGCATAGGATGGATCAGTAAGAATTTCCTGATAACCGGTCATGGAGGTATTGAAGATGATTTCACCGACTCGACTACCGTCGACACCAACAGACCGACCTCGAAAAACTTTGCCATTAGCTAGACCAAGTAAAGCCGGTACCGAACTAGACATCGAATCGAGAATCAGTCAGAAAAGTGTTGACAGTGAAAACAGCAAATGACCGGCTGCATTTTTGCTCGCAATCATGTGATGCCAAGCACATCCTGCATACTGAAAAGACCGGGCTGTTGTTGTAGTTTAGTAGCAATGAAACGTGCCGCTCGTAATGCTCCATAAGCGAATGTGCTTCTACTTAATGCGCGATGTGAGATTTCGATTCTTTCGCTCTTGTCAAGGAACATCACGGTATGTTCACCAACGGTATCGCCCCCACGGATAGCATGCAAACCAATTTCATGTGATCTGCGTTTACCAGATGTCGTATCTCTGCCAATCGTCAGATTCGCGTCGTCAACTGAACCACGAACAGAGTTTACTATATCGGCGATCCTTAACGCTGTACCAGAAGGTGAATCCAACTTATCTCGATGATGAATGTCGACGATTTCAATGTCTATATTATCCAAGGCTTTCGTCGCGATTTCGACTAACTTCCAAAGCATACACACGCCTGTGCTCATATTCGGCGAGTGTACTATTGGAATTTCTTGTGACGCTTGTTGTAGCAATTGATTCTGTGTTTCTGAAAATCCTGTAGTACCGGTAACGAGCCCAATTGTTTTCGCTCGACAAGCTGCCAACAGTGGTTCGAGCGCATCAGGAACGCTAAAGTCAATAACCACATGAACTTCTTCTAGAGCCGACGAAAGAGACGATGTGTACTGTAGCGATTCCTGCTGTGGAACGGGGTTCGATTGAAACTTCGAATTCGGCGAGACAATCGCACTGCTAACTACGAAATCCGATTCACCCTTGATAGCTGCAAAAACTTGTTGACCCATTTTTCCGGAAGCACCGTTGATGGCTACGCGGATCGTGGTCATATTTAATTTTGCTTTTTCGTAATCTTTTCGAAGAATTGTTTCATTGCCGAAAGAAAAGATTGTCCCTTAGGGTTATTCTTTTCAGAATTTCGACACGAGTCTTCTAATTCTTCGAGTAACTCTCTTTGGCGACTAGTTAATTTCACCGGAGTTTCGACGGCAACCCGACAGAGCAAATCGCCATGACCACCCCCGCGCAGGGCTGGTACTCCTCGACCACGAAGCCGAAACAGTTTACCTGTCTGCGTTTCAGCAGGGATGCGTAATTTAACACTACCTTGCATAGTGGGGATATCGATTTCTGCACCGAGCGCGGCTTGCGTGAAAGTCAGTGGAACTTCACAGATCAGATTATTTCTTTCACGGGTAAAGACTGAATGGGGACGCAACTTGAAACGGAGAAAGAGATCGCCGGCTGGACCACCTTTGGTACCACTTTGACCTTCATTCGATATTCGTAAAGTGGTGTCTTGGTCAACACCCGGAGGAATAGAAACGGAAAGAGTCTTGTTTTGTTGGGTACGACCTTGTCCACGACATCGGCTACACGGCTTTTCGAGAATCTCGCCTTCGCCATGACACCGACCACAAGTTCGTTGCACAAAGAAAAAATTCTGTCTGGTTTGGTGCATACCAGAACCACCACAGTCAGGACAAGATCTACTGCTCGTACCCGCTGCTGCACCGGAACCATTGCACTCTTTGCAGGTCCGTAGCGTAGGAATTTCAATCTCAACCTTATCGCCACTAACAGCTTGTTCGAGATCAATCGTGAGTGTATAACTTAAGTCTGCTCCACGCGCTGCCCCACCTCTTGCAGACCGAGTATGGCGCACGTCTTGAAACATGTTGCCAAAGACAGAATCAAGATTGTTAAGAATGTCTTCAAGACCACTGCCATTCGCGAATGGATTAAATCCACCAGTCATATTTTCGACGCCTACGTGCCCGTAGTTGTCGTATTGGGTGCGTTTTTCTGAGTCAGATAGGACTTCAAATGCTTCCGAAGCTTCTTTAAATTTGTCTTCGGCGTTTGGGTCTTCCGAATTCCGATCAGGATGAAATTTCATCGCTAAGCGGCGATAAGCACGCTTTATGTCGTTGAGATCGGCGTCTTTGCTGACACCTAGTACCTCATAGTAGTCGCGTTTATCCATTCGTACTTTGTGAACCTCATGCTAGCGCGCACTTTTTGACAGAAAATTTCGCGCAATAGGACTTCACCACAATCAATATTACTTGTTGTCGTCTTTGTCGTCTACCTCTTCAAATTCGGCGTCTACTGCATCTTCAAATTGATCTTTCTGCGGTGCCTCACTTGTCGTTCCATCACCCTCTGGTTCTTGTGTACCAGCAGCCTCCGCTTGCTTTTCTTGATACATTCGTTGTACCACCGGTTCAGTCACTTTGGACAATGCTTCGAGTTTCTGTTCAATATCGTCTGCATTGTCGTTCTTGACCGCATTCTCTAAGTCTTCAATAGCAGCATTGATTTGCTGTTTCTCGTCCTCAGAAACCTTGTCGCCCATATCGTCGAGCATCTTGCGCGTGGTGTGAACGATTGCATCAGCTTGATTACGCAATTCCACTAACTTCGCGAATTTCTTGTCTTCGTCAGCGTGCGATTCGGCATCTCTAATCATTTCATTAATCTCGTCTTCTGACAATCCAGTAGAAGCTTTGATCACAATTGATTGTTCTTTGTTCGTTGCTTTATCAATTGCTTTTACATTGAGAATACCATTAGCATCGATATCGAAATGTACTTCGATCTGCGGTACACCACGTGGTGCCGGTGGTATATCAGTCAGATCAAACTTACCTAATGACTTATTTAAGCCTGCCTGTTTGCGTTCTCCCTGTAATACGTGGATTGTGACGGCCGATTGGTTATTCTCGGCAGTAGAAAAGATCTGACTCTTGCGCGTCGGGATCGTCGTATTTTTGTCAATCAAGGTCGTCATGACTTCACCTAACGTCTCAATACCCAGAGAAAGTGGTGTGACATCCAATAATAATACATCTTTGATATCACTGGATAGTACACCGCCCTGAATGCTAGCGCCTACAGCAACAGCTTCGTCAGGATTTACGTCCTTTCGTGGCGTACAACCAAAAAATTCTTTAACGGCTTGTTGTACCAACGGCATACGAGTTTGACCACCGACCAAAATCACATCGTCGATATCACTAATGTTTATACCTGCATCGTTCACTGCAATCTTGCAGGGTTCAATGGTCTTTTTGACTAAGTCTTCAACGAGCGATTCCAGTTTGGCGCGGGTTACTTTTACCACCAAGTGTTTCGGTCCGGTACTATCAGCCGTAATAAACGGTAAATTCACATCCGTTTCTTGACTTGACGAGAGTTCGATCTTGGCGATTTCCGCTGCTTCTTTCAATCGTTGCAAGGCAAGTGGATCGTTACGTAAATCGATCCCATGCTGACTCTTGAATTCTGAAGCGAGGTATTCAATGACTTTGAGATCGAAATCTTCACCACCTAAAAAGGTGTCGCCATTGGTTGAAAGTACTTCAAATTGATGTGAACCATCGACATCGGCTATCTCGATGATCGAGATATCAAACGTTCCTCCACCTAAGTCATAGACTGCAATCTTCGAGTCGCCCCGTTTTTTGTCTAGACCGTAAGCTAAGGCAGCGGCCGTCGGTTCGTTGATGATCCTTTTAACTTCTAAACCCGCAATTTTGCCAGCGTCTTTAGTTGCTTGTCGTTGTGAATCATTGAAGTACGCGGGGACGGTAATAACTGCTTCCGTAATGGCTTCACCGAGAAAGTCCTCAGCTGTTTTCTTCATTTTTCTGAGTACTTCTGCAGAAATCTTCTGTGGTGCGATACTTTCTCCGCGAACTTCGACCCATGCATCGCCATTGTTCGCTGTCACGATTTTGTACGGTACCATATCACGATCTTTTTCAACGATTTTGTCGGAAAACTTTCGGCCAATTAATCGCTTGACCGCGAATATCGTATTTTCCGGGTTCGTAACAGCTTGACGTTTCGCACTCTGCCCGACTAATACTTCACCTTTATCAGTGTATGCTACGACCGAAGGGGTCGTACGATCTCCTTCTGAATTCTCGATAACCTTAGGTTCGGTCCCGTCGAGAACGGCAACACAAGAGTTTGTGGTACCTAAATCTATTCCAATAATTTTTGCCATTGTTGTTAACCTCTTAATTTACTGCTGGTTTATAACGCCAGCTGTGAGTGATTCATGTCTCATGTAGTTAATTTGGGGATGAATTGCAGCTTTTTCAAGTGGTACACGAAAGACCTTGCTGGTATCAGCCGTATTGCTACTTAGTAACGACTACCTCGGCCGCTCTTAACAATCGTTCGTGAAGCAAGTAGCCCTTACGGAACACTTCGAGTACGGTGCCGGGTTCCATGTCTGGATTGGATACTTCTGTCATTGCTTTGTGTTTACTCGGATCAAATACTTCGCCGTGTGGGTCGAAACTCACGATCCCAAATTTTCCTAAGGTATCATGAAGTTTGCGAATTGACAGTTCGATACCATGGAAGACATTAGCGTCAGCCGCATCGGCACCCTCGACTTGCAATACTTGTTCGAACGTATCCAAAACGGGTAATAAAGCCTCGGCGAACTTATCCAATGCATATTTCTCAGTTTTTTCGATGTCTCGCAACATGCGTCTTCTGACATTGTCAGTTTCAGCATGGGCACGTAATGTTTGTTCCTTAGCAGCTTCTAAGGCGGTACGCAAAGTGACGATTTCCACTCGAAGGGCATCGGTATCGTCTTCGGTATCGACTAGCTCTGATTCCAAATCATCATTGAGTTCGATTTCAACTTGCATCTCGTTCTCGACATTGACTGAAGCAGACTCATGCGTTTCAGTCTCAGTTTGTGATTCAGTGTTGTCAGACTCAGATTCGTTAGATTCGACTGATTCTGGCGCAGGGTCTTGCTTTTTCGCCATAACTATACAAACTTAAACAGAAGTGTTATCACCCTATATGAGGTCGATATTCAGAATTTCAAGACTGGGATTGTTTTAACGCTCTTCCTAGGTGCATCGCTGCGACTTCTACTAAGGGAATCATCTTTTGATACGGCATACACGTTGGACCAATGACACCAATCGCCCCGGCGATCTCGCCATCGACACGATACTGAGTAGAAATTAGAGCATAGTCATCTAATTGGGCGTATCCTGTCTCGGTCCCAATGAACAATTGAGTTCCGTCAGAGTCAATACACCGGTCGAGTAAATCGACAATTGAGCTTTTGCTTTGGAAGGCATCGAGAATCGCTTGTATTTCGGTTGCTGACTTGACTTTGTCAAAGAGATTTCGTTCTCCTGTAACAATACAATCGTGTTCTAACTCATTATCGGTTTCGAAACTTTTGGATGCGACTTCTAGTGCTACTTGCATGAGTTGATTGACCTGCTCCTGGTCTTCTTTCATGCTCTGTACAACCTGATTTCGAATATTAACCAAAGACATTCCAGCAAACTCACTATTGATATAGTTGGCAGCTTGATTGAGTTCTACTTCGGAGTAAGTTTGCTCGGTGAATATGACACGATTTTGTACTTCTCGCTCGTTGACGACGATGATCGCTAAAACTTTATTTTTGGCTAAACGTAAAAACTGAATCTGCCGTAAAGCTACTTGTTCTGGACGTGGCGTAGTCACTAAACCGACTAAACTAGAAATGTCGGCTAACACCTTGGATGCCGATTGAATCATTTCACTGGGGGAACTTTCTTGATACAGAGAATTCTGTAATTTGACTTCAGCAGTACGATTAGGTGGTTCAATGGAGATCAAACTATCGACGAAAAAACGCAGTCCTTGTTCGGTCGGGATCTTACCAGCGGAGGTGTGTGGTGAGACAACTAGGCCTTTTTCTTCTAAATCTGCCATGACACTACGCACAGTCGCGGAACTGATTTTTATCATAGACTGTTCGGCGATAGTTTTTGAGCCTACCGGTGCCCCATCGTGGAGATAATGTTCAACGAGCATTTTCAACAAACGTTGGGCGCGCTCACTGACGGTAGGCGGAGTCTTAATCCGTACGCTGCTGCCTTTACTTCTTTGAGTCATAATATTTGTGATTGTGATAGAGTTATATTATCGAACTTCAAAGTTTCGTACCACAATAGAGTTAAATGCTACAAAGTCTAACCGTCAGTAATTTCACTCTCGTCAAATCTTTAGAGATTGAATTTCAACCTGGGTTCACCGTTATCACTGGTGAGTCCGGTGCTGGAAAGTCTATATTACTCCAAGCCTTGTCAATGGTCTTGGGTACTCGCGCCCGTCGCGACCAAATCGCGCTAGGCGCCGATCAATGTGAGGTCATTGCCGAGTTCGATCTATCGCATAGTTCTGTTGCTGTAGATTTTCTGCACGAAAACCAGCTAACCGACACAACCGAACCACTTCGTTGTGTGGTCCGCCGTACCGCAAATGTTGCCGGTCGCTCGCGTGCCTGGATCAATAACAAACTGTCGACTCTAGATGCCTTACAAACCTTGTGTCAAGCCTTGCTGAGTGTACACGGTCAATTCGAACACCATCAACTACTCGATACCAGTGTACAGCTTGACTGGTACGACGACTTTTGTACCCCGAAAGTCATGCTGGAAGAAGTCGGGCGAACTTTCGTTCAGTGGAAAGACACCAGGGACAAATATGAACGAGAGAAACGGACGCTAGGTCTGGAACATCACGGTAAAGAATTATTGGAATACCAGGTGGACGAGTTAAATAATCTCAGTCTCGAGCCTAATGAGTTTGAGGAGTTGAACCGAGACTTTAAGCGACAGAGTTCATCACAGGCGCTTAAAGCTACTTTGAGTGAAAGTTTCGATCGTTTTGAGAATCAAGTGCAACCGGCTATGGCGAAGGTATTACAGTCATTAGCAGCGATTCAAGATGAAGATACTCTACTTGATGAGACTAAAGAGCTTTTGACGTCTGCGTCAATCCATGTGGATGAGTGTGTAACTAATCTCCAACAGTATTATGAAAAACTAGAAATTGATCAAGAGCAGCTACAGCATATAGAAGCACGTTTGAACTTAATGCATGATGTCGCGCGCAAACACAAAGTGAAGACGACAGAACTCTACAAGCACATCGATACTATGAACCAAAAATTAGCCTCGATACAGCAAAACGAGGCGCGTCTGCATGGGCTAGATCAACAGGTCAAACGATATGAGACGGAGTTTCGGCAAACGGCGAATGCGCTATCAAACCATCGCAAACAACACAAGGTTGATTTTTGCGAAGCCATCATCCAAACCCTAACCGAACTATCGTTACCTGAAGTCAAATTCGATATTGGATTCACCGACGGTCTGAACTCGCGGGGGATTGACGCGATAGAGTATCTGGTTTCAACGAGCAAAAAGTATCCGCCGATGCCAATCGGCAAAATTGCTTCTGGTGGCGAATTGTCTAGAATCGCCTTATCAATCTTACTAGTCGTCGCGCGTACTTCTAACCTACCTTCAATGTTTTTGGACGAAGCTGATATTGGGATTGGCGGGACAACGGCTGATGTGGTCGGTAGAATGCTTAGGTCAGTAGCTAAGAAAAACCAAGTGATTTGCATTACTCATGCACCGCAAGTGGCCGCCTTAGGCGACTCGCACCTATTTGTGCATAAAGATATAGAGACCGATGGTATTCAGGTCAAACGATTAGCCGATCAAGATCGAATCGATGAAATCGCGCGCATGGTTGGTGGGAAAAGTGTAAGTGATCGTAGTCGCAGTTATGCGAGAACATTGCTCTTGGAAGCGACGACCTGAGTTTCAGCAAACAGTACGTATGGAGATTTAACGGTGAAAAAACTTACTTCTTTAAGATACCTTCGAAATAGTGGGTTACTTTTGTTTTTGACAATCGGGGTTATGGGTGTTCTAACTCTTTCTAGCTGTCGCATCCCTGGTATGCACACAGCGACAGTTGAACAAGGAAATCTCATTACTCAAGAAATGGTAGATCAATTGAAACGAGGAATGACAGAAGAACAAGTGGAGTTCGTCTTAGGTAGTCCGGTCCATCGAAATTCGTTCAATATTAATCAGTGGGTATACATTTACGTGCGCGAGCACGAAGGGGAACGCGAGCGTAAAAAGCTCATGTTAGAATTCGAAGATGGCACATTGGCACGCATATCGGGCGACTATGTACCTTCACCTGATGCAGTAGAATCTGAATCGAATGAGGCATCGCTAGTTGATCCTGAACCAGTAAACGACCTTACTGATTCTTCTGAATAGTCGCTCGTCGGCGCCGTAGTTCCTGCGGTTTATTTACTAGCGGTCTGAGTACTTCTAACCGATCGCCGTCGCATAGGATGTGACTAGACTCTACTTGTTGGTTCCACACCGCGAACTTTCGATTCTGGAGTTCAATGCGTGGAAATAAACCATGTTCAGTAACGAATTCAACAAACTCTGCGACTGAGATACCTTCAGTACATTCGATATCAACACTCTTGCAATCGCCTGGTTTTGCATAAACAAGATTTACATGCATGGTGTGAGTTGAGCGCTGGCGCGATCAGAGAATGCGTGCAGAATTCGATTGACGATCATTTCCGATAATCGACTGATCAATAGATGGAGTACGAGATTCTTGAATTGGTAGGTCAAATCGAGTGTGACTTTACAGCCAGAGCCAAGTTCGGTAAAGAGCCATTCTCCTTGAAATTGCGAGAATGGACCTTGAAGTAGTTCGAGACCTATTCGTTGATGCGGTTCCATTGTGTTGCGGGTAACCAGCAACTCTTGCACTCCAGACATACCGACACGAACCTCACCGACGACAGAGGACGAATTGGAATCAATAATTCGAGAGGATTCACACCACGGTAGGAACTCTTGATACGAGTCAATATCTGCGACCAACTCGTAGACTTGGTCCCGCTGGTAAGGAAGTAGCACACTATTAGAAATGTGCTTGATTTTCATGTGCTATACGCAAATGCTATGACCAACAGTTCCTATCAAGGATTTGATCAATTTATCCCAAAAAACGTCAATACGAAAACTGCCAAGATAGCCAATGGGGCTAACACACCACAGAAAATTTTCCAAAGAAGCCTTCCTCTCTCTGACTTAACATCAAGTACGCTACCCACCAGTTTCCAGGGGATAAACCAAGCTGTCAAGATGCAAATAAATAGACCTCCTAATGGTAATATGACCCATTGTGTCAAGTGATCTAATGAATCAAAAATGGTCCAGGCTTTATCACCTATATCGATCGTCCAATCACTCAAGATATTGAATGAGAAAACGCTAAATAACCCCAATATCCACGCGATAGAAACGCAGAAAATGGCAACTATTGCTCGACTAGTGTTAAACTTTTCTACGAAGTAAGCGATTGCTGGTTCAAGTAACGAAATAGCAGAGGTGAAAGCAGCGAAAGTGACAAGAACAAAGAACAAGCCTCCAAAAATCACGCCGCCCCAAAGATTTCCAAAGGCTGTTGGTACTGTATAGAAGAGTAAGCCTATGGTTTGGCCCGGATCCGACCCATGTGCATAGGCAATGGAAAAAATAGCTAAACCTGCTATAACGGCGACAAGTGTATCGACGACAACGATAATTCCAACAGCACTTTTAATCGAACTTTGCTGGGGCATGTAGGCACCATACGCCATAATCGCCCCCATGCCAATGGATAAGGTGAAAAAGGCGTGACCCAAAGCTTTAACAAGACTATCCCAAGATAATCCGAGGTTGTTAAAGTCAAGATGAAACATGAACTTAAAGGCATCTCCAAAGCCACCTCGAGAAATACCATAAATCAGAATCACGATTAGCAACACGAATAAAAGCGGCATACAAAACCGGATCACGAGTTCTAGACCACGATTGACGCCGCGCGCCACAAAGTAACCTGTTGCTACTAAAAATACCGTAAACCACATACCGGATATCCAAGGGTTGCTGATTAAGTCAGCAAACACTCCCTGAGAACTGGCTAAATCTATACCATTAAATCCCCCAGAAAAAGTTTGAAATACGTAAGCTAGAATCCAACCGGCAATCACACTGTAAAACGAAAGAATGACTAGACCACCACCAACTCCAGCCCAACCCAAGAGGCCCCATTTTCTACTCAGTCCTTGTTCGCGGGCAATCTTGAGTAATGAATTGACCGGGCTCATTCGACCTGCACGACCCAACATGATCTCAGCCATCATGACAGGAATACCAATCGCGCAAATGCAGATCAAATAAACAAAAAAGAAAGCTGCACCACCGTTCTCACCGGTAATATAGGGGAATTTCCAAATATTCCCGAGACCCACTGCTGACCCAACAGCTGCGAGAACAAACATAGTGTTGCTGGACCAAAATCCATGCGGTGATTGATCGTAGTTATTCTGTGCCACTTCTCCCTCCCAGGTAAGTTTTCAGAGACATAAACTCTCGTGCAATGAATGCTAACAAGCTAATATTAAGCATAATCAATTTTAGTAAGCGCACAGGCGATCAATCAAATTAAAAAATTATCCAATGAACTCTTCGAACAAAAAGACCCGAGTCATTGCACGTAACCGTCGTGCGCGATTTGACTTTACTGTCGAGAAAAAGTTTGAAGCCGGGATTTCGTTAGAAGGATGGGAGGTTAAGAGTCTACGTGAAGGAAAAGCTAACCTTACTGATGCTTATGTCCGCATGCAAGACGGTGAAGCAATCCTTGTTGGTTTACGCATAGAACCGTTATTGAGTGCGTCTACGCATGTTGTGGCAGAACCACGGCGACCCAAAAAACTTTTACTTCATGCTTATGAGTTAGGGCAGATTTATTCGTCGGTCCAGAATCGAGGTCGCACCTGTGTTGTGCTATCTATTTATTGGAAGAACCAACGTGTGAAGTGTGAAATCGGGCTCGCACTTGGCCGCAAGAAGTACGATAAACGGCAGGTGTTACGCGAACGCGAAGTACAGCGCGAGAAAGAACGACAGTTACGTGAATCGTAAATGTGTCGTCTAAATCAACCTCTACCGGTATACGGCATTTGTGAAGCTAAGATAGTCATCCATTGAACGTTCGCATCTAGAGATAAGCTGTCCATATAGAGGATGGCTTTTGCAACTTTCGAAACATCAAAAATCGGTTCTGGTTTACGAGCTCCATCTGGTTGTAGTACACCATCTTTCATCAACGCGGTCGAATCAGTAGCGGCGTTTCCGACGTCGATTTGGCAACAGACGACTTTGTGTTCTCGTCCATCGAGTGCGGTGGACTTTGTCAGTCCGGTCAACGCATGTTTACTTGCTGTATAGGGTGCAGAATATGGTCGTGGTGAATGAGCTGATATCGAACCATTGTTGATGATTCTTCCACCTTGCGGAGTTTGGTTTTTCATAATTCGCATTGCAGCCCTAGTACATAAGAAAGCACCAGTGAGATTGGTACGAATCACCTGATCCCATTGCGAAAGAGTCAATTCTTCCATCGGAATCGCAGGTGCGCCAATACCAGCGTTATTGAAAAGCAGGTCCACTCGACCAAACGCAGACAAAGTAACGTCAAATAATCGCATTACTTCACTTTCGATACCAACGTCGGTCGAAATGGTGATTAGACGATCGCTTGAGTTCGCTTCGTCTTCTAATTCATTTAACTTAGCTTGTCGACGTCCTACGGCAACAATCGAATAATCGTTATTCAACAGTTCTAGTGTTGTCGCTCTGCCAATTCCGGTGCCGGCACCGGTAATGATTGCTACTTTACTCACTGGTTATACTCCACTGTGATGGATAAATTGTGCTCCGGTGTGACAAAAAACGGGTTAGTTGGTTTAGTCATACTTTTCTTAGTAGATTTTATACGGAAAGCAAAAGTACCTTTTCTTTCGAAAACGCAAACTACGCGCATCGATTAGACATACCCGCCAAGAAATTACGTGCGATTAGAGAAGTTATCGTAATCAATATGTGTGGCAAGAATAAGCGCGCGATTGGGCATCCGGGATTAACGCTGATAAGTAAACGTTATTGAATAGTATGGCCCCTGCCAAGGGACGAGGGAGTCAGAGCGGAATATTCGACCACAGCATGCTTCAAATTCTGCTGGGTCAGGACTGCTATCAAATACATTTTTTGCTCTCATAATCACATGGTAGTTTTGCCAAAGATTGACTTGCAGATGGGCATCCCACTGCCATTTCGCAGAAAATGTTTGAACGTTACTCAAGGTGGAATTACTCGCGTTTTGGTGGGAACCAAAGCGATTGCCTCTTATCATCACGTTTATGTCATTCCTAAAAAAGTGTTGAACGGTAATTACGCTACGGTAGCGCGGCCAGGTATGTTCAAAATCAAATAAACCTTCTGCATTAATCAATTCGAACGTTGAACCGTCGGGTCTGGTTTGAGGCTTTTGGTCGGTAATTTTGATTTTGTTCCAATTCAAGGACGCAACTACTTCAGTCGCCCCTACTTGACTAATAAACTTATACGCACCACTTAATTCCAACCCTACCGATTCCGTTGTAAGAGCGTTCGTAAAGTATACCACCTGAGAAATCGCGTTTGCTTCGTGAATTCCCATTGAATTTAATGCCTGCAATGCCTGTTCGTCTACTGTAAACGGAGACGACAAAGTTAACCTGTCGTGCACTCTGACAATATACCCATCTACGGTGATGCTCCAATCTACACCCAGAACTCCAGAGTTACTAGAACTTCCGGATGGTGAATTGATATCAGAACGGCTATAGGAATCGTTTGAATTCGCAAGGACAAAACCTAACGTTAGATGCCTAGAACTTTCGGGGTCAAGTGGTTTTGCACCAAAGTAAGATGCTACTGGATGATTTGGCGGAAAAATCCCTTCAGCTGCTGGATTACCTTGACTATTGATTCTAGTACTAACATTCACAGTCGACTCTTGCCCGATCGTGGGGGCTTTAAATCCACTGGTTACTGAACTTCGGGCTGAAAGGGTATTGGTTAGGTCGTATTTCGATGCAAACTTCCATGTAAATACAAAACCGTAAGAACCCGCATCTTCTAGCCTTCCCGCTACGTCAATTACCCAACGAGATGGATCCACTGACAACTCAACATATGCTGCACCACCGCCTCTACTACGATCAACGGCATATTTCGGATCGTAACCTGGAAATCCGTTTGATCCGACCGACATGACGTTGTAAATTGGGTCTCCTGCAATACAGTTTCCTCCGGGTTGGGCATGAACGTTCGGATTAGTGGCAATGAGCTCTTCATGACCAGCTAAACGACATCCCGGTTGTGTGAGATCGTCGTTTGGATCGGCATTGACCTCTCCCTCCGTAATATCAAAATTAAATGGGTCTCGAAATGCAAAGGGTCCGACCATATAGGAGGCGGGATCACCGTCAAGAATTTCATAACTATCTTTGCGATACTCAAACCCGAATGCAGATACTATCGGTGTTTCCCAAGTTGGTGTAACTATCCAGGTAAAGTCACCATTGAAAGCAAGTTCTGTAGACCGTAATTCACCAGGTCTAAATGTCGTAGGCGAACTTGGACCCATGGATGGATTCCAGGTGTTAGTTAACTCATACAACATAGCACTATAACCGAACCTAACACTAAAGTCCCATGACAAATAGTCAATATCGCCAGCGAGACCTGCAATTCCAGCGATATCATCAATATTTCCGGTGAATTTAGGCGTGAATCCACCCGGAAATCTGTCACGGGGATTAAAGATTGAACCATCCGCGAGACGAACTGGATTAAGTTGTCCGACTCCTGGTCTACGATAAAAGAAAGATCCGGTACTTTCGCTAGTTCGCCAGTTACCAAAACCGTACAAGTGCGAAGATCCGAGTAATTCACTCATAAAAGGGAATCGAAAATTTGCACTAATTTTGGCGTCGGTGCTCGCTGGTATCCCCCATACTTGTTCTGGTATCGGTAGATTTTCCTTAAACTTTTGAGTCGAATCGTCCGGGATTCCATCACTTCCCCATACTAGACTGAGTAGATTAGCTTCGTGATCGCGAATTTCTGTAAATACATCAGGTCCAAAGCGATCTGGTATTCCGTCCGCATTGGTATCTATAGCGACCTCCGCACTTTGGGTCGGGGTTAGTCCACTACCACCTCCCACAGCTAAATCGTAGCGCTGCCCTCGCGATGTACCTCGTACATCACTGTATTCAAAACTTAGATTCACGAAGCCATCCAGCAACGGTAATCCAAGGTTTGAGAATAATCTTAAGTCACCTCCACCCTTTGAATATTCCCCAGTTGATGCTGAAAAAGTCACCGAGTCTGTGTTGTCTTTCAATCGAAAATTGATGACCCCCGCAATGGCATCAGAACCATGTTGCGCACTAGCACCGTCTTGTAAGAGTTCCACTGACTGCAATGCAGATACAGGTATCGAGGAAATATCCGCTCCATGAGTACCACCACCTCCCAAACGCACTAACGCGCCTTTGTGCCGGCGTTTACCATTGACGAGCACAAGTAACTTATCGGAATCCAATCCTCGTACAAAGGGAGGACGCATAAATGAAGCACCATCAGAAATTGGTTCTCGAGAGACATTAAACGAAGGAATCAATTGTTGCAGAACATCAATCAAATCAGTAGCTGTCGCGACACTGGCAAGTTCGTCCTGATCGTAAACCTGAATGGGAACTGTACTATCCAAGGTGGAATGTTCGCGTGTTCGAGTACCTATGGTTATAACTTCTTCAAGATTTTCTTCTTGCTCGACGTCAGACTGAGAGTTTGTATCAGCACCAACTAGTGTTGCGAACGAAACTGATACCGTAAAAATAACGGTAACAATGACACTTCTCAAAAATCTGTAGAAAAAAATGGGATACATTCGAGTCGGAGACTTCGTTGCAAGTTAGCGAGATATTTTAGAAAAGATGTCATTCTTGAATATCATGTTCCTCGATCAAATCAAACAAGTCTCAGCGTTAATTTTTATATGTTAGGATGAAATTTCTCAGGTTTCAATTTTTAAGTCACAGGTTGCCAGTTGAAAGTTGCGCGTTCTATGAGTCGAACAACACAAAGGAGAAAACAAATGATTAGGAAGAGTTTATGTTATTTACAAACCCTGATAATGACTATAGCAGTGTTTTTAGTAAGTTCTACTCCTGCAGCTGAAAATACAGGTTCAATCCAAGGCACGGTAACAATCGAAAACAGTTCAGCCGAAGACACGACTGTGACGGTCCTGAACTTAGATACTAACCAAAATCGAACAATAGTCTCAACCGATTCTGGTACTTTCTATTTTTCTCGTCTTGCACCCGGCAATTACGAGATTACAGCAACCAAAGACGGATACAAGAAGTCTACCCGAACTACAACGGTCTTAGCGGGTGAAGGGATCACAATCAACTTTGACCTAGTTGTCGGTGCTATGGAAGAAGTCATCGTGATCGGGACTTCGGACTCACTTTTGAATACTTCTTCAGTCGAGAAGTCAACCATACTGACGGCAACGGAGGTAGAAAGCCTACCTGTGTTTAACGATATTGAATCGGTCGCGTTATTGACCCCAGGAACTCTTGCCGGAGATAAAGCTTTCGGTAATCTTGTGTCATTCAGTGGTTCATCTGTTGCCGAGAACACTTACTACATAAATGGTATGAATGTCACTGACTTTCGACGAGGGTTAGGTGGAAGTTCCATTCCATTCAAGTTTTATGATCAATTTCAGTTTAAATCAGGTGGGTTCAGTGCCGAATATGGTAGATCCACGGGTGGAGTGTTTAGCGGTATAACTAAACGCGGGAGTAATACCTGGTCAGCGAGTATGGGGTACATTACCACACCAGAGTCACTACGTAGTTATAGCCCGAATGTCCCTCACCCAACTGAGCCAGGTGGTCATGTATCCTTCAATAGTCTCGACAAACATTTCTCAAACCAGTATTTTGTCTCAGCCAGTGGTCCCCTACTTTACCCTCACATCTACCTTTATGGGATTTATCAGGGTCGCGATTATCGAAGTGAAGACTACTCGCCTAGTAATCGACTTTATAAATCTAGGAATAACGACCCGTTCTGGGGTGCTAAAGTCGATTGGATTTTGAATGACTCTCAGCGAATTGAACTCACCGCATTTTCAGATGAAAACTCCAATAAGACTTCGACGTATCTCTGGGATAAGTCTTCAGGGAGAATCGGTAGTTTTGAGGGAGACCGATACTCGAACAGTGGTGGTCAAAATTTTATCGCTAATTACGTCGGTAATTTTGGGTACAACTTCACCGTGTCTGTACTGGCAGGTATAAATCAATACGAGCGAAGTAGCAGATCGCAGTTCGACGACCTATGTCCAGCTGCAATAGACTCTCGAAGTGGTCAATCAATCCCGATAGGATGCTGGAAAATTTTACTACCGGGAACTAGTCAAGATACACGAGATCTATACCGGACTGACTTCGAAGTTTCGCTTTCTTCTCACCATTTGCTACGTTTTGGACTCGACCACGAAACTAATGTGTCTGAAGACAAGTACCAGTATGCGGGACCAGATGGAGGAGAGTATTTTCGATACTACACGGTTACTCCAGGAACAACACTCAGTAATGGTGGAATTGTTCCTGACGGCATTACAGAACTTGTTAGATATCGTTTGTATCAGCGGGGAGGAAGTTTCAAAACAACAGCACGAGCATGGTACATCGAAGATCTATGGTCAGTTAGAAACAACGTAAGTCTTCGAGTTGGAGTGCGGAACGAAACCTTCCATAACCGGAACGCTGTTGGTGAAACTTTCATAAGCATGCAGAATCAGTGGGCACCGAGAGTTGGAGTTGCATGGGACGTAAGAAAACGTGGAAGTGCGCGATTATTCGCGAACATCGGACGATATCACCTACCTATCGCCAACAATACGAACGTTCGTCTTGCTGGACGTGAACTATTTACACAAGAATGGTACACCTTTGATGGACCAATTGCACAGGACGGAAGTACTGTCTTGGGATACAAAATTGGATCAAAGACTGTATATGGGGACGGTAAGGTAAAACCCGCAGATCAAGTTATTGATACAACCGTAAAACCAATGTACCAAGATGAGTTTATCTTAGGTTTCGAGACTGAATTTTCGAAGAATCGACGTGGTGGTATCACTTATACATTCCGGTATTTAGGACGTGCGATCGAAGATATTACCATCGACCAAGGAGTTGGTGTTCCTGGCGCTTTTCACTATATTTTGACAAACCCAGGAACCGACGTCATTACTCGATTCGACCTTGATGGAGACGGTACGGCAGAATTAGTCGAGTTAAGTGCTACCGAACTAGGATTTCCAACACCAGTTCGGAAGTATCACGGTCTTACATTGGAATTCCGGCAAAGTTGGATGCCAGATTCCTACGTAAACCTTACCTACACTTGGTCACACAGCTATGGCAACTACGAAGGTTTAGTACGTTCTGACAATGGTCAAACTGATGCTGGGATTACGACTTTGTTCGATTTTGCAGGACTCATGGAAGGCGCTTATGGAAACCTACCTAACGACAGACGACATTCCGTTAAGGTAGCCGGCGTACACAATTGGCAACAATCATGGCAAGTGAGTGCATCTGCTTCCTATATCCATGGGCGTCCAAAAAATGCCTTTGGTGTTCACCCAACTGACCCATACGCAGCCGCGTATGGTGCTTCCTCTTTCTACCAACAAGGTCGGTTTGTACCACGTGGATCTCTCGGTAGAACGGAAGGTATTTTCAATTTAGACTTGGGAGTACAGTTCAGGAAAAAATTTCAATCTCATACCGTTTCTATCAAAGGGGATGTATTCAACATATTCGATAGCGATGGAGTACTTGAAGTTCGGGAAATCGCAGATGAAGCAACTCGAGCGGTATCACCAATTTTCGGACTTCCTGCAGCCTTCCAACATCCTCGAACTGTAAGAGTTTCGGTAACTTATGAATTCGGAAATTAAGTTAATACCTCAGTGATGATATACTCCTATTGAATACAACCATTGGTCGGAAACTGAGTATGAATTGGAGAATCGTACGATCCACATTTCTTTCGCTTGTATAGTGTTCAAGGCTAGACTAAAAATAGGTTAAAGGAAAGATTGAAGAGTTATGGAAGAGCGTAGTTTCGCATTGTTGTGCTGAACTGATTTCAAACCGCCTTTCGTTCACATATTCCTCCTCGGTTTCACTACTGAATAATTTGTTTCAAATTAATTTGACTCACAACGATTCGAAGCAGATTACCAGTTGTCAGATAGTTGTTGCTACCCATTTCAACCCATTGGTTGAGTTCGTTCTCAGTGTCCTCTTCTTCATCCAAGGTTTCCCACTCGTCCGTCGAAACTAGTTTGAATTGTGACCATTTCACTGTTGTTGGGTCACATACAGCTTGTTCATCAGACTGCATACTTGTAGTACCGACGACAATACGATTGGAGAACTGCCAAACACGATGCGATTTGGTACCGTAATTAATCGATAAAGGAACAGCGTGTTCTTTGTCCTTACGAAGAAACATTGGAAAAGCACCAACTCGTACAAATGTCTCAGCCTCTACATCCGTTATTGAAAGACTCTTCAATACTTTGAACGCTTCTTCTCGAGTCAATTCCAGCGGTAATCGCCTTTTCGCACTACATTCACGAACCACTCTATCCGAAATATGACTCATCCAAGACTCGACGTTAAGTAATCCCACCATTCTTCCCCGCTTTTGCACAACCCAAAGTTCAGAGCGACCTGCTTTGACATCTTCAAAATAATCTTGCGCGACAGAACGGTGTGCGACACAGTTTTGCAAGTGCCGTCCCACTTCTTGCAAAAAGTCTAACGAACAAACCTCTCGCAACTTCAACATTTTTGAAATGTCAAGTGTACGACTATTCATCCGCAATTTTTGCTCATTTAACCGGTGCGATGACTTTTTAACCTTACCGCAGAACGAAGAAGCTCTACGAGCAAGTTCAGAATACTTGACATGGGGAATGGATTTGAGAAGTTTTTTTGCACTGTGTCTGACTTGAGCATCTTCATGGTGTTCCAACTGGCGCAAAGCACTCTTAATGTGTCTGATTGTGACTTTAACCTGTTTTCGAATTTTGTGTTGCACGCCTCTACCGTCTCGATTTCGCGGTTGGGATTCGAAGTGTTCTGTAGAACGTTCAATATCTTGAAGAAGTTTCGTTCGTTTAGATCCGCAAACTAGCGATTTAGGGATTAGCTTATCAATTTCTTGAAATTTCATACTCTGTATTTTCCGGGCAATTCAAAATTATTGTATAGTAGTTTTTCGTTGGAGTTTTAGCCCCATTTATACTATATTTATTGTACACATTTACCCGTGTTTGTCAAGGTTTACTTGACTTGTTGTGTAAAATTGGAAACTAGTTTATTTGCCGTGTTTTGTATAGTAGTTTACGATAAGAATTATATTCTGTTTTGAGAATTCAATATCGTGCTTTTAACGTTGAGCAATGAATACAACCTTTCTTCTACATTCTTGTGATTTCGTTCCGATTGATGTGTAATGGAATGGAATGTATCAGTGGCTACAGATCTCTAGTCCTTAGTGTAGATTTAGCGAGAGTGACTAGTCGTCGCTTACAAGTCATCTGTCATTAAATTGACAGAGCCACTAAACTTGTTACACAAAGGGAAGAAACCCGATCCGATTAAACTACACAGAAGCGAAAGTTTTTAAACAGAACTTATTAATCAATCAAAAAAACTTGATTCAGTCGATTAGATTAGAAGGGAAATTTCGGTCAGTGATGTCTCGCCGGAAGGTATGTAGATTAAAATAAATAGTGCAATTCTCATGGAATATCGTGAAGAACTTCCCCCTAACTGCCCGCCACCCAATGCAAAAGACATTGAAGGCCCAGTTGTTATGTATCGAATGATTGCTAGCAATACACCTACCGAAAACGACTTCGATTCACTAGCTAAACTAAATCCAACATTTCATGTCAAACGCCCGTCCGATGAGTGTTTTGGCAGAGGTGTATCAGTGTTTTCAAACCCTAAAACTGCAAAACAACGAACCGAGCGAACAAAAAAAGATTACCGACTCTGCAAGATTCAACTAGTTCGTGGAGCAGGTTCGTACATCAAGTCTTTTGGACCACACCACTACACTTGGTGGCCAGCTAAAGAATTTGACATCTTGGCGTGTTGTGAGGTCAAATTAAGTGATTAAGTTTATCACATATAAGTCAACCCTTTTTTATTACGACGGACCTAAGGTTATCGAAGCACGTGATGAAATTGGCGGTCACTATCTTGGTACTGTTTTCGATTCGGAATCGAACGGATTCAAATATCTTATAGTAGGTGTCAACCCAGCCAGGCTGTATGCCCTTCGCCGAGGAGAAGTTGACCTATGCACCTTGATGAAGGAATCTTCAGAATTTGGTTGGTACACTTGTGAAACATACTGTTTGGAGGATCCACTTATTTTGCAAGACCAGGGAACTATACCTGTTCCCGACGAGAAACTTCCTGTCGAAGACTTTTACCTTAGCGAACCAATTAATCAGCAGAACCCAGCGCTACTGGAAGCAACAAACCGAGAAAATTTTGTCTTGCAACTCAAGATTCAACCCAAGGATTACCACCAAAGAAATCGTTTAAGTGTAAGATGTCACAGCGAATTGATTGTAGGATTAGAAGAGTTATTCAAGAGCGTTACCGACCAGCCTCGAACAACCCATGAAAAGTCAGCCGTGGGACTGGATGTAGTTGCATCTGCTACACCTGGATCCCTGATAGTATTGCTTGAGGCGAGTAAGACTGACGTTGACATATTTGATCCGCCGCATCGACTATTAATCAAAGCTCTTGAACAAGTTGATGACGTCGTACGTTGTACGGACGAGGTGGAGCATATTAGAAAGATAGCTAAAAATCATGGAGTCGATTTCGCGAAGAAATTTATCAGGATCTTGAAAGTTCTAAACCGAAGTAAAGTTGATCTAAGTTACTCTTGGGCAGAACCACGATTTCAATCTAACGACTCAAACCAATTTAAGTTTTCAGTCGCAAAAAAATTGGTTCACTCAATGCAAAAACGGTCCCGTGAAATTTTGGAAACAAAAACACACATTGTCCAAGGTTCTTTCGTCAGTTTCAGTCAGCAATCTGGTACTTGGGGACTCAACACTGATGACGGAGTAATAAAAGGAAAAATTGATAAAGACAAACTACATAACGGTCTTGATGGGTTGGTAGTGGGAAAAAGTTACATTTTCGAATGTACTGCGACCCACACATTCGGACTAGCATTAACCAATGAGGAACCGACGCTAGTACTACAACGAATTCTGGAGGATTAAGTTTCGCACGCTCGTCAAGTCATCTTTTGATTGGATAAAGGGATGGCCGTGTAACCTAGAATCGCAGTCTAAACCTCCAACTTGCTGCTCATAATTTTCATTTCTACACTTGTTATGCCAACATAGAGTCGTGAATTCGGAAGTTTCTTGATCTGATACCTTTGGATGGGAATTAGCGATTTTAATTACCATTCTCTATAAAATATTCCTCTATGGGAGTCCCTAATTTTTCGAATCAGACGATTTGGACAGGTGACAACTTGGCGATTATGCGCGGGATGAATTCAGAGTGTATTGACCTCATCTACCTAGATCCGCCATTCAATTCCAACACTAACTACGCTGCTCCCATCGGAAGCCAAGCAGCGGGGGCGGAGTTCAAAGACACGTGGACGCTACAAGACGTTGACATAGCGTGGTTAGATCTGATTGAAGCAAAACATCCACGTCTAAACAAAGTTATTAACGCGGCGCTCACGTCAAGTGACAGGTCCTACTTGATTTACATGGCCGTACGACTGTTAGAAATGCACCGATTATTGAAACCGACAGGATCAATTTATCTGCATTGTGATCCCACGATGAGCCACTGGTTGAAACTGCTATTAGACTGTATTTTTGGTAAAAAGCAGTTTAGAAATGAGATTGTGTGGCACTATCGAACTTATGTAGGTCAAGCTAAAGAGTATTACCCAAAAAAACATGACGTACTATTTTGGTATTCAAAAGACGAATCGTTTTATCGGAAACGAAACCCATTCCAACTTTCTTATCTGGACAACTTTCAAGACACGGTAGATTTTAAGCGATGGAGAAAGTTTTACATTGGTAACGAAATTAGATACGGTTCCCATCCAAAAACTGACTCTCGTTTTACAGCTTACTTAGACCGTTGGATTAAAGAGAACAGGCGAACCCCTGACGAAGGCGAAGTAATTTACAAGTGTAACGGTTGGGTAATTGATGATGTCTGGCAAGACATTCAAGCGATTGATCCTAAAGATCGAAAACAAAAAACTGGATTTAAGACGCAAAAACCCCTTGCCTTACTTAATAGGATTATACAGGACTCTTGCGTGAGGGGGGGGGGGTAGTACTCGATCCTTTCTGTGGTTGTGCGACTACGTTGGTTGCGGCTGATTCATTGCAACGGCAATGGGTGGGCATTGACATTTCTCCAACAGCTGTTCGTTTAGTTCGAGAAAGACTCCGGGACGGAAGTACCGAAGGCGTACACAAAGATCAATGGCGCAGTGTCATCGCTCGGACGGACGTACCCAAGCGTACCGACATGGACATTATCTTACCCTACAATCACAAAGACAACAAACGTTCGTTATTTGCTCTACAAGAAGGTGTTTGTAATGGTTGCTCCGAGCACTACAGGTTCAAAGATTTTCACGTCGACCACATCATTGATCGAAAGAGTGGCGGTACCGACCACCTAAGCAACCTACAGTTACTTTGTGGTCATTGTAATAGCGTAAAGGGTGATCGGGGAATGGAGTATTTGATTGCTAAGTTAGCAGCGTGAGATAAAAGTCTGTGCGACGAAAACAAAGATAACTTTAAAGGAAATTTTGAACTGTCAGGAATTCCGTGTACGAGGTATATTGATCTTCGTTCACTTAGAACAAGACACTATATTATATCCGACCAACGTTCTTTCTGTAATTCAATTCTAGGAATCTTATCAATTAAATGGGAATTACGAAGAACGTTTGACAAAACGGGTAAATGAAATCAGGTTTCGCATTCGACGGTTTTTGATTTTCCATGTCGCGATACTCAATCTAGAGAGTATTCAATCTCGGTTTTTAGGGGTATGTATGTGGCTTCGGACAATCTACGTAAGTTCCGTCACTGCCAACCAGATTGGAGTTCTTCTAGCTTTTAGAAGGCTGTATATCTAAAAAGTTCTGTAAATTGAATGTCAATCACTTAGACGTAGAATTATATTATTTTGTAAGCTCGGAGAATAGTCAATGGAGTCAAAAATAGTTGGCTTGAAAGATCAGCCAATCGAAAGCAAAAAAGATGAGGTACTCGGTTTCGACAACTATGTCGAAGTACTGACAGAATTCATAATGCAGTGCGACACACCGTTAACGATTGCATTACAGGGAGACTGGGGAGCAGGAAAAACTAGTTTGATCAATCTGATAAGCGAGATGTTGGACGAGGCGACTAAAGATCGGAAACACTCGTCAGATTATCTTATTGTGAAGTTCAACACATGGCAGTACGCACAATTCACTGACGCGGGATTGCTACCGATTTCCCTAATTTCACACTTGATTTCTGAAATTGAGAAAACAGCCGATAGTCGTTGGGCGAAAAGCGCAGAAACGATAAAGAAAGTACTCGCTGGTGTGGGAAGAGCCATTGTTGTCGGCGGGGAGCTAGTGCGCTCGGGCACGGAGACACTTTTAAGGACGCGACAGATGCAGCAAAAGCACTAAACGTAAAGCTGAGTGATACTGCTGTTATCCTTTCTAAAGTAAAAGAAGAAATCGAAGAGTTAGTGCAACATGTGACAGAGAAGAAAGGAGCTAAATATCAAAAGATTATAGTTTTCGTAGATGATTTAGACCGACTGCGACCACAACAAGCAGTAGAGTTATTAGAGGCTATGAAAAATTTTCTTGATTTGAAAAACTGTGTTTATGTGTTAGCGATCGATTTTGATATAGTTTCCCAAGGTCTAAATGCGAAGTTCGACTTGCGAATGCAACGAGATTCTTTGGAAGCTAAAACCCAGCGGTTTTTCGATAAAATTATACAAGTTCCTTTTAAAATGCCAATCGAACGTTATCACGCCCCTAAGTTTATTGAAAAGATGCTAGAAAATATTAGATCGGATACTGACCAAGCATCCGACACATTAAACCTGTATAAAGAATTAATTGTAAACTCAGTTGGTATGAATCCAAGGACTATTAAGCGACTACTAAACCGTCTTCAACTATTAGTACTACTAGACGAAAAAAGTTCGAATAAAACGACACGCAAAAACACAGATCAAACAACACTAATTTTACTTGGTATACTCTGTATGATGGAATCCTATAAACCTTTATACGAGTATATAAGAACCAACCCACTCAGTGAAACACTCCCTAAACTGAGTAGTAATTCAATAATAGCAAAAAGTAAGTGGATTGAGGAATTGGGGTATACGGATCCACCGGAAAATTTTGAACAGTTTTGCTCTGCCCTCTACGATTGTCTAGATACAGACCGTGATAAAATCTTGTCAAAAACAGAAATCGATTCTTTCTATGAAATGCTTACATACTCTACTCTCGTTGACCGTGGAATGGATCATGATTCTTCCGTTTCCGAAACATTTTCGGTTTATATGAGACGAGAGATGAACAATCGTTATCGAGATTTTGTGCAATGTCAACGTCCAAGGTACAGTAAATTCAGACTAGCTGGAGATAATGTAGTATGGCTTGAACTTCCAGATTTTTCTGTACTCTTCGATACACACTTAATTCTGCGGAAGTTTGAAGGTGCTTTTCAACTGGGGTTGTCGTCACCTGAGTCAAATATTGCGCAAGAATTTGGAAAGTACATTTGCGACAAACTTAAATGGAGTGAAGGCATCTTAGGTAACACAGATGACAGAGGTAGGACTTATTACTGGTTCATACAGATTGACAATGTGGATGAAACCTCCTCGGAAAAGTTTCAAAAATCTGTTTTCGAGAAATTTGACTCACTTACCGACCAAGTTTCGCAACTTTATAGTCTGTGTAAAGAGTTTCAAAACTCCAAGGAGTAGTCACAAGTCAATACTCCCTTGGTAATGGTGCATACAAGAAGACATTCAGACGCCTCAAGTCCCGCAAGATCTACCGTTAGTAAGCGATCTCTACACACTTGTACACGTAAAAATGAAAACGTGAATTACTCCACGACAGGTTACTCTACGCCGCTCGTGGTTATTCGATAACCATATGCATTAGTTTTGACATTGATACGTAATAATTTCTTATATTCTGCCCACTCATACCTTTCTAGATTCGCTAGCTCTTTTGCAAAGTTCATAGCCCCATCAAAATCGCGACCAAAACGTGCAATGTGTAAATTAAAAACTGTTCCAAAATCCTTATGTGTAACCGGTTCTAAATAACGGAAATGCTTTTCAACAACGAACTCGAGTTCTAAAGGATCTGACTGGGTAGGACGAACACAGATCGTGTGCTTAAAACTCCAAAATCCGCGTTTTCCTATTTCGGCATAGTCCCAGCAACAAGACCGAAGACTTTCCGTTGATTCGTGTTTTAAACTGTTGTGTTCGGTCGATCGTCGCAATTGCCAAAATTGTATATCTTGCCAACAATTGAAGTGAAGTATGTTGAGTGTGTGCTGCCTAGGTACTCGTTCAACAGCGGTAGAACGTTTTACGATCTTATCCCTATTATCGGTCCGGCGCCAAGCCTTCAGATTCTGCCACTCCGCAGGACACATAGCATCGTTGAAGTCGTTGCGGGATAAACACATGGAACGACTTTTCTTCAGTTTTATCGCGTCGATGTTCACGATTCTCTTATAGGCTTCCCAATCATATTTTTCTAGTTTCACGCATTTATTAGCAAACTGTTCGGCTGCTTCAAAATCACGACCAAAACGCGCAATTTCCACACCGCAAATATGACCCGCGTTGTGATGCTTGACAGGCTCCTGTGTTCCAAAATATTTGTAAACTACATACTCAAGTTTTAGAGGATCAATGAGTGTAGGACGGATGTGAACCCTATGTACGAAATCCGGCCACACGCCTTTCTCTTCATAGTCATAATATGACCAGTATGGAGAATCTACACTTTCCCCTCTCTCGTGTTGGTGTTTTTCCTCCATGGAGCACCGCGTCACTGGCAGCAGGTGGTCGTCACGCCACCATTCAACAACGTTGTAAAAGTATTTGTTTCGTTCTCGTAGTCGTTTGTTAAATAGGTACATAACTTAGTGAGAGTGTGAAATGAAGTGTGTTAAGTTAATCGCAGTAGGTTAAGCATCTTTTCAAATTAAAAGTACGTTAGGTTACACTGTTACCGTTAATCTGTCAAGCTGTACTAAATGTTCTCCTGAAACCGAACCGAAATTTCAATAATGTCTCATTGGTATCGAACAGAATGCGAGCAGAGCACTGCACCAGAAAATGGTTAATGTGTATCTGCGACTGAAAAGAAAGTCTTGCAATAAGTGTTCTGTTAAAGCCTGTCCAGAATTCAATTGAAATGTTTTGGCGGATACAACCTATTTGTCGGTCGACTCTACGAAACTGGCAGCATGGGTTTCATTGTGAATTCGCAATCAGTAGTTTTATGGTTTCGACTAAACGCGTATCACCTCCGGGTTGCCAACCTAAACACTTTAATCCGTCGGAGTTCATAACATCTTGTGCAGGTTTCGGGGGTTCCAATTTGCCCAACTCCACGAATTCTCCAATTTGAATCGTACGAGTTAACTGAACCAAAAATCTCTCGCTCACCACAATATCCGAGCAATTGAAACTTCGACCAACGACCTGATCTGCCGGACCATCTAGCAATCGACGAATCGCTTCGGCCACATCAGTTCCATGCACTTCAGTATGTCCAACGTTGGAAAACTTGTCTAACGGATCGTTTGCAACTGTCGAAGAATTGACAAGCTCAAACCATTTTGATTTCTCTATTGGTCTTCGCACACCATAAACACCCGTTGGTCGCAAAGCACAAATCGCTATGTCGTCAAACAGATTCATCAATCCTTCACTGGCATATTTCAACAACCCGTAATGGTTTGTCGGCCTTGGTGTGGTCGAATCGGTGATCGGTGATCCCTCGGCGATTACACCATCGAATACGGCGCGCGAGGATAGCAAGACAACTCGTTCTAAACCGTGAGAACGACTCGCTTCAATCAACGAGATCGTCGAGCCAAAGTTTGTGTTCCAATACTCGACTGGATCACTTCCTTCGCCCCCTCGATACTTGCCTGGCACATGGTGGTATGCAAGATGAACGACACCAGTGCAACCACTGACAAGTCGGTCTAAACTTTCTGCATTTGCGAGGTCGCCTGTAATCCACTCGACCTCACTCTGTAGTTCGCCCTCAAAAAAATCAGGAATTCCTTGCCGTACTAACGCACATACACTAGCTCCTGATTGCACTAGATTTTGTAATAAGAAACTTCCAATATATCCAGAAGCTCCCGTAACAGCGATTTTCACGAGTTACCTGAGTTCAGTGGTGGCACATCAGCAGGAATCGTGCGATTTTCTAGCACGGAATACCACAAATCAATGAGCGGTTTAAGTTGCTCTCTTCGTACATGATTAGTTTCCCACGGTTTTTCGTACTGGTAATGTACCACTCGAATGGACTCCCAGCGCCATAACTGCGGAAGATGGAAGTAAATGTACTGCAACGCATTAAACACATACGGTAAACCATGCCAGTCTGGAAAATACGATTCAAGAAAGGTCTGATCCGTTCGTTTCCAGAACTTATCAGGTATGTCCAAAGTACAAAGCATGTCTTGAAAGGTTCGTTTAGACGGCTCAGCGACAAATACCCCCGAATTCAACCGATGCATGTCGTTTAAAGTTTCATAGAGATTGGGCGCGGCTGAAAATTCTGGATACCCAAATAATTTCTCAATGTTTTTTACGACGATTGTATCAGCATCTAAGAACACGATACGCTCAAATTCCTCGTACTCCCACAATCGCAACTTACAAAAATTGTCGAGTGGATCGTGAAAGATCGGTTTAGTCCCCTTGGTGTAAGGCGCGCGACCGTGAAGTTTTCCACGAGAATGCCGATCTTCAAATTCCGCCGATAATGGTAATCGGTCTACGAAGCGAATCTCACAACCTTCACGTGCTAGTTCTTGTAATTGCGGTAGATCCCGAGTTGCCATCACGATTGACGGAAAATCGGGATTAGTTAAGCGTAGAGAACGTACGAGAGCTAGTGCCCCTAGGGCATAGTCCTCGTTCGTGACTAAAGTCACAAACGCTACGTTCATACTTTAGACTTTACGTTGTGCGGGATTGAAGTCCACAATAGTTGAAATACGACTTTGGAGATCAGCTGTCCAACCGGATTGTGCAGGAATCTTTGATGCGTCAATCCGGTGCGCGTATTTGCCAGCTACATGGACTAGTTCTTCTAACATACCTACCTGTAGTGTAATCGGTTCTAGTCCTAAATCTAAAAACTGCTGATTGGCTACCTTCATATCATTTTCACTAGCTTCCTTACGGGGATTCGGTAAGTAGACAATCTCGACACCACTCAGTTCCGACACAAGTTTTGCTAAGTCGCGGATACGAAAAACTTCAGTCATTTGATTGAAAATCTTCGGTCTTTCCCCTCGAGCCGGTGGATTGTTAAGCGCTAACTCAATACAACGAACCGAGTCTTGAATATGAATGAACGCGCGCGTCTGACCCCCAGTTCCATGAACTGTCAATGGGTGTTTTATCGCGGCTTGAATGAGAAAGCGATTCAGGACGGTCCCATAGTCTCCGTCGTAATCAAATCGATTCACCAACTGTTCATGTCTTCTAGTTTGATCGGTATGGGTACCCCATACGATGCCTTGATGTAAATCAGTAGCTCGAATCTGATCGTTGTTGGCGTAAAAGGCAAACATGATCTGATCCATGCATTTAGTCATGTGATATACGCTGCCAGGGTCTGCAGGGTACAGAATTTTCCGACTGACTTCTTGACCGTCATCGAGCCTAACGTTTACGGTGAGATAACCTTCGGGGATTGTTGCCCCGATATCGCTATAACCGTACACTCCCATAGTTCCCAAATGGATAAAGTGAGTATCTAAACCCAATTCAACCAGTGCGCTCAAGAGATTGTGAGTAGCGTTGGTATTGTTGTTGACGGTGTAAGTCTTAAGGCGATCACTTTTCATCGAGTACGGAGCAGCACGCTGTTGTGCTAAGTGCACCAATGCATCTGGGCGGAATTCATCCAACCAAAGTTTCACGCGAGTGTACTCAGTAGCAATGTCTAATAATTCGAAACGAATGGTTTTGCCGGAAACTTGTTTCCAAATCCGTAGTCGTTCTTGAATGGAGTCCATAGGGGTGAGGGACTGCACTCCTAACTCGGTATCGATTCGTCGGCGACTTAAATTGTCAACAATGGTTACATCGTGACCTGCATTAGAAAGATGCAGACAGGTAGGCCAACCGACGAAACCGTCGCCACCAAAAACTACTACTCGCATGAACTAAATACCTCAGATTGTTGCATAAATGTCAGTCGACTAATCTTTGCCAAAACGCATGTAGAGGCAAGAGGATCGTCGACATATGAAATTGAATCAACGTTTAAATTTTATTGTTAGGTTTAAAAACGGATATTAAGTTGGAATTGTCCATGGTCTCTACACGCCTAATCGGAAATTGCAAAATACTCAAAGTCTAGGAATTTTTCAAGCCCCGGTGGCACAGTTGGATAGCGCGGCCGCCTCCTAAGCGGCAGGTCGAAGGTTCGAGTCCTTCTCGGGGCGCCAACTCGTGTAGATCTTATTCAACGGTACCGTTAGTTGCCTTTGGTCGGCAAGTCTTGCACCACCGAATGTAAGAATTTGAGTCATCGACATCCCAAAGTTTTGGGAGTAACGAAACGGATAGGTTAAGACGTCCTATGCGAGATAATGTCTCTTCTAAGACTGACTCCTGTCCCCAGCGCATATTGTCAAATAAGTCGCGACGTGGTTTATGCATACCGATAAGGCAGTATCCTCCATCTTCCGTGGGACCAAGCACAACTTCATGTTCCTTTAAACGCTGAAAAGCCAGTGCAATGTACTCTGAGGAAATCTCTGGAATATCGCTACCAATCAGTACTTTAGCACCGGCTTTGAGTGCTGTGAACATTCTTTCACCAAGATCTCCCGGTGGTTGAAGTTGAATTCGTATCTCGAATGAGGAATTTGAAAATTGAGAATCTAATTGATCCAACCACAAAGTTGTCGTAAACGGTGAAACCGCTTCGAGTGCAACATTTAATAATTCGCGATAGCATTGGAATGCTGCGGTATCGCCTATTTCGGCAGCTAAGCGTTGTTTAACCTGACCCAAGACCGGCACTCGTGTTAGTAACGCTACTTTTTGTTGCGCTAATTCAATCATGGTAGTATTCACGATAAAGTTTCGTCGTCGAATGTCCGCGAAAATATCGATATCGATACCGCCACATTTGCACAATGGTTTTCCAGATACCGTCTCTTTCCCAACGGCGTGCTGAAGTCCCAATCTTGGCTTTTATTCGATAGGGCCAACAAATTTTTTTCAACCTAGTACACAGTGCTATGTCTTCCATCAAGGGAATCTGTGGAAACCCACCAATGGCATCTAACAGCTCTCGTTCCACGAATACACCCTGATCGCCGGTAGAAATACCGGTCAAACGCGAACGCAAATTCATCATAGTCTCCACAACTCGATACATCCAACGAGAGTACCTTATTTGTACGTTGAAACTACCCCATTTATACGTATCGAACGCGCTGGCTAAGCCACCAATCGCAGCTGGATTTAAAGTGGTATCAGCATGCAATATCCACAACCGATCTCGCGTGGCGCGTTCAATCCCATAGTAGATTTGATTGCCTCGGCCAACTACTGGTGATTTGCAAAAAACAAATTCGAAGTCAAGTGAGCCGGGGTCGTCTGTACTTTGATAATCCACAACGACGACTTCAAACTCGGGATATACTCGTAACTCTTGCATTAACTTTGATAGTTTTTCACGGTCGTCACGAACCGGAATAATGATAGAAATTTCGCGCAAACGCGAGCGAACTTGCTCTTGGTCCAACGGTGTTGTCTGGCTAAGAGTTACTGTTCTTGAGGAGGTTCTGGTTCCAAGACATGAGAATGTGGATCCGGATCTGGAAGAAAATGATCTGGAACTGAATAGTCAACGTTTTGGTCCATTTTGTCAGTCGGCATCAACCAACCGTATGTTTCATTAGCCACTAACTCAAAACTACCAGACATTGTGTTAATGTGGGCAAAAGTAACGCGCTCACCCAAAGTAACGACAAAGGTGAATTCTTTGTTTGCTTCGGTGATCGTTCCTTCTAAACTACGATAATTGATTTGATCGGTATCAGCCGAGGTAATCGTACCGACTAGTACCTCTTCGAGTTGGGGTATCGCAAACTGAATGAGATCACCAACGTCTTTAGTCCAAAGATTGTCATTCAATTCAACCAAAACTCGGTCCTCAACAATCTCGTGATATTCCGGAAGGTCATCTGCTGGTACAGAATCTTCGTCGATCACCTGCCAAGAATATAGACCGACAACGACTGCCTCACGGTAGTCTACACCATTTTCAGAAATATCAGTACTATCCCCGCTCACGTCGGTCACAACAGGATCTTTAGTCGGGTCATAACGAAACGGATCAACTCGCTCTGCCTCAACGACTTCATTTGGTTCACCTGTCGGAACGATAAACCAAATCATAAAAACAAATAACAATAGTGATCCGGCTGTTGCAACAATCAACACGACAGAATTAGATCGCTTCGGTAGGTCCGCTTCGATTCTTTGTCGTAAATCAGACACTATTAACACTCCAATGGGAAGCTTCACTCATAATCATAGCAAATGTTGTTTTGAAAGTCAAAATGTTTTAAAATTAAACTAGTACTCGTTTGATTACCAACAGAATTGTATGTTTGAAATCGATATCACGCAATTGAATTGGTGGGCGATCTTGGTTTCTACCCTTGCCGCCTTTGTTCTTGGTGGAATTTGGTACGGTCCCCTGTTTGGGAATTTATGGCTCAAAGAACTAAAGACCACTAAGTTTGAGATGGAACCTTCACTGACCCCATTTTTGGTTACGTTAGTGACAACATTTATCACCTGTCTGATCATGGCTATGATGGTGAATGCGCTACGAACCGAAACTTGGTGGGAAGGTGCTTTAATCGGTGGGGTGTTTGGCATCGCGTTCATCGCTTGTTCAAACATTTCCGATGGCGCGTTCTGTCGTTGGTCCTGGAAATTCGTCGCGATTCAATCAACATATCGAGTGATTTATTGTGTAATCATGGGTGTTATTCTCACGATTTGGTAAGCCAATAAACTCGAACTTTAGTTCGCGCTAACAATTGCAATAACCGGGTCTTCTAGCTCGGTCTCCGCTCGCGGTTTCGAAAAAACCGATAGATTGTTTATACCCCCGCAAAGTTACAATACTAGCATAAAAAACACTTCTATGAAACTCCAAGAACCCCGTAAACCTGAAGAGGTTTTAGCACAAGAATATACGGCTGGATTCGTCACAGACATTGAGACGGAATCGTTACCTCCTGGCTTATCTGAAGAAGTTGTCCGGAAAATTTCCGAACTGAAATCCGAACCAGAGTGGTTGACCGAATGGCGCGTCGATGCTTTCCACAAATGGCTCGAAATGGAAGAACCAAAGTGGGCACATCTCGAGTATCCTACCATTGATTTCCAGGAAATTTCTTATTTTGCTCGCCCGAAGGGAGAGCCACCTAAAAGCCTCGATGAAGTAGATCCGGAAATCTTGCAAACATACGAAAAATTGGGCATCCCCTTGCACGAACAAAAAATGCTCGCGGGAGTGGTAGAAACAGAAAGTACCCCGGTCGCAGTTGATGCGGTCTTCGACAGTGTGTCAATTGCAACAACTTTTAAAAATACTCTGCGAGAACATGGCGTTATCTTTTGTTCATTTTCCGAAGCCGTAGAGTCACATCCGGATTTAGTGAGACAGTATTTAGGTAAGGTCGTACCGATCCGCGATAACTTTTACTCGGCATTAAACTCAGCAGTATTTAGTGATGGTTCATTCGTTTACATTCCGAAAGGGGTGCGTTGTCCAATGGAACTGTCTACCTATTTCCGAATCAATGCCGCTAACACGGGACAATTTGAACGAACACTCATTATTGCTGACGAAGGCTCTTACGTCAGTTATCTCGAAGGTTGTACCGCGCCTATGCGCGACGAGAATCAATTGCACGCCGCGGTGGTGGAATTGATCGCTTTAGACGACGCTGAAATTAAATATTCGACGGTACAAAACTGGTATCCAGGCGACGAACATGGTCGTGGCGGTATTTACAACTTTGTAACAAAGCGCGGAATGTGTCGTGGCGCGCGTTCGCATATCAGTTGGACACAAGTTGAAACCGGTTCGGCGATCACTTGGAAGTACCCTAGTGTGATACTTCGTGGCGATCATTCGGTCGGCGAGTTTTACTCGGTTGCACTAACCAATAACCATCAGCAAGCCGATACTGGTACAAAGATGACCCATATCGGAAACAACACGAAGAGTACGATCATTTCTAAAGGTATCAGTGCTGGTAAAAGTTCAAACGCCTACCGCGGTCTGGTACGCATGAACCCCGGTGCACGCAATGCGCGCAATTTCACTCAATGCGACTCGTTGTTGATCGGATCTGAATGTGCCGCCCATACCTTTCCCTATATCGAGTCAAAACGACGAGATTCTATCGTTGAACACGAAGCGACGGCGACACGCGTAAGCGAAGATCAAATGTTTTTATGTCAACAAAGGGGTATCGACCCCGAAAAAGCCGTTTCCATGATCGTTAATGGATTCTGCAAAGAAGTGTTTCGCACTCTACCAATGGAATTCGCGATGGAAGCTTCCAAACTTTTAGAGGTTAGTTTAGAAGGAGCTGTAGGTTGACCTTATTGGATATTGTCGATCTACACATCAGTGTTGAAGAACGAGAAATTATTAAAGGCATAGATCTACAGGTCGAAGCTGGTGAGATACATGCAATTATGGGCCCCAACGGTTCCGGGAAAAGTACGTTAACCAATGCCTTAGCGGGCCAAGAAGGCTACCAGATCAATCACGGTAGTGCTCACTTAGAAGACAAAGATTTACTCGAACTTAGTGTCGAAGAACGAGCACGCACTGGGCTGTTTTTAGCTTTTCAATACCCGGTAGAACTCCCCGGAGTTTCGAATGTAGAGTTCTTAAAAACCTCCGTAGATTCGTTGCGTAGAGCTAATGGTTTAGACGAAATTTCGACCGTCAATTTCATGAAAGAACTCAGGCAGCTTGTAAAAAAGTTGGATCTAGATCCTGAAATTCTCAAACGAGGCGTCAATGAGGGATTTTCAGGTGGTGAACGCAAACGCAATGAAATTGTACAGTTATTGTGTTTAAAACCACGCGTTGCTTTACTCGACGAAACCGATTCGGGTTTGGATATTGATGCCCTGCAGACTGTGGCACGTGGGATTAAAGAGTTTCGTTCTCCACGAACCGGGATTTTATTGGTCACTCACTATCAAAGATTACTTGAATTTGTTCAACCTGACTATGTGCACGTTATGCTCGACGGTCGTCTTGTACGTTCTGGGGACGCCAGCTTAGCCCTTGAGCTCGAAGCGAAAGGGTATGCTTGGTTAGAAAACTAACCAAACGGTTTAAAACGACATTTTTAGTGAGCGCTCTGTCGTGAAAGCAAGAGAAAACCGAGAATTTCCGCCAAACATCCCCGGAATCGAGATCCCCAGAGCACGCAAGGATCCGTGGAGATATACCACACCAGAACCTTTCATCGATAAGTTCAACAATGGACTCTCCAATAGTCCCTCTACCCCTGTTTCTACGAGTCTCGGAGTAGAAATTTACCAGTTTAACAACCCGGAATGTGCGCAGCTAATCGAGACTTACGTGGGTAAAGTCGCGCCGAGAGGATCCAACTATCTCACCGCACTCAATCGCCTTTATGCGGAACATGGGTACGTAATCGTTGCTAAATGCTCCGATAAGGGAGTCAATCATGTCAACATTTCGTCCGGTTTCGATTGCTGTGAACGCTATTTGATTATCATCGAGGAAAACGCGAAACTTTCCATTCGCGAACTCACAAGAAGTGGCAATCGAGTAATCGAGTGTGTACTACAAAAAGGTGCTAAACTGGAACATCTGCGATTGCAAGAAGAAACTCTGGATTTTGAATTTAATCACACCGTCGTCAAACTCAAGGAACGTTCAAACTATGAGTTGATACAAGCCTCGCGCGGCGGACGACTTCGCCGCAATGAAATTGAGGTATACATTGCTGGCAAAAACACTCGAGTTAATCTCTCAGGAGCCTGGGGACTTAAGGAAGCTTCGCATCTAGACAATCAGATTACTGTTAACCATCTCGTCGGAAAATCAACCAGCGAAACTTGTTTTCATGGCATTGTCCATGACGAATCTAAGGCTATATTCAACGGTAAGATTTACATAGCTCCCGGGGCGCAGCTCACCGATGCTTCTTTGCAAAACAAAAATTTAGCGACGAGTGAAAAGGCTGAAATCTATACTAAACCCGAATTAGAACTATATGCCGACGATATAGCTTGCTCGCATGGTGCAACCTCGGGTTTTCTAGACCCAAAACAGCTGTTCTATTTACGTTCGCGAGGTATTGAGCAGACGGAAGCTGAAACTATTCTTCTCAATAGTTTCTTGAAAGAAGTCGTCGAAGATGAAGAGGCTCTAGAACTACTCGGTCTTCCTAGCTAAATGGTTTACCTTCCCCCTGTCAAGGACTTTCCACTGCTCAACCGGTATAAGTCGCTTGTCTACTTGGATAACGCTGCTACTACCCAAAAACCACAGGTGGTTCTCGACTCAATCCAAGACTATTACCAAACAAAAAATGCTAATGTACATCGCGCAGTACATGCCCTAAGCTCACAAGCCACACAGGCGTTTGAAGACGCGAGGCGCACCGTTGCAGAGTTTGTTCACGCTTCCGAGCCTGAGGAAATAATCTGGACTAGAGGAACAACAGAAAGTATCAATCTCGTCGCCCAATCATTTGCCATGTCTGTTCTAGATTCAGATTCGAAGGTTGTAATTTCGGAAATGGAACATCATTCAAACATCGTTCCATGGCAACTATTGTGTGAAGGAGTTGGGGCGAGATTATGTGCCGTCCCGGTTCTTGCGAATGGTACTCTTGATTTAAAGGAATACGAAGACCTACTCGACCATGATACCTGTATCGTAGCACTCACCCATGTTTCAAACGTGACCGGTGTCATTAATCCAGTGCAGAAACTCACTGCGATGGCTCATGAAGCAGGTGCTGTCGTACTCATTGATGGAGCGCAGGCAGTCCCACATCTCGACGTTGATGTACAGTCCATAGATTGTGACTTTTACGCCTTTTCAGGACATAAGATGTATGGGCCGACAGGGATCGGCGTGCTGTATGGTCGTAAAACTTTACTTGATCGTGCGCCGCCATGGCAAGGTGGGGGAGAAATGATCAAGGAGGTTCAAATCACTGGTTCTACCTATCAAAAATCGCCGCATCGATTTGAAGCAGGAACTCCTCATATAGAAGGAGCAATCGGTTTAGCAGCGGCTATCAACTATCTTGCCGAACAACGTAAACTAGGACTGCAACAGTACGAAAAACAATTATTTAGCGAGACTAACGAAGCATTGTCGCAAATTGACGGATTATCGATGGTCAGTTCAGTCAAAAATAGGCTAGGGTCGTTGTCCTTTTTAATTGATGGTGTACATCCTCACGATCTCGGTACACTCTTAACTGAACAGAACATTGCGTTGCGGACTGGGCATCATTGTGCGATGCCACTCATGGAAGCGTTAAGTATTCCGGGTACCGTGAGACCTTCATTGGGTCTGTATAACACGACGGAAGATCTAGAAAAGTTGGTGGATGCGATTAAGTCGGCGTGTCGAATCTTACGACCATAACAAACAAATGGTAGCTGCGAAATCTTCCGTCCGAAGATTCGTGGCCTTTATCCAACACTCCTAGTTCTTTTGGCTGTTCCTAAATCAGGTGATCTAAAGGGAAGTTCCTTATATCCCATTCGTCGCACTTAATAGAAACCCAATATGTGAAAGTCAACACTCGACAACATTACTGAGCAAATTCACGACTTGTCTTTAAGGCCGTGATATTCTGACTCTTTCCGCGCGAAGGCTTTATGAAGCAGGTATGAGAAAACACCGCAATTAATTAGCCATAAGAGTACAACAAGTAGAATGAGAATTCTCCAATTACTTTCAAAGTCCGACCTCGGAGCGATTAAGTCCGTGAGATAAAACCCAACAAAATAGCCTCCCATGAAGATGAAAAGACAGATCATTAATACCGAGATTCCCCCGACGGTAGGACTTTTCTTCATTTCAGGGTTGCGATTTTCAAAGGAGTTCTAATTTTACACTAGGACCTGTCAAATAATGTAGCAATTCTAGAATTCTCCAGCTCGGTACGTTCTTTGTTGAGTATGGGTAAAACAACCGTGAACTTCGAAAAGTTGGTGGATGTGATAGAGTCAGTATGACAAATCTTGTGACCTCAATTATCTGATTCTGGCACGGACTCTGTTTTGCCAACTTCGTTTTCCCAAAATCCTTGGTCTTTGGGTTGGTACTTCAATAAATAATGGATGCGAAAAATCCCGTACATACCCACACAAAGCCACACAGTCGTTACCAACCCTGCAAATAACATCAACCAATCCGAGTCTTCTTTCAAGTTGCCATAGTCCAAGATGAATATCCCAACAAACAACCCACTGCAAAAAACCATAATAGCTAAGTCCAGTGGATTCTTAAACTTAAAAGGATTGAATCGCGATAAAGGCTTCCTCTTCGATTTCATCGGTTTCCGATAGGGTTTCTGTGTCCCAGTTTCTACTGTTGATCGCAGTAATTGAATATTTTAACGCGGAGATAATATTCCTGTCTGCAACACTATTCCCACGATTAGCATGATCAAGAGATTAACGACTAATCTATCCCACAGTAAAACGAATCGTATGTAACAGATATCTGCGACAAGGATTATGAAACCAACCCAAAGAGAATCTTTCTAATCTTACGCGACACTGTGTTGATCGATAGTGTGTTTAGTGTTAGTAATAAGCTGATCGTATCCTATCTCGCACAAGCAAACCCTCTTCCTCATAACAACTTGCTTCAGAAAATGAAAAAGTAGCAAATCTTTTCGGTTGTAGATTTAAACAACTAAGTAATTGAAAACATTACCTTCTTCTTCAACAAATATAATCTAATTGAAATAATCAGATTGAAGTTAATGAACGAATCACAGAAATTACTACTCCACTTTTGCACAAAAAACACTATTTATGTCCATAGAACACTACGAACCAAATCAACTCTCGATTTCTGAACGAGCGTTAGCTCACCTCGCCAAACAAGCCGAACAACATGACTCAAAAGCAGTCGTGTTAGGAATCAAAGAAACTGGGTGTAACGGTTACATGTATGAGTTATCCTACTTGGACGAAAATACTGCTCCAGCCGAACTCGACTGCTTGACTTTTGCGAACGGAATAGAAATCTATATCAAACCTGCTAACTGGGACCTAGTGCGTGGCACCCGAATCGATTTAGTCACCGAAGGACTCAACACTACCTTGAAATTTGCAAATCCCAACGCTGATGGATTCTGTGGATGCGGCGAGAGTTTTTCAATCAGTGGAACGTAAACTTATTCCCGTACAACGAGAGGTAGTGGCTCGGCTCGTTCCCACCGGCGATAAAGTTCGAATCCCCGCGGGGGTATTTGTAACCCTAACGCAAACCCTAGGTGGCACCTATACGGTAATTTTTAATGGCAATATGGCGCGTATTGATGGTGAAAATGCCGACGCGATCGGTTTCGAACCAGAACATTTAACTTTCGACGAGCCTCAAGACGACTCCATCGTAGAAGATCACGTTTGGCAAACTCTACGCACCGTCTTCGACCCTGAAATTCCAGTGAATGTGGTGGACTTGGGATTAATCTACGAGGTAGAAATTGTCGAACACTCAATCAATGTCAAAATGACTCTCACTTCACCTGCTTGTGGAATGGGACCAGTCTTGGTTCAAGATATTGAAGAACGTCTGGCGCGTGTACCTAACGTAGACAAGGTCACAGTCGATATTGTCTTTGAACCACCGTGGAGTCGGGAACACATGAGCGAAGAAGCACAGATCAACTTAGGATTGTTCTAAGGTTGCCCCCTCCACTCACTGAAATCGTCGATACACTCGAAATCTTGGATGGCTGGGAAGAAAAGTATCGTTACATTCTTGATCTTGGCAAGTCCTTGGCTCCTTTACCGGAAGCTGCTCGTATCGAATCCAATCTGGTTCGTGGTTGCCAAAGTCAAGTATGGTTAACGTCAGAGTACGACGAACACAGTACCGTTTTGAGTTTCTATACTGACAGCGATGCCCACATCGTAAGAGGATTACTCGCGATTGTTTTATCGGTTTATTCGGGGAATACTGCAAAACATATTCTTACATACGACATCGAAGCACTATTCTCAAAGCTGGACATCTTATCCCATTTATCCCCCATTCGAGGAAATGGTCTACGATCTATAGTACAAAAAATTCGCGCGACCGCAAGTAATTACATCGTGCAAAATTGAGGGATAGAAGACTGCAAAACAAGGTGAATTTTCATCAAAATTACTAGTTTCAAATGCGCGTTTGCGCCAACTTATCAATCGTACATTTCGTGTCAAGAACGCGTTACGAATAAAATTTATACTTGACAAAGTTACGTTATACAACGAAAAAGTTAAAATTGTGCTAGCGTAACTCAATTTTGAGTAATAAGAGTAGAAACCCTTTGGGTAAATTCTCATGGGGAACATGGATATGTTAGAGTTCCACCATACAAAGCATGGCGGTCCTCTATCCTATTGAAATCGCGAACAAAAAGGAGAATTTTGCTTATGCGAAAACACGACCGCATCACAGTCATAGGACTGTTGGTAGCCCTAACCTTTATGCTACCATACAACTTATTGGCACAGTCAGAAGAAGGTGAGGACTCGGAAGCGGCCGAGAGTTCCGAAGACGTCGAAGTACTCGTCGTAATAGGCTCTAGGAGTCGAACGCCTCGAACGGTAGATGATTCCACCGCGCCGATTGACTTTTTTGACTCGGATGAACTGACCTCGATCGGCAACACGGCAGATATAACCGATGCACTCCGTTCACTCGTTCCCTATTTCAACGCATCGATCGCTTCCGGCGACGGCGACACGTTCGTTCGACCGACATCGTTACGCGGTCTTGCACCCGACCAACACCTCGTCTTGGTTAACGGAGTACGGCGACATCGGGCGGCTTTAATCGCTGAATTCGTTCCCGCAGCAGGGAAAGGTGCACACGCACCAAATATCGGTATGATCCCAAGCATCGCGATCGAAAACATTCAAATCTTACGCGATGGTGCGTCAGCACAATACGGCGCCGACGCAATCTCTGGGGTAATGAACTTTCAGACTAAAAAATCAAGCCAGGGTGGCATACTTCGAACTCAATTCGGTTCTTTCTTCGACGGCGAACGAAACTTTAAGATTGACGGGAATGTCGGCCTGCAGTTGGGTACTGAAGGTTTTATGAACCTCAGTTTCGAACGTAATTACAACCAAGCCCATTCACGCGGAGTTCAACGACCAGATGCATTAGCCCTAATAAATAGCGGTGTACGAAGAGTAGGTCTCGATTCACCTTTCGAAGATAAAGGTCTCGCGCAAACTTGGGGACGTCCACGCCACGAAGCATTACTACTATTTGTGACCGCTGGACATCCAATCTCGGACACCATGAGTTGGTATATGCAAGGAAACCTTGCGCAAGCACATGGTAGATATCGATTTTTCTATCGCGGACCAACCCATTCCACCCTTACCGCTCTTGCCGAAGAGGGATTCACAGGGTTACCCCAAGGTTTTACTCCCTACTTTGACGGCGAAACCGATGACTATTCTGTTGTTGTTGGCGCTGAAGGCGAATTAGACGGTGATTGGTTATATGATGTAAACTTCAGTGTTGGAAACAACATCATTGACTTCACCCTGTACAACACAATTAATCCATCCATCGGCTTAAACGCTGCCGGCGAACCACTACAACGCGATTTCGACGTCGGAGCCCTTGGACAGACGGAACTTGTCGTTAACGGAGATCTGCGCAGGCAATACACTGAAAATATCCATGTTACCATCGGCGGTGAATGGCGTAGTGAAGAATTCAGAATTTTTGCTGGCGAAGCGACCTCGTACGAAGGTCTCGGTTCGAGTGGATTCAAAGGCTTCTCACCTGAAGATGAGGGCGATTACGAAAGACAGAATATGGGTGCTTTCATTGAAGTAGAACGTGATACTGACAACATGCTCTGGCAAGTAGCAGCTCGATATGAACGTTACTCAGATTTTGGCGAAAACTGGACAGGTAAAGCCGCTCTACGATATCACTTTGACGAGCGTATTACGTCCCGTTTAACGATATCAACCGGCTTCCATGCACCTACACCAGGGCAAGGGAATATCCAGAAGGTAACAACTACGTTCGATACCAATACCGGGGGACAAACAGAACAAGGGTTTGTACGTTCGCGCCACCCATTTGCACGCCAAGCTGGTGGTAAGAAACTTGGAGCTGAGACTTCACTCTCCTATACCTGGGGAACAATTTTCGACACGGATGAAGTGTTTGAAAACTCCAAATTGTCAGTAGATATCTACCAAATTAGGATCAATGATCGAATCTACAAGACCCAAACTCTCCCCGTTTTAGGTCCAGGCGGCATTCAGACGAACGTTTCATTCTTCACGAATGCTCTAGACATTCAGTCTAGTGGAATTGACATCGTTTATACTGCACCAATCATTATTGAAGGGATTCCTAGTGATCTCAGTATCGCACTGAGTCACAACGAAGTCGAAGTATTAAGTCAATCTGCAGTGAACGGAATTTTACCGGTTCCGGCTGCTGACATTGAAGATATTGAGAACAGCTATCCCAACCTAAAAATCGTTGGCACTTCAACTACTACACTGAACGAACGATGGAGCATGATCTTGCGAGGACAGTATTACGGTAGCCACTACGACGAACGCGGTGTAATAGGTGGCTCACCTCCGACCAAAGAATTAGACGCAACATTCTTCGTAGACTTCGAAGCACGTTTCAAATGGCGAGACGATGTTCATGTCAAGTTTGGTCTGATCAATGCGTTCGATACTTACGTAGATACGATTGGTGAACCTTACGCTAACCGTCTGAATGTAGGACTCCCGTATGCCCGCCGAACCGCCGCAAATTTTGAAGGTGGCTCATACTACGGGACCATTGAATACCTTTGGTAACAAAATCAAAATTTGTGTGAGAAAATTACACAACTGAAATTCATAAATTATTCTCGTATGAAGGGTCGCCATCGATTTGATGCGACCCTTCTTTTTTCACTTCAACTCGTCGATTAAGTCACCGCTAATCAATTAGAAAATGCCTGAATGGGTTGAGGATGCTGATTCAGGTATCTACCAAGCATACGGGACGTTCTTTCTCCGTACCCAACATCCATTCGTTCGTCGCCTCAAACGCTATTACTCTCCTTCCGCTCACGGTACACGCGCGTGGCAAAGTAGTTTTGTTCTGATTGATTACTTGCAACATAATCCCCCTACAGTTGCCACTAAGTTAATGGATCTAGGCTGTGGGTGGTCGGCAGTCGGTGTGCATGCTGCGGTACATTGGCAAGCAAAAGTTACCGGAGTCGACATTGACCCTAATGTCTTCCCCTATATGCACCTACTCGCTTCGTTAAATAATGTAAAAATCGAAGAACGCAACGTAGACTTCGCGCATTTAAAAACCGCCGAACTAGCAACACAGGATATCATCGTTGGTGCTGATATCAGCTATTGGGATGAGTTGATTGATCCCCTTCAGTTAGTCATCGAGATTGCGATGTCAAATGGTGTGCCTAGGATTGTGCTTGCTGATCCTGGGAGACCGACGTTTTATGAACTTGCAGCTAGGTGCGAAGCTAAGTGGAACACAGAACTCAGACGATGGTATGCTGTTGAACCCAATCGTTACACCGGCGAGATTTTGGAGATCCAGCCACTAGGGGCGTAACAGTACTATTCTTCGACTGGGTCTTTTCCAGCAATAAAGTCTTTGAGTTGTTCAGCCAAGGACGCACAAGCACTCGCTTGAGTTCGTGCGACAAAAGGTATTGGTACAACGATAGCAGGTACAAAACTCATCCCCTTTGATTCGGCACTCAAACGACCCACAGTGATTCCGCGATCGATATCCCAGATCGTTGCTTCATAGTCTGAGCCGGCTTCCCAAGTAAGGAAACCGAAACAAGCCGGTATTCCCCCAGTTGCTACCGCACATTGCACTGACCCACTTTGATCAGTACGTTGCGTTGTACCATTTACCCACACGATATACCGTGCATCGATCTGTTCTAAGGTTTCACGAATGTTCTCATTCTCAAAATATCGGGGCATCTCATCAACGTTTCTAGGTGCGCTTCGGGGCTCAAACCAAGGAAACAACGCATCCACAAACTCACGATCAGACATCACTTCGATTGCACCTTGTCCAGACGAAGTCTTTTCTGTTAGACATTCAATAAAACTCTCTTCTGTCTCATTGCGAGTGTTAGATTTACGGCGTAATATGGCGATCACTTCGCCCTCTTCAATTCCGGTATCGGCTTCACGAAACTGCTGTTGTGTAGTCGAGACACATCCAGGTAAAACCAGATATCCTAGGAAGAAAACTCCTACAAGGACGATTGTTCGAAACGTAGTTTGTAACAATTTCATGGTTGACTGTTCTCCTTTATCCATTCACGTACTGCTGATTTTATTCTTGGATCTCCCCGTCTGGGTGGATCGGCTATATTAGCTAAACTAACCACAATCAAAAGCGCGGCGTCTCGATACGCGTTCTGAGTTGCCTCGGCAAGTGCAGAATCCGCTTTATCCATAAAGCTTGAATAGTCCTGTTTATTGGCCTTGCCGTAAGCCGCTATCATCCACGCTACTTGAGTTCTCCTGGCTTCGGGATCCTCGCGACCTCCGCGACTAGCTGTGGACGCAAAATCTAATTTGGTACCGTCAGGGAGAATAATCTCAATACTATACCGAATCCAAATTTCATAATAATCGTTACGAGATTGTCGCGGAGTCATCAACTGTACATCAATTATGGAGGGTACAAGAACACCAGCAACATTTTGTGGTATCGCGTCGAGCGACTCCACATGCACCACTTCTTGAAACATCTGGCCAAAAGTGCGATCAAATACGGTTTTCTGATTCCTACCAAGATCTATCGTTATGGAACCTCGATCCGCAACTTTCTGCTCATGTACATATTCAACGAGTTCAGGTGAATAGTAAATCCCTACATCAAATGGATGCGGGTCCACTATCGGCGTAGGTACGGTCGCGTCTGCCGTTACGATGATATTTCTCGCACAGGCGCTGAGCAGACTTAAGCCCAGTACACTAAACGCTAGCGAAATAAAAGTTAAACGAATTCGCATGACCTGAATTCTCCTATGTCTGTCGTCTTTGATCAATTAAATAGATGGCAGTCCGACGAATGTCCCGTGATTACGCACGGTTAATTCACGCATTAAGTTTGTGTATCGAAGAATGTGATTAACTTGTCGAATGCTCAAGTAAATCGGGAAGCCAACTGCATGAATGCGAACTCGTCGATTGCCTTCGGCATCCGCGATATTCTTTGCATCAATTCGATCCACTACTTCTTCAACGGTCCAACCACCCTGCACCGAAAAATCATCTCCAAATATGTAAAGACTAATACGTTTATTCGGATCATAAAAGTCGTCGATCGCCGTAATGATGCCAGGTACGGGATTAGAAATGGACTGCTTTGGCCAGCCGCGTAATCCGTCCACGATCGCCCGCCTTGCATCGGGAGTGTCCTTCAACCACTCACCAGCATGGCGTGGATACATATACTCGCCGTCATTATTCAAAATTTGTACCCCCTTAACGACAGGATAGATATTCAATACTTCTTCGAATTTCTGCACCACCGTAGTCCAATACCGTCGCATACTACCGGAGGTATCAATGACAAATACAATATACTCGCTATCGACGGTGATTCCACCAATAGTTCGATCTTGCCGACGCCAGTCAGTACCGAGTAACCGAATCATTTCATCGGATAGAGTTTGTTTGGCACGAGTGAGATCCTCAATTTCTTCCGATTGAATCTCAGAAATTTCCAGTACGGATTCAAATCGACTCGTGAGTTCTATGAGTTCTTTTTGCAGTTTGACAATTTCTTGGATTTCTACATCTAAATCTTTCTCAGTCTCCTCTTTCGCTCGTTCAAGTTTTTCAGTCTCACCAAAAATTTCCTCGATAGCTGCCTGGCGAAGTTCAAGTAAAGCAAGGAGTTGTTCCCGACTCTGTTCAAGAACAGAAGGAATCCCAAACTTGGTGATCATAAGCAACAATATGATCGCGCCAAAACCGCAACAAATCACATCCAAAAAAGCTAAACTTAATGCTGATGTCTCACGATTGCGTTTTTTCATGGCCAATCCTCAGACGGTGTCATAAAAGTACCAGCAGTTTGATAACACAAACTCCAAAAAGCACCTGCAGCCCAAGGATCGCCTTCCAAGGGGAACAAGATTACGTTAATGGTTACACCTATGGGTACCATACTTCGTTGTATATCTAAAAACAATGAGTGACGTTCGTTAGCACTGACTGTAAGTTTCCGTTTACTACGGTTGGAGTCATCCATCGTCGGTAAGCCGTCGGTAATTAGAAAGATATTATCTGGTAAAGGATCCATCTCACTAAATCTTCTGAATAAACGCTCTAAATTCGTTCCACCTTCGGGTGGAGTTTCTCGCAACAACTTGACAGCTTCGATGACTGGCTCAGTTTCAAGAACTGGACTCCAATCGCCATCACCCACGAGAAACTCAACCGATTCATTAAATCCAGCGATTTGAACATTACTGTCTAGCGGTAAATTGGCTGCTAACCATTCAACAGTGTCGATCGCTCGACGCCATTTTGGCGATTTCAATTGTCGTTCCACCGACATGTTTCGTGTGCGAACGATGTTCACAATGGTTTTATCCAACATACTCGCTGACATATCTAAGGCAATCAAAATATGATTACCACCAACATATAAACCAGTCAGATACTGTCGGTCTCCTTCTCCGAGAATTTCAATGGGAGTTTTACCGCTAGCATCTTCTCGAGATTCAAGTAAATCAAGCTCCATTTGTGCCGACCGAATTTCACTTCTAAGTCTTTTAAGTGTCTCACTTAGATCTATCGCGTTCTTTTCCACATCGTCGACTTCATCCGTTTTTGTCTCAACTTCCCGGAGTAATTCTTCGATACGTTCTTTGGCATCAGCGATACGGTTGCGTAAGTCACCGACAACTTCCATCAGTGCGGCGCGATTCTTCTCAGCTTGTTCCGTTTGGTAGTCGATCAGTCGTATTTCATTGAGCAACTCGGGATCAGACTTTTCAGTCTTGACAATCGTGTGGTTGATGATCAAGAAGATAAGAATAACTGCGCCAAAACCTCCAGCCATCACATCCAAAAACGAGAGTGTGAATACATTGACCGTGCGTTTTCTTTTCTTAGCCATCTTAGTGTACTTCGATCAATCGATACTCTTGGTCCGAGACTTTGATTAGATCACCACAATGAACAACCAATTCCTTTTCGATTGTACGACCGTTAACTGTTAGTGGAGTCGCACCATTTGGGGACAACAGCAATTCTTCGCCGCGAAAACTCAGTTCAAAGCATGCTTGCCTCGCAGAACCAGCCCCACACTCAACTGTCAGGGTTTGTCCAATAGGTCTAGCGGCAAACTCATGCAGTAAATGCGTTGCGCGCTTATTGTCGGCGGGGGAAGAAACTGATTCAATCTTCGCAGCACCAGTACGAACTCGGTTCAAGTGTGTGTGAAACTTACGGCCGGAAGACTCAGTACCGGTTTCTGCCAAATCATAGGAATTGAAGAAATTGTGCACCACACTCAAATTTCGTTGATGTACCTGCCAACCTTTTTGCTGCAAATGTGTGGTAAATCCGGGAAACCGACAACCGTTCTCCATGAGAACTACGTGCTTACACCCATTCAAATAGGACAGCGTCGAATTGAAGCGTTCAACCCCTACTTCAATCAACTCGTTCCGCGAAACTTCCACCTGACGTTTGTTGCTACGATACTCCGCTTCAATTGACCGATGTTCGTCGTCGGACTGTACAAAGTCGAGAATCTGATGAAAAACCTGTTGTTCGGTTTCAGCAAATTTTCGTGGATCAAACCTAGAAATGTCGAGGAAATTTTCAGCCACTAACCGAATCCATGTGTTCATCAGTGGGAGTAATCCCAATTGCGCATCTACCGATACAGATTCTCGTCTGATGTCCTGATCTACTACCAGTCTCGTGACCACCGTACGTTGAAGACCAATATCAACAAAGGCTAAAGGACCGTCGATGTCCACAGTAGCTCCGACTAAGACACCATAGTCAATGAAATCCCCCAATTGCACACCGGCTTTCAGGGAAGAACCATAGAGTAAACCAAGTTGCTGATCACTTAAATCGCTTGGGACCGCAAACCACACTTTGTCAGCAAGTGACAATTTTGCCTGCTCTTGAATTTGAAGTAATTGCCGATAGACCAGATCGATCTGTGTGCTAACGCCAAAACCCTTGGGTTCGACAGCACTTTGATCCATGCTACGCCAGTACTGCGTATGGACTCGATTTGGATGCAACTTAACGACGTCAAGTGCGTCTCTGCCAAAGGTTAACTGTTTGTGTTCGACAAACGCCGCGCCTGGTTGTTGATACAGCACTTCACCAGCACGACTAAGCCGTAAATTGATATCACTGAGTTCAAGAAGTAGCATACTAGCGGACCTGCAAATGTCGCAACAAGTTCTCGTCACACCAACTCTCAGTGTCGATCACGATTTCTTCTTGGTATCGTTGCAATTGTTGTACGAAGAACATAATCATAATACTAATCACTAGGGCAACGAATGTCGAATTGAAGGCAACCCCTAGACTTTCGGTTACTCCAACAATATTTCCTTGAACAGCTTCGTACGCTTTCCCGAGCGCTTCACCAATCCCGCGAACCGTACCAATAAATCCAATCGATGGAATTGCCCACGTGATATACCGGATCATTGCTAGCTCACTATCGAGCCGGTCTGCTTCGCCATCGCACAAGTTTCGTACCGCTTCAGAGGCATTTTGCACTGCATGAGTCGACTCAAATCGTTGTAAAGCAATCATAACCGCACGGGGTAATAATTGTTCACGTGTGCTTTCGGGTAGCGACTGTACAGTTCGCATATATTCCCGAGCATCTTCCGGTAGAACACTCACACCTTCTGGAATTTTCACTAAATCTTGGGAAAGAATTCGTCGTTCTCGGCGCGCTTGCAGGACTTTTCCACCCATAAGTGCGAGTGCCCAAAACATTAGGATCACACAAGATTCCTGTTCCCAATCTTTCAAGGTAACCCAGATAGATCGTTCGGCAGTGAAATCCTTATCTTGTTCAGCAAGTACCTTGCGCTCCTCCAACACAACTCTAGCATTCGGTCGTATTACACTTGCCCAAACGACGTGTACTAGCAAGATACAAATAAATAGTGAAATAATTTGCGTAAGAATTGGTGACGTTCGACGTTTTTTCACGGAGTAATCCTAAATGTCTCGTGGAAAGGCTACGGGGTTGTCTTCTGATACTGATTCAGATGGAGTAAACACATCGGTAATCTCATCATCTTTCGTTTCGTCAGCATCAAGCTCAGATACGTCGGTAGTTTCTGTGGAACTTTCCTCGTCAGGTGGAGCTTCGATAACAGCAGAATCACTCTCAGTCTCAACTTCTAAATCGTCCGCGTCCAAGGTGGCAGTTTCATCCACACTCTCTTCTTCGTCAGTTAATGGTTCTTCTTGTTCCAAAACCTCCTCCTGTGCTACGACCGACGCGAGGCCAAAAACAATCCAAATAAAACAAACAATCACGAACGCAAACATACTCCGTGCAAACATAGTACCTCCTTTCAACTCAATCTCGTTGTGCATACCTAGCTATTCTAAAGCCCACATCGTATCTTCCGTCTTTGCCATAGTCTCTAAAAGAAAATCTCAAGTCCGTAATTGTTCCATGTAAATAACTGGATCCGCGGATAACGTGATACTCTCCTTCAGTTAGACCTAGCAAGGGAACTTCAATATTCTCGGTAGGTACATGGTAAAAGTCATGAGTCCATTCGGCAACATTGCCACCCATATCATACACTCCCTTGGTGTTTGCGGGAAAGGAACCTACCGGTGCAGATACTGGAAAACTATCGTTATATCCATAAATAATTCTGCCAACGATATGTTGAGCAGTTTTATCGGCATAGTTCCCGTGTCGATCTCCGGGTGGTAAAGTAGCTCCCCATGGAAAGTGTAACAGTTCTTCGTTATCGGAAACATGGCGCGCTACCCAAGTCCACTCAGCCTCCGTCGGTAGACGATACCCTATGGATTTTGGATTGAAATCTGAGACAAATGCACCCTCAAATTCATAAAACGGCTCTAATCCTTCTTTCTCGGAGAGATAGTTGCAATACAAAGCGGCTTCATCCCACGATATATTCACGACGGGTTGATCATCTTCGTTCAAATCATACCCTTGATATTCACCCGAATCATGCCCTGGTGCAAACTCTCTGAATTCTGCATTAGTTACTTCTTCCACACTAATGTAGAACCGGCGGTTCAATCTCGCGGTACGGTACACTTCGTTTGCGCGGCGTCCCGCTTCACGCCGCGACGCACCCATCCGAATAGGATTAGGTGTCATGAGAACAATCTCTTTCCCCGTAGCCGTAGCATTCACCTGTTTGAGTATAACCTCGACATACTCTTCGGGAGTCAAAAGTTGAACGTTCAGTTGTTGTGTGAATCCAGGTTGAATGGTTACCTCTTTTTCAAAACCAACAAACCCTTCCTTATCAATTTCAATGAAATGCGTTACTGCATGTAAGGTCAGGGTTGTGTTTGAAGTCCCATGGACGTCACCGTTGACGCGAATCTCTGCGTTTTCCGGATCGGTATTGACAATGAGTTCACCGGTAACTCTTTCCAACGGAAAATTCATTGATTTAACTTCACCGGACCCAACAGAAATCTGCTGTTTCCTTGAATGATAACCCGACAGCAACACTTCAACTTGGTGTGTACGATTTGGCTCAACCTCAACCGTTAGCGGAGTTATCCCCTGAAAATTTCCGTCCACCGTGACCGACGCTTGGGAAGGAGAGGTGGTTATTTCAAGCACACCATCCGAAGGGGGAAGTATGACTTCTGCAAGGTTTATTACGTCGCCAGCCTTAACTAGCAGAATATCGGCCCAACTCGCAAATCCGGGTTTCTTAAGCATTATTACTCGCTCGCCAGATAAGATCTCAGCGGGCCCAGGCGTTATAAAACCGGAATCGACACCATCAACAAAAAAAGTGGCTCCTGGTGGTTGCGTGGGAATCGTTACGTCCCCCCAATCCGGGTCCAGTTCTACATAGATCGACTGCTCTTGTTGCATCCCCTCAATTTCAACAACTTGGTCAACATCGATATAACGTGGTGAACTGAAACTTAATGTCGTCGTACCTGCTGGTATTTCAGTACGCAAAGGTGTTACACCAAGAGTTTGACCGTCAATTGTCACTTCTACATTGCTAGGCTCTGACATCACCTCAACAATCCCCGGTAAGCGAATGAAGTTAATCTGAAAGACAGGATCATTCGAATCATTGCTAACTTCAATCGGCTCGTTCAAATCATAGTAACCATCAGCAGAACCGGTAACAGAGTATTGCCCCGGTCGCATCAAATACCGAACCCCGGTTTGTAGCACTAAACCACCGGTAATGCTGATCTCAGCATCGGCGACATTGAGTTCGAGCTTGACTGCCTTAGCAGTGAATAAAAACCACAACCCAAAGCCGATAATGACTGCTAGTGTTCCAAGCACAATTTGAAACCACGATACGAAGGACCGTCCACGTGGACGTTTAGCTGGGGTTGGCTTGAAATCGGTTGGTGATATGACCGATGCAGAAGCAGGTTGCTCCGTCATAAATGCGGACCCACTAAATCTGTTCGACACATGAAATTTCAATCGGTTCCATACTAGGTTTAACGACTATTGTCCGCCGAATATCCCTCCAACCATCACGGCTTCCCACTAGTTCATACCTACCAGGACGTAGATGCAATTCCGTCGATTCAAAGTTACCTAAAGGACCGTGTTTAATCAACAACACTTCCGTTAGACTATCAGACAGGACAGTCACTTTAACAGGTTCAGTAGCATACTTTACCAAATCTGAAAAATCTTCCAGTATTTCGTCGTATTGTTTGCTGTGCCCTTCATATTTTTCTGCGACTTCTAACACCTGTTGCGCATTTTGAAACTGTTCGTCGCTAGACAGGCTATCGGGATCGCCAAGAATCGCTTGCATCTGTCTGGTTGCATTAATCACTTCGTAAACTCGCTTTCGCCCATCGACCGCGAACGACAACGAAGAGTCAATCGCAAGTATCTGTTCGTAAATTTCTAGAGCGCGAATGAAATCAAGCTCCTGTTCTGCTTGTTCGGCTTCGGTACGTAAGGTTTGAATGTTGTAGATGAGGCGCGATTGCTCAGTCTGTTGAATGCCGGTTTTTGCCGCTGTGTTTTCAGGTTCGCGACCGAGTACTTCCGTAAATTTAGCGCGAGCTCGATCGAACTCATTACTCGCTAAAGCTTGATGAGCGTCCGAGAGTAAATCGCGAATCTCTTGCTCGTGCTGTTTCTCGCGAATGATCGTTCTTTTTTCTTCTAAACCTAAAGTTAAGGGATCCAGTTTTTGTACTGAGTCCAAATGAGTTCGCGCTAGGTCCCATTCCTCTCGTAAAATCGCGCGTTCACTCTCACGGATGTGTTCGTTGACTTGAGGGAGCACCTCTAGTCGAGCTAAACCATCATTCAATAGCGGATGTAGTGGTTTCAGTGTGCCCGCGTGTTGGAATGCTTCCCCAGCAGCTTTTTCTTGACGTTTTTCCAACCAGTCAAATGCCTCTCCAACAGCTGTTTCGAATTCGCGATCAATTTGTTCTTGTAAGAGTAACAAATCCGTCAGAGCAGTCTCGTATTTTGCGATAGCAGCATCGAAATCGCGTTGTTTGAATTTGTCGTCACCTTGCACCGCAATCTCTTGTATCGTGGCATATTCTTCTACAAACGACTTTTGGGCATATTGCTCGGTCTCAAACTCGTGTTGAACTTCCGTGAACGAATCAATCACTTCACGCGCTTTCTCTTTAGCTCGTTCCAGTTGGACATCTTGAAACGGTGTTACTTCGTCGCTAGATTTGGTGTTTCCTGCTACGTTGTCGCGGCGAGTCTGTTCGTTTGGTTGCCAACCTAGCTGTTCCGCGATCTGTTCGAAAGGGTTAATGACGATTAGTACAGCCACGGTAGACACCACAATGAACGCAACCAACGCCTGGATTCTACGGCTGGTTATCTTTAATGATAACCGCGGTGTTTTTGGGTGGGTACTCTCAGCTAAAGATGGATCAACCGGCTCAATGTAAACCGGTTGGGGGCTACTCGGTTCCTTGGAGGAGTTCGTCAGTGGTTTCTTCTCCAGTCACGTCGGGTACACTGGTATCCGACTCCGAATCTTCCTCTTGAAACTCAACTCCTAAATCTTCGTAGTACTGTTCTCGGAGTAGCTCCTTGAGCTGATCAAATTGTTCGTCTACGGTACCCTCTAACGAATAAGTTGCGTTCTCTAATTCAATTGCGTACGGACTAATCGCTTCGGACGCACCTAAACCGATTTCTTGCAACCGAGAGATAAGCAGTCTAATATTGGCTCGATTAGCGATACTTCCCAAAATTTCGGTAGAGCCACCAATCACACCCGTATAGCCGGCGTACTCTTTCAACGTATCGCTGCTCCGCTGCATTACAGCACCACTGAGCACCATGGATATGCCCGCAATCAAACGCACACGAGCCTTGTTTCGATCTTCTCGCAAGGCAATTGCGACGTCATAGGTTTGCTGCCGCCAACTGGACAAAGGATCTTTAACCTTGGAAGCAAAGTTGGAGTAATACTCGTCGAGGGTGTCAATGAACAAATACTCGCGATCGCGGATCTGCTCAACCTTGTCCATTACTGGATCATCGTTTGCCGGTAGTCGTAGTAATTCGACTTCACCCTCCTCCGAGAAACTCAGGTAGTCACCAAACGCTTCCGGTGTGATTTCACGCGCAAACCGCATTTTCGACACCGTGCGAATGTCTTGTTTTTCGTCAGATGAAAGTGCTTCCATATAGTCTAGCATCGAGTCGGCAAGCTTTCGATAAGTAGTCTGAAATGGATCGATGTTATCAGGAACTTCTGGGTCGTAGGCATACTTACTCGCCAGCGTTTTATAAGTCTTTTCGAACCAAATAACGCCGCGTGAATCTCGCACCCCAAAGTCAATCACTTGCCGTTCACCATCCGAGTGAATGATCGCGCCGACAACGACGATATCAACAGCATTACTGAGCCTTGGAACTACCCGAACTGCCCCCCAATTCCCGGTCGACTGTAAGTATTCCTTTAAGTAATTCGCAATGTAGTTAGCTTCGGCACGTCGAACTTCTGGGGTGATGTTCTCGGCGACGATGTCGTCGTAGTATTCGGGGATGTTGGCATCAAGGACCAGAACTCCGACATCAAGCAATTCTTCTTCTGGGACATCTTGGCTAGCTTTTTTAGGCGGCGTTATATCCACGTATCGAACGGTGGTCGAACTGCAACCAGCCAGAGTTAAACTCACTAGTCCTGTGAATAAGACGAAAATGCTAATTAATTTCATTTTCGTAATCTAAAGTCCTTTTTTATACGTTTCGTATTCTTCCCAGAGTTTCTTTTTGAGTTCGGGATCTTCTTCTGCCATGGCAGCTTCACGCATTTGGCGCGCAACAACATCTTTATCCATCGCGTCCGGTGTGTCAATCACGCGTTCTATATCAACGTCAGCAACCTCTTCACCTTCCATTAAACCTTGTTCGGTTTCCGTTTCGTCGGTGGTTCCTACACGGTCGTCTTCGATCGCAGAATTAGTATCGACAGTTCCCGAATCGTCCACTGGTACGATACCCTGACCACCACTTTGGGTCGCAACCGTTTCGTGGGCGCGACCAATCACATCATTTCGTTCTTGCATGATCTCGCCGTCCAATTCTTCCAGGGCACGCTGAAAGTCCTCGTCGGCTTGATTATCTTCCGTTTCAGCAGAACCTTCGCCTTCAGTTTCAAGCTCCTCTTCTTCTGTCGTGGGACCAATGAGGGGCGTTTGATTACTCACTTCCCAGCCACCGGAATCTTCAGGCATCTCCATTAACCCACCGATTGCGGTACCGTTTTCTGTACCGTTATCACTTCCTTCAATTTCGGAACTCGAAGCTTGCTCACCGGTACTGTCGCCTTCGGTACCATCTTCTTCGGAACCTTCTTCTCCGTCCGAAGGTGGGGGTAAATTACCATCGCTTGGACTCGGTGCTTCACCATTTTGAGGGTCACCTTTGTTGGGATCTTCTGGTCCTGACGGCGACGGTAAAGTCGGTAGCGTCGGTAATGACGGAGTCCCGGAAGGATTACTAGGTGATGGTAAAGGTAGAGAGGGAGTCGAAGATGGGGAGCCAGAGGGTGGCGTTGGTAACGGACTCGTTGAGCCCGGATTCGATTGCGACGGGTTAGATGGCGATGACGGCGAACCACTTGGTGGTTGTTGCGACGGACTACTCGAACTCGGAGAGGGTAAACTCGAACTCGGCGTTTGCTGTTGGGGAGTTGGAAACGTCGACGGGGTATTCGGCATACACCCAACGAGAAACAACAAAAATACGACGCTTACACCTAGATAGACGATGGAACAAAAACCGCGTGAACTTGTTTGTGAGTCGACGTTACTCTTTGTCGTCCACTGTTCAATCTTATGTTGTGATTTCACTCCCTAACCTCCGTAATCGCAAACAAACCATCCAGTTGGATGTATTAGGTTCCGTTCTACGAATTTCAATATTGTGAGACTAATTACTCCAAAATTACCAATTTGTCGATCATTAACGAAATCGACTCACGAAAACCTTTGTAACGAAAACTAACTCTAGTTTGTAATATTTTCTCTAATTTGTAATACTTTGCAATGATTATTCTACTCACTTTTCGTGTGGATTGAGTCTAAACTTCTTAAAACTTAATCAGATTTTTCTATAACGTAGAAGACATAGTCATGGGTAAAAGACACGTCTACGCTCCTGACCGGTTTCCCGTTAACGAATGCTGGTCGGAAAATTGCTTGGCTGACTTGACGCGTAAAGTCCTTAGTAAATGAACTATCCGGTTGTAATACTTCGACATCAATTGATTGTACTCGACCGCGTTTGTCAATGTCTAACGAGTAGGTGACTGAGGCATTGACAGGTTGAGCTTCGAGATTCTGTGGTTGCGGTTCAGGATCAGCCGGCAACGGGTTATAGAGAATGACCGGTGCTGTAAAAGTTGCTGTCAAAAACTCTTCATCGGGTTCTTCGTCGTACGACTTCCAAATATCTGAATAAACCGCTCGTGCCTGAACTTGTTTGTCAAACAGAACAAACCAATCGGCCAGCGCCAATTTCGCCTGAGTTTGAGATTCTCTAGTACTACCCGATCGTTCAAGTTCGATCCTGACTAGCTCAATCAACACTTCTTCCCCTTTGGCAAAGTCATTCAATTCCGCATAGTAGATATACGGGCGACCATTTCCCCAATATAACCGGGGAACGTCTGCTTCAATCATGGGAGCAGAACTTGGTGGTCGAAACTTTTCCAACCGGTATGTCGAAGCTAAACCGTAAAGTGCGCGGATATAGTGCTGATGCTGTTCACCCAAATGTTCTTTCGCTACTACTTGTGCGTATTCAAATAGACCACGCGCTGCAAAAACGTTATAAGTCTTGACGTACCAGTCTCCTAAATCAAAAAGACTTGGTAGTAAATCTGGAGAAAATGGTTTATACACTTGGTTATACACGGTAAAGATATACTCATATGCATCATTAGCTTTGCCGAGTTGTCCAAGTTCTTCATAGGTTGCGGCTTCTCTCTTGACAACTTCAATTTGATCGATCGTAGTCAGTCCATGATTCAATCGCGTGATATGTTTCGCTCGGTCGTAAGCATCTAATGCCTCGACATAATTACCTAATTTCCGCGAACCATCACCGACAATGAGCAGAGGTCTGACTAAAGCATCGTCGTAGAAAGAGCCATCAACTTCGATTTCATCGATTAGTTCTTGCGCAGCATCAATAGCCTCTTCATACTCTTCCAATTCGAGTCTATATTCCAGTTCATTGAGCAACTCCTCGTCCGATACAAAGGGCACAGTTTCGTCCAATTGATCTTGTTCGGCAAGTACGTCACTTTGGGCGCGTACTTCCACCGCGATCCCAATAGGGAAAATGAATATAACAAAGGCCAAATACAACAACTTATACTTACTAAAGACCTTTCGTTGATGGGGGGACATTTAAAATTGGACCTTTTCGATGTCAAAATTAAGTTCTATATCATAGTTATACATAAATAGATTACTCAATGGAAGAAAGTTCGCCACTTCATTTAGTCGATACTCGAGGACTAGTATGTCCTGAGCCGTTGATCTTGCTTCGAAACAAAGTACGGGCGATGCAAGATGGTGAAAAGGTCCGTGTGCTTGCGACCGATCCGACCACCGAACGAGACTTTAGTAACTTTTGTCGTTTCATGGGTCATTCACTTGAAAGTTCTCACATTGAAGCAGGTGAATACAGCTACGTTATTCGTAAGAAACCTTAAGTGACTCCGATTTTTACCATCATTGAATGGTTGCTAAGATACCGACGCGATTTAACTAAGAGTTAGTTGTCTAGCTCTGCCGATAAGTCGCAAGAAAAGAACGAATACTTTCGCTCGCACAAACCAGTTCAGCACTCTTAGAAAGAAACACCACCCGAAAATGATCCGGTTCGGGATAGTTAAAACCAGTCCCTTGAACGACAAGTATTTTTCGATCATTCAGCAAGTGAAGTACAAACTTCTCATCGTCCGTGATCTTATATTTTTGCACGTCAATCTTCGGGAATAAAAAGATGGAACCTTTAGGCTTAAAACAACTGATGCCTGGGATAGACGTTAGGTTTTCGTGTGCGATGTTTCGTTGTTCGTACAACAACCCGCCCGGGCGTGTGTAGTCCTGAATCGTTTGATAGCCTCCGAGTGCGGTTTGGACCGCGTGCTGCATCGGTACATTGGGACAAAGCCTCATGGATGCAAGTATGTCGAGACCGGAAATGAAGCTTGTGGCTCGGCCAATTGCCCCGCTCAATACCATCCAACCCACTCTAAAACCTGGGGCATGGTACGCTTTTGACAGTCCGTTGAACGAGATTGTGAAGACATCTTCGTCGATTGAACCCATGGCATAAAACTTGGCATCGTCGTACAGAATTTTTGAATAAATTTCATCAGCGAGTACTACTAAACCGGACTTGCGGGCCCATACCGATATATCACGTAGAACTTGTTGGTTATATACGGCACCGGTCGGATTGTTAGGATTAATCACGACGATACCTTTAGTACGTTTTGTGGTCTTTGCTTTGATATCTTCTAGGTCAGGATACCAATCTGCTTGTTCATCACAACGGTAATGTACCGGTGTACCACCAGCGGTGAGCGTCGCGGCCGTCCACAATGGGTAGTCCGGCGCAGGAATCAACAGTTCATCGTCATGATTTAACAGTGCTTGAGTAACCATCATGATCAACTCACTTACACCGTTACCTAGATAAACGTGTTCGACGTCTACGTTGGGGATGTGCTGACGTTGACATTCGTGTACGATAGCACTACGTGCAGTAAATATCCCTTTCGAGTCTTCGTATCCTAAGGAACGTGGTAGTTCATGGATAACGGCACGTAGAACCGTTTCGGGTGGTTCGAAACCAAACGGAGCTGTATTCCCGATGTTGAGTTTAAGTACTCGATGCCCTTCTTGTTCCAGTCGACGAGCTCGTTGCATGACCGGACCGCGAATTTCATAATGGACGTCTGCGAGTTTATCGGCTTTTCGGAATCGACGATTTTTTCGATTGGTGGCGAGACGAGTGTGTATTGATTCTGGCTGAGTGACTTGACTCATAAAGTTTTTCAAATTACCGTGAACTTTCGTTAGAGTAATTTTAAGCGGTGCAGTATGGAAACTCTTTCTCTTCAAAGATAATAGTAAAATTTCATGAATGTACCAGTGGAAAAAGTGTGGAAATGCAGAATTTCTGCGTTATACCAAGATTTGTACAATCTATTCATAATGACTCGATAAGTCACGTCTAAGTTCGTCCAGTTTCAAGTGGACACAGACACAAACAGACCATAAGCATGAACGATAAATCTGACACGAAAGAACAAGATTCGCTAAGCGAATTGGAGCATGAAGTTTTAAGAAACCAAGGGACCGAGAGAGCATTCACCGGTGAATACTGGGATTGCAAGACTGATGGTGTGTACAACTGTCGTGGTTGTGGCAAACCACTCTTTTCGTCGAAAACCAAGTACGATTCAGGTACCGGTTGGCCTAGTTTCTATGAACCCCTCGACGAAGATTCGATAGGGACTCAAGAAGATCGAAGTCTTGATCGAATTCGCACTGAGGTTCATTGCTCCTCGTGTAAAGGGCATCTTGGCCATGTGTTTCCTGATGGACCAGAACCCACCGGTCTAAGATTTTGTATCAACTCAGCTTCGCTTAAGCTAACCGAAGACGAATCCGACGACTAGTCAAAAGCCCGCGGCTTGACCCTCCTTTCGATGGTCGGAAGCAGCACAATAACCATCTTCGACGCGCAGTATGAGCTGAGCGCCACCAAACAAGTCCATTAAATTGCTAGTTGTCACTTTATGTCCGAGTCGAACAAGTTCGTCATAGGTATCAACGGAATAACCTTGTTCTAAGACAATGTCGTAGTCAGGTGTCACAAACCACCGAGGTGCGTCTGAAGCGGATTGTGGGTTCTCACAGTGATCAAACATTCGAGTAATCATCTGAACATGCCCTTGAGGTTGCATGTGCCCACCCATCACTCCAAACGCCAACAACGGAGCACCATCTTTCGTGACAAAACCGGGAATGATCGTATGAAAAGGTCTCTTTGACCCGCTAACGACATTGGGATGTTTAGGATCTAAGCTAAAGCCAGCTCCGCGATTCTGTAGCGCAATCCCTGTCCCATCTATAACAACTCCAGAACCAAATCCCATATAGTTTGATTGAATGAACGAGACCATGTTTCCCTCGGAATCGCCGGTACACAAGTAAACCGTGTCTGAACCAACTTTGGGGATCGACAAAGTCTCCATTACTGCATTCGCCGAAATTCGCGAAGCGAACTCAGATAGAAATTGATCCTCTAAAAAACGCTGTGGATCAATCATCATATGTCTGGGATCAGCAAAGTGTTCCGCAGCAATGTGTGTTGCGATGCGCATTGCTTCAACTTGCTGATGAGTCCACGATGGTGAACCCGGTGGATTCTGTCGATTATTGAGTCGATCTAGTATCCCCAAGGCGATAAGGGCCGTGAGTCCTTGTCCATTCGGTGGAATTTCGTGGACATCAAAACCACCATATTGATACGACAATGGGTCAATCCAACACGATTCCTGTTCTTGCAGATCTACGAGTTCTAATAGCCCACCTTCACGGCTTGCTTGTTGGACGATTGTCTGAGCCAACGCGCCTCGATAGAAAGATTCACCGTTAGTTTTTGCGATCTCGCGCAAGGTGTCCGTAAGTTGCGGGCGTTTGAACAATTCGCCGGTGGCTGGCGCTCTTCCTCGCTTAAGAAAATGATCACAAAACGGTTGAAAATGTCGAAATCGTTCGGCTGATCTCTGCCAATGCCAAGCCGTCCTACGACCGACATGAAAACCATGTTCGGCATAATCAATAGCTGCTCGAAAAAGTTCAACAAAATCGAGTTTTCCGAAGCGTTGAGACATCTTTACCCAAGATGAAACCGCACCTGGAACCGTGACCGAATCCCAACCGGTTTGCGGCATATCCTCATGCTGGGCGAAATGTTCTAGACTCCATCGCCTTGGCGATTTACCCGAGCCATTCAATCCATACAAACTGCCGTCGTACCAGGTAAGCGCAAAGGCATCACTACCGAGTCCGTTTGAGCACGGTTCTACAACGGTAAGTGTGATCGCGGCAGCTAGCGCTGCGTCTATTGCGTTGCCACCTCGTTTAAGGGCGTCGATCCCAGCTAACGTCGCTAAAGGTTGTGAAGTGGCAACTACGTTTCGAGCAAAGACAGGATCCCGTTGTGAGGGATAGACTAAATCAAAGTTCAAAGCACGATCGACTCTATTTACCCTTCCAATTCGGCCGACGCTTTTCTGCAAAGGCACGAGGTCCCTCGACGAAATCTTCACTGAACATGAGCCTACCGACTGAATCGTAACTCTCATTCATCGAATCTTGCAGCGAACTCATCGATAAACTGCGATACACAACGTCTTTGCTAGCTTGAATCGACAAAGGAGCACACTCCAAAATCATTTCAACCCAACGCTGTGTTCCTTCCATCAATTCGTCGTGCTTGAAGACTTCGTTCACAAAACCTAACTCTTTACCTTCTACAGCCGTCACGTGGCGACCAGTCAGAATCATGCCCAAAGCTCGTTTGACACCGATTTGTCGCGGTAGTCTTTGCATACCACCGGCTAACGCAGCAAGTCCAACTTTGGGTTCAGGAAGTGCAAAAATGGCGTTCTCTGAAGCAATAATAAGATCACATGCTAAGGCGATTTCGAACCCACCTCCCATGGCAACACCATTTACTGCAGCGACCACTGGTTTAAGTAAGTCAAAACGCGAAGTTAAGCCACCGAACCCGTTAGGCGGGATTTCGATGCCTCCATGCTCTGCCTGATAACGAAGATCGTTACCAGCACAAAATGCTTTTCCTTCTCCTGTTATGACGGCAACCCAAAGATTATCGTCGCGGGCAAAATCGTCAAAGATGTCCGAGAGTTCAAAGTTGGCTGGTGGATGTACTGCATTCATTCGTTCGGGTCGATTAATTTTGACCGTTAAAACGTGGTCTTTAGTTGTTACATTACAAAACTCTGGCATGGTTTTCTCCATGGGGATGAATAAGAAAAAATAGGTACAGAATCGTCCTCAAAACACACTTTTGAGGAATGTCTGTAAGAAATTCTAAGAACGATCAATGGATTGAACTCGGTGCTTCAGCTGTCATAATCTAGTGATTTGTTAGATGATTGAACTATGAATATTGTCTAAATCCGATGGCTATGTACCTTATCGAAAAGAAGATCTTCCTGAAAATATTAGGTGTAATGTGAGCACAAGCTGCCACCCCCTAGCCCTCTACACACAACAATATGACTTGTCGTGATGTCGACGCAGCTCCTTCAATGCAACTCCATTCGTGGTATTGCACAACTGCAAGGTCCGTGTTAACTCATTCCTCAGATTTGTTTTCCTCTTCTCCCTCGGTGTCTTCTAGACCCATCATGACTAAAGTTTGATCGATTCCATATTCAACGAGTTCGGTAACCGACAGCGTGTCGTTTTCGTCTTCATCGTAGTCTTCAAACACGGCATTTAAAGCTCTTTCGTAGTCTTCAACCTTCGTCTTGTCTTCTGACGCCAATACCGATTTCCCCCAAACTCCTGGTATGTCCGGTTGTGGTGTCGGAGATTGCTCTCTCCTCTCGGCCATGTCTTTTGCCTGTGAATCGATCATTTCTTTAAATTCATCTATATTCAATTCGCCGTCGTTATCGGTATCCCAAGTAGGAATTTCTTTCTCGGTTTGTTCCTTCAACATCGGTTTTTGAGCTTCCAATTCTCGCTTTATATCAGCGGGTGATGGCATTGGCATCACTCCAAATGTCGTTCCTGACCGTGGGCTTGCGTGAGAGAATTCAATACAACGAAAGAGAGCAGACTAATCAGTAATTGTTGAAATTTCATAACTTTCCTTGACTGGTTTAAGTTTAATTCAGGTTTAATTCAGCAGGCAATATCTGTAATCAGCATACCCGTAAAAACTTGTGTGAGCGAACACAAATGACAAACCGCAACGGTAACAGAAAAACGAAAATTCTAGCCGGAAAACTCAAACTTATCTTAGTTTCTTCCTTAGTTGACCAGGAAATTCTTTCGCAGAACGGAAATCTGTCATTTGGGATGGTACCTTTTCTACTTAAGGATTTCTGTCGATAGTTAAGGCTGCCATAAAAGCCTCTTGAGGAATCTCGACGCGACCGATCTGCTTCATTCGCTTCTTTCCTGCCTTTTGCTTCTCAAGTAGTTTTTTCTTACGGGTAACGTCGCCACCATAACACTTTGCGGTAACGTTTTTCCGTAGTGCCTTTACAGTAGTACGTGCTAAGACCTTCCTGCCTATCGCCGCTTGAATCGCGACATCGAACATTTGGCGCGGAATAACTTCCTTTAACTTTGAAGTAACGATTCGTCCTCGTGCCATTGCAAAATCCTTGTGCACAATCACTGCTAAACTATCTACTCGATCTTCATTAATCAGTATATCTAGTCGCACGAGTGGCGCCGGACGAAAGTATGAAAAGTGGTAATCTAAAGAAGCGAACCCTCGACTGACCGACTTCAGTCGATCGAAGAAGTCAATCACAACTTCATTTAACGGTATGTCATAAGTCAAAGAAACCTGCGAGCTCGATACCTGCATACTCTTCTGCTGACCTCGACGTTCAACACACAGTTCAATCACATTACCTAAAAATTGTTGGGGTACAAGAATATTCACGGTCGCAATAGGTTCTCGAATTTCGTCAATATTGTTTAATTCGTCAAGATGTGAAGGATTGTGGATCTGCACAGATTCACCACTTCTCAATACGACTTCATACACAACCGATGGGGCGGTAACAACAAGATCAAGATCGTATTCGCGTTCGAGTCGTTCTTGTACGATTTCCATATGTAGCATGCCAAGAAAACCACATCGATAACCAAAACCTAACGCATCCGAATTTTCGGTCTCCCAAATTAGAGACGCATCGTTGAGGCTAAGTTTTTGTAGTGCTGTCCCTAGATCTGGATAGTCGTCAGCTTCACTGGGGTATAAACCCGCGTAGACTTGAGGTTTGAGTCGTTCGAATCCCGGTAAGGGTTCCGCGCGTTTACGCGCCATCATGAGCGTATCGCCGACTGGTGCTCCCTGTAAATCTTTGATACCCGCTGAAACGTAACCTACGCTGCCAGCGAATAATTGTTCTTTTTCTGACTGTCTAGGGGTGAATATTCCGATTTCTTCTACTACATGTTCTTTACCGACTGTGTGGGCGATAATTCGGTCTCGTCGCGCTAACGAACCACCCCAAACTCGAACTAAAGACACAACACCGACATACCGATCAAACCAAGAATCAATGATCAAGGCACGAAACACTTCATCATCGTCCACCGTCGGTGGTGGGATTTTTTTAACGATTAACTCGAGTAGTTCATCAATTCCCTCACCGGTTTTCGCGCTAATGGCTAGCAATCCGTCAGTCGACAACCCAATTAACGATTCGATTTCCAACTTAGTCCGTTCCGGATCCGCTTGTGGTAAATCTATCTTGTTTAACACCGGTAAGATTTCGATACCGAGTTCGATTGCCGTATAACAGTTAGCAACGGATTGAGCTTCGACTCCTTGTGCGGCATCTACAACCAGCAGTGCCCCATCACAAGCTGCTAATGAGCGCGAAACTTCGTAACTGAAGTCTACGTGACCAGGTGTATCAATGAAATTGAGAAAGTAGGTCTGACCATCTTGCGCGGTATATTCAAGTGCGACCGTTTGTGATTTGATCGTAATCCCTCGTTCACGTTCAATGTCCATGGAATCGAGCACCTGATCAGCCATCTCGCGTTCCGAAAGGCCTCCACAGCGTTGAATGAAACGATCAGCAACGGTGGATTTACCATGGTCGATGTGTGCAATGATCGAAAAATTCCGTGTTCGATCAATACGATCTTTCAGGGTCTCGGTCATGACTTGCTAAAACGTATGTTTTACTCGGTTTTTAAATAACCGAGCGGGTTGTACTGGTCTGTTACGATAAAAGGGAATCTAGGTATCGACCTGTGACATGTCGTTTGAAAGCTGCAGTCGATAACGGTTTATCTGTTACCTCTTGGATTCGTTCAAATGCCGGAGTCAATTGTCCTTGCGAATGTACGTTCTTTCGCAACCAATCAAGAACTTGGTCAAACTGTCCGTTCTCGAAATCAGCTTCAACTGCCGGGAAAGTATTCTGGTACTTTTGGTACAACTGTGCGGCCGTTATAGCCCCTAGAGTGTAACACGGAAAGTAACCAATAGCCCCCATGAACCAGTGAATGTCCTGCATGCAACCATCGGTGAAATCTCCTTCTAAGTTTAGACCGAAGAATTCGTGCATGAGTTCATTCCAAGCGTCGGGTATATCAACAACTTTTAAATCGCCCCTGAGAAATGCCTGTTCTATTCGATAACGAAGAATCACATGCAATGGATAGGTACATTCATCCGCCTGCACCCGAATCTTACCTTTGTCGACATGTCGCACGTTACGAACAAAGTTGGTGAAAGACCACAGTTCTTCGTTGTCTTCCTTAGCTAGACATTTTTTAACAATAGGAAGTGCAAACTTAATGTATCCGTCGCTGCGACAAACCTGTTGTTCCATGAATAACGACTGACTTTCATGGACCATCATTCCAAGGGATTTACCGACAGGTTGATCGGCATGTTCTGCAGGAAGGCCTTGCTGGTATAGGGCATGCCCAGTTTCGTGAAGAGTCGCATACATAGATTCCAAGAAGTCGTCAGCACCAAATCGCGTCGTGATCCGCGTATCCCAGCGTTCTCCACAGGAGAATGGGTGATGGCTCGTATCCAAACGACCGCGTTCGAAATTAAATCCGAGTGAAAGCATCAGTTCTTCAGCAAGTTGTTTCTGATCTTCGTCTGAATATTCTCCTTTTAGAGGCAAGTGGGCTGGTTGTCGTTCGATAACTTCGTTTACAAAATCAGGCAAGAACGAAGCGAGATCATCAAAAACTGTATCGACAAAATCGGTCGTTATTCCAGTTTCATATCCTCCAAGTAAGGCTTCATAAAGATTTACGTTGAAAAGCTCAGAGATAATTGTCGCGCGTTCTTTTGTCAGATTGACAACTTCCTCAAGCAGTGGTACTACTGCTACCCAGTCATTTTCTTTACGCTTTTCACGCCAAACTTGAGTACACTTTGATGTAGCAAGAGACATTCGTACGACGAGATCGTCAGGAATTACTGCTGCTCGTTGCCAATTTTGTTCGATCACTCGTAGATTCGCTTGGTCCCAAGGCGAACTCGCTTCTTCTTTTGCAGATTCAATTAGATCTCCAATTTCGCTTGAAGTCGCCAGGTTGTGTGCGATTTGCTGGAGTTTAGCGAGGCTATTGGCGCGAGCATTACCGCCTCCGACTGGCATCATGACTGATTCATCCCAAGACAAATACTGAGTAGCATGTTGCAGGTGATGCAAAGTTAGTTGTTTTTCCTTAAGGGCTTCAAGGGCTGACATTGATGGTTTACTCAGTTAAAGGAAACAAATTTTATAAGTACGACTTAGTGGCTACGAAGGTCGGAGTAGTTTACTACTCCTGATTTCACCTATGAAGTTCATTGCGACAGTTAAATTCAGTGAATTTTCAATCAATTGAAACGGTAAAGAGAATCTCAACATTAATTTGTCTCTTTGCGCGCTCATTCAACGTATAACGATACAGCCTGTAGCAAAGGAAGACCATAAAATGTAAACTTACTTTAATCGTATCAGGAAGTGCAAATGTCTGTTTCACTCGATCACACCATTATCAGAGCTCACGACAAGTTGGAATCAGCCAAATTTTTATCTAATTTGCTCGGACTGGAACCACCCACACTTTGGGGTCCCTTTGCCATCGTGAAAGTGGGAGAGTTATCGCTGGATTTTGTCGACACTACTGACGAAATTCAGTCACGACACTTCGCATTCAAAGTAAGTGAGCCCGAATTCGACGAAATTTTCGCGCGCATCCAATCTCAATCAATCCACTACTGGGCCGATCCGAGCAAGAATCGACCACAAGAAATCAACCATCGCGACGGTGGTCGAGGGTTTTACTTCTACGATCCCGATGGGCACTTTTTGGAAGTACTGACGCGATCTTACGAAATTAACGCGTGACTTACATTTAAACCCGGATAACTATTCGGATTCGGTCTCCGGCGGCGCGACGACTTCCTCAGTTTGCTCTTCTGGTTCAGAATCCTCCGGTTCGGAGTATTCTTCAGTAGATTCTCCATTTCGACCCTGAAAATCAGTTATCAAATCCTTAACTCGATCCTTTACTTCTGGGATTTCCGCGAGGGTTTCGTCAATGGACGCTTCAGATTCTGCAGGAATGTTAGATGCTGTTTGTTCAGTCGATTCACCCTCACCCATCTGCTCAGTCTGTTCTCCGATAAGTTCTGCGCGTATCGCTTCGATTTCTTCTAGAGAAAGTTGATCAGTATCGGAACGATCAACGAAATCTCTGATCAAAGACTGTGCTTTCTCGCGTATATCGGGAATTTCCTGTAAGGTCTTTTCACGTTCTTGTTTGAGATCTAAATCCGAATCGGCTGATGATTCTTCGTCTGCTGTTGCTTGCGGTTCTTCGTTTTCTACAACATCTTCCTCGGTCGTCGTATCAGTTTGCGCGATTACTTCAGCCCCAGTGAATTGACAACCTACAAAAACAATACACAGAATCACAAAAAGCGCTCTAAAATTCATTGATTCACCCGATATTCGATCGCTAGAAAGCATGGTAAATACCTATTATCAATAATAATGTAAGAAGTCATCTAGATGGAGGCTAATCATGATACAGCCTCAACGGAAATGTTACTCGACATATCCAGACTCTTCCGACGAAGAATCATCACTCCAACCAGTGCTCCCAATACTAATCCCAACAATGTAATAAAAAAACTATTCGTCACAATCAGAATACACAAAGCTGCAATCAATGGAAATCCCATTGTAAGAAATGTTCCCCAACAAAGAGTTGAAGTTGAAACATTGATCCGAACCTTTGTTCCAACTTCAAATACTTTAGCTACTTCTAGTACATCTGGACGTATTCGTACACATCCTAAGTGGCACGCACTACAAGATTTCTGCAGGACCTGTATGCCGGACTTGTTTTTTGTGGAATTGATCACAATTCCTTGTGCTGTTGCCATTGATCGAAGATATACCTAAGCACCCAAATACGCGAAGTTCAAAACCTTCGTCATTGAGTTTTCGGAATTAATCCTTGTCGATAATATATTATGGAAAACATAGATGTCAAAGTTGAGTTGAAGGATATGTAGCGGTAAACGTAGGAATATCCTGCCTCAAGAATCTCGAGTTTTCCTTGAACACTTACTTAGCCCTATACGAAGATAAATACATGACTTTGATCCGTCTATTATGAATTCTACGAATCAACGTACTACCGATGTACTCATCATTGGGGCGGGTGCCGCTGGACTGAGTACCGCTCTACACCTCGCAAAAACTTACCGTGTTCTATTACTTTCTAAAGAAAATATCCTCGATAGTTCAACGAACCGCGCCCAAGGGGGAATTGCCTCAGTAACCCACCCCCAGGACACCATCGAATCACATATCGAGGATACCGTTCTTGCTGGCGATGGATTATGTAGTGAAACCGTCGTACAATCAGTGGTATCTCAATCGAGAACTGTCGTACAAGACCTTTTAGACCTAGGGTTGGAGTTTGATTCGGACGAAGATGGATTACACTTGGTACGCGAAGGGGCACATAAATTCCCGCGAGTCTTACATGTCGCCGACTCTACTGGCTATGCAATCGGTTCCACCTTACTCCATCATGCAATTGAAAACCAAAACATCGAAATAAACTCAAACCGTCTCGTATTAGATGTCATTAGCAGAAGTCACAAGAATAAATCCGACCATCGAGTGTGGGGCGCGTACGTTTATGATCGCAAACGAAAGTTAGTCGAAACCATCCTTGCACCTTGCGTTGTGCTTGCTACGGGTGGTGCATCCAAAGTCTACAAATACACCTCAAATCCTGACAGTGCAACAGGCGATGGTATTGCTATCGCCGCGCGTGCCGGTTGTCGTGTATCGAATATGGAGTTCAATCAGTTTCATCCTACGTGCCTTTACCATCCAGCTGCACGTTCCTTCCTGATTTCTGAGGCAGTGCGCGGCGAAGGTGGACAGTTACTATTACCGGATGGAACTCCGTTTATGCAACAATACGACAAAAGACTTGAGTTAGCCACGCGTGATGTAGTTGCACGAGCGATCGATAGCGAGATGAAACGGTTAGGTTTAGAGTGTGTTTACCTGGACATTAGCCATCGTGAGAAACATGTGTTGCAAAAACGCTTCCCCATGATCTTCGAAAAGTTACTTGAACTAGGCATCGATATGGCAGTTGAACCAATCCCCGTCGTTCCTGCCGCACATTACACCTGTGGAGGAGTACTGGTAAACCAACACGGTGCGACTGACGTATTCGGTTTATATGCGGTCGGCGAAACTGCTTGTACCGGACTGCACGGAGCCAACCGTCTAGCAAGTAACTCTCTATTAGAATGCCTTGTTTATGCACGGGCTGTAGCGCGTCACATACTAGAAAATTTTCAAAACTTCAGCACTACCGAGGTTCAAGTCCCTGACTGGGATGAAAGTCTAGTCGTCGATTCTGATGAAGATGTCGTACTTACACATAACTGGGGAGAACTACGTGGAATCATGTGGAACTACGTCGGCATCGCCCGCACCGACAAACGGCTCGAACGTGCAGCTAGAAGAATTGAATTACTTAAACAAGAAATTATCGAATACTATGCTAACTATCGAGTCAATCCAGATTTACTTGAACTGCGAAATCTTATCCTTGTCGCCGATCTGATAGTAAAATGCGCACGTTGGCGTAAAGAAAGCCGCGGTCTACACTTTACGCTCGACTACCCACAAAAAAACGTTCAAGCAGTTCCTAGCGTGGTAAAACTTTCTCAGGGAACAAGAGATGTCTTCGAAAACAGTTCAACTTTCCAATCAGAGACTTGATTGCTGCTGACGATACTGCACGATCAGTTCAATGATCTCTTGGAATTCCGGTCGGCGCTCGGGGCGTTGTATTAATTCGTGTAATTCAATATCTTCGAGATTCAGTAATTGTTCAACGAGTTGCTGTTGCGCACTTGCTAAGTTTTCAAAACGATTTTCGACAAACGGTACTAAAAGTAAATCTAATTCGAGCATGCCGCGTCTTGATCGGTATAACATTCGACGCTTGACCTCGTTGATGTTGTTGGAATCTTTTCCCATAGGACGATAGTTTATCGATGTTGATTGAATTAACCATTGAAGGACCCGACGCCGTATCTTTCTTGCAAGGATACGTAACCAACGATCTTTCGTCGATTCAACCAGAGGTTGGCCAGCCCATGGCGATTACCAATATTCAAGGCCGTGTGATTGCCAATGGCTGGAGTTACGGTAAGACCGATCAAGTAAATCTCGTTATCCATCCTACCGTCGAAAATATCGTGCGCGAACACTTGAATAAGTACATGGTGTTTGCAAAATCCACAATTCTTGAAACTACGGCCGTTGTCCGTCTATTTGAGACACCCGTGGAAGGCGGTATCAACTTGACACCGCTAAATTGGTATCTACATACGAAACCCAATAGTGCAAACAACTTGGATGAAATGTGCGTTATGGCAGAATTCCCCATCATTACTGAACCAACTAGTGGGCAATTCCTACCCCAAATGCTAGCGTTAACGGATTTCGGAACAGTGAGTTTCTCAAAGGGGTGTTACCTTGGACAAGAAATCGTGGCGCGCGCTGAACATCGGGGAGCAGTCAAGCGAAAACTAAAATCCATTAGTGTGACCGACGACTTAATTCCCATCGGTACACAAATTCGTGATCAAGATGGTAAGAAATGTACCTTGATTACTCGATTTCAAAATCAAGCACTCGTCGTCGGGCAAGTCTAATTTGTATACAGTTGCCAAACAACCTAAATTTTTGAAGAAATCAGCGACAGAATGAACCAACTTTTAGAACTTGTCCCCGGAATCGCTTTTTTTGTCGTTTACTTTCTTCCAGAAAGCATCGCCCCATTCTTAACTTCCGATAACCGGATTTATTGGGCGACCATTGCCTTGATGGTGGCAGTCGGCTTACAGTTCATTCTCTTCTTGATCTTGAAACGACCCATTACCAAAATGATGTGGTTCATCCTAATCGTCGCGGGTGTACTCGGAACCATGACCGTGGCTTTACGAAATCCATTGTTCATCATGTGGCGACCAACAGTTACTTCATGGTTAATGAGTGCAATTTTCTTATTCAGTTACTATGTCGGTAAAACTAATGTGTTGAAATGGCTTTTGGGCGATCAGGTTCGTCTTCCGGACCGACTCTGGCGCCAACAAACTTTGGTGTTGGGATATGGACTACTCGCCTCGGGAACGGTTAATATTTTTGTTGCTTACTCGTTTTCCGAACAAACCTGGGTCACCTATAAAGTTTATGCATTATTCATCTGGCCTATTTTGTTTGCGATCGTGTTAGTGATTATTAATCTAATCGAACATCGTAAAAACCGCGCGCAACGGACTCTTTAAACTCTCACTTTATGTCTCAACCTGTCCTTTCTGTAAACGTCAACAAGATCGCTTGGCTGCGCAATGCACGCGACGGCAATGTACCGAATCTACTGGATTGCTGTGAACAGATCATTAAAGCTGGCGCGAAGAGTATTACCATTCATCCGCGCCCGGATGAACGACACATCCGAACAGCAGACGTTTACGAAATTGCTCAATTCCTCAAATTTGAACCCGAAATTGAATTTAATATTGAAGGTAATCCTCTGGAACCCGCTAACCCAGACAAAGATTACCCAGGTTTTAAAGAACTGGTTTTGGAAGTTTTACCGACCCAAGTTACCCTTGTTCCAGATGCCAATGATCAACTGACCTCCGATCATGGTTGGAATTTATCCGATACTAAGAATTTCACGGATGTATGTACCTACGTGCGAGAATTCCAAAGTAAGGGCTGTAGAACAAGTATATTTCTGGACCCAGACCAAGAACAGTGTAAGTTAGTAGCCAAGACAAAAGCAGCACGGATTGAGTTGTTTACCGGTCCATGGGCTGAACTGGTGAATAGCAAAGAATCAACAAACGGCGAGTCCGATATGCTTTTATCAGCCTACCGAGAAGTCGCCTTAAAAGTGCGTGAGCATGGTTTACAAGTGAACGCGGGTCATGATCTCAATCTCAAAAACCTCGAGACTTTTTGTAGCACGGTCCCGGTAGATGAAGTGTCCATTGGACATGCACTTATTGCTGATGCCCTCGACATGGGATTATCGAACGCAGTGAAAGCCTACTTGCAAATTCTTGAAGAAATTGAATGAGTCTGAACACTCTACGGTTTACAATTTTTAGTTCAAAATAACCAATGAGGTATGATTTTCTATGCTATTACTTTATCGCAGTATACTGCTTGTTATGTCGTTTTTTCTTGGTCTGAGCCTGTTCGGTCAAGCCAACAAAGTCGAACTCAATGTCGGCGACGAAGCACCAGAGTTTACTTTACCTGGTAGTGATGGCGAAGAATACACATTGTCGGAACTACTTGAACAAGGACCGGTCGTCCTTGCTTGGTTTCCGAAAGCCGATACCCCAGGATGTACCGCACAATGCAAAGATATTACAAGTAACGGTCGTTTGATTAGCGAGTATAACGTTAGCTACTTTATGATCAGCGTAGACACACCAGAAGATAACCAAAAGTTTGCCGAGAAGTACAACGCTGATTTTCCAATATTGTCTGATGCAGACAAATCGGTTGCAAAGCAATACGGTGTGCTATCCGCGCACGGTTGGCCGGCGCGTCACACGTTTTACATTGGTAAAGATGGGAAGATCTTAGAAATTGATCGGAAGGTGAAAACGAAAACTGCAGCCGCTGATATGGCTGCGATTCTCGCAGAATTAGAAATAGAAAAGATTGACACTGAAGTCTCAGAAACTCCTGAAACATAGTATCGTGGTAATGGTGGAGGCGGCGGGAGTCGAACCCGCGTCCGCCGGCTATCCATCTTCGGCTCTACATGCTTAGTCTTATCTTCAAGTTTAACATTACAACTACCGGATAAAACTCGGTACCGTAATGCGAGTCCGTAATAATTTAGTAGTGCAGGATCGGACAGTCCTTCAATACGATCCTATTGAAATGATTCTCCCTACTCTACATAGGCACTCAAGTAGGCAGAACTAGCTGCTATTTAAGCAGCTAGAGCGTAGTTGTCGTTATTGGCAACTATTTAAGAATTGAGGTAATTGATTTACGAGAGCTACATCTCTCTCGGCATGCACCTGAGACTTCACCTCCGTCGTCGAATCCAATTCGCCCCCGAATGAAACCAATTTTCAGACGAATACTTAAGGTGTTATTCTACGTACATTTTAAATGATAAGAAGTCAATGTGAGTTAGACAGCCTTTCTTCGTGTCTCACATTTTGTCCAGTAAATGAAATTGATAGTTAATCGACGATGCTCATTTTATCGAAAACTTCGAACACGAAGTGCTAGATTTTCGCAGGTGAAATATTCAAACTTAACCGTTTTCTTTGAGTTTGAATTAGACTTTAACCGACTCACTATGAACCAATTTCGAAATTCTTTTATAGAGTCGGCGAATCTTAATAATTATACAGAATAAACAATCGAAACAGACTTGCTGTCTACATGTTCATTCATTAACCAAAATACGTAACGTGACTTTGGAAAAACCACCGCACCTGTGATGCGGGATAGACCTGTCCACCAACAAAGAAAACAAGCATAGACGGTTATTGCCACAACATCGAGTTTGTTCTGAACATACCTGTTCTATCGACTTTCTTGCATAACTTCGTTCATTCGATCATAAGCTCGATTCATTCGACTAATTGGTTGCGACTGAATCAAGTCGTTTAGGTGTTCAAGTTCGTCTTCCTTAAATCGCCCAGTGTCTTTATTGTGGTAGTACAGTAACCGTGCCGCTTCCGATTGCACTAGTACATCTTCGATTTGTACAAGTGAATCGTAAAGTAAACTGGGAGACTTCCGGGCTATCGTCGCTAGGGGTATTACTAAATCCTCTGTTTCCATCGCACTCAGTTCAAAAAATAAGTTCATGGCCGTATTAGTGTCACCTTTTTTGAGTAACTCGAAAATTACGCTATCATAAGCTCGACTTCGAGTTGTGCCAGCACGAACTTTAGTTAATAGAGAAATAGCTTTATCGATATTACCTTTATCTGAGGCTACCGCACGAACTACCTCACTTTCCAATCCAAACTCTCTCCCACTTAATGGTGTTTGTAACGCAGTGTGAATCGCTAAATCTGGATTTGTCTCAGCCAAATATGTAAGTGCCCACTTCATCACTTCGTCACGAAAACTCCCAATGCTTTGCTCTGTTTTAATCCACTCAAGAGCACTATCAAAATCCTGTTGAATCCATCCACCTGCCAGCGATTGTACAACTTCACGGTGTAAGGTCGAACCAATTGTCAATTCGTCCAACAAAACCAATGCTTCTTTAGGTGATGTGGAAGAAAATTCGCGTAATGCCCACGTATGAGCAAAAGTGTGCAACCGGGGAGGAAGATTTTCTATTTCCTGAATTAGCGTTGCAGGGTTGTGCCGTGACCAATGAATGATCGCCCAGTTTTGCATTTTTTGTCGTAAACCGCGTGCATCTATTGCTTCTGTGTAATTAAAGGCAGCGATTGAGTCAACTTTCGTCCACTCGATTATGAGTTCTACAGCGAGTTGTTTATAAGTATGATCTTGCTCACGCTGAATGCGATCCACAACGAAATCAATTGCTAGGTTCGGGTTAGTCTCAAGTAGTTTACGCGATACAACTGCCGTCATTTCATATAACGAAAAAGTCGAAGGCAACGAATCGTTTAACTTCTGAAATGCCGATACCCCAGATTGCGACAACCAGATGAACGCTAGATTTTGCAATACTTTTTCCTGGTTTTCGCTGAGGTTTTCCAGATGTTCTCTATGCGCGGCGACATAATCTACCCACTCGAATTCAGGATTTGCGACTAAATCATCGATGTATTCAAACACTAGCCATTCATTGTCAAGGTTGCGAGCTATACCGCGTAACTCTTTCGGAGAAAAATCTTCGCGTTCACGCAGGATACTACCTACTACAAGATCTCTTGTCGTTTGGTCTACATCCTGCGAGTAATGGAGTAATTCGTCTAGATTTACTCTAGACCACTCTCGAAATATAAAATCAAACCAATTATTTCGTTTGGTTTGGTTTTCTACTTTCGAAACCGCGGTTAAGGCCGCAAGTGGTTCTAGTGCGGCCCATCGCTGGACGATGGTACCTTGGATATGTTGCCGAATTTGACCCGCTTCGAAGTTTTTTGACTCATCCCAATACTGCTGCACCTCAGATGCGTTGGCATTAACTAGCAGATCACATAACGCGACGGTTAATGCAAAATGACTATCGAATCGACTAAAATCAGCAAGTTGTTGAAACGATGCTTTCATCCTTTCATCGCCGCGTTTATCGAACTGAATGTTGTACGAGGTTGTATTTGCTTTCGCTTGCGAATCATTTAAGATATCGACACTCCGGTGGTGACTCGCGTGGGAATATCCTATTGTGAAAGCACAAGCAACAACCACAAACGAGATACTAACAGTAAGTATCCACTTTAATCTCAATTGCTTCACACTGAACTTACCATAAAATTGATCGTGAAGAACAAACGTTTATTTGAAGTTTAAACATTGTATGAAGCACCAAACCACTTGGCATTCTAATCCTGTTGTAGACGTTGTAGACGATAAAATTCGCTTGTGGCTTCCATTAATTCCGGTGATATATCTCGCAATGGACGAGATCGTTTAAACGTCTCCAATCGGTTCAGTTCATCTTGCGAGAAAATATTTGAACCCTTACCCTTAAATTCATCCAATAACGCAGCCGCTAAATTAGCCTTTTCTATAGCTGAAGGAATTTCGTCAAGTCGCGTAAACACCTCCCTTGGTCGAGCCTTCGCTATGAATGGAAAACTCGATCTTACTCGAGTCCCCTTAGGTTCTATTTCACATAGCTCGATCAATAAGTCCAAGGCTTTTGTAACGTCGTTTTCATTAACGACAAAGTAGAGAATTGCCCAATCGTAAGCATCTCGCAACGTATTACCGGCGCGCATATGGGGTAACATGGAGAGGGCTGTATCAGAATCCATCATCATCAATTCTTGAAAAACTATCCCCTCCCAGCCTAGATTGTTACGTTTTGCCGGAAGCTTGAGTGCGGTTTGGAGTGCTAGATCGGAATCTCTCACAACAAGGGCTTTTAATGCTGCTTCAATTAAGTTCTCTCGATGGTGAGCGATACTTTTATCTTCTTTAATCCAACTTAACGTCTCCTGGATATGGCGTCGTGCCCAAAAAGAAGCGACACTTTCAGCGATACGATTACGTTCTTCAATATCGTCAATATTCGCCAACATTGTCGACACGAATTCTGGGGACTCTTTAGCTGTTTCCAACAGGGCTATTTCGAGCGCAAGTCCACGTACTTCTACGGGTAGTGAATATATATTAGTAAGTAAATCGAACTCGTCGTCTTGCGCCAATGTCTTTAATACGCTAGTTTGTAATTCGCGTCGAAACGAATGCTTCTCAACCATAAATGTAGCATCCAGCGCGAGTTCCGGTTTTAAGTTTGCCCAAGCTTCAAAAATTTCGAGCGTGAGATCTTGATATTCGTGTTCAGACTCTCGATTTACGTTAGCAATCACATAGTTTGTCGCTAGATCAGGACGACTTTGTAACAGTTTACTCGCGACGAATTTAGTCATGGCGATTCGAGAAAAATCTTCTGGTAGGGTCGACAACATTGAATCTAACGCATTGATACCATCGTGGAGAATCCAAAAATAAGTGATATAGAATAACGTTCTTGATTCGGAGGAGGTCAATTCTTGAGTAGCATCAAAACGGTTCTCGAAATAGCGATACCACTCACCGGCTGGGTCACCGAGAACTGTGTTTCCGGGATTTTGACTGGCAATTTCGAACGCAATCCATTCAAGATCAAATTGAGAGGCAAGTTCACGTCGTTGCAAGAAGGATAAATCATCTCGAGTGCGAACCATACTTGCCACCGCGATTTCCCGATCTGTTTGCTTTAGATTCCGAACCGTCGCCGTTGCCTCCTCGAGATTTTTAAAAGACCACTCCCGGAACACGATATCGATTAATTCAGGTCGAATGGAATCTCGTGCGTTACTATTCACGAATACTAATGCTGCGGGTGGGTCAAGTGCTGCATATCTTTGAATAATGCCTCGTTGAAGATCTGCTTGAATTGTCGAACTAGCCACCAACACTGACTTTTGCCAAAATTGCTGCAATTCTTGAGAACTAGCTTGCGAAAGTAACTTTAGCAATACGGCATTTCTCTCGAAGCGACTCTCGAACTTTGACGGGTCAAACAGTTCGTGAAAATCTGCAAGTATTTGTGGTGAATTTTCGACACCTTCCGATGTCGTATTCGAAGTCATTCGTTTGGACGAGTTGCTCGCAATCATGTACCCAATCAGGTAGGAGGTCAAAATCATCGCAACAAGAATGATCGACGTACTCAACAAATACCGTGTCTTCCCCTCAATGGTATTCAAGGACTTTTACCGTATCTTCAGTATCGTTAGATTGCATTTTTAATACCTAGCCACTTTCATGTGCAGGTCGTAATCAACTGCGTTTCTCTAATTTAAACAACGACTATAACGACCAGTTTCAAATTTTCGGGTTTCCTACTTCGTTGTCAGTAAGGGCCATTACCTCGCCGATATCCGTCATCCAAGAAAGTAACAACAAAAGGACTAGAGCAGCCAATAATGTTTCGGTAGAAAATGATACTAGCTTAGGTTCTGGCAAGACGTACAGAAAAATTAGTCCAGTGCACACTCCTACAAGTAATAGAATCATTCGACTCTGGCTCTTCCACGATTTCATTAAAACCCCATCTTGCCCAAAACACAGACACAAACTATGTTCATGAACTGACTCATCCAACCGTGAAAAAAGTATCATGGCGACCATCAATCCAAGACTAACCCAAAACATCAAAGAAAGGAAGATGCCAAAAGTGAAACCCATTCCAAGAATAAACTCTGTTCCAATAACAATCACAGCAACCCCTTTAACCATACACTTCGGGATCGTTTGAATATTCTCAATAGCTAGCCTGAATACTCGGATATCCTTTATTTTCGAGATGCTAGCATATAACAAAACTAAACCTATCGTAAGACATAGAACGGAAAAAATTTCCTTAAACATATGAGACTACTTGCTTACCTCTTTGTAGTCAAAGAACCCTATTTTTTGAACCAACATTGTCGCATCAAGTTGGACGACAACTGGAGTTCTAGTCAACCCCATTGCTCTCTCAATGGTATCACGGCGAGAAATTCCTATAACTAGGTACCGACCTATTTCCATATCAAAAATCTCGCTGTGTGGTATCCAGTGATTGCGGCTAACTTCGTCGTCACATAGCACTATATAAATTCTTCCTTCAATGCGATACCAGCACTTATGCAAAAAAACAAGCAAAGCCTCGAGTTTCCATTGCATGTACTCTTGTCGTGTACAGAACATAATAATAGAAGATTTGTCTACGATGTTTGAGAAATCAATAAGCTCTCCCGATTGCCAGTTGGTGGTTCGAAACGTTGGTAATCGGTAACCGTAACGAATCTTCTTCGGCAGTAGTCTGGCCTCAGAAGGACTCAGAATCGAAGTCTGACCCTGTAGAACTACTATTACCCGCGTTGTTATTCGGACAATTTGTACAATTAAACTACGACAAGCGAAGAGCACCACGGACATAACAATACAACCAACGGTGAGAATCGTGTTTATCATCCTCTAACTCTCTATTGTTTCAGAGTTATCCTTTTCGATATACAACGTTTTCAAAACGTCATCAACTGCAGATGGATACTGATGACGAACGACTCGACCAGACTTATCAATTTCGAGCAATGAGGGAACTACGCGGACCGGAAGTAAATTTGTTAATTCCTGACTTTGGCTGACTAAAGTTAATACGCATCCATCGAATTCAGAAAGTAATTTCACGCTTCCCCTAACTGCGCCTTGGCAATAGACGACAAGTTTTTGTCTTCGTACCCTCAGCCAATCTTTAAGTTTTACTTTTTGGAGCTCATGTAACAATTGTTGACAAGTCGAACAACTGCTATTCACGATTAGTAGTAGCACATGTCGTTTCTCCAACTGACTGAACGTTATGGTTTGCCCGTTTCTTGAATCCAAAGCTTGAAAGTTCGCCATGTCATAACCAACTAATGTATGCGACAAACCTCCTTCGTGAACCAATCGACCTAACTTGATTACTTGAGCATACAAAACGCAAATTACTACCGCTTCAATCAACACCAAAATGAAAAGCCCAATATGAGCAATAATGAGAAGCAAATTTACGCCACTAATGCAAACAACTTCGCAAGATAGACAACTAGTACACTAGAAATTCCAACAAACGAACATACTCTAAACATTCCTGTAGAGCGTTCCAAATTTATACCAATTGCTAGGCCGTCGTGTGATGATTTCAACAACCATGGTATTACCCAAAGTAGTACGGTTCGCCCTAGCCAAAACGCAACAAGTAACCACTCGCCAAACCCAAAACCTAAACCAAATGCTACCACGAGCAGACAGTATAGACCACTATAGTGATCACGGTAGTCAGAGCTAAACCAATATGAGCCCCCCACATTCCAACTCCTGTAGTCAATCCAAACATTGCAGTCCACTCCTTGTAAGTTTGGTGATCGCATTGAGGTGGATTAAAACGTATTAAACTTGATTCACGAAGCAAAAACAAGACACATATTAAACAAGAAAATCCGATATACAAAACGGATTTTCCTAGATCAATCCATGATCCCAATCCTACGATTAGTAACCCTACGAGATAGGCAGAAATAGTACCACATAGGGTATATGCAAGAGAACACTTAAACCAAGAATTTAAATCAAGAGATTTCATGGGGGCGATCGTGCCGATGTGGGACATGCCACATCTCCCACGAGATTCCGCCATACCACACAACACTGACGCGACGATCAATCCAGCTAGATACATGTCCAAAGAAACAAGAACTAGCATAGCAACGAAACTTGTACCGATAAAGACGTATCCAAATGTGTGAAGAGCGACTCTGTCGGCACTACCATTCCTACACATATCTTCGGTTATGTTTACCATTTGTCCGCTGTCATGAAATTGTTTTCTAGTGATAAACTAGATCCGTTACGGGAACTTACTTTCTAAGTAAAGGTCGAGTTCGACCACCTCGTGATTTAGTTCAACAGGTACAGAAAGCGTAGTGAATTCAGGGTGCGAAACACGGATGTTGTATGTCCCTTCCGGTAAACCGTCGATTCGATAACTACCTCCTGCATCTACCGTAGTAGTTAGTCCAATTGCTAGTTGCCTGTCAGGTGGTCCTCCAGACAAAATCAGTTTAGCGCCTCGGACCGACCCGTCCGCTTTCACTTTTCCGTGTAGTGAACTTGTACCCATCTGCAAATCGACATTGGTATCGTCCCTAATATTAATTTTTTTTGAGAATGCACGAGCGGGAACTTCGATCGTATAAGTTCCTGGTAGAAGGGCATCAAAACGATACGAACCATCTCCCTTAGTTATTGTTCTTCCTAGGGGTAAAGTGGAGTTCTCCGGATGGGCGATTACTTCGTGTCCAGATAAACCATGTTTCCCGATGAACACCTTCCCTGAAAGCGATAAAATTCCTGAAAAGTTTACATCGAAAGGAATATCTTGTGCAACCCCCATATCGATGGTTCCGTTGATTTCTCGTCCATAACTCGTTCGAAAACTAATGTCATGTCGTCCTTGGCTTACACCAAACAACTCATAGAATCCGTTTTCATAAATTCGTTTACTAGCACCATCCACCCAAACTAGCACCGACTCGTCTTCAAGCAATCCATCTATATATCCATACACGCGTCCGACAATATCAATAACAAGCCGGAGATTTTCGACAACCTCGCCGACTTTAGTTTCCACTTCTAAAGTCTGAGAGCGACCAGATTCTGCTACAGCTCGATAACGGTGTAATCCCGCACCGACAGAAAACTGGAATGACCCATCATCGGTACGGGTCGAACCGCTAGAAGTGTATATCTGAGCAGGTACCGGTATACCCTGCACTGATACCACCTGTCCACTAATGGACCCGATCGGATCAAGGTTGATTACAACCACTTTTTCAATGTCATTTATCGTAATTTGGCTACTGTCCCATCCTTGAGCACTAATTAATATTTGACTTCCTTGAAGCGGAAAACCATCCAGTTCAAACTCTCCATCTGCGTTTGTGGTCGTTGTCACATTGTTGGCATTCCATCGGCGAATCCAATTGGCATTTCGATCTATACTTGAACCTTGAGAACCACCATCGATACGACGTATTACAGCACCGCCAATTGGTACACCATTCTCCCGACTCATAACACGTCCTTGCAATGTATGACCTCGGTCTAACTCGATCGTTCCTAAGTCAAACTCTTCTTGTTTTCTAAGAATGTTCGTGTCGGTCGTCGCCCAAAACTGATATTCTGGGGCATCAATCGATATAGCTCCCGACCACTCTCCAATTTCATGCTCGAAATATCCATCTGGAGTGTCAAATTCTGTGATCACCGAACCAGCGTGTAGGCTGAATTTAGACACAGGTTTACCGGTTATACGATCTTGAACATTTCCATAAACGCGTACCCAACGTTGAACTGTGAGCTTAGTATCTTCATGAGGTGCATTCACCTCAATCGGCCAAGACCTTCGTCCGTCGGGGACACGTGCCCTAAGTTCTACCATTCCATCTTCTGGAAATGGACCAATCGTAAATTTAAGATCTTTATCAAATTTGGTAAAGATTGATTCAATTTGGTCGTTCGGCGTTAACGACACAATATCAATCTCTCCTCGTAAGTTTGGTCTGTCAGAGACTACATTGGAATACTCAACAATTCGACCAGTCACAAAAACCGCTTTGTCGAGCAAGATTGGTAGTTCAGTAGTTTCTTTTTGATCGGGAAAATCGATCAATTCTTCGGCCAACATATAACCTGGTGAACTTATCAAAACGGTGTGCTCACCATTAGGTAAACCTTGCATCGAAAACGTACCATTTTGTCCTATATCCCAAGAAAATATAGTTGTATCATCGGGAAGAGGCAAATCCAATTCTTTGTCGAAACGAAGCGATACTTTACCTTGAGTGACGAATACTCCGTCTTTTCTAGACACTACACTACCATTAACGGAATTCCCCATCGAGAATTTAATCTTTAGTCCACTTTCAAAGTCCAAATGGGATAGGTCTTGGATTATTGGTAGAGCGTCCCGTTTAAGGACCACAACCTTCGCACGCGTTGGGACTTCCAGTACTTCAAGGGAGTGTACACAAGATTCGATATACAACCAATCGACACTACTACTGTTGTTTTCTTCTTTCGATACACCAACCCACACTGGCTGATTGTCGCAACCCTCTACAAAAGAAATTTTAAGGGCATCTAGCTCACTGGAAGAAGTCGAAGTAGGGTATACCAAAACGAACAGAAACCACAATATGGATTTAAGGAATGTGTGTATAAATTGATTGAGACAATAAATTTGAAAAAAATTTAGT
>JAPPMF010000010.1:0-34761 GCA_028819195.1 Gammaproteobacteria bacterium | reverse complement strand
ACCTTCGAAGACGTCGCGATCCGCCTTGACGTCTATGAAAAACCACTAAAAAACGTCCTTACAGATTGAACGAAACGCAAGTCCTTAATGCCTGCCGTTGGCTTATGGATTGCAACTACCGCGCTAACTTGAACGATTAAATACCGTTCTGCTTTATTTTGACATTTTGTTTTAAAGAACTGACCCCCGATCACCGAAGATTGAACGGTTTGAAAGGATTGCAACCTACGTAATGTTTGGTATGTTTAAAGGAGCACCAGCGACCTGAATGGGATTGTGGTATGGGGCATGCTAATCGGGTGAAGAGATTAAAAATGCCCTAATATCTCAGCTACGATTCCAATGACGGTAGTTGTCACTGGGTAGTGACGACGATAGTTGCTCGAATCCGTGTTCATATTGCACAGAAAACTCGAGGTTAATTCGGTATTTCGTGCTGAGATATACACCAACCACATTTAAGGTGCGAGATCAAGTAACTGTGTTTTTGAGGTTAATCGTAAAATTTGTGTTGAAAGAACTAACTGAGAGTCTTAACGCAGAATTTAATCATGTCAAAAACAACTCGAATTGCAGTTACTGGGGCCGCCGGTCAAATTGGGTACGCGATGCTTTTTCGAATCGCATCTGGCGAGATGCTAGGTGCGCAGCATGGAATCGATCTCCGACTTTTAGAAATACCACCCGCTATGGATGCGTTACGTGGGGTTGTGATGGAGTTAGAAGATTGTGCGTTTCCGTTGCTCGAAAACGTTGTACCAACTACTGATCCCAATGAGGCCTTTGCCGATGTAGATATCGCGCTACTTGTCGGTGCAAGACCACGCGGTGCCGGCATGGAACGTAAAGATTTACTCGAAGCAAATGGCGCGATATTCACGACTCAAGGTAAAGCACTTAGCGATAATGCATCTAGAGATGTGCGGGTACTTGTGGTAGGAAACCCGGCAAATACAAACTGTCTGATTGCTGTCAATAATGCTAAGACATTGGCAAGTAACCAGTTTACGGCAATGACAATTCTAGACCACCATCGGGCAGTTGCACAACTTGCCCAAAAGACACGAGCGCACGTTCAGGATGTTCGTAATCTAGCGATATGGGGAAATCATTCCTCCACGATGTTTCCTGAACTTCACTCAGCGACTGTTAAAGGAATCGATGCATTGGACTTAGTTACGATGAATTGGTATACCGATGAGTTTATACCGTGTGTACAACAACGTGGCGCACAGATCATTCAAGCCAAGGGTACGTCAAGCGCGGCATCGGCTGCAAATGCAGCCATAGACCATATGCGTTATTGGTGCACTGAATCCCCCGGTACTACGAGTATGTCGATCGTGAGTCAGGGAGAGTACGGAATTGAATCTGGATTAGTTTTTTCTTATCCTGTTGTTTGTCACGGTGGTCAGATTGATGTCATACAGGATCGCGTGCTTGATGACTTTGCGCAACAACGAATTAAATTGACAGAACAGGAACTCATCGAGGAACGAGATGCGATTCGCCATCTCCTTTGATCGACTGGCAGATTCCATAGGCACCAACACTGGCTAACTCGAAACTTCATTGAATCAAGGACGAATGATGAAGACTCTTATTTTCCGATACGCACAACTACTATTGGTCGCGCTAGGACTCGTGATTGGTAACGTTGCCTTTGCTTCTGGCGGACTTTACATCGGTAGCGGTGTCTCGCTCGATGACTTCAAAGTGAGGTACGACAAGCGAGAAGATGTCAACTTGTTTCCCTCTCTGTCTCTCAAGGATCTAGTTTTTAATCAGAAGAATGAGGGATCAGATTCTCCCTATAGCCTTAACGTGTTTTTAGGGTATCGCTATAAATTTGACACTCGTGGTTTGTGGCTGGATTTTCAATTTGAGTACACCCTCCGGAGTGATAGTATCGAAGGGCGATTAACTGGTATCGGTGAGTTAGGGGACGGTCAAACAATCGAAGATCTGCTTGATGAACAGTGGTCATTTAAAACGGATCGTGATCGAACAGCGGTCATACGCATGGGGCACGTAATGTCGGTTTTTGGTTTGTTTGAGTTTTCACCTTTAATACTTGGTGGTTGGCGAGAGATTGAAGTTGCTTTCAAACGGAACTTTACAGTTTGTGGAACGAAACTAGTTTGTGGTCCTGGAGAAACGGGTAATCCCGCAACGGAAACTCGTTCGCCTGTCTTTAAACAGTGGGTTATGGGAGTCGGTATTGAAAAATCTATCGGTCGAAGTACGTTATTGCAATTAGAAGCGCGGTTAACTTCAGAAGCTGAAGAGGAATGGAGAGAGCAACTGAATGATGTCGATACTCCTACGCGACTTTCTGCTGATTCTTACGAAGTATCGTTAAGGCTCGCGATTTTCTTTTAATTGAAACGGGCAGACGGTTAGGTCTGGTCCCAACGAATGGAACCTAACGGTTCTATATTAGTAGAGGGCTTCCCAGCGGGGTTACTGAACCTTTAGGCTGGATCCATGTGCGCTAATCACGCCGCCGCAGTGTATCGACTATTGAAACAGTCTACCTAGTAGCGAGACTAGAGTTAAAGTAGATACAGTTCCAACCATAGCCCAAACGATAATTTTGTACTTCAAATTGACAGACAATTGCATGAGGTGGTCACACAAAACTGAGACGCTTGACTGCAATATACCAATGTCTTCTTTGACTTTGACCATGCCTGCGTTCAAGATTTGAACATCGTTCTTTACGTCGCACAGACCCGTGTTCAAGACTTGAACGTCTTTCTTGACGTTGCTAAGCTCTGACTTCATTTCTCCAATTTCTGTTCTCACTTCTCCAAGTTCTAAATTCACTTCCTTAAGGTCTGATTTCACGTCTTTAAGGTCTGACTTCACGTCTTTAAGGTCTGAAGAGACCCGTTCAATATCTGATTTGGTTGCAAAGTTAGCATCTTTGGCGGCACAGATTTCAACAATCGCTTCCGCCAGCGTTGGCGTGCAGTCAGCGAGTTCGAGTTTACGAACAGCGGCTGCAGTGTCGAGCGTATATATCTTCATAATTTTATATTATACGTAAATATATTATTTCAATGCAATTGAGTTTGGTTCAAACGACAAAACGATCCGACCGGTATAGGTGAATTTGATTAATCGAAGGATGTACTATCGGTTGTGGAGAACGATAACGAAAATTTAGGTTAAATTCCACTTGACCGAAGATCATTTCTAAAGTTAGTACACCAAGATAAGTCTATTGCAGCTATTGAAGGATTACTTAAAAGGTGAGCCGTAGTATGAACCAGTAATTCAGACTAAGGCTAATCCAGCAAGTATTGCTTTTTCCAAATGAGACTCAGGACGATCGATCTTTGTTCGATTTTTAACTGAAATTCGTACATTCTGGTCTCCAACCGATGTTAATGGGAAACCATCCTCAACACATTGAATCGCAAACTTTGGAAAGTAGATTCATTGTCATGTGCAAAAACCTCGAACTTTCTTTCCAGTGGTTTGTAGTCAGGTGGACTTGATCGTTCATTTTTACGCAGAGCGAAGTTGGACTTAATTGATCGGAAGTCGGAGTTCAACAATTCAAAGTGGTACTATAGATCTGAAGCATCCCGTTTATCTGTAAATCTGCGATACTACGTGCAATTATTTCTTGACTGGAATCAATCTTTTCAGCCTAGGTGGTTTGAACTTTGATCGACACGTCGTAATAGTCATTACCTTACCAGGACGGAACTATGAACTAACCGTGAATGCCTGATAGCGTCTGTGTTATGGTTCCGGCTCCGACTGCGAAGCGTAGGCGAAGACGGATAAGTGAACTATCGACGGCCAAGCAAGTCTTCAACAGTCAAGGAGAAGTTGTACGGATGAGTGTTGGTGTTCCACTACTCATTGTGAAATCAGCTGGGACGAGCCTTTCGAGCACACTCGCCAAGACTACTTTTCAAACAAAGGCATTAGTACTACCTTAAGCAGATTTCGCTTCCTGCAGTGATCCTGCATACAAGCACGCGACACTGCCACCAAACTTGGATTCAAGTACCGGAATCTCAGTTTTGCAATTTTCCCTCACATACCGACATCGAGTATGAAATCTACACCCACTCGGCGGCGAAATCGGCGACGGGACATCCCCGGCCAGAATGATCCGTTCTGTACGTAGATTAGGATCGGGTTTTGGGATTGCAGAAATCAACGCTTGTGTATAAGGGTGTTTGGGTGAACTATATATGTCTGCTGATCGTCGCGTTTCCACAATCTTACCTAAGTACATTACGGCAATCTTGTCAGAAACATGTTTAACGACGGCTAAGTCATGGGCGATAAAGATGAGGGCAAGGTCCATCTCTTGCTGTAAATCTAGCAATAAGTTGATAACCTGCGATTGAATCGAAACGTCCAGAGCGGACACAGCTTCGTCACAAACAATCAATTTAGGCTTTAATGCGATCGCGCGTGCAATCCCAATACGTTGTCTTTGTCCCCCAGAAAATTCATGGGGGAAGCGGTCAGCAGCCGATTCGTCCAAGCCGACTCGATTAAGGAGTGCCACCACATAGGCATTCCGTTCCTGCCGCGTACCTATTCGATGAATGACAAAGGGTTCACTAAGGATCTTTCTAATTGTGTGGCGTGCATTGAGTGATTCAAAGGGGTCTTGAAAGATAATCTGTACATTTCGGCGCATCTGCTTGAGTTGGGCGCGCGACATATGACTGATGTCTTGTCCTTCAAACTTTACACTACCAGAAGTGGGACGTAATAAATGCAGTAGGGTACGTCCTACCGTACTCTTACCACAACCTGATTCTCCAACCAATCCAAGGGTTTCTCCGCGTTCCAGCGTAAATGACACATCGTCGACGGCTTGAACGTGTCCAACAGTTTTTGGAATAACGCCTTTCTTGACTGGAAAGTGTTTAACAAGGTTTTGAACTTCAAGCAATGGGGAAGTACTCATATTACGTGCTCGTACTCTGTGCGACATGTTGCCAATAATGACAGGCAACCGCGTGGGAAGCACCAGTTTCCTTCAGTGCCGGGACCTCAGTCTTACATCTTTCCTGGGCATAGTCGCATCGATTACGAAAGCGACACCCGGATGGCATATCAGCAAAACTAGGTACCATACCCGGAATTGTCGACAGTGGAGTTTTAGGAGTTCCGTCTAATGTAGGAATGGACCCTAAGAGACCTCGTGTGTAAGGATGTCGAGGATTTTCAAACAAGTCTTTAATCTTTGCTTGTTCTACGACCCGACCCGCATACATAACTACGACGCGGTCCGAAATTTCAGCAATCACTGCGAGATCATGGGTGATGAATATTACAGACATGCCACTTTGTTTTTGCAGTTCTGCAATAAGCTCCAAGATCTGTGCCTGAATCGTTACATCTAAGGCTGTCGTCGGTTCATCGGCTATCAAGATATCAGGAACATGCAGTAAAGCCATCGCGATCATGACTCGTTGGCGCATTCCTCCAGAAAGTTGGTGAGGATATTCTGTTAATCGCAATCGAGGTTCAGGTATCCCAACACGGTCAAGCAGTTTTTCGCACTCTTGTCGTTGTTCTTCTTTGGACATATCACTACGATGGAGTTTAAGTGACTCCATCATCTGAACACCGACACGCTGAACTGGGTTGAGTGCCGTCATGGGTTCTTGAAAAATCATTGCGATTTTTCGTCCGCGGATAGTTCGCATGTCTTCTTTGGACAAGCCGAGTAAGTCTTGACCATCAAAGAAGACACTTCCATTAGTGATTTTACCCGCTGGTTGAGGTAATAGTCGCATGATCGAGAGCGACGTGACGCTCTTGCCACAGCCAGATTCACCGACAATTCCTAGAGTTTCACCAGGTTTGACATCGATACAAACGTTATCTAAGACACCAACGGTACGTTCGTCGGTGTCGAACGTTACCGATAGGTCTTTAACTTCTAGTAAGTTCACTGGTGAAATGTCCTATTCTTGCACAAACAGAATCCGTGGGTCAAGTAATTTTGGGATTCCCAAGCATTGCATAATACACAATTCCGAGCCGACTGTCTGATCAAGAAAAAAAGATTGTACAGTTTTCGATTACATAAGTATTCCAAGAGACTGTTTCCAACCCAACACTTTGTATCGAGAAAATCTCGATAACGTTATGACAGATAGCACTATTTCGGGTACCAATGAGGACTTATTAGAACCAATCACGCCACTTGCTGCGATTGACTTAGGTTCGAACAGTTTTCATGTCATACTAGCCATCAAACAACCAAAAAGCTGGCGTGTAATTGATCGACATAAAGAACTTACACGCTTAGCGTCGGGGCTCGGTGAATCGCGGCAAATTAGAAAAAAGTCGATGAACGTAGCGCATCAAGCGCTTCTCAGAATAGGGCAACGCATCCGACCACTACCGAGAAGAAACGTTCGTATCGTTGGTACCCAAGCGTTGCGAGTCGCAAAAAACTCAAACGAGTTCATTAAGACAGCCCAAAAAATCCTAGGACACAAAATTGAAATTATTAGTGGGCGCGAAGAAGCTAGACTGATCTATTTAGGCGCAAATCATTCGTTCGATCACCAGTTAAACCACCGCTTGGTTGTTGATATCGGTGGTGGAAGTACCGAAATCGTTAGCGGCGAAAGATTCGAAACTCATCAGGGCGAAAGTTTACCAATGGGTTGCACTTCCATTACTGAAAAATATTTCCCAAAAGGCCGAATCACGAAATCTGGATTTAAACGTGCCATCAATCGAGTGATGGAGGAACTCCAAGGTTATAAACGCTATTTTCCAGACGAGTCGTGGGAGCTGGCACTAGGAACGAGCGGCACCATCCAAGCGATTCAAAAAGCGATCAATTCAGCAGATTCTCCGGTACTCATCACCAAAAACCGGTTAGGGGATTTACGGCGACAGTTAGTTGAATTCGGCAATACTGATACGATCGATGCCAGTCTTTGTAGCAAAGAACGGGCGCGAGTCTTTCCAGGAGGTGTAGCGATCTTGACCGCGGTGTTTCAATCTTTGGACATCGACGAAATGCATGTGACGGACGGTGCCCTTCGGGAAGGATTACTATACGATTTATGTGGACGAATTCAGGATCAGGATGTACGAGAATCGACTGTGCTTGACTTACTGCGCCGATTCCACATCGACGAACGTCATGCCCGTCGAGTTGAGGACACCGCACTACATTTGTTCGATCAGGTTAAAGTTCAATGGGAGCTAGATGAAATAGAAGACCGGCTACTCTTACGCTGGTCGGCCCTACTACATGAAATCGGATTGGATATTTCACATGTACGTTATCATCGCCACGGCGAGTATTTACTCCATAACTTAGACTTACCTGGTTTTTCGCTGCGAGAACAAGTGATGGTGGCTAACTTAGTCTTAGCACACCGACGAAAATTCCCGACTAAACAACTGACGGCTGATCAGTCGATCGAAAAACTTGCAATCTTATTACGTTTAGCAGTAGTATTAAGACGGAATCGCACGAGCGATAGTCTCCCTCGCAGTAAGTTAACCGTGAATGCATCCTCTATACATTTAGAGTTACCGAAAAAGTGGTTAAAGCACCAATATCTCACACTGATGGATATCGAACGTGAAATGCGATATCTACGCTCGATCCATTACAAGCTATCCCTGAGTGACCGTTAAACGTAGTTGTTCTAAGCTCGTTCCGTTTTAGTAAATCAGTAGTTTCTCTTGGGCACAGATGACATCCTTAGTTTCGGTTATGGGCTCATACGAACCATCAGCTTTCAGTATCCCTGATTGTGAATTGTCTTGCAGGTAGTTGGCAATCAAATTCCTCGATGAATCGATTAGAGCTATCTGTCTCGTGGAAAATACTCGTTTTTAATATCTAACGGAACGAAAGAAAACGTGCGACTATCGGAACGGAACTACCAACAACTAAATCGCGACGCCTGGAGCATAAAAGCAGAGGATTACGCCAGTCCTGCTGAATCCAAGTGGGCTTCCGTAGAACCAGTCTGGGGAATTTGGGAAACCCCCAATACAAGCATTGCCATGCTTCCAGAAAGCCTCGAAGGCAAACGGTGTCTCGAAATTGGCTGCGGAACAGCATATGTAGCTTCATGGATGGCTAGAAGAGGAGGGGAAGTCTTTGCCATTGATCCAACTCGCAACCAACTGAATACAGCGGCTCGGTTAAAAGATAAACACAATAGCTCAGTCGTATTACTCGAGGCATTCGGCGAACAATTGCCGTTTGCAGACGAATCCTTTGATTTTGCTATATCGGAATATGGAGCGTCTCTATGGGCGGATCCCTACCAATGGGTGCCGGAAGCGGCCAGGGTCTTGAAGCAAAATGCTCAGCTTGTTTTCATGACTTGCCATCCTATATCCCAGCTATGTTGTCCTGAACAACCCGATCTCCGTCATGGAACTACACTACTGAGACCTTACTTGCGAATGTATGAACTGCATTGGTCTGATCCGCCAACCGTTGAATTCCAGCTTCCACATGGTAAATGGATAGAACTTCTGCGTTCCTGCGGGTTCGAGATTGAAGAATTACACGAACTCGGCGCACCTCCTGATGGCAAAAGCCAGTACGTATGGGCGGACGCAGAATGGGCGCAATCGTGGCCGACAGAGGAAGTTTGGATGGTTAGAAAGAAGTTATAAATTGACTGTTCCTAGAGCTAGTTTGTGAAATACAATTGTGAATACCTTCGTGTCTCTTCCATGTTTCGTGCTTCGCAAATTAGGTAATGCCTCCAAATGAAGAGTCTACGCTATCCTCCTCTCTTTGAAATTGGTCGGCTAGAGTAGCGCCTCCACCGCCAATAGAAGTGTTGCCCACCAGAGTAGACCGCGTCGTTGGAGGAGCACTTCAGAATCTAGCGTTGGACTCTCACTACGAAAGCATGTGCGGGCACGGCTCAGTACGTTTCCGTACCAGAAGCGAATCCAAAACTATGTGGTGATTAACATTGAAAATGTGGCTGACGGTCGCCTCAAGGCGAGTTCCATCTGCAAGAAGAATATGTAGAAGAGCACGACATAACCTATCTCAATCGGTAACTTTAAATTCTCTACTTTATCGTAAGGTTGTTATTCTCGAGATAAACGGTGCATTTAGCTGTGAACTAGAGCAAACATTAGCATTTATCCTCACAAGAGCGAACGGACTATTTGCGAGGCTAGTGATATTCACCTCCAGCCAACCACCACCATTCTTTCAATTACAATGTCGTTGAATAATTCACTAAATCTAAGCACAGCATTTCTTAACGGAACTATATATGACCAAAAAACGAATACTTGCAATCGGTTTAGAGCTTGCATCGGACAAAGTAGAACATTCAGGTTTTCGTGAAAAACGATCTCTATTGGATTGGGACATCATAATATTCAAACCAGTTATTCATAAACTTTGTGTCTATGACGAGACACATCAGGGCAAACCATGTCTTACGGAGAATGCCTCATTTCGACTGACCGATATTTGCAAGTATTGGAACCAGCAGATCAAGCTAGCCTTAGATGCTGGCAAGACGATAATTGCGTTCGCGACTGACTTTACTGAAGTAGTTGTAGACACAGGTGAACGTAATCGTTCTGGTACTGGTCGTAACGAAAAAACCACAATAATTGTGGAGAATTATGACAATTATCGATCGCTACCTATAAATCTTGATCCTGTTGAAACATATGGAACTAAAATGAGACTTTCTATCAATGGTAGTAGTTGGTTAGCACCATATTGGAAGGAATTTGGGTCTCACTCTAGTTATAAAGTTTTTTTTGAGGAACCAACAGTTCCTTCGTGTATTGTAACAAGTGATGGGAATAAAGCAGTTGGTGCAATTTACAACTGTGCGAATTCCTCGGGTACACTTTTAGTTCTTCCAGACATCGATTTTGAATCCGATAGCTTCTTTGAGGAAGAGGGTGAACAGATTCAATATACAAACGAAGCCAAACAGTTTGCTGCCCAGTTTCTCCATTGTATTACTGAACTCGATCAACAGTTGCAGAGAAGGAGCGATACTACTCCAACTCCAAGTTGGGCTCTTGAAGAGAAGTATGTGTTAGAGCCGGAGCTTCAGCTAAAGACCGCTCTAGCCGAGGCCAAACAAAAGGAAGAAGCTGCTCGATCTTATAGAGAAGAATTAGAAGAAAAATGCAGAGAAATATGTGCCTACAAAGCATTACTCTACGAGAAAGGGAAACCACTGGAGAATGCCGTTGCGGATGCACTTGAATTGATGGGTTTCCATACGTCGTCCTTTGAAGAGTCTAGCTCTCAATTTGATGTAGTCTTTGTTTCGGAACAAGGTAGGTTAGTCGGAGAGGCTGAAGGCAAAGATAACAAAGCAATTAACATTGAAAAGTTTCGTCAGTTAAATCTAAACATTCAAGAAGACTTTGAACGTAGTGAAGTAGAAGCACCAGCAAAACCGGTGCTCTTTGGTAATCCTTACCGATTGAAAGCGCCGGAAAATAGAGATGAACCATTTACGGAGAAATGTACATCCGCAGCAAGTGTGAATTCTACTGCACTAGTCTTCACTCCAGAATTATTTCATGTAGTAAAATTTTTACTACACTATGACGACCCCGATTATTCGCGTGAATGTAGGCGCATAATTCTGGAAACCATTGGACGAGTAACTTTCCCAAAACCTCTCCAAACTAAATGCGTTGAGTCCAAGTAACAAACAAGAGCCTTGTTTAGAAATTTGGGAGTTACTCCTATGCATTTGTGTTTCGCAATCTAATACACTGCTAATTTGGATAGAGAGAAAATTGATGGCGAAGGGAGAAATTGGAATTATGAGCGCAATTTCCATCCGTGGAGGATAGACGAGTTGTGATTGAATGAGAATGAACGTGTAACAACTTGCGTTGCTGATACTTAGTAGTTATGCGGTCTTTTTAAAAGCAAATTGGTCTGTCAGAAATTCCGTGTTAAAGGTGTTCAAGTGAAATCCCATATTTAGAGTTCTTTTCAATCATTTCAACGATCTTTACTGTAGTTAAATATTTGGGAATTTTGGTCGGTAGCGCAGTTCTGCTCCATTCTTGACTTTTTTTCGGCCTGAATTATGGCTTGAACGACTTGTTTCATGATGTCCTTATATTCATTCTTCACGTCTTTGAGCTACGGCATGTTTATCTACTATAGTTGTCTTCCCATGACTAATGACAAACGACTGTGCAATCGAATAGAAATACAGTCACCTCCCCACGCTCCGATCAATCTTGGCTCTTGTGAAAGTGGTTGCATCGTTAGCTGGGAAAGATTACATCTAAATTTTGGTCTGATTAATCGTCTTTCGATCCATGTTGCGGTTCCTTTGGCCAACTGGTGTTTGCAACCGGAATTGAGCCAAAATTCTCGTAAAAATTAGCTACTAATTTTGCTTCCAACCAAGCTGGGCTTTTATTAAAAGATTGGAACCAAGCACACGAAACACCGAAAGCCGCACCGTATTGATAGCGTGGCCACCACCAATCTCTATAGTCATGCATCGCGCCTTCGGTATATTTTTTGTGGCTCTTTAATCGTTGACGAAGGTTGTCTGCTTTGCCAATGTAAAACACAGGAGAAGTCGCCCAAGGATACGTTAACATGGTCTCTCCACTTGTGCCTAGTATGTATGCCCCTTGCACGCTAGGTATTTGAACCAAGTCCACTGTTAAAAGATCTACTATGTGTAAGATTTTGCGATTGTTGAAAAAGCGAATGTGGAATTCCTTCATTTATTGATACCTGGGTGCCCACTTGATCGTCTGATTAAGAATCGGTATTTTAGACAAGTAAGGGTGTGTCTCGCTGTGCTTGTTTGAGGGTGAGTCAATTGATGACCTGTCATGGGATAATTCGTCAGTGAAGTTTCTAGCTCAAATGAATATGAAGCTAGACACAAATCAAAACTCAAACGAGTTCATTAAGACAGCTGAAAAAAAATCTTAGGACACAAAATCGAAATTATCAGTGGACGCGAAGAGGCTAGACTTATCTATTTGGGCGCGAATCATTCGTTTGATCACCAGTTAAAGCTTCGAAACTCATGAGGTGAAGTTACAAATGGGGTGCACGTCCATTACTGAAAAATATTTCCTGAAAGGTCGAATCACAAAATCTGGATTTAAACGTACTATCCATTGAATGATGGAGGAATTCTAAGGATATAAACGCTGTTTTCCAGACGAGTCGTGGGAGCTAGCACTAGGAACGAGCGGTACCATCCAAGCGATTCAAAAAGCGATCAATTCAGCAGATTCTCCGGAACTCATAAAAAAACAGTTAGGAGATTTACGGCAACAATTAGTTGAATTCGGTAACACTGAGCCACCGTAGGTATTTACTCCATAACTTAGACTTACCTAGTTTTTTCTGCGCGAACAAATGATGGTTGCTAACCTAGTCTTAGCACACCGGCAAAATTCCCGACTAAACAACTGACTGATGGTAAGTCAATCAAAAAACTTGCAATCTTGTTACGTTTAGCAGTAGTGTTAAGACGGAATCGCACAAGCGACAGTCCCCCCGTAATAAGTTAACCTTGAATGCATTCACGATACATTTAGAGTTACTGAAAAAGTGGTTAGAACACCAATACCTCACGCTGTGATAGATATGGAACGTGAGATGCGATATCTTCGCTCGATCCATCGCAAACTATCACTGAGAGACCGTTGAACGTAGTTGTTCTAAGCTCGTTCCGTTGTAGTAGGCTAATAGTTTCTCTTGGGCGCAGATTACATCCTTTGTTTCTGTTATGGGTTCATATGAACCATCAGCGTTCAGTATCCATGCTTGTGAATTATCTTGCAGGTATGGCGATAAACATTCGTCATAGATTCTTTGGGCTAGGACCGGGTCTTGGATCGGAAAACCAGTTTCGACGCGTGCAAAGAAGTTTCTCGCCATCCAATCGGCACTTGATAAATAGGTGATTGGTTCGCCACCATTTTCAAACCTGAACACCCGTGAATGTTCTAGGAATCGCCCAATGATCGACCGTACTTCAATGGTTTCAGATACTCCTGGTATTCCTGGTCTCAGCGCACAAATTCCTCTCACAATTAACTGAATCGAGACCCCCGCTTGAGATGCTCGGTAAAGCTCTTTAATAATGGTCGGTTCGACGAGCGCATTCATCTTCGCAATGATTCTTGCAGGTTTGCCAGCTTTATGATTGTTGATTTCTTGCTGAATGTGTTCGCACATTCGGTTGTACAAAGTAAACGGCGATTGCAATATTTTTTTCAGTTGACCCGATTGACCGGTGGACGTAATTTGACGGAACAGTTGTTGTACATCTTCGCCAATTTCGGCATCACAAGTCAACAGTCCGCAATCGGTATAGACTCGACTTGTCTTTGAGTGATAATTCCCAGTTCCTAAATGCACATAACGGCGTAAGCCACCTCGTTCACGCCGTGTGACGACGATCATTTTTGCATGTGTTTTATACCTGACGACACCATAAACTACTTGTGCACCCGCTGCTTGCAACTGAGTAGCAAGTTCAATGTTATCGGCTTCATCAAATCGTGCCCGTAATTCGATCACGACGAGTACTTCTTTACCACTACGTGCGGCATCAGTTAGTGTTCTCACCACTTGTGAATCAGATCCAGTACGGTAGAGAGTTTGTCTGATCGAAAGGACATCGGGGTCTTGCGCGGCTTGACGTAAGAAGTCTAGCACTGGAGCGAAAGACTGAAACGGGTGGTGTAGTAGTACATCCCCTTCGGCGATCAAACTAAACATATTCGACGACTGCTGAATTGCTTTGGGAACGACTGGAGTGAGTCCGGAAAAAGTGAGCTTTGGCTCTTGGATGAGTTCGTAGATTTGATTTAATCGCATCAGATTGACCGGTCCGCTGCATAGATATACGTCGTCGGACGCGAGATCAAATTGTGTTCGGAGTAATTCTCGCAAGTACTTTGGACAGTTTTTGTCGATTTCGAGTCGTACCTCGTCGCCGAAACGGCGACTGGGGAGTTCCCCTTCAAGTGCATGTCTGAGGTCAGTGATCTCTTCTTCATCAACCCATAGATCACTATTTCGAGTCACTCTAAATTGGTGACATCCTGTCACCGTCATACCTTGAAACATTTCGTCTACATGAGCATGAATAATGGACGATAAAAATACTAAATCCCATGGATTTGTCGAGATATCCTTGGGTAGTTGAACGAGTCTTGGTAACACTCGTGGGGCTTGTACGACGGCGAGTCGACTATGTCGTCCGAAGGCATCTTGTCCTTCTAGTGTTACAACAAAGTTTAAAATCTTGTTCAGCAGACGTGGAAACGGGTGTGCTGGATCAAGTCCAATGGGGTTTAAAATCGGCGATAACTCGCGATGGAAGTATTCTTCTAACCAGCGTTTCTGATTGTCACTCCACTCGTCCCGACGAAGGAAGTAGATCCCATGTGCCCGTAAGTCTGGAAGCAGTTGTTCATTGAGAACTTGGTATTGTTCGTTTACTAGTTCCCGGGTCCTGACGCGGACGTGGTCGAGTTGTTCTTGTGCCGAAAGGTTATCTGGACCACGCTGTTGCGAGCCGAAATCGACTTGTTGACGCAGACCACCAACACGGATTTCAAAAAACTCATCCATGTTGGCGCTAGCAATACAAAGGAATCGTAAACGTTCCAGCAACGGATAGGAGTCGCGTTTTGCTTGCGCCAATACGCGCCGGTTAAACTCGATTAATGAGAGTTCTCGATTGATGAATAAATCGGGACTATCCAAATCCATGTCAGTCATTGTAAATTCATTGTATTCTGTTAATATATTTTACCATGTTAAAAGATGAAACAAAATCGGTTAATGATTTCCACACCGATAAACTATATGCTGACAAAATCGATAACATCGGAGACTTTGTATTTGATCATCGCGTTGCAACCGTTTTTGCCGATATGCAAAAACGGAGCACACCCGGTTACGAAACCCTGACTCAATTAACTGGGACTATCGTAGGGGAACATCTCTGCGAAGGCGACAAATGCTATGATTTAGGGTGTGCGTTAGGCAATACTATAAGGTCGATTCTAATGAGTATCAAAGATCGTGATGTCTCGATTGTAGGTATAGACTCATCGAAAGCGATGTTAGTGAAGGCGCGTGAGAACGTTATTGATTCCCGAGTCGAATTCAAACATGGTGATATTAGGTCAGTGAATTTGGAAGAGTGCGATGTTGTGATTTTAAATTTTGCACTGCAATACTTACCGATTCGCGATCGCGATAAAGCGCTGAACAGAATCCATCGAAAGTTACGACCTGGAGGTATCTTAATTCTCTCAGAAAATGTGCAAATCGACCAGGAATTTGAACTCTTGCATGATGCGTTTAAGAGGGGTAATGGGTACTCAGATTTAGAAATAGAACAATCGAAACTCGCATTGGCAAATGTTGAGTTTCCGGAAAGTTTGGTTACTCATTTATTACGTTTGCAACGCATTGGTTTTCAGAATGTGAAACCGTGGTTTCAATGCATGAACTGGGTATCAATGCTATCAACGGCATGAGCTGGGTATTATGCTCTGAGTGTTAATAAGGACTAGTTATAACATTTTATAGAATTATAGGGATAACTACCCAAACTCCTTATAATTCTCCTATGGAGATTAGAATCATCATTATTTCTTGGTCGCTTTCTTCCGCTTGGCGATGGCGGTTCGCAGTGCGGGTGTCCTCAGAGATAATGCCAGTTCCTCAGCGCTTCGAGGTTCACGTTTCGGTTGTTTTACGGCGGGGGCGTTAGCAATGGATTTCATTTAGAATACTTAAATTGAGAAACAAACTGAACCGTCAGCTCCGTTATAGAATAAAGTTCCTAGTTGTAATATATCCCTGCCGATCAAGGCTATTAAGTTTTGAGGTGCTAAATTAGCACCCATTCCTCGTTCTATATTTACATTTAAACCGGGTAAGATGATCTTCCCAGCGAAAATCGGAACAGGATGATTCTCATGTGAGGCAGAGATCATATTTCCTTTATCTACAATAACAAGCTCTATATCTTGCGCTATCTTTTGATCAAAACAACTTACACTTGCTCCTGTATCGAACATAACAAGACCAGTCAGCGATTTTGCTTGTTCACCACGTTCTGATAACGCGGCTTGTTGCGCATCTGAAACTGTAATAGTTGCTTCTAAACAAGGCCCTTGACGTTGTAAAATCTCGATAGGACTAATTGGTTTTTGTGTGCCGTCCGGATTGGTTTGAAAACCTATTGGTCTGATCGTTATTACTGGCACTGTAATATCCCCAATGTTAATGCTGGCGCCGTGAGAACTAAAGGCTCTTCACCGGCTAATCGCACTAAAAAAGGGGTAGAACCGAACTCACGGACTCCTTCTGTAATCGCGTGGCCTTGAGTTGGGAAGTCGCCATGTACCTTATCCCCGCGAATTAAGAGAAATCGGTTTGGATATTTCATCAAAAGTTCGGTTCGATTTTTCTCATAGAACGCTGATTCTGTTTCTAAAAGATCGTCAAAACTTTCTTCTAATTTAGTTTCCATAGTTTTTTTACTCCGTAAAGTTAAGGTATCTGTGTATTATTGATTTTCTTCATCTACTTCTTCTTACTATGTTATCGTCATTCATTGCTGACACCTTCCAGTTGTTCATACCAATATTCTATTCGTTCGGTAATGATCTCTGTAATACCACAACCTTCCACGTTATCAGTTGCTTCTTCTAATCGCCAGAAAACTCCCATAGCAATAGTATCGAGCATTTCATTGGGATCCGGTGAGATTTTTTTGATAAATTCCTCGACGACTTTTTTCGTAATCGGTAGAGTCGTATCCTTGCAAAATTCTTCAGCTTCTGTTTCGGTGGCGAAAATCTGCGCTGCTTTAATCGATGCGGTTTGATAGCCTACTTGATAAGCTAAATCGCTGATCGCCGGAACAATAGTGTTGAGCTCGTGATACAAATTTGCCTCTTCTTGTGTCAGATCGTTCGCCGAGCCAGCGAGAGCAATGAATAGAAACAATGCTACCAAGCGGGTTTTATTTTTTGTTTTCACAGATTTTTCTGACATTGACTATTTCTCCTATGTAACTAATTTCTTGTACTGCAACTCTTACCTTTCATCAGTCGGGTTAAGCAGATCATCTGTTCTATGGTATCACGTTCTCGAAGATTATGACGTACGACAAATTCACTGACATAACGACTGAGATGTTTAGCACTCATTTTGTGATAAGTGCCAAAATATCCCCGTTTTAACATTGCCCAGAATGATTCGATCCCATTAGTAGACGCCATATCCTTCACAAACTCCCGACACTGCGTTTGACTGATTGATATTCAAAATCAACTAAACCTTGATATGCTTTTGATTCGTCGGTGTAAACAGTAGCCCCTTCTTCGACATGCGCCCCTACGAAACTCTATAGTGTGCGACTATCGGTACGTTGTACTATTCGTGCCCTTACTTGCTTGGTCTCGCGGTTTTTAACACCTGCGACTGCAGTTTTATCTACTACTCTACGACCTGCATTTAATTTGTCAGAGTTATGTTTACTCGCTTCCTTTCCGCCGAAATAACTCTCATCGACTTCGTTCTCACCATCGAATTTCTCGTCGACAAATTGATCCCATGCTTCACGAATACGATGGGATAAATGCCAAGCACATGCATACGAAACATCCAAATCACGATGGAGTTTCATACTTGACGTACCTTTCAAGCTAGTCGTTATCTGGTAGATCGCTACCACCCATTTGCGTAGTGGAATTTTACTGTGTTGCATAACCGTCCCAGTCCGTACACTAAAATCCTTACGACAATCTTTACAGCGATATGGCATAGGTTTATGGTTTTTGCGTTCAACTATACGGTCACTTCCACAATGTCCGCATACTCGACCTTCCGCCCAAAACACTTTCTCAAACCATTCAGTTGCGGTCATTTCATCAGGGAATGAATCGAATAATTGAAAGACATTCAAACCGACTCGTTTTGATTTGCCGGGCATGTTAACTCCTCTAAATACAATGTTCAATACGTGTATTATAAACATTTTTGGGTAGTTATCCCTATAATTCCCATATTTTAGCATGGCTAGATTAACCTTGTTTCGGTATCGTCGATACCATAAGAACATTCTTTTAGTATTTGATGCTTTTAAAAGTTCCGAACAACGTACGCTTCATCCGATAGAATTGTCGCGGCTTACGGGTCTACATATGCTCGACATTGTTCGTGCGATGAATAATGCCCCTGAGATCTTCTTCAAAGTACCCGCTTCAGCTACCACGAAGTACGCATTACGATTAACGATTGCTAATCAAGAGCGTAAAATTGTTGAGAAATTAATCCAAAGACGCACCTACTATGAAACATTTTTCTTTTGGGCACTGATTGTGATTTTGATTTTGGCTGTAGTGACGTTGATTTTGGGTGGTGGGTACCCATTTATCGAGCGGATGTTAGAGCAAATAGGTAACTCAAAGTGATTCAAATATCCGCAACGCGAAGCAATGAATTCATCGAGAAAGCCACTTGGAACATCTTGTCGTTTTAGTCCAACTACACAACCATTCTCATAGGAGTTAAATCATGAACCTTGCACAAAGAATTTTGCTGATTCTCTGTTTTCTCATCGTGCTTCCCGTGTCAGCAGATTCCTATATCAGTTTTCACATCGGTAGGACAATTAGTCATTCTGACATCGACTTAGACCTGATTCACATTGGGCATCCAACCTATTGCGACTCGCTGTTATATCCCAACCCTGCAGAAGCTCCAACCGACGGTGCTTGTGCCTTATACGAAAAGCAACGCTCCTATGCCGGAAAAATCAACCCTGACGCGGGCTGGTTTGCGCGTTATGCGTTCGGTCGACGTTTTGATGTTTGGCGTTTAGAAGTCATACACGAACACAGTCAGTTGAATCATGTGGAACAATTACTCCCTCTAGCGACTACAGGAGATGCACAAATCTTGAGTAAATCAAACGAATGGTCGCAGTTCGCTTTACCCAGCAACACTTACGACGATCAAGGTACTCGGATTCTAGCTTTAAATGGTTTACGTGATTTTGAGTTGTCGGATAAGTGGACCGGATACGTTGGGGTCGGTCTGGGAATCGCACATTTGGACTTTAATTACGGGAACGATTTTTTACGCAAAACTGTTGCTGAAGGGTACCTTGAGGTACCGTTTCCGGTAGAGTGGCCCGATGTTGCAAAAGTCAATGCGGCAGGGACATTAAGTGCTTTGTATGAGTCGGTTACGGGGCTGGTCACGACTTATAGTTTTATCGCCGGAGTTGACTTTGACATGGGACAAGACACCTCGCTAGGTGTTCGATTGACTTGGCGGGAGTTTGGTGAGTTGACTCACAAGGATGCGGAGTGGACAACCATCCGAAGCCATGCTCCGGTGATAGCAGACGGACGCACGCCATTCATTTCGGATTTAGAGTTTAAGCCGTGGGGATATCTAGGATTAAGCTTCGTGCTTACGCGCTATTTTTGAGCGAAAACACCTTCGTGTTTAAGTAAAAAATCTTTCGTTTCTAAACCACCACCAAAACCAATAAGCGAACCATTTGCACCGATCACCCGGTGACAAGGAATCACAATGCTGATTGGATTTCGATTGTTTGCTTGACCAACTGCTCGGCACGCTTTAGGTCGACCAATTCGCTGGGCAATTTCAGTGTACGATCTCGTACAACCAAAAGGGATTTTTCTGAGTTCTTCCCACACTTCACGATGAAACGAGTTTTCTGCTTCATCAATGTGAAGATTGATATCGAATTGAGTTCGTTCGCTACGAAAATATTCGGTTAGTTGTTGCTTCACAGGTTGGAATAGCTGATCGTTGCGCTCGCTAGTTTTGTCGAGTCTACTAAGTGGGTTGCTGTTAGCAAAGGACAATTTGTGTAGCGCATGTTCGGTACCTTCAAGTAGTAGGTCGCCTACCGGGCTTTTGAAAACAGAGTAGTACATTTGGTGTCTTGAGTGTTAGATTTTTTGTTAGTTTTCGTTAATTGTCTGAAATGGACAGTAACGATAGTAGATTCATGAACAGGATGTAAATGGATAGAAACAGACTCACTGTAGCTCTTACGTAGTTTCGTTCTCCACCCAAAACGATTTGACTCGTCTGAAACAGAATCAAGGCACAGGCCAGAATGATAAAAAAGCCACTCAAAATTGCTTGAAACGGACTCATATCGACAAAGAAATGTAGAATAAATACGCCAGCAAATACTAAAAGTCCAACGACGAGAAATTGCCATAGCCAACTGAAGTCAGTTCTCCGTACGATGGTGTACATTGATAGACCAACAAACGTCACACCGGTTAACAAAAGAGCTTGAACCACAATCATAGGGTTCGTTTTTAGATAAAACCCTACTAATGGTGCGGCGGCAGCTCCAATGAATGCGGCAAGTGCAAAGGTTAGGACGATCCCCCAAACACTATTTGCCATCTTGTGAACCGCAAATAACAATCCTAAAAAACCTACCAAATAGACTAGGATGTTCATCCTTGGCAACTCAAGTTGAATCCAAGTAAAGGCTGTAAGTGCGGCGACTCCAATCGTTACCGATAAGAGTAGGTATGTGTTGCGTAAGACGCGATTAATCTCAATAGCTTGAGATTGCGTTCGAATAACTTGGGATGCACTATACATGCTAAATTTGTGTCCTCAGACGTTTGTGTTCAATGTTATATTATGGTGAGTGGAGGATGCTTATGTGATCTGCAGCAAGGGAATCAACCCAGTGATGTTGTAAAGGTCTTGAACGATATTCTCTATATCGCGACATTTCTGTACTTTCTTTGACCTTGAATAGTGAGTGTACATAGTCAATTTCTGTTTCAATCTCTTTGATTCTTCCAGGTGAAATCGACATATTTGAGTGCAGCCTCCTTAATCTATTCAGAGACGCATAAGCGCGAGGTTACCACCGGTTGCCGTTTCATTTGTGGAAATTACCCGTTCAACGACGAATCTTTGCAGATAGAAAGGACCACCGGCTTTCGGTCCGGTACCGGATAGTCCTTCGCCTCCAAATGGTTGGGTTTCAACTACGGCACCAGTGATCGTCCGATTGACGTACATGTTACCAACATGCACATTCTGCGTGAAATAGCGGATTGTTCGGTTCAACCGGCTATGGATACCAAATGTGAGTCCATAACCTGCAGAATTTATTTTTTCTACTAAACTCGGCATTTCACTACGTTTAAATCGATGAAAACCTAATATCGGACCAAAGTGTTCGGTAGAGAAATCTCCTAGGTCATTCACGTCGACTAGAGTAGGATAAACGTAATGTCCTGCTAACTTCTCCTTTTCTTTGTTTCTATGGAGAATTTCATATCGATTGCAAGCGTCTATCAGTAATGTTTGTGCTTCTTGGTCAATAACCGGTCCAATATCGTTCGACCAGTCAGAAGGATCTCCCACGGCTAGAACATCCATTGCACCAGTGAGCATTTCGAGTAACGGTTCAGCGATGTCGTCTTGCACGCATACGAGACGTAACGCCGAACAGCGTTGTCCAGCACTGTGAAATGCCGAGTGAATAATGTCGTCCACGACGTGCTCGAATTGAGCAGTTGAGTCAACAATCATGACGTTCACACCACCGGTCTCGGCAATAAGAGGTTTGAGTGGTCCTTCTTGATTCGCTAAACTTTTTGCGATGGATCGAGCTGCAAATTCAGATCCGGTAAACCCAACACCATCAATGAGGGGACTCGCAACCAGTGCTTTGCCGATTTCATCACCTCCAGGAAATATTCTTAACGCAGTCTCAGGGATCTCGGCTTCTTGATAGGCAAGTTGCACCAACCGAACGGCGATTAAACTTGTTTGGGGTGCCGGTTTAGCCGCGACGGTATTGCCAGTAACTAACGCAGCAGCAATCGGTCCGACAAAGATCGAAGCCGGGAAATTCCATGGACTAATACAGACAAAGGTACCGCGCGGGTGCAAACATAACGTATTGGTTTCACCTGTCGGTGAAGGTAAGGGAAGAGGATGCAACAGATTCCTAGCTTCGGCTGCGTAGTAACGACAAAAGTCCTCTGCTTCGCGTAACTCTATTACCGCATCTTCAATAGTTTTACCTGCTTCTCTCTGGAGTAAGGCACAAAGTTCAGTGCGGTGTTCATAAATGGCGTTAGCCCAATTATCGAGTCGGTCAGCTCGGTCCTCAACCGTCCTGCTTTCCCAATCCTTTCGATGTGCTCGCAATTCAGCTAATTCGGCGGTGATCTGGTCTACCGACTTGGTGTCATACCAGCCAACAATATCGTCGGATTGAGCTGGATTCCGAACCTCTAATCGTTCGTCTGTTGTTGAGAAGTTCCATTGTGATTGCGAGTAATTTTTCACCACCTTGCGAAACTGTTCACGTTCTGCTTGAGCACCGAAATCAATACCCAGGGAATTCACTCGGGCAGGTCGGTATAAATCAATCGGGGCAGTAATCTTGAGGTGCGTATGCTCCAACGATTCTTTCACTTTTTCAACAGGGTCCGAAGTCACTTCGTCTACTGAATAATCCTCATCTTGAATACGGTTAACAAAACTCGAATTCGCTCCGTTCTCCAACAAACGTCGCATCAAATACGGTACTAAGTCTTCATTACGTCCCACTGGAGAATAGACACGACACGGCGGTGGATTCGTAAATTTTGAACCAACCACATCATAGAGTAGTTGTCCCATGCCTTGTAATCGTTGGAATTCAAAAGATTTATCCCCAGCTAGGACACCAATCGACGCAATCGTATGCGCGTTATGAGTCGCAAATTGTGGGAATAACTGTTCGGGGGATCGTAATACTCGCTGTGCGGTAGCAAGATAGGAAAGATCGGTATTTTCCTTGCGAGTGTAAACTGGAAATTGCTTAAATCCATTGATTTGTGCCAGTTTGATTTCGGTGTCCCAGTACGCCCCTTTAACGATACGGACATTCAGACGGGTACGATGAGTTTTAGCAAGTTCTACTAACCAATCTACCATTGCTAGTGAACGTTTCGTGTAGGTTTGTATTACGATACCCAACCCATCCCAACCATGCAGTTTTTGGCTTTTCAATAGTCGTTCAACTACTTTTAGACCAATTTCACAACGGTCGCTTTCTTCACCGTCGATGGTGAGAGCTAAACCACCCTCGGCCGCTAACTCACACAGTGGTTCCGTTACGACAAACAATTCGTCAACAGCTTTATCTTCATTTAATGGAAAGATTTTTGGGTATAGTGCTGTGAGTTTGACCGACAGGCTATGATCGAATGTTTTCTTTGATTGTTGGACCTCTGTAATGTGTTCTATGGCGTGGCAATAAGACTCAAAGTACGCTTCTGCCGTGGCGAAGGTTCGGGCACCCTCGCCGAGCATATCAAACGACGCAGGAGCCTTCGCGCGTTTTACGGCCTCTTCAATCGTCTGCCCTGAAACGAACGACTTACTCAGAATGTCAACAGCCGAAAGCATCGCTCTACGGGTTAACGAATCACCAAGTCGATTCGACACCCCGGTTATCCACGCGACTGGATCTTCATGCACTTTCTTTCCCAAGTTGACAATCTTGCCAGTCAAGATTAGCCCCCAAGTAGAGGCATTGACCAAAATTGAACCGCTTTGCCCTAAGTGCGCCGCCCAGTTGCCGGAACTGAGTTTTTCTGCAATCAACACCTCGGCTGTACGAGAGTCAGGAATCCGTAGGAGCGCTTCAACTAGACAAAGTAACGCAACTCCTTCTTCGCTCGACAACCCGTATTGTTGTAAAAATTGCTCGACAATAGGACTCTCATTCTTACGTTTTCGACATTCCATAACAATCTGTTTGGCAGTCGATTGAACTTGTTCGATTTGTTCCGAGGCAAGACGATATTCAGATAGTAATTGATCAACGCTTTCGTTTTCAGACTGTTCGATCGATTGACTCAAATTGTGAAATAGCGAATCTAGTTGGTTGTCTTGACTACTCATTAGTTTCGATTGGGTACTCTGTTTTCGATAAAATGATGGTGGTTTCCATACATTTCAAATTGAAAGTTCAAAATATTCTAAAGTTACATCATTTGAGTGAGATAGATACATGATTAATTTGGACCATCCTTACGACCGCGAACGAGTAGATTCGCGTTCGCCGATAGCAACTAGTCTATATGGGATATTAGTTTGCTGCGTTGGTGCATTACTCCTTTTTGTACAAAGTTGTTCCCCCATAAGCAAAGCCGATTGTCTGTATGCAGATTGGTATGATAAGGGATGGGAAGATGGTGCAAAAGGTGAACCGCTAAGCTTGTTTGTCGATTATTCTCAAGCATGTGCTAAACACGGTGTTACTCCTGATCGAGCCGAATATGAAAGTGGTCGGAAAGAGGGACTCAAAGAGTACTGTACGACAGACATGGGATGGGAAGCTGGATCAAGCGGATTTCCTTACCACAATGTTTGTCCTAGTGATTTAGAATCCGCATTTTTAAAGGGATACGAACCGGGCCGAAAGTTATATGATGCGGAAACGAACCTCAAGTATCTTGAGGACGAGATTACTTCTAGTCGCGAACAGGTCAGTGATCTTGAACAAGAGATTGAGGAACTCAAAGAGATAGTCGCAGACGAAGATACCGATGAAGGGGACCGCAAGATTTACAGTCGCCGAATTAAAGAACATGAACGTCGAATGGATAGTCTTGATGACCGTATTGACGAATTGAGAGTCAGACGCACCTTAGCGCAAGCGGAATATTTAGACGCCCTGACTGATGTGAAAGCAGCGGGTTTCGATGTGCCTCTGTGGCGTATTTTGGATATGCGATAATTCCGGACGGGAACCAGGTTTTAAACTGACAATGGCTGCAACTGAAACTTGGTACCCAATTACAATATACGACTAGTCGTCGAACGAAATTTTGGCTACGTAGCTCAGTTGGTAAGAGCACAGCACTCATAATGCTGGGGTCGTTGGTTCAAGTCCAACCGTAGCTACCAAACTCTCTTAACTTTTAACCGAGTCCCTTGGTTGTAAGGGAGATCACCCGTTAATCGATACACAACTCATTGGTCGCGAGTCTAACTTCAACATGAAACGAGTCATTTTTGGTGTCCTGCAAATACTTGCTGTGGTCCTTTTTGTCATCGCTGTTTTCTTATTTTCTTCAGCACCGTCCTCCGACGATGCCAGTATTGAACAGGAATCGTTAGGAAACCTAAACACAGAAGCACGCGCCGTGGTCGTAATCGCACCAACTGCTAGTTCGATCCAATTGTCCTTGTCGACAACTGGCGAGGTTTATGCTAGAAGCGAAGTTCCGATGATTCCGCAAGTGAATGGCATTGTCGAATGGGTTTCTCCGGCTTTACGGGATGGTGGTTCATTTACTTCCAATGAACCATTGATGCGAATCGATCCGACTGATTTGGAGCTAGCTTTAGACCAAGCCGAAGCTAATCTTGAAACAGCCTTAGCTAATCAAGAACTAAAAGAAGCAGAGAGTTATTCAGCCCAAGAAAATTGGCGATTACTGCATCCAGAGGAACCGGTTCCGGTTCTGGTTTCGAAAGCACCGCAATTACGGCAAGCTCGCGCTGCAATCCAAGTCGCAGAAGTTGCGGTGGAATTAGCTGACCTCAATCTCGCTCGAACAAGCTTTGAACTACCCTTTTCCGGTCGTGTGAAAGAAACTCGGTTGGGAGTAGGACAACTGGTCACGCGCGGGCAAAGTTTTGGTACTGCGTATGCACTTGATGCAATCGAAATTCGCGTTCCGGTGTCCGAAGTTGAACTAGCAAAACTTGTACCCACCGCCGGTCGTACCGGTGTGGTTTCAATTCATTCCAAGTTGTTTAACGTAGTGGTCGATCGCGTGTCGGCGCAACTTGACCAAAGATCTCGCGCAACGGATGTTTTTCTGACCATAAGCGATCCACATGACTTAGTACCGGGACAATTTGTGAATGTCATGCTTGAAGGACGGACTGAAAACAATGTTTACCGAATCCCACAAGCCGCCGAGCAAGCGGGTTCTAAACTTTGGATTGTTCAAGACGGAATGTTACAAGAAGTTGTTCCTGTGATTCTATCACGCGAAGACAATGAGTTAATCATCTCGGCCTTTGACTATGGGGATGGTCTAGTGGTCGGGGCTGTAACTAATGCATACACGGGAATGAAGGTTGCGATAGTTGAGGACGACGCGTGACTGACACGGTCTCCAACTTAGCTTCTTCCCCCTCGACGGGTGCTTCGACATTAATTTCGTACTTCGCTAACAACGCGGTCGCAGCCAATTTATTAATGCTGTTATTTTTGGTTGGTGGCTTTCTTACAGTTCAAGGGCTAAAAAGTGAACTTTTTCCTTCCGTAGATCAAGGTATTATTGTGGTTTCGGTCGTATATCCTGGAGCCGCACCATCAGAAGTTCAGGACAGTATTACCGAACGAGTCGACGTTGCTGTGAAGTCTATAGAAGGAGTTGATCGCATCGTCAGTCGAGCGTCCGAAGGTTACAGTCGAACAACGATTGAACTGAAAGACTTTGTCGATTCGGATAAGGTATTGGATGATGTTCAAGCAGCCATCGACAGCATCCAAAATTTCCCCCCACAGGATGCTGAAGAACCGCAGATAGTCAATCCAGTTCCACTGGGCCCGGTCATGACTCTTATTGTCAAGAGCCTAGGAGATGAACAACATTTGGATGAAGGTGTACGCCGACTGGAAACTGACTTATTGGCGTTACCTGAAGTTTCGCATGTGACAATCCAAGGTGTTAGGGAACACGAAATCACGATTGAAATTAGCGAGAGCGATCTTCGGAAGTACAACCTTACCTTTGATGAACTGTCAAACACCCTGCGGCGTTCATCATTGAATCTATCGTCGGGAGAAATCAGGACGGAATCAGGAGATTTATTGATCCGCACCGATCAGAAAAAAGAAACTGTTGGTGAGTTATCTGAGATTGTCATTCGAACTCTACCCGGTGGCGCTGTGTTACGCCTTGACGAGATTGCCACCATCATTGATGGTTTTGTCGACGACGACATTTCGTTAGAGTCAAACGGCGAAAGAGCTGCTTTCCTAACAATTGAAAAATCCGATTCCGAAAACGTCTTGAAGATTTCTGACGCCGTCCTAGACTTTTTTGACAGTTATCAGTTACCGCCTGGAATATCGGTCAACGTATGGGAAAACCAATCCGATATTCTGCGATCGCGGTTAAGTCTGTTGGTACGCAACGGGGTTTTAGGATTTGCGTTGGTATTCACTTTTTTAGTTCTCATGTTAGATTTACGCTTAGCGTTCTGGGTCGCAATGGGGGTTCCTATTTCATTTTTGGGAGGCTTCCTGTTGTTTGGCGCGGTTGGGGTTGACATCAACATGATTTCTCTCTTTGCATTGATCATTGTGTTGGGACTGGTTGTTGACGATGCGATCATTGTCGGTGAGAGTATTGATGCCGAGCGCGCGACTGGATTGACCGGGAGTACTGCGTCGATTGCCGGGGTTAGAAGGGTCGCTGCCCCAGTGTTGGTTGGCGTTACCACCACCATGATTGCATTTGTTCCACTGATGCTTATCGGTGGTCGATTTGGACCTTTGTTTGGAGTGATTCCAACGGTAGTGATTTGTGTATTGATTATTTCTCTCATTGAAGTTTTCTTCATTATGCCGGCACATCTTGCACATTCCAGACGTTGGAGTAGATTTCCGTTAGATCGAATTCAAGACCGAGTTGCAGCTGTAGTGCAGGCATTTCGAGATCAAATAGTAACTCCATTAGTGAAACTCGTCGTCAGATATCGTTATCTGACTTTGATTTATGGGTTGGCGTTTTTGATCACAACCGTGACTTTGGTTGCAAACGGCGTAATTAAGGTGGATTTTTTTCCGTCGATTGAATCGGATTTCGTAACGGTTAATGTAACTTTCCCCGTTGGTACACCTTATACGGTAACCGATCGTTCGATTCGAACCATCCAAGAGAAAGTATATGAAGTCAACGATAGCCTCGGAGGTACGTCGGTACAGGGTGTAACATTGACTTCCGGTGGTAGTATCGGTGGTGGTGGTGGGCCAGGACCGGAAGATTCACTGGTTTTAGCTAGAAATGTAGCGGGATTAGAAATTCAACTCAGCGCCGAGTCACAACGATCGGTATCAGCGCTCCAATTTCAGCGCTTATTGCAAGACGCCGTCGGGGATGTACCTGGAGCTGATTCGGTTAGTTTTTCATCGGAATTTTTTGACGAAGCGAACCTACTCAGCTACGAAATGATCCATGAGAACGACGACCTGTTGCGACAAGCCGTACAGACACTTCGAGAGGAATTGCGAGCGCAGACATTTATTCAGGAGATAAGTGATACCTCCAGTGCTGGTAAACGTCAGCTGGACATTCATCTCACACCTGCGGGACAAGCATCAGGTTTAGTACCTGCAGTCGTTGCAAGGCAATTACGTCAAAGTTTTTTCGGTGAGGAAATTCAACGTATTACGCGAGCTGGTGATGAAGTTAAAGTCATGTTGCGGTATCCCAAAGCTGAACGTTCGAGTACCGCAAATGTTTTCGATGCGCGAATTCGTTTACCCGACGGTACGCAGGTACCGTTCTCTACAGTTGCGCGCGTGGAAGAAAGCAGGAGTTATTCGGCTATTGATCGAGTTGACGGATTTCGAGTGATTACTGTTTCCGCGGGAGTAGATAAACGGTTAGTGACCACTGGCGAAGCATCGCAAGCAGTACAAACGGAAATAATTGATGGTCTACTCAAACAGTTTCCTGGATTGCAAATAGCTGAAACTGGCTTCAGTAGTGAACAAGCACAAGATTTGTCATCAATGATCACGACTGGTAGTTTAGCGATTGCGGTGATTTTTACCATTATCGCCATTCAAATGCGGAGTTATTCCTTACCCGTAGCGGTGGTGTTGGCGATTCCTTTTGGTGCGGCGGGGGCAGTTTTGGGACATTACATCCTTGGTTTTGACCTGTCGATTGTGTCGATGTTCGGAATTATTGCACTTTGCGGTGTTGTCTTGAACGATTCGGTTGTATTGATTGACCGTTATCGGCGTTTTCGAAACGAAGGCCAAAAACTTGGACGGCACGAAGCAATTGTAGAAGCTGCTCGGTCGCGATTTCGCGCGATATTTTTGACGACAGCGACAACTACCTTAGGGCTTACGCCGATGTTATTCGAGACTAGTTTGCAAGCGCGTTTTCTGATTCCCATGGCTGTGTCGCTAGCTACGGGAATAGTATTTGCGAGTTTGATTACATTGTTCTTGTTGCCGGCGATCATTTCGATTGGTGGAGACATGCGCAATCTGGTTAATCGATTTCGTTCTAGCCAGACCGAGAGTAGCCACGTTGCTTAGATTCGGTTATCATTAACTATTCTCATTTTCGGAAGGTGTTGTAAATGCTTGAGTTTGTGATGAAATGGTACCGTTGTGGTAAGGAGTACCTGTGTCATGCGATAGGATTGCCACTATTGGGATTACGAATCTATTTATTTCCTATTTTCCTACAAGCTGGATGGCAGAAGTTCGCCTCATTCGATAGCCAAGTTAGATGGTTTGGTAATACGCTTGGTTTACCTTTCCCAGAGTTGATGGTATTTCTTGCGGGTGCAGCAGAACTAGTTGGAGCTTGCCTACTTTTGTTAGGTTTAATGACTCGCGCCATCACAATTCCGTTAATGGTAACAATGTTGGTCGCGGCATTCTTGGTTCATGCAGAGAATGGTTGGCTAGTACTTTCAGATTCAAGTAGTTGGCTAGCAAATGAACGGGTGATGGAAGCTGCAGAAAAGAAAGAAATCATTCGCGATTTAGTTAACGAACACGAAGATGCAAAATGGTTAAAGAGTTCTGGTTCCGTCACAATTCTCAATAACGGAATGGAATTCGCGATTACTTACTTTCTTATGCTATTTGTATTATTCTTTTACGGTGGAGGTCGATATGTCAGTATCGATTATTGGATAGACAAATGGCGCCGACCACCATCGACGGAGCCAACTAACGAATGAGTGAGAACAAGACACAACCGACGGAAGCGAGCGTTACCAAATTTCTCGACGGAATATCCGATTCTAAAAAGCAAGAAGATACTCAAATCATAGTAGAAATTATGGAAAGGGTCTCGGGTTACCCGGCGAAAATGTGGGGTGAAAGCCTTATCGGGTTTGGTCAATACACTTATACCTATAAGAGTGGTCGGACCGGTGAATGGTCTTTGGTTGGAGTCTCTCCAAGAGCTCGGAATATTTCGATTTACATCATGCCGGGTTTTGACAATTACAAAGACTTAATGCAGCAGTTGGGAAAGTTTAAGGTGGGGCGTTCGTGTTTGTATATCAATAAGCTTCAGGATGTAGACGTTCAAGTACTGGAGACTCTAATTGAGCGATCAGTGAAAGATATGAAGGAACGTTACAACGTATCCTAAGTCTTCTTCTAACATTAGACATTGAAGCGAAAATAGATTACATCCCCATCTTGCACAATATAGTCTTTACCCTCTAGCCGCATAAGTCCGGCTTGTTTTGCAGCGAGTTCGCCACCACAATCAGCAAAATCTTTAAAGTGGATAACTTCTGCACGGATAAACCCTTTTTGAAAGTCAGTATGAATTTCTCCGGCAGCTTCGTAAGCAATTGTGCCCTGTTTCACAGTCCACGCGCGTACGTCGTTGTTTCTTATGGTGAAAAAAGTATTTAGGTCAAGAATTTGTTGACCGACTCGGGATAATTTCTTAATTCCAAGTTCCTCAATTCCCATTTCACTCTCATATTCATCACGCTCTGACTCATCCAATTCTTGTAATTCTTCTTCGACTTTACTACACAAGACAATGCACTCACTCCTCTCGGCTTTGGCGACAGTGCGAACTTCATCGACATAGTTCGTTGATTCCACTAAAGATTCACTGACATTAGCCACGTACACTATCGGTTTGACAGTCAGAAACGAAATCGAACTGCTTCGTTGAAGAGATAGGAGATCAAGATTGGACTCTCGAAGTGGAACTTCTTGTTCAAGAATTTGAATACAAGCTTCAGCTTTACTTACTAATTCTCGTACATCTCTATCGCCGGTTTTGACTAATTTTTTTAACCGATCGAGGAGACGTTCACATTGTTGTAGATCAGCGAGAATCAATTCTAGATTAACTACCTCAATGTCGAGTCGTGGAGAAGTTTTGCTATGCACGTGTGTGATATCTTCACTATCGAAACAACGTACTACATGGACTAATGCATCCATTTCGCGAATATGTGATAGAAATTGATTTCCTAGCCCTTCACCTTGTGAAGCACCTTTGATTAGACCGGCGATGTCGACAAAGGTCATGGTTGAGGGCACGACTGCTTTAGGATTAACTAAGCTCACGATGGTGTCCAGCCTTGTATCGGGCACAGTGACCACACCAGTATTAGGCTCGATGGTACAGAACGGATAGTTTTGCGTTTCAGCGCCAGCTTTTGTGAGTGCATTGAAGAGGGTAGACTTACCTACATTAGGTAACCCGACGATTCCACATTTAAATCCCACGACGGTTAACTCAAACGTCGAAAAACAGTCTTTCTCGAAAGCTAGGGGTCGCTTTCAGTGTGTAGTAATAACATCGCGCGTTGGCTGTCTCCTTTAATCAATGCCTCTAGGATTTCATCCTTGAGTTGGGCACTGTCGATGATTTGTTGCCACTCTGATTGGGTGATCTGTTCTTTCGTTAGATAAGCTGACACTAGACTCGCTTGTCCAGGGTGTCCTACACCGATTCTCAAACGCAGAAAATCTTTTAAACCACCGAAATGTTCGACGACACTTTCAAGTCCGCGATGTCCGTTAAGTCCTCCACCTTCCTTTATTTTCGTGACACCCGTTGGAAAAGCAACTTCGTCATGAGCTATCAGTATCTGATTCACTGCAATCGCAAAGAAGCGGCTGAGTGAACCAACGCTTTGACCAGAACGGTTCATATAGGTAGTCGGAATCAGGACATGTACTGTTTCGCCACCAATATTCGTCGTACCGGTATAACCGGAAAACTTTCTCTTTAGTTTTAGCGCTACGTTGTGTTCTTGCGCAAACGCGCGAACCCATTGCTCGCCAGCATTGTGACGCGTGAATGCGTACTGCGGTCCCGGGTTTCCTAATCCAACAATTAACCTGATCCCAGAATTTACCGTGGAGTTTGAAGTGTGGCTTTCTTGAGCTTCGATGGCTTCAGCATTTAGAAACCCTCGCTTGAACAAATTCTTTAGCTTGAAACTCAATCGGAATCAGTTTCTTCTTGGTCTTCTTGTTCTTGCTCTTCGCCTTCAGTATCTTCGACTTCTTCCTCTTCGGTCTCAGTACTGATTCCACGTGGCATGTGGACTGACGCGACTTGTGTATCGTGGTCTTCACCGTGTTGCAGAGCGACAATAGAAACACCCTCGGGTAAGGTCAGATCCGAAAGATGAATGGAGGTTCCGACAACTTTATCCGCCAAGTCTACGCTAATAAACTCGGGAAGATCTTTTGGCAGACACACAATTTCTACGTCCGTCAAATTCTTCGACACTACGCCGCCTTGCAGTTTAACACCTTCACAAGTCTCTTCGTTCAGGTAGTGAATGGGTACTGAGGTTTGTAGTTCTCTATCGTCACTTACGCGTAGAAAGTCGATGTGTAAGACACGTTCGGTTGCAGGGTGGCGTTGGAGTTCACGCAACACGACGCGTTCTTTTTTTCTCCCAACTTTTAGTTCGAGAATTTGTGAATAGAACGCTTCGTCTTGTTCAGCTTTAGCAATACGCCTTTGTTCGACTGAAATATGCACTGTGGGTTTTTGGTCGCCGTAGACCACACCGGGAATTCGGTCGTCAAGCCGACGCAGTCGCCTAGAGTTTGTGGTACCGTGTGTAGGACGTGTTTTAGCTTCTAGTGTGATTTGATCTGACATGAAATTTCCGATATGGTTTAGCGTATGATGTGGCTGGGGTGGCAGGATTCGAACCTGCGAATGACGGGTTCAAAGCCCGTTGCCTTACCACTTGGCCACACCCCAATAAATCACAAGATTTTAACGACTAGTCGATTCGTTCCGTGGTATTGGTTCTAAATGAGATTTGAAACTAAGATTTTAATCTCGTATAGATATGTGCTGTGGATGTGACAAGCTTCTAATCGAAATGAATTTCCTACGACGAGTTACTGTACTTTTACGAGTTGTTCAAAATACATTCAAGTCTGACTTCTGATAGCGTTCGGTCCGGTGTCAATTTTTTTAAAAATTCTTCAACCGGCAGACATGTCACACCACTGACACTAAGTGGTACCTGACTACGATATAGCAATATCGTCGAGGCCTCGGGGTAATCCTTTTGAAAAGTCTTCAGTCCTCTGACATCCTTACTTTCAATACGGTCAGAATTTTTGACTTCAATCGCATAGAACTCCGAATTTCCGTATAGGACGAAATCGACTTCAGTTCCAGCTTGTGTTCGCCAAAAATACAGTTTCGTTCTTTCATTTCGGTAGTCGGTCCACGCGCGTAGATTTTGAGCGACTAATCCCTCTAATCCTGCTCCATCGATTTCATGTGGACGATCAAGTGGTCCCGACGGTCTTAAGACTCGAAAGACACCAGCATCAAAGAGATAAAATTTGGAATGTGCTACCACCGCTCGCTTCGCCCGTTTGGTGAATATAGGAAGCTGAAAAGCAAGTAGTAAGTCGTAGAGAATGTTTACATACGATTCCACTACTTTACGTGACACTTGACACTCGCGCGCGACATTGGTTTTATTCAATAATGAGGCGTGCGAATAACTTATCGCTTCCAAAAATCGGTAAAAATTCTCGATATTTCTCGTAAGGGCTTCAGTTTGTACTTCTTCGTTTATATAGGAAGTAATGTATGCGTTTAATGCCTCGATTGGAGCGCCTGCAGCAACGATCAGTGGAACTGAACCGATTTGTAGGACAGTTTGTAGATTGAGTACTTTATTTTCTGATAACATGAACGGATGAAAGTGTTTGATAACGGCTCTTCCGCCCAATAAATCTACATTGTTACGTCTTAATTTACGTGCACTTGAGCCGGTCATTATGAAGACTGGGGAGTTTGGTTCTTCGAGAATTGAATGGACCACCGTGAGTAACTCAGGCACTCGTTGCACCTCATCAATGACTATAGTTGACGGACTCTGTGAAGTTACAAGGTAGTCACGCAAACGATTAGGCTGCGCGACTAATCGTCGAAATACAGTGGGATCGAGTAAGTCAATGAATCGCGCACTGACTAAACTTGACTTTAGCCAGGTGGATTTACCCGTTCCGCGCGGACCAAAAATGAAACTGGAAACCTGAGAAATCTCGAAATATCGACCTACAAACTCCATATTCCGTCCAAATATTTACCTATCAGGGCAATATTTTACATATTTTTGACGTAAATAAAAAGTTAGGATTGAAGTAATTCATCTCTCAGAATACGTTGAATGATGGTGTTAGGCATTAGATAGTCAGGGTCTAATTTTCTGTTCGAACGTCTTCAACCGGTAGAGATTCGCACGCCAAAACTGAACAGCTTGGACAGACTCAGCTGACAATCGGAACTTATATTGCGACTATGCGGGAACCAGGTATGAAATGATCAATCCTATTAAGAAGGATCGTTTCGGCTAACTGGACGGTGCTATTTTGGGACTTATTCGTAGACGTCAAGGCGCATCGCAACATCTTCAAAGGT
>JAPPMF010000018.1:0-36148 GCA_028819195.1 Gammaproteobacteria bacterium | reverse complement strand
GTATTTCGACGTGCTGGTTTAGTACCTAACAATGCAAGATTTGAAGACTACTTACATGTAGCAAGGAAATTAGCCCCAAAAAAGCAGGTTGTAGGGAATGAGTATCAAAACACCTTCTACACGGAATTCCTGACAGTCCCTCGTATTATCAAAAGGGAATTAGTGCAGAGATTTTGCATTTCTCCTAAAGCGATTATTTTAGGGGTAGTAGTTGGTGTAAATTTTGGGGGTATTGTTGTCGGAAATTGACAGTTTTGTAGTTTTTTGCGTGTCAGGTGTTTGATTTTGGTCTCAAGTTTGTTATGCTTGTTGTGATTCATTCTAACAAGCGGCAGGGAAGCTGGGGGAAGTCATGGGCAAGGAAGCCAGCATTGGGGATAACGCGGTGGGGCAACAGGAGACGACGATGGAGCAGTTGGTTCGCGGTTGTTGTTCATTCTTTAAGCGGTTGTGTAAGGCGTATCCGAAAGCGCCGCAGAGTCGCGATTCCTTAGTGGATTGTTTGGGGACGGCGTTATCAATGTTTGTGTTGAAGTATCCGTCGCGGTATCGCTATTTACAGGATTTGGGTCAAGTTCAGGATGAGTTTACGGCGCCGTATGCGCAGGCGTTTAGGCGGCATGCCTTGCAGAATATCCGGCATTTATTTGGGGTGGAACGGGTGCCGACTGACACGACGATCCGGCGGCGGGTTGATGAGGTTCGGACGCCTGATTTATTGGGGTTGTTTCGGGTGTTAACGGCGTGGATAACGAAGCACCGGTTATGGTCCAAGTTGCAGACGTCGGAGGGTCGGTTGTTGGTGGCTTTGGATGGTACGTAATTGTTTTCGTCGTCGGCGGTTAACTGTGTGAACTGTCGGCAGACCCGCCATCGCGATGGGCAGGTGACTTATAGTCATCAGCAAGTTTCCGCGGTGGTGGTTCATCCGGTTAAATCGGCGGTATTGCCCTTAGGTGCTGAACCCATCAGTCAAGCCCCGGGGCAGCCAAAACAGGCATGCGAGTATGTCGCGGATGCGTTGTATGCGAACGCCCCTACCGTTCGATTATTACGGGAATTACAGTTGGATTTTATCTTGTCGGTGAAGCCGAGTAAAGGCCGGCAAAGTGTGTTCGCCTATGATGCCGTGAGTGGTTATGCTGAAGCCAAGTGGCACCGGGCGAGTGTGACTCAAGCGCAACAGGAACGCTTACCGAAGGATCGGGGTACGTTAGAGTATCGGATGTTACGGGCGCGGTCGTTGAATGCGGCGAATCCGGATGTGCAAGTCACGGTGATTCAATGTCAGCAGCGAACGCGTTCGGGTTGTCGAGTGGTGGGTGAATGGATCACGAATCTACCGGTGACGCCGAGTAGTGTAGCGATTATCGTTCGATATGCCCGGCGGCGCTGGATGATCGAGAACGGGGTGTTTAAGGCGATGAAGGATTCGACGGGGGGTAATTTCGAACACAATTTTGGTCATGGGAAGGAGTCGTTATGCGACAACTTTGGGCAGTTAATGGTCGCCGCGTGGTTGATGGATCAGTTGTGCTTATTGACGTGTAAATATTTCCATGCGATACGACATTTTTCGACCGCTTGGGCGGCCCAATGGGAACGGCAACGAACGTATTTATTTGACTGTGAGGTGAGTACTTGGTTGGCGTTCTATAAATTTATCTTAAAGGGCGTTGATCCTCCTGAACTTAACTAACCCGATCAGCTGCTTTGCAGGGCATGAGTTCCACTCATCGATAGTGGAACCGGTATCCTATGGTCCGAACTCAGTGGTGGCAAAAATTACACAGAAATAGACCTTCACTCGTGCTCAGAACACAGGAAAATACCACTAGTTAGGGCTCTTAATCAGCCAAAAAAATTGGAAAACCAGCACTCGACTATAAATTTAACGAGAAATGCAGAATCTCTGCAAAAGATCAGGATTACAGCGTCCTTACCAAGAATATAGACGCACGAAACGGGTTTATGTTCTCGTTGCTATCATTAAGTAGCACAGCAAATTTATCTGTCTGCTTAATCTCCGTAGCTTTCCATCAACAAACTCAAGAATCAATCTCGATAATTCCTTGATCAAACTCAATGTCTGCTTGAATCACTCGACGCACACTCCAACATAAATGGAAGTGTAGTATCATACAACTCTTTGATTCTCTATTAATTTCTGGAGACAATTTATGGATGAACGAATCCAACTCATGAAATCAGGTAGCGGATTCATCGCCGCCCTTGACCAAAGCGGTGGAAGCACTCCCAAAACCCTAGAAAATTATGGAGTTTATTCCTCGGAGTATGGCGATAACGAAGAGTTAATGTTTGATCTCGTACACCAGATGCGAGTACGAATCATGACTAATTCTGTATTTGCTCGTCCAAATGTACTGGGTGCGATTTTGTTTGAAAAGACTATGCATGGAAATGTAGGAGACAAGTGCGGTAGTCAGTACCTGTGGCAAGATAAATCGATCCTTCCATTTCTCAAAATCGATGTAGGACTAGAACCCGTATTGAACGGTGTACAGTTCATGAAACCAATTCCAAATCTCAGTGCCCGTTTAGAAGAAGCTAAGTCCCTAGACGTCTTTGGAACAAAGATGCGTTCAGTCATTAAGGAAAACAACGCAGTTGCTATTCGAGAAATAGTCGACCAACAGTTCAAATTTGCACGATCGATCTTGGAATATGGTTTAATCCCAATTGTAGAACCCGAAATCGATATTCACATTGATGAAAAACTGCCAGCAGAAGAGGTATTGCGTGAATGTTTGCGAAATTCATTAGAAGGCTTACAGGGAGAGGAAACAGTAGTCTTTAAGTTAACACTTCCGGAACAGAAAAATTTCTATCACGAATTCACCAACCATCCACGAGTACTAAGAGTGGCAGCATTGTCTGGCGGCTATAGCCAAAATGAATCAATCTCAAGATTGAGTGAAAACGACCAGATGATTGCTAGTTTTTCCAGAGCTCTAACTGAAAACCTTCGAAGAGATTTAACGGAAGAAAAGTTTTCTACCCAACTAAGTCAGGCGATACAAGGAATTTCAAGCGCGTCTGCGAGCGGCTAACACAGAACACAACTGCTCTGAGAATCGGTTATGAACAAGCGATTGATCCGCCATCACAAGTGATCGTAGTACCTACCGTGAAAGCGCCTGCGCGGGAACATAAGTAAATGGTAGTCCCGCAAATATCTTCTAAAGTACCAACTCGACCACTCGGATTTCGCTCACCAACTTTAGCCCAGTCAGCTCCTTCTACTTGACCACCAAATCCAACCCCAGTACTGAGCATCCAAGTAGGGAAGGGACCGGGAGCAATCGCATTCACATTGACGTGCTCTCTCACCAATCGAGCGGCTAGTTGGCGCGTTAAGTGGTGGACTGCTGCTTTCGATGCAGCGTAAGAGTAATTCTCAAATTTTGGAGTACGAATTCCGTCTACCGAACCGATGTTAACAACCCGAGCTGGATCATCTGCTCTTCCGGCAACTTTAAGTAATGGAAGACACTGTTGGGTAAGAAAGAAAACACCTTTGACATTGGTATCCATCACTTTATCCCAACCAAACTCTGGAAATTCTTTGAACTCTGCGCCCCAACTCGTACCGGCGTTGTTGATCAAGATGTCCAACTTCGATTCTCTCTTTTTGAGTGCAGCGACCAACTCACCGACCCCGTCGACCTCGCTAAGATCAGCTGGTAACGACACACAAGTGCCCCCAAACTCCGTTTGTAACTTTTCAGCGGTAGCGTCACACACCTCCACCTTACGAGAACTAATGTAGACCTTTGCCCCATGTTGCAAAAAGCCCGCGGCGATCATTTCACCGATTCCACGAGAACCACCTGTTACCAAGGCAATTTTGCCGTCAATCGAAAACCAGTTAGACATTGCTTTTCTCCAAATTTATTGGCTTGTTTCAGTTTGTTCGTTCATTCGTACTCTTAGTTATACAAAATACTTCGTTATAAAAACTATAGCCACTTGTACTCGTTAGCAGCCGCTTCGATAGACCATATCAATGTATAAACAAGTTATATGTAGAACCTTAAATATGAAAATTCTAGTTGCAATACTCCTCTCCATCTTTTTGTTTAGTTCATGGACGGCAACCTTTGCGTTCGATTGCGCTAGTGAAAACTTTGAAGTTTCATCCAATTTTCCTGGTGGAAATATAGCCTCGTGCGAGGCAATTTCTACGTCAATCGTTGTATCAATTGAACCGGAAGATGAACCGCCAATAAACCCTAGTCCTTGGTACGCGTTCTTGGTCAAACCCACGAAAAACGTAGATAACTTGATGATCAAGGTAACGTTGAACTACCCAGAAGACTATAGCCATCGTTACGGACCCCATTTCAGTACCGACAACGCAAATTGGGAAAGGATTTCAGAAGATACCCTTGAAATTACCGAGAACGGTTCTGCTACTTTTTCTTTTTTATTAGGAAAAGAAACAGTTTACATTTCAGGTCAAGAAAACATTCAAGCTGATTGGTACGAGTCGTGGATGAAACAGGTTTTGAAAGACTGGTACACTTCTACAACAACAACCATCGGATATTCCATCGATAAACGTCCGATCAAAATAATCGAGACTAATCCCGGTGCAACCGAACACATGTTATTTCTCGGACGCTCTCATCCACCTGAGATTCCTGCAGTATTTTCAATAAAAACGTTTACTGATACATTGCAAGAAATTCGCGCGGAACGTTGTGCGACCGGATTGAATGATGTGTGTCAATTCTTTGCAAACACCAATTTTGTCTTGATCCCATTGTTGAATCCAGACGGTGTAGCTCGGGGTCATTGGCGACATAACTTGGGTAGTACTGACTTGAATCGAGACTGGGGGCCATTTGCACAACCTGAAACTCGAGCAGTGCGCGATTACCTAGCTAATTTAGACCAAAGATCAAATATTCGTCTGATGTTAGATTTTCACTCAACGAACCGAGATGTGTTTTACATCCAATCCGAAGAGGACATCACCGATCCGATTAACTTTACGCGGGATTGGTTTGCAAATGTGAGTAAACAAACAACTGACGATGGGGAACTGATCGCCGGTTTTGAACCAGCACCGCGTCCACTCACTGAAGTAGGGACTTCTAAAAATTACTTTTATCGGACTTATGGTATTCCGTCGATCACGTTCGAATCAGGTGACAACTCTCCGCGAGAAGACTTAGCGGAACGAGTCAAACTCTTCGCCCATTCATTGGTAACTACATTTGTAAATTATGAAACACAGAATGTCAAAACTTCAGACGACAATTTATGCAACTCTACGTTTACACGCACACAGCCATGTAGAGATTTCTGGTGCTTTATGGTTGAAGTCAATAAAGCTACCATAGCTTCGTCGACTGAACAGGGACTGATTTCGCCAGCTAATAGCTCACTATTCTCGCGAGCACTCCTATCAATCGATTTTGATGCTGGTAGAGATCTTTCCCTTCGAACCACCAACTACGCAGTGATGGAACCCCGTTTGATAGAGTTCGCAGGTAAAGAAATATCAAATATCCACCTAGGTCGATCTAGGCAAGATGTACACGGCACGGTGCGTCGTTTGCTAGCCCGGCGGCACTGGCTTGAGATATACGAAAAGCTCCAAGAAGCACATCAAGGACTCACTGACTTAGCTGAACAACATGTAGAGACAGTAGTCCCAATGTATACTCATGGAGTGCCTGCCGAACCATCTACTTATGCTCATGTTTTACTGGCGTACGGTGAATCTATTTCCCGAACCACACAAAAACTGCAAGAAAGTTTTCTTCGGTTAAACCGAAGTCCGTATGGAGCTGGGGTGGGTAATACGAGTAGTGTACGTCTTGATCGCCAACGCTTAGCTACATTATTGGGTTTTGAGAGTCCCGAAGAGAATAGTTTTGATGCAAATTTCGTTAGTAGTCTAGACTATAGACTAGAACTAGCTTCGATATTAGAAAATCTCGCGTTAATTATCAATCAATTCGTCGCTAACACGCATACACAACAACGCGATCCTTGGCCTTGGATTTGGGTGGTTCCGATGAATGAAGCGGCTAGTAGAAGTACCTCGATGCCGCAGAAACGCAATCCCCGCGAACTTTATTTTCTCCGAATTGCCGCGAACGAAGTAATCACAAAATCGCAACGAATTGCATTACAAGGACATAACGTCGATGCAGGTATGCATGACTATCGTCTATATGTAAACTTGGAAGAACTCGCCTTTGCAGGGAAGGAAATGCTTAGGAAACTAACCAATTTAATGTGGCAGATTCGTTTAAATCCTGAACGAGCAGCAGAAGTGATAGAACGCAGTTTTGCGACCTCAGCACAAGTCGCTGAATTGCTTGCGTTGGAATACGGTATACCGTTTCGCGACGCTTATTCCTATAGTGCAGCGTTAGTGGATCTAGGTAGAAGTACAGGAAGACCAATCCAAGAGTTTTCCGACAATGAACTAAAGGAAACTTATCGTACTGTATTTTCGAAGGAAATTCCGTTTGAGATTAGTGAATTACGCGAAGCCCTAGATCCGATCCGCATGGTTTTAGAACGAAAAGGAATTGGCGGGCCACAAGTCGAAGAAACTTCACGCATGTTGGAAAATCAAAGAGATTTCGTTCAGGCGTCCGAACGATGGTTGCAACAACAACAAACGGCAATTAACCTCGCCGATCTCAATCTTCAAAACTTGATTTTCGATCTCTGTACACACCACGAACAGCAAAACTAGTAAAATTTATCATGCTACACGCTTACTCCGTGTGGTTGCGATCACTCTTTTTTACTAGCATTGATCACGTTTAACTAGAGGATTTTCACAGATGAAAACACCATTTACATCCAATACTTCATGTATTTTTGTAGCTTTAACTGCTACTACGTTACTATCGATACCAATTCTTTCGCAAACCGAAGGGGAGGAAGAAGATCAAACCGATGATTCGGATATGGAAGAAGTTATCGTAACAGGTACCCAGATTCCTGGTGCAGACGTATCTGGAGTATTACCAGTTACGGTTATCGACGCTGAGGATGTTGAAGCGCTCGGAATTTCATCAGGCGACGACTTACTTGAAAGCCTCCCAGAACAAGGTCAAAATTTCTTCAACGAAGAAGAATCAATTAGTGGTGGTGTAAACGCTGCGCGTGGCGACATTGGTGCGTTCAACTTACGAAATCTAGGAACCGGAAATACTTTGGTGTTACTTAATGGTCGTCGTTTAGTCAATGCTGCTAGCTATCAGACGGAAGAAATTGGTGGTAGTTTTGTACCTGTCAATACGGTTAACTCCAATACTTTACCGGTTTATGGAGTTAGAAGACTAGAGGTTTTACGTGATGGTGCTGCGGCAGTTTATGGCGCGGATGCGGTCGCCGGTGTTGTAAATACCGTTCTCAAAGACAACTTTGTCGGTTCTAGAATGCGATGGCGAACCTATACCTACAAAAATGTAGGTCGAAGTAGTAATGATCTGACGGGGGAGTGGGGTAAGTACTTTAACAATGGCGACACCCATGTCTCGATCATGTTTAACTTTTATACTCGTGATCCAGTCAAAGCAAGCGAAGACGAACGCTGGGCTCACTCCGACATTCGTCATTTAATACCTGCGGACTCGCCTTGGTATGAAAGTTTGAGATTCCGTAATACCAGTGCAAACTCACTCTACGGGCAATTTGATTTTCGCCCAAGTGTGTCTAGATATGGTATCCGTGGTCGATTAACTGATAATGCTGGTGAGTTTGAAACATATCCACTTGGTGACCGACGTTGCCAATGGAAATTGAATGACATTTTGTGTGGTGCTGTCGATGGACAATATACCGAACGTTACAACATGAACGAGTTTCGTTGGCTTTCGTCCGCGTTAGATCGATTTAGCACTTTAGTTTTCATAAATCACGAATTTCAGAACGGAATGTCTGGTTTCACTGAGGTAATGTTTTATTCGGCACAAACCGAAAGTTGGCGACATCCTTCAGCGCCATTTTCGACTGTAAAGTTGCGAGTCGGTGCAGAAAATTATTACAACCCCTTTGGACCATGTGGTTCACCAAATCGGCTACCAGATGACATAATTGGAAGTGTACCGTGTAGTGGTGTAGAACTTGAAATGGACTTTTATCGTTTCGCAGAAGTACCAAGAATAGTTTTTAACGATGGGAACGTGTTTAGATTACTACAAGGACTTCGTGGAACTCGCGGAGATTGGGACTGGGAAACTGCTGCTTTATGGTCAGTAGCCACGAGAAGAGATTTGACGAAGAATCGCGTTTCGAATACGTTAATGGCAGAAGCACTCTTTGATCCTACACCCGCCGCATACAACCCGTTCAGCGCTGGTCAAAATAGTAATATCGAACGTGCTTTGGTGGATGTAACCCGCGACAATTTCATGTCTTTGTTTTTAGCAGACTTTAAGGTCACAAACAACCAGTTTATACAAACAATGTCTGGTCCCGTTGGGGCGTTGATTGGTGCGGAAATCCGACGTGAAGCTTTTGAAGATGATCGCGATCCTAGACTTGATGGGACAATCATATTTACTGACTATCAAGGCGATACCTATCCCTATGTTTCAGATGTAGTAAATTCAAGCCCAACACCAGATAGCAGTGGCGATCGAGTTGTGTTTTCGTTGTTTGGAGAACTTCACATTCCAATCGTCAATCGGTTGGATTCTTTAATTGCTCTGAGGTACGAAAACTTTTCCGACGTAGGAGATACGTTCGTCGGTCGCGCCGCGTTCGGTTTTAGACCTATCGATCAAGTTCAATTACGGGCCGCATGGTCGCAAGCTTTCAGAGCACCTAACTTGATAACAGTTAACGAAGATATTGTCGCACGTCAAAACACGCGAATGGATTGGCTTTGTCAGTATGCAGAAAACGAGAGCGGTGTTAATCTAGACTGTTCAAATTCGACACAGCGAGTTGCAGAAGGAAGCGAAGACCTCGTATCGGAAACTTCTACCAATATGACCTTTGGTATTGCCATTGATCCGACGCCATGGTTAACTTTTACTTTTGATCAGTGGTCGATTGAAAAAGAAGATACCATCGGATTGTTAGGTGAGGAAAACCATACAGTTTACGACCTATTAATACGCCTACGGCACGGTGCCGACAACTGTAACGGCTTTTTAGGGAATACTGCCGTCAAACGAACTACTGATATTAGCGATGAAGAAAACGAAGCATACACCGCAGCAGGACTGTGTCCAGCAGGTGCGATACACTTTATCGAAGATCATTACGCGAATTTAGATACTCGAACGGTGGCTGGGTTTGACATCGGAATCTACGTGAATCTGGAAACTGATTTTGGTAAGATTTCTTTCAAGTATTTGCGCGCGCAAACCCAGGAGTTGGAGCAAACCGCGGGTGGTGTCTCTGCTGAACTAGTTCAAGCAAAAGAAGATGGGATTATTCCGCCCGATATTCCAGTTCTCGGATTTTCAGATTTGATCGGTCAGGACGGTAATCAAGAGTTTGAAGATACGTTTTTGGTTCGATGGAGTAGTAGCCATTATGGTGTGTCGCTATACGGCAAACGACTTGGGGAGTTTTACCAAGACTCATTGACGTTACCTGACGGTACCCGCTACATTATTCCTGAATTTTCAACTTGGAATTTCGCGGTCAATTATCGAACGGCATTACTCAATGAGGACACGCGATTTACCTTTGGAGTGAAAAATATCACGGATGAACGGGCACCGCTAGCTGACCGCTACTATGGATACTTTTCCGACGCTCACAGAGATTATGGTCGGTATTACTATTTAGATATTCGAATGACTTGGGATTAATCTGTTATTCTTGGGTGGTGGACAAACTACCGTGGTATCAAGAGTGCGATCACATTAGACAGGTCAGCTGTGAGTGCACACGTGGCGATTTTATTGACAAATCAGTCGTCTAAACTAGTATTCAATGTCTCTTGCGCCGTTAAAAAATCCTCCATAAACTCATACACAACCTGACGTGAGGTTTGTATTGAATTCATGAGGCCTACGCCTTGACCGACCCAATAAGTGGTTAACTCTTGAGCACCGGGGTTACCACTTTCTGCGGCTTTATTGATTCGACTTAACGGTGGTTCACTTACGAGGGATTGAAGCGGCATAGGTAAGGGTGAAGGGGCGTCCGGTGAGTCCCATGCAGTGGTCCAGGACGACTTAAGTTGTCTTGAATACTTTCCAGTACGTTGTTTAGAACGAACCGTTTCACTAGAAGACGCTGCCACACACTTTTTCTTGAAGGTTTCTGATGTTTCAGATTCCACTGTCGTGAGCCAAACCGATCCAGTCCACGCACCTGCAGCCCCCATCGCCATGCAAGCAGCCATTTGACGACCAGTCACAATACCACCCGCGGCTAAAACCGGTACGCCAGAATCTTTCACTGCTTCACACACTTCCGGTACTAAGACTATGGTTGAAACTTCACCACAATGCCCTCCAGCCTCAGTACCTGACGCAACAATGATATCGACTCCGGCTTCAACTTGTTTAAGCGCATGTTCTTTTGACCCGATAAGTGCAGCACAAGGGATCCCACTCTGTTTAGCCTTTTCGATCATATAGGGAGGGGGGACACCTAACGCGTTAGCGATAAGACGAATAGGGTGAGTCAGAGCGACGTCAATCACTGTTCCCGCTTCCTCTTCCGTTAAGAAACCCGTAATAACGTTATGGGTGTCGAAAACTTCACCAGTGTAAACATCTACATCGTCAATGCCGTGTTGTCTCAGTAGATTAAGTGCAAAACTGCGGTGCTGTTCCGGCACTCGGGTTAAGTTTTCGACAACCGTCGAATGCTCAACATCAGCCATTTTTGTTGGAACAATCAAATCGACCCCGTACGGTTTACCTTCAATGTGATCATCAATCCATTTGAGTTCAACTTCAAGAGATTCAGGTTCGAATGCAGCAGCTCCTAGAACTCCCATCCCGCCAGCTTTTGAAACTTCGACGACAACGTCCCGACAATGACTAAACGCCAATAGCGGAAAGTCGATGCCTAAGAGATCACAGATCTTAGATTTCATAGGATTTCAACAATTACTTCTGAAGCTGTGTTAGATTCTTTCAATTATCTAGTATAAAGCTATACACAATTTTATCAACAGCACAGATATATCAGTGCCATGTAAGCAATAATCTCGACTATTTTGGGTCCCAAATGGGACGTCGTTTTTCTTTGAAAGCGTTGATTCCTTCCGTTGCTTCCGCAGATTTGAACATCTCTTGACTCCATGCAGAAGTTCGCCTTAAACCCTCTTCGAATTCCCAAGTTGGTACTTCTCTGGTAAGCTGTTTGCAGTTCATTAAGGCATTGGGACCCGCTTTCAGAATCTGTTCTATATATTCCATTGTCTTGGTTCGTAGTTGGTCACTAGGAACGGCCTCATGGGCTAAACCATACTCGACAGCTTGTTTTCCGTTGAATCGTTCTGCTGTAAAAAAAAGTTTTTTCGCTAGATGTACTCCCAATTTCGGAATACAAACAACAGCGATAACGGCAGGTATCACTCCAATTCGTACTTCGCTAAAACTCATGACTGCAATTGCATCTACAATCACGATGTCAGCCGCACCAATCAATCCGAGTCCTCCAGCGAAAGTAGCTCCATTGACCATCGCGATAATCGGTTTGGAGTGATATACCATAGAACGGAGAACTTCAGGGTATGAACTTGGATTGTTTCGATCAAGAGTGTTTTGTGGTGGTGTGTCTAAATCGACACCAGAGCAAAAAGCCGAACCGTTACCGGTCACAACGATACACCTAATACTTGCGTCGTCTTCGCCTGCTCTTAAAGCATGTTGCAACTCAGCGACCAAAGTTGCTGACAACGCATTGCGTTTTTCGGGGCGATTAAGTGTGATTGTTGCCACTCCTTCACGCGCCTCATAAAGGATTTCTGTTGATGAATTCACGAATTTCTATAACTTCAATAAACGAAGAAAGTAAATATTAACAGCGACCACCAAGATATCGTGTATTCAGATGCGGTTTCGACATTACTCTGCTTGAGTACTTACTACTGACATCACTGTCAATAATTACTTCCAAAACCATCCGATAAGCTCAATTAGCATTCATTTCAATAAGTATGATGTCTTTTTCGACTTGGTCTCCTTGCAGGACTGCTAGCTTTTTGATCGTTCCATCTATAGGTGCAACGATACGGTGTTCCATTTTCATGGCTTCTAAAATCACCAGTAATTGACCTTTAACGACCTGGTCTCCTTCATTTACATTGGTTAACAATATTCTCCCCGGCATCGGGGCAGCTAAATTACCTCCAGTTAACTCTCGGTGTTCTTCACGAAATCTGGGTAATTCATGGAAAGTTGAATCACCTTGGTCGTCGTGGACGTACCATACTAACTTATCGCGCCAAATTTCGTATGAAACAGGTGTACCATCAATCAAAATAGAAATAGTGTGATCTTTAACGGATTGTAGTTCTACTTTATGGTAAACTCCAGCCATGATGAAAGAAAAGAGGTTCCTGCCTTCCGAACGATAACTTACAGAAAAGGTATCAGAACGAAATTCAAAATCGAGCTGTTGCATCGGCATGTATTCATTCTTCCAATTGGACAATAGAGGCACAAGGTGTTCATATTTTTGGCACCTTTCGTTCCATCCAAAAAGCGTACAGGCAATTAGCAGTTGCGATATTTCATGAGTCGTATATTCTCTCTCTAATGCAGGTTTGACTCGTTCTATGAAATCAGTAGTAGTGTCTCCGTCTCGAAATTCTGCCGTTTTTAATATCGCAACTAAAAAGTCTCGATTGTGTTGGATTCCTTGAATGTGGGTAGATTCCAATGCCTCTTGTAAGTTTGCGATAGCATGTAATCTGCTTTTGTCATGCGATACAGCTTTTGCAATCATGGAATCAAATTCGACATTCACGATTGTGTTCGAATCTACTCCAGAGTCGAAGCGAATAGTCGAGGAGGGAAGCCACCGTCTGATAGTTCCAGGAGATGGTAAAAATCCTTTGACCGGATCTTCAGCGTAAAGTCTAGCTTCGATAGCATGACCATTGATTTCTAAATCTCCTTGACCAAATTCGAGTGGGTGTCCTTCAGCAATTCGAATTTGTTCTCGTACTAGGTCCTTATCCGTGATTTCTTCAGTGATCGGATGTTCTACCTGTAGTCGAGTATTGACTTCTAGAAACCAAAAATCATTTCCACTGACAAGAAACTCAATAGTTCCTGCTGAGGAATAGTGCATTGTCTTAGCGATGGTAACGGCTGCTTGCCCCATACGATCCCGTAATTCTGAGTCTACCGCGGGCGAAGGAGCTTCCTCAATCACTTTTTGGTGTCGACGTTGGATTGAACATTCACGCTCAAACAAATGTACTACATTGCCATAGAGATCGCCTAGAATTTGAAACTCGATGTGTCGGACAGGATGGATCCACCGCTCCATGAATACCACATCGCTAGCGAAAAATGATTGTGATTCTCGGCGCGCTGATTCAATTGCAGAATCGAGTTGATTTGGTTCGTCGACTATTCGCATACCACGTCCACCACCACCTGCACTTGCTTTAATGAGCAAGGGATAGCCTAGTTGTTCTGCCACGGAATGCACATTTGTTTCATTATTTATTTCAGTAGCTTCTAGAACAGGTACGTTGATTTCCTGCATCACAGTTTTAGCAGTTAACTTATCCCCCATTTGTGAAATCGCTTCTACTGGAGGTCCAATCCACTTAACTCCGGCATCGACAACTGCTTGTGCAAAGTCTGCATTTTCTGACAAAAAACCATACCCTGGATGTACCGCGTCAGCATTAGTTTGTTTACAAATGTCAATAATTTTTTCGATATTGAGATAAGTTTCGGTCGCAGTCTTTCCGTCCAACGCAATCGCATGATCAGCGTCTCGTACGAAAGGAGCAGATGTATCTCCGTCAGCATAAATAGCTACCGTATTGATTCCGATTTCACGCGCCGTTTTAAATACTCTGGTAGCAATCTCGCCACGATTAGCGACGAGCAAAGTTTTTATCGGATTAACTTCTACGACCGTCATTAACTACGAAGCACTTTTGTCAACACAGATTGATTGAAGTCTTACGTTTCTTGAGAACCTGTAAGCATATCGCGGTTTTTCCAAGGAAATCGTTGCTCCTTGTAAACATCAGTTCCAAGTCGGAAGTGTGCCGCTTCTTCTATCGATTCCACGAATGGCATATCTGCGGGATACAACGATGTTTCTTTTGGTAAGGGACCTGATTTAGATACGTGTCCCTTGAGTGGTCTACCGATAATCTCTTCAGCTAGTAATGCAGCTTCGATAACTTTGTCTAGATCGTATCCCGTCTCGATTCCTAATTCATTACATAAGTGCACGAAATCTTCTGTTGGTAGATGTCCAGCGGCGCGGCCGTTCCCACAGTAAGGACAACCACCGAGACCTCCTAAAGAAGTATCAAATTGGGTTACTCCAAGACGAAGTGCTTCGTAATAACTAGCCATAGTTGCACCTCTAGTGTTGTGTAAGTGCATACGGAAAGTTCGAATGGAGGGGGCTCTTTCACGAATAGCTTCGATAGTTTGCCCCACGGTGTGTGGAAGATTCCATCCCATAGCGTCAAGGAATGAAACTTTTGTTACTTCGATTCCGTGTCGACGCCAAATATTCAACAACGATTCGAACAAATCCATTCTTTGTTGTAGCGAAAATGGTCCTTCAAAGTTTGAACCAAACGGGTTTCCAAGAGAAATTTCACCTTCTATAATCTTCGCAGCAACCGCACGTTCAACTGATTTTTCCGCACTTTTAAACTGTTCTTTTTGAGTACGGTTGTAATTTCTTCGAGCAAAGGTATCGCACAATTCCACATGTGTCAAATAACCGCTCGACCTCACATCAATTTTTGGGTAATAAGCATCGGCTCTTTCGAATCCTTTTTTGTTAAACACTAACGCGGTATATTTCACTCCCGGTTTAGGATTGAATCTTTTGGCGACTTCGTCAATCTTAGCCATGGATGGCGTCCAATCTGGGTGCGCAAATGAACCGATCGAGATCGTTTTAGCTCCCATGTCACCAATCGCATCTAAAAGTCGTAGTTTATCGTCCACGGAGATCTCGGGACTTTCGATTTGTAAACCTTCGCGCATGGTATCGTCAAATATCTCAACTGAGGTTGGAAACGAATTTGTCATGATCGTCCTTCTCGCGCTAGCGTCATGTAGTGCAATCTTACAGAATTTCTTACTTTAACTTTTACAATCAACCCTAAATTCTAGGTTTACTATATAGGTACTACCACAGTAATCTACAGATTTATGAACAATACAGACCTAGTTATTGCAAAATATTCACTTCAGAATAGTAATACTTTAACAAAATCATTGTTAATGAATCTGAAATTGAGGAATTTGATTTTATGGCATCCGTGCAAACAATCCGTGCACCCACCGGTACTCAATTACACGCTAAAAGTTGGCTAACAGAGGCACCACTTCGCTTAATCATGAACAATCTTGATCCTGCTGTCGGTGAAAAACCGGAAGAACTTGTAGTTTATGGTGGTATTGGCAAGGCCGCTAGAAATTGGGCATGCTACCAGGCTATTGTTGATTCACTAAAAAAACTTGAACTAGATGAAACTTTACTGATTCAATCAGGTAAACCGGTAGGTGTTTTGAAGACACATTCATTAGCACCACGGGTATTGATTGCAAACTCTAATCTGGTACCCGCCTGGTCAACTTGGGAACATTTTCGTGAATTAGATAAAAAAGGTCTCATGATGTTTGGACAAATGACCGCTGGTTCGTGGATTTATATCGGTAGTCAAGGCATTGTGCAGGGAACTTACGAGACGTTTGTTGAATTAGGGCGCCAACACTACAACGGAAATCTGGCAGGGAAATGGGTGTTAACTGGTGGGCTAGGAGGAATGGGTGGTGCCCAACCGTTAGCAGCAACGATGGCAGGGGCGTCGTTATTAGGTATCGAATGTCAAGCCGATCGAATCGAAAAGCGCTTAGCAACTGGTTATCTAGACAAACGTGCTGATACTCTAGATGAAGCAATTCAGATTATTGAGAGCGCGACCCAAAATCACAAAGCAGTTTCTGTTGGATTACTAGGAAATGCCGCGGAGATATTACCAGAAATGTATGCGAAAGGTATTCGTCCGGATGCTCTCACCGATCAAACCTCCGCACATGATCCCGCAAATGGCTATTTGCCGATTGGCTGGAGTGTCGAAAAATGGCAGCAAATGCGGCGTTCAGATCCTGATACAGTGGCTAAAGCGGCATCGGAGTCAATTGTAAAACACGTACGCGCGATGCTAGACTTTCACCAAGCTGGCGTACCGGTATTTGACTACGGTAATAACATTCGTCAAGTAGCCTTCGATCATGGGGTTACTAACGCATTTGATTTTCCCGGCTTTGTTCCGGCATACGTTCGACCACTCTTCTGTCGAGGTGTGGGGCCATTTCGTTGGGTCGCACTATCAGGAGATCCTGAAGACATTTACAAAACCGATGCAAAAGTAAAGGAATTAATTCCAGATAACCCACATTTACATGCTTGGTTAGATTCAGCTAAAGAAAAAATTCATTTCCAAGGATTACCGGCTCGTATCTGTTGGGTAGGATTAGGATACCGTCATAAACTGGGTTTAGCGTTCAATGAAATGGTTCGAACCGGGGAACTTAAAGCACCCATAGCGATTGGCCGCGATCACCTTGACAGTGGTTCAGTCGCGAGTCCTAATCGCGAAACTGAATCAATGAAAGATGGTTCAGATGCTGTATCAGATTGGGCGTTTTTGAATGCGCTGATTAACACTGCGAGTGGTGCGACTTGGGTTTCGATCCATCACGGTGGCGGCGTAGGTATGGGATATGCCCAGCATGCCGGATTTGTCATTGTGTGTGACGGAACAAGAGAGTCAGATGAGAAAATTTCTCGGGTACTTTGGAATGATCCTGCGAGTGGGGTGATACGACATGCTGATGCTGGATACGACGAAGCCATCGATTGTGCAAAACAGTACGAAGTTACGATTCCGATGTTAGACTGATAAAACGTTCGATGTTGCTAGAGATCACCCAACAACCACTCAGTCTCGACGAATTACGACACGTATGGTCAAATCCTGTATCAGTCCGACTCGATGATTCAACCTGGGAAAAAGTTACCCATGCAAGAGAGAGCGTTGAACGTTATTTACAAAGTGGTAAAGTTGCCTATGGGATAAATACCGGTTTTGGCAAACTCGCATCGGTACGAATTAGTGATTCTGAACTGCAAACATTGCAAAAACACTTAATCCGCTCACACGCGGTAGGGGTTGGTAATACATTGCCAGTAGAGGTAGTGCGGCTCGCTATGGTGCTCAAGATTCGAAGTTTAGCACAAGGTTTCTCAGGTGTAAGACCCCAACTCATTCAAATACTTTGTGATTTTTTGAAATGTAACGTGGTACCTGTTGTTCCGAGTAAAGGTTCGGTCGGTGCGTCTGGAGATTTAGCCCCATTAGCACATATCGCAATGACGTTAATCGGTGAAGGAGAAGTATTTCTTCCAAAACAAAAAACTAGTGCTGAACGAGGATTATCAATCGTAGGAATAGAACCGATTGAATTAGCACCTAAAGAAGGTATATCCTTAACCAATGGTACCGAAGTTTCTACTGCACTCGCACTATCCGCACTATTTAAGTTAGAACGGATCTTTGGTGCGTCGTTACTAGCCAGTGCGATGTCGACAGATGCCATAAAAGGTAGTACGACGCCGTTCGATGAAAAAGTTTTGGTACTGAAAAAACATAAAGGACAACAGGTAATAGGACGGGCGCTGCGGCGCCTATTGATTGATAGTGAGATTCGTAAATCGCACCTCGATTGTGATCGTGTCCAGGATCCATATTCGATTCGCTGTATCCCGCAAGTACTAGGAGCATGTCTAGATGTCGTAGAACACGCAACTTCAGTTCTATCTAATGAAGCGAACTCAGTTAGCGATAACCCAATCGTGTTTGCTAGCGACGACAACGTCTTAAGTGGCGGAAACTTTCATGCAGAATCTGTTGCGATGGTAGCCGATCAACTTGCCGTAACTATAGCTGAGATTGGATCTATTGCTGAAAGAAGGATAGCGTTGTTGATGGACGAAAACTTGAGCCGGTTACCTAGTTTTTTGACAAAAGAGAGTGGGTTAAACTCTGGATTTATGATGGCACAAGTAACAGCTGCTGCTTTAGTATCAGAAAATAAAGGTATGGCCCATCCCGCCAGTGTAGACAGCATTCCGACTTCAGCTAATCAAGAAGACCACGTTAGCATGGCCACATACGGTGCCAGAAGACTTCATGACATGTTAGATGTTTTGGCACAAATCGTTTCAATTGAGCTGTTAGCTGCTACGCAGGGTATTGAATTTCATCGTCCGTTGCAATCGTCCGAACGGATCGAGCAAGCAATAGCAAAGATTCGGATACATTCCGCACGGCTCGAAGAGGATCGATCATTGGCACAAGATATCGAATGTATCGCACGAAATATTACCGACGGTGAGTTTTGTGAACTCGTTCCAGACTTTTTCGATCAATCCTAAAGAGGATGAATAAGTTCACTTTCGAGGAAGGGAGTTCTCCTTTGCTGATCAGTATTCCACACTCGGGTTGTGTAGTTCCGGAAGGAATAGCAAGACAAATGACCCGGGAAGGTTCCGTATTACGAGATACCGATTGGTATATCCCACGACTCTACGATTTTGTGCGCGAACTTGATGCTTCCGTACTGGAAACACATGTTTCACGTTTTGTTGTGGATTTAAACCGTGATCCACAAGACCGGGTGTTGTATCAAAATTACGCGAGTACAGGTGTATGTCCTACTCATCATTTTGATGGTACGCCGATCTATCGTGACGGATTTATTATTGACAAAGAAGAAAAGTCTGCGAGAATTTCACAATACTGGCAACCGTATCACGAAAAGTTAAGTCAAACGCTTAATAACATTCGTGGCAAGCATGGATTTGCATTTCTTTGGGATGCTCATTCCATTCGTTCAGAAGTGCCTAAATTATTTGAAGGAATGTTACCCGAGTTGAATATTGGGACGAATGATAGTTCTAGTTGTGACGTTCGCATTCAAGGACTAGCGTATGAGATCGCTCGTCGATTTGAATACAGTGTTGTGGTGAATGGTCGTTTCAAGGGTGGGTTTATCACGCGGCAATACGGCAAGCCTTCTGAAGGAATACATGCGCTGCAGATGGAAATTTCTCAACGTACTTACATGACCGAGGCCCCACCTGAGTATGACGATAGGTTGGCACCTCGATTACAAGAAGCGCTGCATGAAATGTTGGTAGCCTGTACTGCAAAACTCAAAGAAATTTACACGGCGTGAAGTCGTAAAAAACGCTACTTGTCATGGTTCATATCAAATAGTCAATACGCCACATTTTTTGTTTCAAAGATTTCACGAAACAGGTTAAAGCAATCAGAATTACAGTTATAATTGATAATTATTGCTAATTTTGAACACCATTTATTTCGTGCTTATACATTTATAATACACTATATAACGAGTATAACATTTAGTTTACTTGATAAAATCTAGTAATCATGACAAAGTTAGGTGTAAATATTCAAAAAACAGTGGATCAACTCAGTTCAGACCTACGTACGGCCCGTAAACGCCGCCGCTGGACGCAACGAGATATGGCATTAAAAATGGGTGTGTCTATTGGGACTGTTCAAAGAATGGAAGGTGGCGACGCAGGGGTCTCAATCGGGACTATCGCGAAAGGATTACTAGCACTTGGTTGTATGGATCGGTTAGGAAAAATCCTAGAAGTCTCTACCGATCACATTGGCAATGCAGCGGAACTTCAAAACCTCCCAAAACGAATTCATAATAAACGTCGAACAACAAAAGAAAACGACGAAACTATCACCGATAAATCTGACAAAAACATTCTTGCCTTTTAATATCGTGAAACAACGAATTCGGGTAGTAATTGGTCAGATGTGTTTACATGTTGGAGATCTTGTATTTGAACACGACGGGCTACGTCAAAGCTCGGCCTTTCGATATAGCGAAGAATGGTTAGAAAGTGAATACGGATTCGCCCTTTCTCCACGATACGAACTGAATTCCAGTTGGGTGTACAACACTGGTATTGATCGAGAGGTGTTTCCAGGATTTATTGCAGATGGTACACCCGATAGCTGGGGAAGAACCGTGCTAACGCATGCGCATGGTAATCAATTAGATGAATTAGTAGCTCTACTAAGTGTTAATGATCAAATTCGTTCTGGTGCATTACGGTACATTGACGAAATTGGCAATATAGTTACTCGGTTCAACTCGCCGATTCCTCGACTCGCTGATCTTTCTGTGTTACGGGCTTCCTGCGTAGCTTTGGGAACGCACAAGAACAATCTAAATGGAATCGCCGTAAAGTTGAGAGGAACATGCGATAGTCTCGGGGGTTCTCGACCGAAATCTAGTTACCAAAATGACGAAGACTTAGCCATCGCTAAATTTAGCTTAGCAAGTGATCGGTTGCCTATGGAAAGGATGGAAGTTGCAATACTAAACCTAGCGAGAGAGACAAATCTCCGGGCATCGCAAGCTTCATTAGTTTTGTTTGACACACACCATCCAATAGCCATAGTGACACGTTTCGATCGAATTGGTTCCCGGCGCGTGCACTATGTTTCGGCAGACACTTTTATGGAACCTCAATCGAGAGGTTCCGATGTGTGTTACACAGATATTGCTGATATGATGCGATCTACATGCGGAAACGGAGAAGAAACTTTAAAAGAATTACGCGAGTTGTTTCGTCGGATTCTTTTCAATATATTGATTACAAACACTGATGATCATTTGCAAAATTTTGGATTTTTGTATGTACAACGAGGACGGTGGCAGCTAGCACCGATGTTCGACATTAATCCTGATATTGACCGACAACGGTTTGCGAAAACGGGAATAGCCGATCCAAACGAAAAATATCTTTCACTTGAAACGGCAATCGAATCGTCCGAGTACTTTGAAATTTCTAGAGATGTTGCCAGAGTAGAGGCTACTAAGATGGCAAAGGTGATTCGGGACAACTGGCAAAAACATTGTTTGAATGCAGGCATGACCCGTGCACAATGTCATTCTTATCGGAACGCGTTCAATCATTCGGAGATAGATACCGCATTGAAATTCGGTTTTTCGTAAATATCGTTGGTAACGACACAGTTAATACTTAAGGAGTCTAATTTCGTAGCTGCTCGCCGTTAATAAAAATACACCATATATATGTTTTAACAATCTAATAAATAAGTTTAAGATATGTTTTTTCCTACACTAACTACGAGACGACGAATATCACAAAACGTAACGACTTTAATAGTGAAGAAGAAATTCAGTTAGTACTCAGGTTTACACAATAAAGATTTGTCAGTTTAGGATTTAGCTAACGAAGTCTCATTTTTGGAAAAAGAATTGGCGGGATGACAAAAAAGTTTTGCGAGCTGCAAAACAAGGAATGAAACGAGTAGCTCAATCTGAGAACGAGATCGAAGAGTGGGATAGACCCATCGGAAAATCGGCAGTGACATTACAAAACTTGGAAAAACAGATAAAGGAAGTCGAATAAACCAAGAAAACAGACAATACCAGATTCGAATATTCGTCTGTATTTTGTTAGAATCTACTAGGTACCAACGAGTGGTCTTGAACAGATAAACTTTCTATCAACTGAGTTGTATCATTACCGATTCTCGTAATCTGCGTTCTAGCATTCGAAATCATATTCCTCGCTACTAGCGAAATTTTCTTATCCAAATGGACACAACCAACATTTTCAATCCTAACTACTTTCACAAAGTAGTCGATTGCCAGTGGGCCTGTCCCGCACACACACCTGTGCCTGAATACATCCGGTTAGTAGCACAAGGAAGATATACCGAAGCCTATATGGTAAACTGGGAATCTAATGTCTTTCCTGGTATTCTTGGTCGTACGTGCGACCGACCTTGTGAACCCGCTTGTCGCCGTGTTCGAACCGAAGAAAAACCAGTTGCGATTTGTCGCTTGAAGAGGGTGGCTGCTGACCATAAGGGTGATATTAGTCCCTACCTACCAAGAATTCCTGCCAAGAAAAATGGCAAACGCATCGCTCTGTTTGGTTCCGGACCAGCATCTCTGGCAGTAGCGCGCGATTTACTTCCGTTCGGTTACGAAATCGATATGTTCGAAAAAGATCCAGGTGGTGGTGGAATGATGCGTAGCCAAATCCCTGCCTTTCGTCTCCCTGCCGATGTACTAGAAGAAGAAGTTGATTTAATCGTCAATATGGGTATCAATACTTTCTATAACTATGAAATTACCAGCATGAAAGAAATGCTAGACATGAACTATGATGCCTACTTTGTTGGTACGGGTGCCCCCCGAGGACGAGATTTAGATTTACCCGGAAGAAAAGAAGTTTCTGATCATATATTTATTGGTATCGATTGGCTATCAAGCGTTGCCTTTGGTCATACAACTTCGATTTCCGGCAAAGTGATCGTGATGGGTGGTGGTAATACAGCTATGGATTGTTGTAGAACTTCAAAACGCCTCGGTGCTGAAACGGTAACGGTAGTAGTTCGATCTGGTTTTGATGTCATGAAAGCTAGCGATTGGGAAAAAGAAGATGCCATGGCTGAAGGGATACCCATACTTAACAATCGACCACCCAAAGAGTTTATTCACGAAAACGGTAAATTGAAAGGGGTAATGTTCGAACGAGTTCAGCCAAAAATGGTCAATGGACGACTGAAGTATGTCCCGACTGGGGAGCCCGATGTATTCATCGAAGCTGATAAGATTTTAATGGCGATCGGGCAAGAGAATCATTGTCCGTGGATTGAACGAGACATTGGTATTGAATTTGATAAATGGGATTGTCCCGTTCTTGATAAAGAGACGCTTCAATCAACTCACGAAAAAGTCTTTTTCGGTGGCGACTCGGCTTTCGGTCCGGAAAACATCATTTGGGCTTCCGCTCATGCACACCAAGCTGCAATTTCCATTCATCTTTATTGCCAAGGTAAAGAAGTAAAACGTGATCGACCACCGGAAGGAATGAATTTGATAAGCACCAGAATGGGAGTTCACGAGTGGAGTTACGACTCCGAACATGATCCTGCTGAACGATATATCGTGCCCCATGCAGATTTACGACGCTCGTTGAAGAATATCAAAGTTGAAGTAGAGTTGGGCTTTGACAAAGATTTAGGTTATAGCGAAGCTCAGAGATGTTTAAATTGCGATGTACAAACAGTTTTCACTGAAAAACTGTGTATCGAGTGTGATGCTTGTGTAGATATATGTCCGATAGATTGCATTACATTTACAAAGAACGGAAGCGAGGAGGATTTACGTACCCGACTCACTGCACCAGCAAATAATTTAGAACAAGATCTTTATGTATCCGATGAACTCAAGACTGGAAGAGTTATGGTGAAAGACGAAGATTTGTGTCTACATTGCGGGTTGTGCGCCGAACGGTGTCCTACCAACGCTTGGGATATGCAACAATCCATCGTACATATTCCTCAGTTGGGATCTTACACTGAATGACCGTTTTTAACGAGTTTACCATTCGGTTTGCAAACGTGAATGGTTCTGGCTCAGCCAGTGCCAACACGATGTTTGCGAAAGCGTTATTCCGAATGGGTATCCCAGTAAGCATACGGAATATCTTCCCGTCGAATATTCAAGGTTTGCCCACCTGGTTTGAAGTGCGAGCGACTGAACGAGAATTTTTTGGTCGGCGTGAACATGTGGACATTATGGTAGCCATGAATGCTGAAACCTACGAGCAAGATGTCGCGTCCTTGGCGAGTGGAGGATACCTTTTATACGATAGCACTCGTAGCATTCCCAGTGAGCTGCAACGCGACGACTTAGAGTTGATCGGTGTGCCGATCATGCGTCTCATACATCCTGAATTTACTGATCCCAAACAGCGTCAACTGTTTAAGAATATCGTATATGTAGGCGTTTTATCAGCGTTGTTGAATATGGAATTTGATGTTCTGACGAATATGGTTTCAGCCCAGTACCGAGGTAAAGATCAACTAATCCAACCTAATATAAAAGCACTAAATCTCGGCCGTCAATATGCTGAAACTTATTTATCTTGTCCAATTGATATCCAAGTTCGTCGAAGTGATGCCGTTGGTAATCGAATCTTAATTGACGGTAACCAAGCTACTGCTTTAGGGTGCATTTACGGCGGGGCAACTATTTGTGCATGGTATCCAATCACTCCATCTACCTCTGTTGCGGAATCTTTTGAGCGCCATGCCTCGCGTTTAAGGATCGAACCTGAAACTGAACTGAAAAAGTATGTTGTAATTCAAGCTGAGGACGAACTGGCTGCCTTGGGAACAGTGATTGGGGCAGGTTGGAATGGTGCGAGAGCATTTACGGCCACGAGTGGGCCTGGAATCTCACTCATGAATGAATTTCTAGGCCTTGCTTACTTTGCTGAGATTCCTGCCGTAATTTTCGATGTCCAACGCGCCGGACCATCTACAGGGATGCCAACTAGAACACAACAGTCAGACTTGTTGAGCGTAGCGTTTGCATCACATGGCGATACGAAACACCCGATGTTATTTCCGAGTACTCCGACCGAATGCTTTGATATCGCTGCTTTAGCTTTTGATTTAGCCGAAGAAATTCAATCACCTGTTGTTGTCATGAGTGATTTAGAACTGGGTATGAACGAGTTAACGACCGACGAATTGGAGTGGGACGATGCGCGAACCTACCGTCGAGGTAAAGTACTGGACGCGGAACAGTTAGAAGGAATCGAGAAATTTGGGCGCTACCTAGATCGGGATGGAGATGGTATTGGTTATCGAACTTTACCCGGTACACATCGTGACAAAGGTGCTTTTTTCACGCGCGGTTCATCACGTGACGAGTTCGCCGTCTATACGGAAGATCCCGGAGCTTACACACGCAACATGGATCGCCTTTTGAAAAAGTGGGAGACACTCCGTTCATTAATGCCAGAATCGGTCATTCAAAATAATGATTCAAACTATGGCATTATGTATTACGGTACCACTTCTACACCAATGAACGAGGTCCTATCGGTATTACAGGATGAAGGGATTGAACTAGATACACTGCGTATTCGATCCTTCCCAACAGGAAATGAAGTCTTGGAATTCATCAACGTTCACGATCTTGTATTTTTGGTTGAACAAAACCGCGATGCACAAATGAAAACGCTTTTGATAAACGATTTAGGTATTCCAGCGGAAAAGATATTCTCGATACTTTATTACGGTGGTATGTCAATTTCCGTAGACTTCGTTGCTGATCGAATCTTGCCTATCCTGAATGAACTCAAAGTAGAGGTGCATAGTTAAGTACGATGACTTTCGTTCCTAAACCACGTGTACACCATCCTTTGTTAGATGTAAATGAAATAGGACTCAAAAGGCGCGATTATGAAGCCTTGGTTTCGACGTTGTGTGCGGGGTGTGGACACGATTCAGTCAGTGCTGCGATCATTCAAGCTTGTAGTGAACTATCGTTACCACCGCATAGATTCGCTAAACTCTCAGGAATCGGTTGTTCATCGAAAACGCCAAGTTATTTTTTGGGTAATTCACACGGGTTCAATTCGGTTCACGGTCGTATGCCCTCGGTAGCAACGGGTGCTAATTTGGCGAATCGTGATCTCATCTATGTCGGCGTGTCCGGCGATGGAGACAGTGCATCAATTGGCTTAGGACAATTTGCGCACGTGATTCGGCGCCAACTCAATATGGTTTATATCGTCGACAATAACGGTACCTACGGACTGACGAAGGGACAGTTTTCGGCAACCAATGATCGTAGTTCGGTCAGTAAAAAAGGCGTACCTAATCTCTATGCACCGATAGATTTAGTGAGCATGGCGTTACAACTAGGAGCTAGTTTTGTTGCGCGAAGTTTTTCTGGCGATAAACAACAATTGATACCCTTACTCAAAGCAGCTTTTCTACACAAAGGGTTTGCGTTCTTAGACATAATTTCTCCATGTGTGATGTTTAACAATCACACCGGTTCCACCAAAAGTTATGACTATGTACGAGACCATCTCGAAGAGGTTGTACGTTCAAACTATATTGCACCACGCGATGAAATCGCGATCGACTATGAGCCTGGGACATCCAAGAAGGTTCGACTACACGATGGATCGCAGCTCAATTTGACCAAACTATCTGATTCATATGATCCTTCTGATCGTATCGGCGCGATTTCTTATGTCCAAAAAGCGTTAGCAGATGGCGTAGTGGTCACAGGGTTGTTGTATGTTGAGGAAGATGTAAACGAATGTCACGATATCCTCCAGACAACACAACAACCGTTGAATCAATTGAATGAAGATGCTCTCTGTCCAGGTTCAGAACAATTAAAGAAAATTAACAACATGTTTCGCTAATTTATAGGTAACACGCAGGAACAGGAAAAAATTGTGGCTCTCGATCGATTAGAAGATTATTTCCCCGATTGGAAAGAACGGGAAGAACTTGCTGAAAAAATGATACCCATCATTGGTAAGTTGTATCGAAAAAATATCGTAACTTATTGTTTCGGTCGCGCGTTATACAACAAAACCGTTACCGACATTATGAGTACGCATCGTTTTGTTCGCCAGGTCGCCAAAAACGAGCTCTCTGAATTTGAGAGTTATCCAATTCTCAAAGCTGCCGCAGAACAAGATTGTGGTCCGTGTCACTTTGATTTAGGGCAACTTACGACAAAACACATGAATCTTGTGGAATCTGGGCATAACATTGGTGTCGAAAAATTCGTCGCTGAACAGTTTTCGCAGGTGGTGGGGCGACATATCAAGCCTTTGAAACAACCACAGGATGTGATTCTTTATGGTTTTGGTCGTATTGGACGATTAATGACCCGATTACTGATTGAAAAGACGGGTGGCGGTGATCAATTACGTTTGCGCGCCGTCGTATTACGACCGGGTCTCGAAAACGATCTTAAAAAACGTGCGATGTTGCTGCGACATGATTCCGTTCATGGTGAATTTCCAGGTACGATTCGCATTGATGAAGTGAATAACTGTTTGATCATCAATGGTAATGTCGTTCGTTTTATTTATACCCAACAACCCGACGAAGTTGATTACGAACAGTATGGAATCCAGGATGGTCTAGTGATCGATAACACCGGCGTGTGGCGGGATGAGACTGGCTTAGGGCAACATTTGAAATCAAAAGGTGTCTCACGAGTAATTGTGACCGCTCCTTCTAAAGGTACGGTCCCCAATATCGTCTCTGGAATTAATTCCAGTGATATTTCCAAGGACCAACTGATTTTGTCTGCGGGGTCGTGTACCACTAATGCCATCGTCCCGGTTTTGAAAGTTGTTGATGCCCGTTACGGAATCAAACACGGACACATGGAAACTGTGCATGCCTACACACCTGATCAGAATCTGCTTGATAACTTTCATCGTAAAGATCGCAGGGGTAGGGCGGCACCGCTAAACCTAGTGATCACTGAGACTGGTGCTTCTAAAGCAGTCGCTAAATTGTTACCGCAACTCGAAGGCAAACTTACGGGGAATGCCATTCGCGTTCCGACGCCTAACGTATCCTTAGCTATTCTTAGTTTATCACTGAAGAAACCAACCACGAAGGAAGATTTAAATACCTATCTTCGCGATATTTCTTTATTTTCTCCTCTACAGAGACAAATTGATTTCACGTTTGAATCAGAAGTAGTTTCCTCCGATTTCATTGGTAATCGGCATGCGTGTACGGTTGATGGACAAGCGACGATAGTGGCAAACGGAAAACGCGCACTTATTTATGTTTGGTATGACAACGAGTTCGGATTTTGTTGTCAAGTAATTCGCGTGATTCAAAAATGGATCGGGATTCGTTACCCACTCGTACCTGTTGATATTGAAGAAATGGGGTTTTCCGAGACTGATCTATTCAGTCAGTTCCCCAATGCAGCAGGGTAGACTGTTTACCGTATGCAGCAATTCTTAATCGGAGTCGTTATCGCTGCGATTATCGTGTTCCTGTGGGTACGACATACACGCGAGTCTCGGCGAAAATGGGTCGAAAGTTTAGATCTTGTTGGAACTTGGGAACCAGACTCGGAAGGATCAACCAATACCCCGATTATTTTGTCCTTAACAGGACAAACTGACCGCGGTGATTACGAACTGAGGTTTAGTGATCGAATCGAGCGAGGGATCTGGACTATTGCTCGTTCGAATCTTGTACTCACAAGTGAGCAAGGTCAAGATCACTCCTACGAATTACGCTTCTTTGAGACCGGAAAAATTGGCTTACATGGTCCAAACATTAGTCAAACAGTCCTAGTGAAAAGAGTCGAGAATATTGTTCCGTTAAGACGTTGATTTCGAATGCAACGCAATTTTGAAGGTGTCGAATCGTTCTCTTGCGGTTAGATCTAGTTTGAATTGTGATGTAACCCAAGTAGCGATGCTGCTCAAGACAAAGCCTGGTAGTAGGGCATAAACTGTCCCAAATATCGTTTCAGGAAACATTTTTCCTAATACATACCAAATTACGGTTGTGATCATCCCTGTAAGAACTCCAGCTACTAATCCGTAGTTTGTCGTATTCTTATGAAATAAGCAGAAGAGAACCGCTGGACCAATACTTGCACCGATTCCAGCCCAAGCAAGTGATACCGTTCCAAATACTGTGCTTTCCGGATCTAAAGCTAGTAAGGCAGCGATTGTTCCAACCACAATTACGGCTACTCGGCTGAGAGGAAGAACATGTCTTTCTTTGAAGATTCGACTGTTTACCAATGTAGTAGACACCACCATCAATTGCGAGTCGACAGTGCTCATCGCAGCTGACATGATTGCTGCAATCACAATACCTGCAATCCAAGGACTCAGGACAATTTCGCTGAGTCTAATCAACACGGTTTCAGGATTGTCGATGTCTGGTAGCACCATCATACCGACACACCCAACGAGTAAGGCTCCGAATGACGACAAAATCATCCATGACATACCTATTCTTCGCGCTTGTTTCATATCACCGGGATTTTTTAACGCCATGAAACGCTTCAGAATATGTGGTTGTCCGAAATAACCTAAACCCCATGCGAGGAGACCCAGGATAGCTAAAGGACCGGCAGATCCTAAATTCCAGACTGTTTTAGTAGTCGTCTCAGTGATCGCATCGCCACTCAACGACCAAGCTAATGTTGGTACTAGTATCAAAACGAGCAACATTAGTAACGCTTGGAATGTGTCGGTCCAACTTACGGCTAAAAAACCTCCAAGAGAGGTATACAACATGACAACACCAACGCTACATCCTAGTGCAATTAGATAATTCCATCCGAATACGTCTTGAAATAGTGTCGCACAAGCGATAAAACCAGCTGAAACATAAAACGCAAAGAATAGAACAATAGCAATCGCGCCAACCACTTCGATTGTGACACCTTTAGCAGCTACTCTAACCTTAAAAAACTCGGGTAATGAGTAAACGTCCTCCCAAAGTACACTGGCAATACGTAATCTTTTGGCGACGAGCGTCCAGTTAAGCCACGCACCAATGATTAAACCGAGAACGATCCAACTCTCAACGAGGCCGGATAGGTAAATCGCACCTGGTAATCCCATTAACAACCAGCCGGACATATCGCTAGCTCCAGCTGAAAGTGCCGCCACTGGGCTAGATAGTGACCTGCTACCAATAGCGAAGTCATCGAATGTAGACGTTCTTCTATTCGACAGATACGCGATCACGAACAATCCAACCAAGTAAAGGATGAAAGGGATCATTAATTGAGTCATGGGAACAGTTAGGTAAACGATTTAATCGGTGAGAATATTATCAATAATCACTGAATAGGTAGCTTTCCTGCAGATAAATGTCCTATGTAAACTTAGTAAATCAATCCATTTTTTGGACAACAGAAAAACTACTATCAGAATCACGAATATGTCAGCATAAACGTGACTGGATGAAATCATGGTTTGTCGATTTATTGTGTCATAGTGATTAGGACGATTTACAAACTAATTGTTAAACGCCAATATATTTGATATATAACAAGTAGTATTGGCAACTAAATGCAAAATAGCCAGCCACGTACCTTTCATTTAGCCAACTTGTTATATATAGAATAGACGTCAGTTTACCTTACAATTAGCCGGCGAGTTATTAATCAATTAGCGGATTTAAACGTGATCGATTATCAACTTCATAACTTAAAGTAGACTTTTTATCAGTTAGTAAATGTATGATCGCTGAATTTGTATTACACGAGATCCTGTTTAGAAATGCAAGATAACAATCTGTACCCTCGATTTCTGCACTCACGATTGGAGCACATGTTATCCTGGTCGTCAGTGGTGCTAATCAGTGGACCTCGTCAGAGCGGAAAAACGACATTTTGTAAACAATTTCAAGCATATAACGAGTCTGTAAAAAATTATGAATACTTTACATTTGATGACCCATCTACGGTCGAATTTGCTACCGAAGATCCAGTTCGATTTGTAGAGCAACTACCAACCTATGCAATCTTAGATGAGGTACAACTCGTTCCGTCAATATTTCGCTTGCTAAAACTCAGCGTCGACAATAACCGCATACCCGGTAGACTGATACTTACGGGGTCGGCGGAGCTCTCATTAATGACTGAATTGGCAGATGCAATGGTAGGACGAATGAATCTACTCAGTCTCTATCCGCTTTCGCAAAATGAACTTCGGTCTAAACCCACGACGAAAACTAAAACTCAAAACACACCCCCTTCTTCAACCGACTCACAGTTTCCTCGTGTTTCGTCTCTGTTCTTGGCAAATCTATTCGATCAAAAAATATCCAACAACTCGGAAGTCCACAACCGAATGGGATCAAAGCTAGCGAAACTGGTTGTTGCTGGAGGATACCCCAAACCACAAGGGTTGGATTTTTCTGATCGAGTAGTGTGGTTTCGAGACTATATTGGTATAACGGCTCGAAGAGACATAAAGGCGTTAACTTCGATTCGTCGAGTCGAGTTGATTCCTCAACTCATTGAAGTGGCAGCTGCATACACATCGCAATTATTTAACTTAAGTGATCTTGCCAGTTCGCTTACTCTGAGTAGGAATACGATCAGCGAATATATCGCACTATTACAAAATTTGTTTATCTTGAACTACATACCAGTTTGGTCAAAACATCGACTTAAGAGATCAGTGAAAGCACCTAAACTTCACTTTGTGGATACTGGGCTAGCATGTGCATTCTTGGATTTAGATTTTGAGTCCCTATGGGAGGACCGAAAATTGTTCGGTCATATGGTAGAAACTTTTATATTACAGGAATTGATAAAACAGTCTTCCTGGCTGAGTGGTCGTTTTTCCTTTTATCACTATAGGGATCGTGACAAGGGTGAAGTAGATATTGTGATTGAAAAGAGTGGTCAGGGTGTCGTAGCAATTGAAGTAAAAACTCGCGCTACAGTACGTGACACAGATTTTCGACACTTGCAAAAGCTACGAGATAACACCGACAAATTTATCGCGGGTGTGGTTTTGTACGATGGACAATGGACGCGTAGTTTTGGTGAGAAACTCTTTGCTATACCAATTTCAAGCTTGTGGGAGTTTACTGACAATTAGTAGTAAAACGTTTTGACTAGTCTACAGTTACCTCGTGAAAGACTTGAAAAGATCCTAAATCCCCTGCGAAAACGACTCAATTGTCGGGGTATTCGATGATAGAAATAGTACAATGCAATGCTGCAACGCATACGATAATTTAGATGAGGGTAATCCTACTAGAATATCTTATACGATTTCACAAATGGTTATGTTGAATGATTCTTGAACAAAAACAAACTCTAGAAAAACAGTTATGGAATATCGCAAACGATTTGCGCGGAAATATGGACGCATTCGAATTCAAGGACTATATTCTTGGCTTGATCTTCTACAAATACTTGTCGGAACGACAGTTGGCCTACGCTAATGACTTGTTGCAAACCGAAGAAGTCAAAGACTATCCGTTAGTAACAGATAAGGGAGACATTGAAGCGATAAGGGTCGAATCGTTAGAGTATTTGGGATATTTTCTCGAACCGAGTGAATTGTTCTCAGCGGTGGTCGCGAAAGGACAACTTGCGAGTGAAGAATACGACACTGTTGTTATCGCCGATCTCAAGAAGATTTTCAACAACATCATTGCCTCAGCAAATCAATGTAATAGTGCTGAAGATTTCAATAATCTTTTTGAAGACTTGGATCTCGACAGCACCAAATTGGGGCGAGATGTGAACGCTCGCAATGACCTTGTCGTGAGAATCATGGCGAACCTAGACCGTATTGATTTTCGATTATCCGAGTCTGATTCCGATGTGTTGGGCGACGCCTATGAATACTTGATTAGTCAATTCGCGTCCAGTGCGGGAAAAAAAGCGGGTGAGTTTTATACTCCACAGCAAGTATCGAAAGTCCTTGCAAAAATAGTAACTTTGGGACGGGATCGTATTCGGAATGCATACGACCCCACCTGTGGTTCTGGGTCGCTGTTGTTGCGAATCGAGAAAGAACTCAGGACGAAAACCTCTGACGGTGAAGATTCATTGATTGAGCTGTATGGTCAGGAACTGAATCGAACGACTTACAACTTAGCGCGTATGAACATGATCATGCATCAAGTACATTTCGAAAGATTTGACATACGGCAAGAAGATACCTTAGAGAAACCACAACACCGCGATCTTCAGTTCGAAACTGTCGTTGCAAATCCGCCGTTTTCGGCAAGATGGGCAGGTGATTCTAATCCATTACACAACGACGACGATCGATTTAGCATGTTCGGTAAACTTGCCCCGAAAAGCAAAGCTGATTTCGCCTTCGTTCAACACATGCTCTATCAATTAGCCGACAATGGGACGATGGCAGTCGTACTTCCTCACGGGGTACTGTTTCGTGGTGCGGCTGAAGGTACAATCAGACGTTACATCATCGAAGAATTGAATTATCTCGATGCGATAATCGGGTTACCAGCTAATTTGTTTTATGGTACCGGTATCCCAACTTGCATACTAGTTTTGAAAAAGTGTCGTCGCGACGACGATTCGATTCTCTTTATCGATGCCTCCAGAGAGTTCGAAAAAGTGGGTAATCAAAATACGATAACAGATGAACAAGTAGAAAGAATCGTAAGCACTTTTAAAAAACGTGAAACGATCGAAAAATACTCATATTTAGCGCAGCTTGACGAGATCCGAGAAAATGAATTCAATCTCAATATTCCAAGGTACGTTGATACTTTTGAGAAAGAAGAATCGATTGATCTAGAACAAGTAGCTAAGGTTTTGAAACAGCTTGAAACACAGATCCAAAAAACTGACAAGACAATTGAGAAATACTGTAAAGAGTTAGGAATTGCGCCGCCATTCTGAGAACGTAAATTTGCATGCGGCAAATTCACGTCGGTAATTTAAAACAAACATGAAAGTAGTTAAACCAGTTCCGAAATTACGGTTCAAACAAGAGAATGGTGAGGAGCTTGCAGAATGGAAGGAATGTACGCTTGGGGCAATTACAGAAGTGAGAAAAGGTGCTGGATTATCTAAATCTGCGCTTTGTGAGGATGGACAATATCCCTGTATTTTGTATGGAGAACTGTTTACTTGTTATCAAGAACGCATACTAGAAATACGAAGCTTCACAAATACAAAAACATGTGTAGTTGGCAAACTAGGCGACGTCCTAATGCCTACCTCAGACGTGACTCCCGATGGGTTAGCTACTGCCAGCGTGTTGATGCTCCATGATGTGCTATTGGGAAGCGATATTAACGTGATTCGCTTAACTGACCAAACGGATCCAGTATTTTTCTGTTACCTGCTTAATTATTGCACATGGGAAATCATCCGTTTAGTGTCGGGTACAACTGTGAAGCACATTTACCCAAAGGATATCAAGTTGGTTCGTCTTGTCATTCCTGAATCTGTCACAGAACAACAAAAAATCGCTGGTTTTCTCACAGCAATTGACGACCGCATCGAATCACTGGAACAAAAAAAGAAACTACTAGAGCAATACAAACAAGGATTGATGCAAAAACTGTTCAATCGAGAATTGAGGTTCAAAGATGAGGGTGGGGAGGAGTTTGCAGAGTGGAAGACTAAGAGACTCGAAGATTTGTTTCAAATCAAAGCAGGAGGAGATATTGACAAAGAACATTTCCAACGCAGACGGGACGAAATTTATCGATATCCTGTATATGCCAACTCCGAAAAATTGAATGGATTGCACGGATATTCTGATATTTATAGAGTAGACTGCAATTGTATAACTGTGACTGGACGAGGCACACTTGGAATCGCAATTCCACGGTTTGAACCGTTTTATCCGATTGTCAGATTGTTGCTTTTGTTCCCCATTCTTCGTTGTAGTCTTATATTTTTTTCCTATGCAATAAACAGACTAAATATCTTCAACGAGAGCACGGGAGTTCCACAACTAACAGCTCCTCAATTACGAACATACCGAATTAGTTTCCCATCATTAGATGAACAGCAGAGAATTGCAAACTTTCTCACTGCGATTGACCATAAAATCGAGATGGTAAATAATCAAATCGAAAAGACCCAATCCTTCAAACAAGGTCTTTTACAACAACTGTTCGTTTAAAACCGACAACACTTCCCATGAATACCCAGCCCGAAGCAGTGCTTGAGCAGGAATTAGTTGATCAATTACAAAAAATCGGGTGGGATAGAGTGGCAGTGAGAAATGAGTACGATCTCATACAAAATCTCAAGTCACAACTCGAACAACACAATGACACAATTTATTCCGATAAAGAATTCGGTGATATCCTCACTCAAATTTCTCAGGGGAACATTTTTGAAAAAGCCAAACAACTTCGCGGTAAATTTCAGTACCAAATGGACGATGGCGAAACTGGCTATTTTCAACTTGTCGATTCCATTGACTGGTGTAAGAACGAGTTCCAGGTTACGCGCCAAGTCAATATGGAGGGTGTTCATAAGAATCGTTACGACGTAACATTATTGATCAACGGCTTACCACTCGCACAGATCGAGCTGAAGCGTCGTGGTTTGGAACTAAAAGAAGCTTTTAATCAAACCGTACGATACCATAAACACTCGTACTCTGCTGGCTACGGCTTGTTTCAGTACATTCAAATCTTTGTAATAAGCAATGGCGTGAATACCAAGTATTACGCAAACAACACCGAAGACAAACTTGACTTCAAGCAAACTTTCTTCTGGGCTGACAAAAACAATCGCCAACTCTCTAATCTATCTGACTTTACCGACGTATTTTTTGAACCATGTCACCTCTCGAAGCTAGTAACCAAATATGTCGTGATGAGTGAGTCGGACAAGATGCTCATGGTGTTGAGGCAATACCAGTTTCACGCCGTTGAAGCAATCGTCGAACGCGTCAAAACTTCAAATAAGTTCGGTTACGTATGGCACACTACTGGTTCAGGAAAAACACTCACCTCGTTCAAAACAGCCCAAACATTGACCGGTACATCTGGTATCCATAAGGTAGTATTTGTAGTTGATCGTAAAGACCTCGATTACAAGACTATTGAAGACTTCAATAGTTATAAAAAAGACAGTGTTGACGGAACCGACAATACAAGAACTTTGGTCAACCAATTCAAAGACGAAACCAAAATTATCGTTACTACACTTCAAAAACTAAATAACGCGATCCAGAAGTCTGGGTACAGTAAGGTCATGGAACCATTGCGAGATCAACGGATGGTTTTCATTTTCGATGAATGCCACCGAAGTCAATTCGGTCAAACCCATGCTCGAATTAAACAATTCTTTACCAACGTCCAAATGATTGGTTTTACGGGGACTCCAATATTCGCGAAAAATGCAATAGGGAAGAAAACAACAGCTGATCTATTTCACGAGTGCTTGCATAAGTATGTCATCACAGATGCTATCAATGATCAGAATGTACTAAAGTTTTCGATTGAATATTTAAGGAAGGTGTGTTTAATTCAAAATCGCTAGAATCTAACCATGAGTAATTT
>JAPPMF010000014.1:0-37207 GCA_028819195.1 Gammaproteobacteria bacterium | reverse complement strand
ATGACTAAATTTTTTTTAAATTTACTGCCTATTGCAATTTATACACACATTCCTTCTATTTTTCTTTCCTATATTAGAATATTGTTCGATATACTACATAGAAAACGAAAGAACTTTCGTATTTGGAGAATAAATCTGCAATATCTTACCATTGCTGGGGTTTTGTTAGAATTCGATGGAAACACAAAGGCGACCGCGTTCATGTGAATCTAAACCAATATTTTCGATCGATAGAAATAGATTGTTGTGAGGTTGCCGCGTGCAGTTTGTGAGAGCAATTTAAATGGGTCATTGATCGCAATTTCGATCTTAAAGTAGACTTCGAAATACATAGTTCTACTCCAAATGTCTCGAAGGGATTTCAGACGACGGTAAACTAAAGAAAATTGCGAATTCCTGTGTGCTAAAAAGACGTATATCTCGCACACCACAACCATAAGGGCAGATTCGGCAAAAAACTAGTTCGGGGGAATTGTATGATCATCGTCGAACAGTTATACAGTTTGATGAGTGATACCATAGTTGTCCGCGAGCATTTCCGATTGCTATTCGCTAATAACGAACAGGTGTAGTCGCTAACAATTTAACCCACGAATTATTAATTCAATCTTCGAGCAATTCTTTCCAAGTTCCATATTGTCACTGATCGGATTTAAAGAGTCGGGTGATCCTAAAAAGGCATGTTAGTAACCGAATACTTTGAACATTACTATTCGCAAGTGAATTTGAGCATTACGAAGTAGGATGTGGACGGCTAAAATGAGTGAGGTTTGACATAGACTGTCGTTCCCTTACCTATTCAAGTTACACAAGGTCTCATGGACTTCAATTCTCAAGGAGATTTTTTATGACGGTTAAGCCTATATTCGAGACAATCAAGGAAATCAAGGAAAACATCGAAAACTTAAGTTGTGATGACTTAGAAAAAGAGATGCAAAACCCAGAGAAACCGTTGGTTGTCGACATCCGTGAAATGCAAGAACGAGTAGATTCTGGTGCTATTCCAGATTCCATTCATGCTCCGCGAGGAATGTTAGAGTTTTGGGCTGATCCGAACAGCCCTTATTATCGAAAGCAATTCAAACCGGACAAGCGAGTCGTTCTCTACTGTGCTGGTGGTGCACGTTCGGCATTAGCGACAAAAGCCTTACTAGATATGGGGTACCAGAGTGTCGCTCACTTAGATCCAGGATTTATTGGGTGGAAGAAGGAAAAACGTCCGGTCGAAGAGATGGTTAGTAAATCTCGCTGGATTCGGCGCATTATGAAGTAAAGACAAATACTCCTTACATATCTTAATTCAAATTATCAAGATATTTTGAAAAAAGTACGGTTAATAAGGTCAGTTTGGCATGTCAGCTGATCCAGAACTTCCTACAAACGATATCGAACAAGCAGACGTTCATATCGAGTTCAAAGACGTCTGTAAGAGTTTCGATCAAAACGTTCAAGTTATTCAAAACTTGAACCTCACCATTCAACGGGGTGAATTCTTAACAATGCTCGGTCCGTCAGGATCCGGTAAAACCACGTGTTTGATGATGCTCGCTGGCTTCGAAACACCCACATCCGGTACAATTACCGTGAACGGTAATCCGATCCAGCAGTTAATGCCGCATAAACGAAATATGGGGATGGTGTTTCAACACTATGCACTCTTTCCACATATGAGCGTAGGCAAAAACTTAGCGTTTCCGTTAGAGGTACGTGGCGTGCCGGCTGTTGAACGTGCAGAAAAAATCGAAAAAGCTTTGGAACTTGTTCAGCTCGCAGACTTTCAAGATCGAAAAACGAATCAGTTATCGGGTGGACAACAACAACGCGTTGCAATCGCTAGAGCTCTAGTTTTTGAACCTGAGATTGTCTTGATGGATGAGCCGCTCGGTGCCTTAGATAGACGGCTGCGCGAAGAAATGCAGGACGAAATTCGTCGACTACATCAAAAACTTGGTGTAACAATGGTTTACGTAACTCATGACCAAATGGAAGCAATGGTGCTTTCCGATCACGTTGCTGTTCTCCAAGGTGGGGAAATCGAACAAATCGCGACACCAGAAACCCTATATGAAGAACCTAACAGAGTGTTTGTATCGTCGTTCATTGGAGATAACAACATATTATACGGCGTAGTTAAACAAGTAGACGACAACGAAATTTGTCACGTTGATCTAAACGGTGAAGATCTGGTACAGGCCTTAACCGTTGCTCCCCATAAACCAGGAGACGAAGTCTGGATTGCCGTAAGACCTGAACGAGTAAAACTGCGTCCTAAAAGCGAACTCTACACTAATGAATTTGATGCTGTTGTAGAAGATATTGCTTTTATGGGGGACCATTTACGACTTAGGGTTACCACTTGTGGAATCCAAAAATTCCACGTCAAGATTCAAAATGTCGTCGGACATGGCAGAGTACTTCCAGGCGACAAAGTACGTATCGGCTGGGCAGCCCTCGACTGTCGTGCGCTGGCAAAGGAGAAATGATTATGAACAAGTTTTGTGCTGTGTGGTTTTCGTTAGCAAAAGTAGCATTCGGTTGTACCTTGATAAGTGTGGTTTTAGCCGTTTCAGTTACCGCAGAGGAATCAATCACCGTCGCTTCATGGGGAGGTGCTTACGAGAAAGTTAGCAAAGAAGCCTATTTTGACTCTTTCGAGGAAGCCACTGGAATTAAAGTCAATGTAGATGCGTTTAACGGCGGTTTAGCACAAATTCGTGTTCAAGTGGATTCTGGACACGTTCGTTGGGACGTAGTTGATATCGAATCACAAGATGGTATTATTGGCTGCGACGAAGGCTTATTAGAAATGCTAGCAGATCTCCCACTACCGGATGGTCTAGATGGCAGTTCAGCTGAAGAAGATTTCCTAGAGGGAGCCCTGACTGACTGCACAATTGCTCACATCACGTGGTCAACCGTGATCGCCTACAACGCGGAATCTTTCGAATCAATTCCGCCTAGTAGTGTCAAGGATTTTTTTGACTTAGAAAATTATCCGGGAAAACGCGCGATTAGACGCACTCCCGAGGTCAATTTAGAATTTGCCTTAATGGCCGATGGTGTACCTATTGAGGAAATTTACGATACTCTTTCGACAGCCAAGGGAATCGAGCGCGCGTTTGCAAAGTTAGATACGATTAAAGATTCGTTGATCATGTGGGAAACCGGAGCTCAACCTCCCCAACTGTTGGCCGATGAAGAGGTTATTATGAGTACAGCCTTTAATGGACGAGTTTTCGACGCCCAAGTCTTGGAAAAACAACCTTTCGTGATCATCTGGGACGGACAAGTTCGGGACTTTTCGCGATGGGCAATCGTAGCGAGCACGCCAAACCTCGAAAACGCGCTGAAATTCGTACAACATACTGCATTAAGCAGTTCACAAGCTGCATTTGCGAATCGAATGTCCTATGGTCCGGCGCGGCATTCTGCCTGGTCTCTGGTACAAGACCACATTCCCACTGGAATTGACATGCGTCCCCATATGCCTACTTACCCTGGTAACTCAAAGAAGGTACTAATTAACGATGCAGAGTGGTGGGCCGATCACAAAGATGAACTTACTGAACGGTTTAGTACTTGGCTATCAAACTAAATCCTATACCTTCAAATTTGTATGATATGCGCTCTATTTGAGAGTACCATTTCTTCTGAATCTTAGATACTCCGAATTGACGCTTCATCTGCCTAGATTCTAAACTCACATTTCTGTACCGATTAAATAAACGAGAGAGTAGTATGAACACCGAACTTTACAAAACTAGTACATTGTTAGGACTCTGGAGTTTTGTTGTTGTCAGCATTTCGCTGACGTGCCTTCCCCTAGCTGCAAAACAATCAATTACTGTCGTATCCTGGGGAGGGTCATACGAAAAAGCCTGCAAAGAAGGCTATTTTGACTCCTTTGAAGAAGCTACCGGTATAAAAGTCAACATCGCTGAATTCAATGGTGGCTTAGCCCAAGTGCGTGTACAGGTTGAGTCAGGAAATGTTCAATGGGATGTGATCGACATCGAATCTCAAGACAATATTATCGGCTGCGATGAAGGCTTGTTTGAACCACTCAATGACATTGAATTACCCGATGGGGTAGACGGGAATTCCGCGCGTGATGATTTCATCGAAGGTTCTCTCACCGACTGCGCTGTTGGTACCGTCACATGGTCAACAGTGATCGCCTTCAACGCGACCTCATACAAAATGGAACCTCCAAATACCATTGAAGATTTTTTTGATCTAGAAAAGTACCCGGGGAGACGGGGCATCAGACGAACTCCCGAAGTTAACCTTGAATTTGCACTCATCGCCGACGGTGTGCCAATTGACGAAGTCTACGATACTCTTTCAACTGACGAAGGAGTTGATCGTGCCTTTGCCAAGTTAGACACCATCAAAGATTCAATACTCATATGGGAAGCTGGCGCGCAACCACCTCAATTACTTGCTGACAAAGAAGTTGCAATGACTACTGCATACAACGGGCGAATTTTCAATGCACAAACGGTAGAAAACCAACCCTTCGTTATTATTTGGGATGGACAGGTTAGAGACTTTACGCAGTTCGCGATTGTTTCTGGAACTCCAAATTTGGAAAATGCGATTAAATTCGTTCAACATTCGGTTCTTCGAACTTCTCAAGCAGGGGTAGCCAATCGAATTTCCTACGGACCGGTCCGACGGTCAGCGTGGGAGTTAGTCGGTAAACACATTCCAACTGGTATCGACATGCGGCCACACATGCCGACTCATCCCGAAAACTCTAAGAAGGTCTTAACGAATGACGCCGAATGGTGGGCTGAGAATAAAGATGAACTTACCGAAAGATTTAGTGCCTGGTTGTCAAATTAGGTTGCCACGATAATGTAAAGGAAACGGTTATCGTAGCCTTAACTCAGTATAAACCGTTGATCGCAACTCTGTTGTTTTACAAAGTTGTATACTTTGAAACTTACTCTGACGGATGTTCAAAAAGTAGACGAACATGGGGGTTATTTCATTGACTGTGGTTTTCAGAATTGGCGGGGCGATGAGTGCTGCTTTCGTCCTGCTCATGTTCCTCCCTTTGCTAAGTGCAAAAGAGTCGCTCACCGTAGTTTCCTGGGGAGGTGCTGCCCAAAAAGCCCATGAAGAAGGTTATTTCCGCTCGTTTGAAGAGGTAACTGGCATCGAAATTCAAATTACCGAGTATAACGGCGGTTTAGCACAGATTCGTGCCCAAGTAGAAACAGGAAACGTACACTGGGACCTGGTTAGTGTTGAGTCGCAAGATAAAGTAATCGGATGTGACGAAGGTTTGCTCGAAGTTATCGACGATCTTGAATTACCCGACGGTTCGGACGGTACTCCTGCAGAAGAGGATTACTTAGAAGGGTCTCTAAGCGACTGTTCGGTGGGAACGATTACCTGGTCAACCATCATAGCGTATAACGCCAATTCCTTCGAATCTGACCCACCCACTACAATGGCGGATTTTTTTGACGTAGAAAAGTATCCGGGTAAGCGAGGAATCCGACGAATTCCTGAAGCAAATCTTGAGTTCGCATTAATCGCTGATGGAGTTTCTGTGGACAAGGTGTATGACACTCTAAGTACGAAAGAAGGTGTAGATCGAGCGTTTGCAAAACTCGACACAATAAGGGATTATTTAGTCATCTGGGAAGCAGGTGCCCAACCGCCACAGTTATTGGCAGACCAAGAGGTTCTTATGACTACTGCTTATAACGGTCGTATATTTAACGCCCAAACCGTCGAGAAAAAACCGTTTGTCATTATTTGGGACGGGCAAGTTAGAGACTATGGACAATGGGTGATTGTTGCAGGCTCTCCTAATCTGCAGAATGCACGCAGGTTTCTTCAACATGTTGCATTAAGTAGTTCGCTCGCTGGTGTTGCCAATCGTATTTCTTATGGTCCGGTTAGACGATCGGCGTGGAATTTGGTGGATAAACATATTCCAACTGGAATCGACATGCGACCCCACATGCCTACACATCCCAACAATTCAAAAAACTACTTGACGAGTGATGCTGAGTGGTGGGCTGACCATAAAGATGAACTCACGGAACGATTCAGTGTGTGGTTGTCAAATTAAGCCGGTAAGATACTCCTTCTTGGAGTTTTCGTCGAAAGCACCCCTATCGATGAACTAACTTATGGAACAATTTTTGTGGAACGTCTCTAGGGGAGTCGTCGTTACTGTTGTCACCTTTGGGTTTCTTTTTTTAACCCTACCGTTATTGGTTTTTGTTCCACTTTCCTTTAATGCTGAACCTTACTTCACTTTTACCGAAGGTATGCTGCGTCTCGATGCTGATGCGTACTCGTTTCGTTGGTATCAAGCACTATTCGAAAGTGAGGACTGGCGAAGGGCGATAGCAAATAGTTTTATCATAGGAATTTTTGCCACACTCGTTGCTACAGTTCTTGGAACCCTCGCCGCATTAGCGCTTAATAATCCTAAATTACCGTTTCGTCGGTTTTTGGGTGCATTTATCATTTCACCCATGGTTACTCCAATCATCGTAGTTGCGGTGGGTGTTTACTTTTTTTACACTGAAGTAGGCATTGCTAAACTAACACTCGGTTCATTTCAGCTCGGTCCATACATTGGAATCATCTTGGCGCATGCGATGATCGGTGCACCTTATGTTGTCATTACGGTTTCAGCATCGTTAGCAGGATTTGATCATACGTTACTTAAAGCAGCCACGATTTCGGGAGCTGGACCTTTCACTGCCTTTAGACGTGTGCAATTACCATTGTTGTCTCCAGGAGTGATCACAGGAGCTTTGTTTGCATTCATCACGTCCTTTGATGAAGTAGTCATTGTGTTGTTCATGGCTGGCATTCAACAACGAACGATTCCACGCGAAATGTGGTCTGGCATTCGCGAAGAGATCAGTCCGACGATTCTGGCTGTAGCAACATTACTCGTGATTTTTGCGGTACTTGTGCTGTTAACCGTTGAATGGCTTAAGTACCTAAGCGAAAAGAACCGAACTAGTACTGTTTGACTAAGGTAAATTAAATGGTTTCTGGAACTTATAGTGAACGTTTGATTCGGTTTGTTACTGTATCGAAACATTGGTTTTTTCTAATCTTTGCAACACTCCTGTTTTCCGCGCATGCTGACGAACAACTGACCGTCGTTTCGTGGGGTGGTTCATACGCAAAAGCTTGTAAAGATGGTTATATCGATCCATTCGCAACCGAGTCTGGAGTGAAAGTCCACCTAGCAGATTACAACGGAGGACTCGCTCAGGTACGAGCTCAGGTGGAATCCGGCAATGTTCACTGGGATGTTATCGATGTAGAAACCCAGGATTTAATCTTGGGGTGCGACGAAGGGTTGTTTGAACCTTTAACCGATCTCCATTTACCGCAAGGATTGGACGGAAGCGATCCAAGTAACGATTTTTTACCAGGTGCTATTACGGAATGCGGAGTTGCTACCTTAGTAGGTGCTGGTGTGATTGCCTACAACTCGGAAGGTTTTAAATCCGAACCTCCATCAACTATTGACGATTTCTTCGACTTAGATAAGTATCCGGGTAAACGTGGAATGCGTAGAACTCCAATAGTTAATCTTGAATGGGCGCTCATCGCTACGGGAGTTGAAGTTACGGATGTTTACGATGTGCTTTCAACCATCGAAGGCTTGAACTCAGCTTTCGACAAACTAGACACCATCAAAGACTTAATCGTGTTTTGGGAAGCGGGTGCACAACCTCCGCAATTACTAGCTGATCAAGAAGTCGTCATGACTTCAGCGTATAACGGTCGAATTTTCAATGCACAAGTCGTTGAAGAACAACCATTCGTAATCATTTGGGATGGTCATGCACGCGACTACGGACATTGGGCAATTATATCGGGTTCAACCAATATCAGTGTAGCGGAAAAATTTATCCAATACGCCGCAAGAAGTGAATCACTAGCTGCCGTATCAAATCGAATTTCCTATGCACCCTCAAGAAAATCATCTTGGGAACTCGTCGGACAACACGTTGAGATGGACGTCAACATGCAGGAACACATGCCGACACATCCAGAAAATTCAAAACGATATTTCACGATTAATAGTGAATGGTGGGCAGAACACAAAGATGATTTAACTGAACGGTTTAGTGCTTGGGTATTGCAATGAAACTGCCAACCTACCATAGCCGACGAGAGAGATGGATAGCAATCTTGTTGATTGCTCCACTAGTGGTGTTTATCGGGGCAACGTTTGTCGCCCCTCTCGGTAGTATGCTGAAGGAAAGTGTCTACGAAGCAGAAGTTGCCGATACCCTATCCCGCACAGTTGCTCTGCTCAACAAGTCATGGGATAAGGAATCGCTACCATCCGAAGAAATCTATCGAACACTTGCAGGTGAATTAATAGAACGGAGTACGGAAGGTCGCGCAGTAATTGGAAGGGTTAGCACTCGAGTGAATCGCTTGGTTCCTGGTACTCGAAGCGTGTGGGGTAAAACAGCGAGAAAACTTAGGGATGTTGAATCCACCGATTTCAAAACTACGTTGATTGATATTGATGATCGATGGGGAGAACTCGAACTTTGGCATGGAATTCGAAAAGCTGGGCAAAAGTTTTTTACTCGCAACTATTTACACGCTTTAGATTTAAAAGTTTCTGACGAAGGAAATGTTGTCAGAGTCGAAGAAGACAAACGGGTGTATATGACTCTCTACTGGCGCACTTTTTATGTCGCTATCACCGTAACCATTCTCTGTTTGTTGTTAGGTTACCCGATTGCCAACGCGATTGCAAATGCGCCACCGGCCCTATCAAAGATCTTGTTAATTCTCGTGCTAGTGCCGTTCTGGACTTCTCTGCTAGCACGGACGTCCTCGTGGATTGTATTGTTGCAAGGTCAAGGAGTTATCAATGACATTTTAGTTGTGATCGGCTTGGTACAGGATGAGCAGCGCCTCAAGCTATGGCAGAACATGTTTGCAACACGAGTTGTTATGACCCAAGTCTTATTACCGTTTATGGTACTGCCGATCTACTCGGTTTTGAATTCGATGTCACCCTCGTACATGCGTGCTGCCGCTTCCTTAGGTGCGAATCCGTTTCAAGCTTTCATGAGAGTATATTTGCCACAATCGTTACCGGGTGTGTATGCAGGTTGTTTGCTGGTGTTTATCCTCGCACTAGGATACTACATTACACCTGCATTAGTAGGTGGACCAGACGGACAACTCATTTCCAATATGATTGCCTACCATGTCGATAACAATAATTGGGGATTAGGCGCAGCGATCTCTATGATCGTTTTGGTCAGCGTGATGTTGCTTTATTTGTTGTTTGATCGATGGATTGGGATTAATAAACTCAAACTCAGTTAATTTGAAATATACCCTCAGTGTTTACCTGAGACTTTCAGAAATTAATACCCGATGAACACTTAACGCAATTCTTTAAGACTTTGTTACCACTAGAACTGTATGTCTATGCTACGGTCATAGTAGATACCGGCATCTAAAGCGATTCGTTCAATGCGATCGAGTATCTGTTGTTTGCTCCACTCAGAAGGCTTAAATGTCTTACGAAGTGTGTCGATTGTGCTTTGACAAATACTATCTGGATCTTCGGAAGTTTGATAAGTACAAATGTGAAGTACCAACTCTGTCAGATCGTAGTCTACGTTGGCTTCTTGCAACTCTGTCACGGTTTGAATGCCTTTACGCAATATTTCCGTTCGATTTTTGTACGTCTCAAAGAGTTCCAAATTTGACTTAATCCAAGGATGCTGTTCATCACGATACACTAACCATTCAGGAGAATCTCCGTAACTGATGATTGCGTTAATATTTCCAAAATGTGCAGCAATTGCTGTTAACAGGTAACTCAAGGAAATTTCTCCAGAGTAAATGTCCGGCTCTATACCGAGCCTCAGACCAATTTCCTTGAGCCGTGCAGTGTGATAAGAATCGTTTTGAAATTCTAGGATAGTATCTACGACTTTAAAATTCTTGCACTTTTTCGCAACCCATCGAGTTCTGAGAGCATCTGACCATAGTTCGGATTGACTTTTTATACGCAAATAACTACCCTTTGGATGCATGTGTTCGATCCCCTTGCGATGTGAATCAATTTGGAAAGTAATTGAAGGTTTAGCCGTTCAATCTTCTCGGTCTTAAACCAATCATCGATTAGGGTAGCATAGTACCAGGGGTCTGCACACCATCGATGAAGCTGTCGAAAGTTAACGAACGCGGTAGCATTACATTGATCGGACAAGTTCCAACGGAAATCTGACGCGTCGGCCAACATACATCCTGGATCATTAAGAGCGTCAATCACTTTTTGTCGATCACCTAATGGATCTGTAAAAATTGATTGAAGAGTGATATGATCACGGTGGTCAATCCAGCACCATTTTTTAGCTCCTGTTCGAACAATTGAAAAGTGTAGGTCAAGATACTGCCAACAAGTATCTGTCGGATCGGTGCTCGGGTCAGGACAATAGTTAACAATATCGGAGAGCTGTGGTTTTTGCAGAACTAAGGTAGTCGCTGAACCGTCAGAACTACCTAATCTGACATCATGAATTAGCTCCGAAAGATCGTTTTCTGTTTTAGGGTTTGATAAGTTCGCGTTTTTTGTATCAATCTCCTTGTTTCCAATTCGATTGATACTGAGAAAAGTAATCGCAGCGATAAACCCGCAAACAAGTAAGAAAATAACAAATATCCCGAACCAAGGCAATTTTTTGTCTGTTTCAGACATGGCTCCAGTTTGCGTGTAATACGATCATAGTCATCATTGTTCGGTGTATCGTACAATTGATTTGTGATTTTATCAATATGCTGTACTTACCGACTTCTTCTTTGTTGGTCAGATATCGGAACTATTTCGTAGCTCCAGGTACTGTTTTTCTAACTCTCATGTCAACTCTAAAAGTCGAGCTATTTTTAACTGCTAGACAATTCACACAGCAATCCACAAACTACTCGTTCTTATGCTGCTAGGAATGTACCCAAAATCAATTTTGACTCGTAGGCTTTAAATCGCTTTCAATGAGAAGTAGTGGACTGTCGACCCGATCGGTCTTCGTGCAGGTTTTTATTGCTTTCTTGCAATGATTTGACACGTTTTCTAAATTCCTCAATAGCGTCACTTGCGCCATCGAATTCGAGAATTTTGACACTCTTTTTACCATTTAGTTCAACCTCGTACTGAAATTCTTCATCTTCAGCTAAGTCATCAAGAATGTCCTTAGGGGATGACATAGTGACTTTTATCTTTTTTGATCCATCTATGTAAAACCCCTTTATATTCCGTGTGATCGCTTCACCCTCTGCATTTATGTATGTGTATTCACTCCACCTAATGTTGGCTTTTAAAGCCGCGAACGTCGATTTTTTATTTCTAAAAAATGGTTCGAGAAACATCTTAACAACAATGTCGTCAGAGGCTGTCGCATATACCCAAATCTCGTGATCGTATTCGTCCGACGATTCACACTTCAAAAATGTTTGATATAAGTGAGGTTCATCGTTACCCCATTCCCGTATAGCCTCGTCCTGAACCACACAGTCGTCAAATACTGACTCGTTTGATGTTGTTGATTTAAACATCTCATGTGCTGTCGTTTCTGAGGCTGTCATCGCAACAAAACAAACTAACATGGAGCGTATCACGAATGTTTTGATGTTCACGTTCACTGTTATACCTCTATCAAATCTAGGTTGCTGTACCCAGTCTTAAATCGACCAGACGCACATCTGCTACAAAGAATATAGTATACTACGTCCAGGTCCATGGGGGAACCGGGGGAAAATAAATACCTTGCGCGGGTATTTTACGGCCCCATAACGAACGTAGCGGGGTTTTATAAACAAATGGAGGTATGGTTTGAAGATGATGAAATCATCTACCTTGAAGGTTCAATGATCGACAAAACTAGATTAAGAGATATTTGCACAGAATTTGGTTCAAGCAATTCTCGAGATACGACCAATAACGCCTCTTCAGTGGTGCTTCGTTATCAAAAAGAGTGGGTTGGTTTTCACTTGATTTTGCGGAATTGCCAACACTGGGCGTACATGACGTTAACTGGCTGTGACTTGAATAATGTTGAAAATCCGGAAGACTATAGCCTATGTCCCTGAGGAGGAGTAGTATGCAAAAATTAATCGTAGTGTTGTTGTTTCTTTTGGTGTGTGTCACTAGTTTTGGAACACCTAATACTTTAGAAGAGATGCTAGCCGATGAAGACCTCACCGACCAAGAGTTATATTCCTGGTTGAAGCAAAAAGGAATGCGCGATACCACCGTCCGCAATGGGACGATCCACAACCTGATTTTATCGGGATTAAAGCATGAAGATCCGGAGATTCAACACTGTGTGTTGTCGGCGATTAAAGGTCATGTAGGGATCAATCTTCACTTGCGCATGAATAATGCTCCGGTTACGGATGATCGCCGGTTGCAAGATAATCCTCAAATCGGTGAGCTCTTAATGCAGCTGTGGGAGGAAGAGTTTAACCGCGCGGGTGGGGTAGTGCCGCCCGACGATGACTATACTATGACCCTAGAGGAAATGGAGCGCGGATTTCCTTGCACTGGGAGTAGACCAGCCTGGACTGGTTTACCATGGACTCTCGCTTTTTTACACCCGGGAGATCCGAAAGTCTATGAGCTGATTTGGCGTGTGCTGGCAGGCAAAAAAACACTCCCGGATAAAAAAGAAGATAATCCATTCCCGCTGCTCGTAGCGTTATACGCTGGCGAGTTTAATCACCCTAAAGACCAGGAGTTTCGTATCCAAGTCTTGACGAGTCCAGAAGCGGATATGCCTGCTATGACCTACGCCGCAGCGAGTTTAGCTAAATTTCAATCGCCGGCCGGGTTAGCGGCCTTAGTTGAGGTGTTGGAAAACCCGAAGACCCAGTTTGGGTTCGCGCCGATTAGTGTGATTGAAGCGATCATGGCCTATGGCGACGAAGCAATCACTCAGCATCGAGCGGTATTAGCGGCTTCCTTGCCGAAAGTTTTCAAGCAGCGACGTCATAACACTAGTGCGTTATGGATTGAACGGGTGCTTTCGCGACTACCGGATGAAGTTGACGAAGTCGACAAAGTCGAACAGCCGTCACGATAGCAGCTCAAAAAAAACGCACATAGGAATGTCGGTTTCTCAATTGAAAATTTGAGGTAGTTCTTACTCAGATTCTGACTTCGGTGACCAAAGGTAACGCCGTTTCGGAATGAACAGTTTTCTGACTACTGGTGGAGTTAACTCGCCTAATTTCGTTAAATCTAACCCTTTAACTTTCAGCCACCGAATGTATCGTTCGTCCCCAACAAATGAGACCCACTGTGGTTTATCTTCGTTCCAAAAAGGTGGGGGTTGTAACCATAACCGTCGACTACAAGAAAACGCATCAAACGCTCCATCGAAATCATCCAAGTAGAGCGCGAGTTCAACTAATTCGTCGCAGGTAAACTTTTGTATTAAGTTCGACGGCATGCTAGCTAAATTTGAATAGTCATACTCTCCTTTAATGAGTCGGAGAATCTCGTTGGTACCATCATCATTTCTTTGTTCAAGAACATTCCAATCGAAGAGTCCTCGATATCGGGTTACCCGTTCGTCGGATGGTTCTCGGAGTTGAGCGATTTGCAATGCGTCAGTAACTAGTTCCTGGTCCTCAGTGTGAAACCGAGAAAACGCGATTCGTAGAGCAACTTCACTCGACAACGGTTGAATCCGAGAAACTCGATATAACAATTCCTGCTCTTCTGCAAACCAACCTAATTCGTGATAAATTCGTGCTAATGAAGAGACAGCCTTAGAGTTCGGATATCTACTTGCCAGTTCGGTAACGCTGTCAAGATACTGCAGAAAATCTCGATCGCGTTCGTACTGAATATCAACATTCTCAATCAATGCCAAGTAATGATTCGGGTCTAGTTTCAACGCGCGTTCTATGTATTGGGCTCGGGAATTTGGGAGAAGCTGGGATAACAGATAAGAACTATGCGCCGATTCCCATTGGTGGTTTTCAGCAAGTAGTAATTTAGCAGCATCATTTATTCGTCCATCTGAAACAAGGGAATATGCTCGTAGTAAGTGTTCAAAACTAGCCGAATTGAGTTCCTCCTCAAGTGGTGCTAACGGACTCTTGTCATACAATTTTTCGCGAACGTTAGTCACAATTTCGTTGTGGATCTCAAGTATCGATTGCTCGTCAGACGAAAAAGTCGATTCCCATTTCATGCTGGGAGATATTTTCGAAACATCGACTAGTTGGATTTCTAAATCAAACTCACCTGTATCAGCAACTGATTTGAACTCACCCGCAAGTAGATGCGTAGCTCCTAGCACAATCGCAGAAGTCTGAAATTGCACCTCCCCTGTCTCAAACCATTCACGAGTATCGTAAAAATCAACGATATTTAAATCACGACTTTCTGACAATCTCATTGTCAAAAATCGTGGAAGTTCGTACTTTAGATGATCGGGTGTTGTTTCGTCCCCTTCAAACGGTAGGATCGCTAATGTGATGAGTTTTGGAGCTAGATTTGGTAACCATAGAAAATACCCTACCACCGTTAGGATTACTAGTGCCCCCATCAACACTACGGCGAAAAACAACCCGCGAGAAGGTGGAGAAGAATTTTCCGTAGTCAAAACTTGTTTAGAGGCGTGCAGTTACTATTGATTTAGGGAGTATGTGTTTGATGTCATAGACAACCGCGCCAGACTTACCATAGGCAAGAATCTGTTCTGGTTCAGCGTCTTGGAACTGAGAATGTGCGACAGTAATAACTAAACCATCGTATTCGTCTGTGTTTGGATTGTGAATTAAGGATATATCGCTTGGTAACTCACTTGCTCCGGCGTGTGCAACAGGATCCATCACATCAACTTGCAAATTACGCGTACGTAACTCACGTACCAATTCAATCGTCTTACTGTTGCGTGTATCTGGACAATTTTCTTTGAAAGTAATCCCCAACACTAGCACCTTGCATTGCGCTAGCTCTTTCTTCCTTGCACTCAGCAGATCGCAGATTTGACTCGCAACCCACCGAGGCATAGCGTTGTTGATCTTGCGACCAGCAAGAATTACATCTGGTCGGAACCCGACTTCACGGGCTTTATAAGTGAGATAGTACGGATCAACGCCGATGCAGTGCCCGCCAACTAAACCCGGTCGAAACGGTAAGAAGTTCCATTTAGTCTGTGCGGCTTCCAGCACGTCACCCGTGTCGATGTCAAGTTTTTCAAACAACAATGCGAATTCATTGACTAGAGCTATATTGATATCTCTTTGAATGTTTTCGATAACTTTAGCTGCTTCAGCAACACGGATGGATGAAGCACTGTGGGTTCCAGCTGGGATAATCGAACGGTAGAAGTTATCCACAAATTGTCTCGCATTCTTGTTCGAACCAGAGGTAACTTTAATAACCTCGGTGAGACGATGTTCACGATCACCTGGGTTTATACGTTCTGGACTGTACCCAAGCCAAAAGTCAATATTTAAGGTCAATCCAGAAAACCTTTCGATGATGGGGACACAAACTTCTTCCGATACCCCTGGATATACCGTAGATTCGAAAATCACAGTAGAAAAACGTTGCAATACACTACCAACCGTCTCACAGGCGAGTTGCAGCAAAGTAAGATCCGGTTCATTGTTTTTTGTTATAGGAGTCGGAACTGTAACGATGAGAACATTACAAGCTTTTAATTGCTTTGCATCGCAGGTAAAAACTAGATTGTCGTTACCTTGCAGTTGATCTAGTTCTACTTCTCCTGACTTGTCCTCGGCGCGCTGTAACTCTGCTATTCGTTCTGGTGAATTGTCGAAACCAATCGTGCGGTAACGAGAACTGCATCGGACAGCTAATGGCAGTCCGACATATCCTAGCCCGATAACTCCAACGACGGTTTTCTTTGAAACTTTAACGTTAAACACTGTTTAGGTAATTCTTTTTGTGTGACGAACGACTCGATTACAACTGATTTTTCAGAAATTCGAGTATGATTATTATGTAAATTGGTTATCGCGGCGAAACTCCGTGAAGTCAAGAGTTCGATGCAATCCAAAATAAAACTACTTGCTGGTCTAGTTGTTGCTTGTGCCTTTGGTGTCGCGGCGACAATTGTCGCCTTTGTTCTCTTAGATACAAACAATACTGACGCAAACTACGGAGCTCAGCAAACAACGAGCAGTTTCGACGAGATCAGTCTCGACGAGGTGGAGCAAAATCCTACCCAACTTCTGACGACCAATTTACCAAGTGACTTTGACTATTTTTCTACACTTTACAAAGTACTTGAAACCGTATCGAATTCCCAACTACAAACGTTGCTGTTAGATACTCAACAATATACAGACCTCACGAGAAGGGACGGCACCCAAGTAGCAATTGTTCGAAAAATGTCTGCACATAACCCTGTCAAGACACTGCAAAATCTCAAGAAGTTGTCAAAAATCGATGAACTTCGTTTAACAAAAACTGTTTTTGCGGCTTGGTCGCGTACCAATTTAAACCAAGCAATAAAGCATGCTAGTTCTATGCCATTGGATTTACGTAAAAGCGCGCTGCAGGGAATCATGAGTGTGCAAACAGATTTAAATAATGAAAAACTACACGAGTTGACTGCAGAATTAGATCATGGAGATGGCTTGGTCGATTCCATAACCGATCAAATTCTTGACGTGACTGTTGACAATCCCGAACTAACTTGGTTGGAGATTATTGCTGATGGCAAATCAGAGGCCTTTCAGGTAAGTGAACTGCTTACTGTCGGGAGAGCTTGGCTCAACCAAAGTGGATTTTCAGTACTTGAACAAATAAGCGATTCCTTGACAACTTGGGAAGTCAGGTATACGGTTATTAACGGTTTACTTTTTCATTTAGCTGAAGAAGATCTAAAAGAAGCTTTCGATTACGCAATAAACTTGACAGAGAATTACGACCATACGTTTCTGACTGCGATCGTCGAAAGTTGGGCACAGAAAGATCCGGAATCGGCGATGCAGTCGATCGCTTCGCTGGAGTCTGAAGAAATTCGTCGAAACATGTACCACAATTTCGTACAGGCCTGGGCGAGATCAGACCCGAACGCTCTTTTGGCACAACTTGATCAATTGCCTGAAAATATGAAAGTGATGGGGCAAGAATCAGCTTTACAGAAACTAGCTGAGACTGACCCCAAAGGTGTCCTTTCCTACCTTCCTTCAATCGAAAATACTGGCAGTCGCAACAATATCTTGTATTCGATTGCTGATAATTGGGCACGCATAGACGCGGTTGAAGCACTGACTTGGGTGCAGAATGATAATACGGTTGGGGATAACCGAAAACACTTGCTCCACCCAATCTTGATGCAATTGGCACGACAGAATCCTGAGTTAGCTATGGATACGGCATTGGCCGAACCACTTCAAGATGGGGTATATGGGTACGAAGCACAAGTGATTAATTCACTCGCGTGGAAGGATGTTGAACTAGCTCTCAATTTATTTCCTCGAGTACGCGATGGAGAAACCAAACGTATGGCACGGGATGCAATAGGAATAGCACTCATTTACAAAGGAGAAGTCGAGCGCGCTTTCGAACTGGGATCGAACCTACAAGGAGAGGACCGGAAAAGGTATGATAATTTGCTGACAAATGAATGGGCACGAAGATCACCCACAGAGCTGTTTGAGAATTTACACGACTTAGGTTCTACCGAATTGCAGTCTTTTGCGGCTTTTACGTTGATTCAACTAAATACGTGGCAACGGAACTTAACAGATCAACAAGTGAATGCAGCATCTAAGTATCTTTCGAAACAGCATTGGGAGGAATTGAAACGACACGGGATGGAATTCGACTAATGCAAAAGACAACACAAATCATCGTAGTCGGCGTGACTGCTTGTTTAATTGGTGTAGTGGGAACCTTAGCTATCGTTTTTGGTACTGGGATGGTCACTCCCAGCGACAATAAACGTAATGAATCAGTCGATTTAGCAGATTTTGAATCGAATTCGATTTATGATCCCACCGACTATGAACATTTAGTCGATTACGAGTATTTTTCGCAACTTTACTTGACACTTTCAGAAATGTCGTTCTTTGAGTTGATTGAATCACTAGGAACTTCGCAAAGACTTTCCAATACAGCCCGTCGGTTTGAAACCCAACAAGCAATAGTGCGAAAACTCGTGTACTTAGACCCGGAAGAAGCATTGGCAAACGTATCGTTATTACCCGATTCAGAAATTTTGGATTTGATCCCGGTGGTATTTGCTGCATGGTCTCATGTTGATCACGACGCCGCTCTGAAGAAAGCAAGTGTGTTAGCTCCTAACCTCAAGAGTCTCGCCTGGCAAGGAATTATGTTGTCAAACGAGGACATTGCTTTTTCTAAACAGCTTCGTATCGCGGAATCTTTAGACCTTGATATTCCGACCGACGATAACGTCAATCAGAGTGATTCAATTACTGTTGGTGATTTCGAGAATTCATGGAACACTTTGATTCAAGACGAACTTCCTGACTACGTCCAAGTGCAAGAACTCCTGTCCATTGCTGAAAGTTGGTTTGACAAAGAAGGCTTCGCTGCAATTGACAGAGTACGAGATGGTCTTGATGGGTGGGCGGTAAAACAGGTGATTATCGGTTCCCTCTTGTACCACTCTGCATTAAAAGATCGTGATGGTACTTTAGAGTACGCCTTGTCGTTAGTGGGTGGCGACGACACGTACTTCGTGTCTTCATTTTTCCAACGGTGGGCGCGGACCGCACCCAAGGAAATTCTAGATCTGGTATCGACCCTTGACAACCGAGAAAACCGCCGACACCTGCAATCAACCATCCTTTCAACTTGGGCTGACGTCGACCCCTACGCGTTGTTGGACGAGATTGAATCGCTTCCGAATGAACTTCAACTTAAGGCAACAGAGGCTGCCCTTGTGTCTTTGGCTATTTCAGAACCAAAATCCGTCATTAGTTATTTGCCTTCGTTGGATAATCCCGGTAGTCAACGACAAGTCGCACGTGCTCTTGTCAATAGTTGGGCTGAAAAAGACGCATTAGCTGCGCTCAATTGGGTATTAAATGATCCCTTTGTCGACGAAATTCGTTATCGACAGTCTTTGTTACAGCCAGTATTGTATTTCCTTGCTAGAACAAATCCAGATCTTGCAATGGACACCGCTTTGGACCAACCGCTTGGGCGATCGCGAGTCGGGGCTGAGGCAATATTGATTGACTCGCTGTCGTGGCGGAACTTAGATACTGCGATAAAGATGTTACCTCGTACCCGTGAAGGGAATACTCGTCTTAAAGCTTATCAAAGTGTTGGATTTACGCTACTCATGCGAGGTGAGATAGACCGCGCGTTCAGTTTAGGAAATGATTTGCCTGAAAACAATATAAACAACTATCAGTATGAGATCATCGAAAGATGGGCCCACAGGGATCCTTCCGCTGTTTATGACAACATAAGCCGTCTCAGATCCAAGAAATTGCAATCCATCGCCGCATACATGCTGATTTCTTTTCAACGGAATCGAATGACTAACGAACAGCTGCGCGAAGTGGCGAATTACTTAACAGATGGCCAACGGCAAAAACTACGACGAACATTGAGCACGATCGAATCGTAGAATAGCGAGAACGGATTGAATTGATTTTCAACCATGCAAAGTAGAAATCAGTTAATCTTAGTCGGCGTGATTGGGTGTTTGGTTGGAGTTCTTCTCACTCTCGGTATAGGTATGTTGGTTTCTGATGAATCCCAACCAGACCAGCACTCTAACGCTAACGCCACAAATTTGTCTAAAGAGTCTTCGGTAGCGGGTTTGACATCGGAACCGACGAGTTCTCCTAGCGAATACTTCGATACCGATGATTTTCAGCCGGCTTGGGAACAACTCGTTCAAGACGAAGTACCCGATTCAGTTCAGATCAAAGAACTTCTTACAATTGCTGAAAAGTGGATCGAAACAGACGGACTAAACGTCATTGACAGAATCAAGGATGGAATATCGAATCCAGACGTTAAGGAACTAGTCCTTGTTTCGTTACTTTACAAATCAGCCCAAAATAATTCAAGTACCACTATTGAATATGCGATTTCATTAGTTGGAGAAATTGAAACTGAAATAGTATCGTCGTTTTTCGAACTGTGGGCTAGAGTGGCTCCGCAAGAAACGCTGGATGCCGTGTCAACCATAGACGACGAAGAGATCCGCAGTCAGATCCTATCTGCGATTTTTGAAATTTTGGCGACTCTTGACCCGCACTCTGCACTTGCGAAAGTGGAAACACTTCCACGCGAACTTCAGGAGCAGGCACGGTATGAAGCGCTTGTGGAATTAGCACACAACGAACCAAGAGAAGTTCTACCACTCTTGTCCACTATCGAAAATCCTTTAACTCGAAGAAGTGTGACTTTCACGGTTGTGAGTAACTGGGCTGGTACAGAACCATTGGTCGCTCTGGATTGGGTGTTACGCGATTCTTGGGTAGAAGATCCAGAACTTAGGGAGTCGTTAGTAGGCACAGTTCTACTTAGAATCTCTTCTTCTGATCCTGAACTTGCCATGACAAAAGCTTTAGAGCAACCAACGGGGGAGAATCAACTCGGGATCGAATTAGCCTACGCGTATCATGGGATCGATACCGCCCTAAAGTTGCTACCACGAGTGCGAGAAGGCCAGACCCGATTACATGCTTACCAAATTGTCGGAAATGTTATGCTTGAAGCAAACAATGTAAAACAAGCCTACGAACTAGGTTCAGATCTGTCAGAAGCACAACGAACACAGTATGAACGAAACATTACCGCGCGATGGGCTAACACAGATCCCCGTTCTGTTCATGAATTTATAAACGAACTGAGCTCGGACGAATTGAAATCACATGCGGCATTCACTGTGATTCGCTCTTACTCTGCGCAAAGTGTTCTTACGAAGGAACAAATGCGAGAGGTTGCTAAATTATTAACAACGGAACAAAGAGAAGAGTTGACCGAGGAGCTTGAGGCGATCGGGATGTAGTTTCATTGAATCGGGGTGGTACCCTACCCTGAACTATGTCCACGCCGAACTTGTGCGACTTCGGGTAACCAGTGCTTAATCAATAAAGCACTGACCACCATCAAAAACGCGGCAACGAATAGTGCAAACTGAATATTGATCCTCTCAGCTAACTGACCGATTGGAATCATTCCAAGGGGCATGCAGCCATGCGTCGCCCACATAATTGCCGTTACGCGAGTTCGTACTCGTGAAGAGACTGTGAGTTGAATGACGCTCATGTTTAAAGCCGAAATCCCGGCACTGAAAGCTCCTATTAGTGCTAACACAAAAATGGAAAGCCAAAATTGTGCAATCCAGGGCAGCACGACTATCCCAATTGCCCACAGATAGCAAAGGATGAACATAGTTCTGCCTTTGTGCCCAATATCCCCTAGCCTTGCTAAGATGAGCCCGCCCGATAGTGCGCCAATCCCTAAAGCAGCCGACAAATATCCCAGCAGCTGGGCGTCGCCGTTTAATACATCTACATTCAATGCTGGTAAGAGAAACTGAGCGCTGAACCCAAAGGTCATAGGTAGTAGACTCATGAGTAATAATCCTAGAACCAAACGGTTGCGCCGAACATAAACCAAACCTTCGAGAAAATCTCGGGAAAACGATTTTGGAGTGCCTCTAACTGGTTCTCCTTTAAAGTGCAACAAAAGAGTTCCCGCCGTTGATACTCCATACATTAGAGTGATCACAAAGAAAACGATCCCTACCCCTTTGGTCGAAGTGTGATCTCCAGCTGCAAATAACGCGATTAGATAACCAGCAATCGTCGGACCGACTACCCTTGCTAAACTCCAAGTCGAGTTCGCTAAAGCTAAAGCGTTTGTTAGTGATTTAGCGACGACGATGTCTGGTATAACGGCAGTACGAGCGGGCATCGTCAATGCTAGGACAGTGCCATTAATTAAACCAAAACAAATGAAGTGCCAAAACTTCACAGTACCGAAGTAGATGATGAGTGCAAAGACAAGAGTAGAGATCGTGGTGAACAACTGTGACCCGACGATAATCGTCTTTTTATTCATTCGATCAGCAAGGGTCCCACCAAAAAACGAGAATATCGCCGAAGGCATTAGAAAAGACAGCATGACCCACGTGAGTGCGATTTCTGATTCGGTTAAATCGAATATCAACCAACCGCGTGCCAAAATTTGCATATTCATGGCTAACGACGACGCAATACTCGTGAGCCAGATTAAACGAAAGTCACGATATTGCAGTGCCTCGAAAGTACGTGAGGCAAAACTTGGTGACTTAATCGACTTCTGTAAGGAAGTGGTTTTCTGTGTGGAAGCCATTGAGTGTTGTAGCGTACTTTACTAACTATCGTGTCACGATTAAGTGAGCATCAAGTCTATCGGGCGAATGTAGTGATTCAAACGACTAAATCGAAAGGAATGTACCAATAAATCTAGGTCGACGACATTCTTTAATGTTCGCAGTCCGTGCGTAGAAAACATCCTTGTCCGTATCGACATCAAAACAAGCTTAATCTAAGTCAATACAAAGTTGACGTGCTTTGCTATAAAAGCCATGTAAATAGTAGTTTGGTAAGTGGACGAGGAAGAAAGCGTCGCTAAAGAGAGCATTTCGATTACCAACTTCTTCACAAGACAACTAGATGTGTTTTTCAGTCGGAATCGGTAAATGAACGCTCCCGAGTTAAACGAGATGAGTCAATCTGAGTTCAAAACCTAATCCGTAAATTGTTTCTACCCATTAAGTTGAAAACCTATTGTACTGACAGGAACTTTTTGAGCTTTGAAACCGAAAGCAGCAAGCAAGCGTTTGAAGTGTCTTGCTTTGTGGTACAAAAGAGAACAACTAAAGTTGTGAATTCTTCAAAATTGGTAGTGGAATTCAATTTCGTTAATCTTGTTGCTTGGAGTTAAGCACGAGTGTAACGGTAACTAAGTCGACCAAAGGAAATTGGAATTTCCATTGGTCGTTCAAAGTACCGAATAATTCAATCTCTGAAGTTCTTTTGAGCAGTTTTAGGTTAAAACCTCCATGTTTAAAAAGTTCGTAAGATCCGACACATTTTTGTACGAACTCCTAGTATCGTTACACATTTTTTTGAAAATGCAAGTCGAAATTCTGGTTGGACAGCCACTTTCGTGACAGAAATGATAGACTGGATCGAAACCAAACCCGAAACGAAGACTTGCTCCACCCAAATGAGCTAGACTGATTTGCTCAAGTCTGCAATTAACTGATTGTTGGCTTCAAAAACTGCAGTTGTGTCACGTGCCGCACCAAAAGGGGGCTACGCTTGCTGGATACTCCAGAGTTAGCGGATCACAACGCAATAGTACCCTGCTAGCGTTCGTCTAACTCTTCCTCTCGAACCTGAGGTACGAGTCCCCTCTCCGATCCAACGTACTGCAGTTCTATACGTTTTGGTGACGAGACCCGCCCATTTATGCACTCTTCAAGCTTGGAATCTAAATCAGCGGTGATTCTCTGGATATTGTCCATCGGCTTACCGGTGATCTCAACATAGCATTCCTCGATCACCTCGTCGACATTTGTTTTGTCGTATTCCCCTTTGTCCAAGTTCGTTTCAAGAATGCCGATGAGTTCGAAAGTACCAACAATATCGGCGGAAACCATACCACGGAGGCTACCATTTTCGAAGGTGCCGGAGTAAGTGAATGTGAAATCGTCTTGACTTGCTTCTACTACGAATGTAGTTTCAAATTCATTCATTAAAACTTTTATGTCTGTTGTAGGTATATTCGATCCGTCGCTAGTGGTCCACGTAGCTGTGTAATTCCCTTCATTATCAACATTGATCGTCAGTTTTGGTTTTCTAGCCTCAGACTTGTTCTCGCCATCCCCTAAGACATAGGTTCCCTCAATTCCGCCGAGATTCGCCATTGAGGCGAATAATACTGCGGTAAAGGCCACCAATTGAATTCGGTGTATCAGTCTATTCATTGAACTCGTCTCCGATCACTTTGTCCGGCAAACGTTTATTTTAGTTCAAAAACCTAATCTGTAAATTGTTTCTATCCGTTTAGTTGAAAACCTGTTGTATTGACAGGAACTTTTTAAACATTGACGTCGAGGACAACGGACAAAGGATTGAAATATCTTGCCGTATTGTAAAAATGAGAATAACCAATGAAGTGAATGCTTCAAGATGGGCTAGGTAATACAATTTCATTGACTTTGTTGATTGAAGCTAAACGCAAGTGTAATTTACATTTAGTCGACCAAAAGGAAATTTGGGTTGCAGTTGGTCGTTCAAGGTATGGAAATATCAATTCTGTTTATGTCGTTATTGCAGTATTAAGCCAAAAACCGCTATGTAACAAAACATTGTAGATTCCAACATATTTTTGTACGAACTCCTACTATCGTTACACATTTTTTTGAAAATGCAAGTCAAAATTCGGGTCGGACAACCACCTACTCGGTGATAAGGACTTATTAAGTTAGATTAAACTCAATATTAGCACTGACTTAAGTCCTATACTTCATTGTACTGATGTGCGGTTATGGTCATCGCAGTCAATTTAAACAAGTGATGGTTTGAAAGTTTTGGTTCATGATACATGCACCATCTTTATGTGACTGAAATGCTAAATAATCGGTTGAGCGTAGAGTCGTGGACGTATTTTCACGATTCTGAGGTCGCCTTGTTGATGTGGGAGCGAGATCCGATTATTGAAGAGAACGATATTCCAACAGCGACGAACGACCCACTATGTCAAGAATGGTTAAGGACAGCGAATAACCAGATGAGTCGGTGAGTTTTAGAGGGTTACCTAAACGAAATGTAACCGGTTGTTGTCGTCCTTCGTCAATTGCAATGTTGGATGCATATAGATAAGTTCGGTTAGAACTATCTAGTATTGGATTGAGCTGTCCACGTAGACCCGGAAGATATCCTGTTGCTTCTGGGAATATTACCGAGCCTCCATGCTTGAGCGGATTGAGCTCAATGCGTAAATCAACATCGAGAGGTATCCAATCTCGCTGGAGAACCCCGGAATAACCAGGCGCAGCTGCATAGACGGTCATTGGGAGGTCATTCGTGTATAGTTCAAGCTCAGCTCTACCCAATTCATTAGTTTTAGCTTGAATAAATGTTTTATTCGGGAATATAGCGAGTATTTCTACATCAGACATCGGATGTTCATTAGCAAACACATTTACAACTGCTGCTTTAGGATGGAAGTTGAGATTCGCTGCCGGAATGGTCAACACTACGCTGTGTTCATCTGCACGATAACTCGGTTCACTACCTGTGAGCTCTTTGCTTTCACTTTTGATAATGGAAACTCCGTCTCCTCGACGTTCCATAAGTGAAGCGCGCTTCTGCGAACCTGGAGTGTCGCCGACTGGAATTTGCCGGAACATTGAGGTGATCAGTTCATTGCGCGTAGCTTGGTTTGTTTCCATTCGAGACAGTGTTAGGCCATTGGGCAATGATCCGGGTGAGTCAATCTCCAATCGTCCTGCAAACATGGATATTCGAATTCTACGATTGTGAATCGAGTAATCTCTGTGAGCAACCGCGTTCACGATTGCTTCAAATACAGCTACAAGACTGTATTCGGGAGTGTCAACTCTAGCAGGCAATTTACGCGCTGCGACCCGCATGTTTCGGCTGACAAAGTTAACGGCTTCTTCAATTTGCAGCGGAAGAGGACCAACAATTTCTCGAGCGTCTAGTTGACCGGAAGTACGATCCTTTCCACGATAGCAAGTTGCTGTAATTGTTGCTTGAGGCAACCAATTATGTGGGGATTTTGTGCAAAGCAATATCCCTGCCACGGTTGCGCGAACATCTCCAGTTTCATCTTCTGCAAGTAATCCTAGATTTAATAATCCTTTCCTCGGGTCCGTCGCGCCAGAGTCACTCAATAGAGGTTCCCAAAAACGTTCATTGAGTGTCGCAAACCCGGTTTCGGGAAAAATTTGGTTGTCAAACCACCGGTATCTTGCTTGCGATCTGTTTTGCAGTAGTCTGAGTTTCTTGTCGCCATCGATTCTGTTTTTATTCGGTCCAACTCTAATACAGGCTCGACCATCCCTTTCGTAGACGGTATCTCCTCTCGGTACCTTTACTAAGACAAAGTTCTTTTTATCAAGTACTCGATGTTGAACGTCGATATAAAGTGCTGGCGATATTGTGTCGGAACTTATCTTGGCGATCAGATCGCACAAGGCTTTTACCTGCTGTAACGACATGTCATGTATGTGTCCATCGTCCGTGACTCCGCAAAGAATGTGCCCTCCATTGGCATTCGCAAACGCGATCATTTCATCTGCTAAATCGTTCCGTCCCGGGCTAGTAGGTTTATTGCCGTTAAATTCAATCGCTTTGAATTCCCAGTAACTGTCTTCACTTCGACTGAGTTGTTGTCTAAGTTCGTTGTCGCTTAAGACCATTAAATTGTTCCAAGTCTGCTATCGAGTTTTATTGTCAGTTAACCGCTTGAACAATTCTATACATCGACTTGCTCATTTTCGCCTCTGTGCGCGTCGCAAACACCGCCGGGTTTGTTGATGAATCAGTTCCGTTTCCGACGTGGCAAAGAAACTCTCGACCATCGCATTATCATAGCAATTCCCCACGGCTTCCATCGATTGTTCGATGTTGCCACCTCACAAACCCGCCGAAACGAGCGGCTGTCGGGAATTCCGTGCTTAATTGTGCGGCTGAACATCCGACTGTTGAAACAGCTCAACCGCTTCCCGTTTGAATTCATCCGTGTATCTCTTCTGCGACCGACGTTGGGTTCGTTCAGTCATATAAGATTCCTACGTTAAATTATCTTATTGATTGTCCCCTATTTTGATATCAGACCCAGTTCAACCTTATGTCATTGACTATGGAGTTTCCGACGTTATGACAGTTGTTCCAGCCGGGAGATCGCTTTTCTTAACGCGCCCGGCGTAAACACTTGGCTTTTTGTCTGGAATTGCCGCTGCCACCGCCTCTATTGATGTCAAACCATTTAAAAGCTTTAATGAATATTGTTCCTTTATACCTCGAAAACTGTAACCTCCCAGATAGACGTAGTCACCGAATTTTTCCGTGAGATTAAACCTTCTTCCATATTCTTGGTCGGAGCTGGGTGCTGATTCCTTAGATCTAAACAACTCAAACGCCTTAAATGCGTGTGTCAATTTAGCAGCTACTGTTAGCTTCGAATTTACTCTATCGCTGCTCATGTAGCGGTGGTACAGCGAAGGATACTTCTCATAAAGAAGTTGCCAAAATCTTGGTTCGTCTTCCGGTTTCGGTGGTGAAATGCTTCGTAAGACCCAAGAATCACCCAGTCGTGCCGCAGAATTTATAGCAGATTTATATGATGGCCTGACATATTCTTCAAGTTGCTTAACGCCTATCCTAACTCTCCTGTTAGCGAGATTACTCAAGTTGATTTCATCTAAATTCTCAGTTTCACCTAAATTGAAGAAATCCACTGCAAATCCAAAATATGCAATTGATGCATCACTGCACTTTTCTAATACCCATAACATCCACAAAGAACTCCGAATATAGGTCGTAGTGTCGACTGGTGGTGTTGTCCCCGATTGATCAATTCCGGACTCACTAGTACGCCAGAATTCCTCGAGTCTATTCAATCCGTTTTCAAAGTTACTCCGTGAGTCTTGGCGATACCTTTTGTGGGAAGACCGATACAAATTGAACGCGGAAGTGCACGCATCTAAAGATATCGCATAGATCACCAAATCCCGCGCGTGACATTGTTGCGCTAAAACAGAGTCATCGTTCCACACGTTTAGGTGACTTTTACACTCATTTTTTTGCAAAACTCTGGCAGCCACTGCTTTCCTTTCAACATATCGTCCATCGAATATTTGTCCCCACGTTGGAACATCGTCGTCCATGTAGTCTTCAACTGTAAATTAAGCTTGTTTCCTCGAAAATTTAAGCTAGAAGAATGGTTGTGAAAATCTCCGCCGTTGACTCCGCCAAAAATAGGAACTACGTCGTACTTCCAAGTAGGTTCTTCAAGAAACAATTAATCCAATTCGAGCATACATGAGGGATTGAGACTGATTCTTTGTTCGATCGAATCCACTTCAATGCAACGTTGTTCTAGCAGCAGCAGTTCGTCAATGACTGACATTTCAGAGGAATTGGCATGGATCAGGACCGATGTAGAAACAACTAAACCGGTACCTAGCATAACTTGCAATATAGTTCCGATCAGATTGTTTTCGTTTTTCTCGAACATGAAAACACCTCTCAAATTGTAGTACCTATTGATTGTACCAAATTGGTAGTATGTATGTTCGCCTGGTTGGTGCAACTCTACCGGCGACTGTTCTTCTATAGCAGTTTTCCAATCTTCCCCGAAAAGAGCTTCCAATACTGCACTCTCGTTGTCGTAGACTAACTGATGCTCTTAATCTGCTAGTTCACAAATCAGTTTAAATAACTCCAAGACAGCGAGTTTCTTGAAGTGCATTCAAGCTCCATATCTTCCTTCCCATAGTTGTTCTAAAAACACAGAATAAGGCAAGATCTCTATTCCATCCGATTGTTTAAGTGATCGCTCCCCGAGGCAGACACAAACATAATTTTGGAATACATTTTCTTCTTTCAGCGCACGTAATGAACGTAAGTCTCGCTGACCTATATGTGGCTTTGATTTGACTTCTATCGCGGTGTGATTACCTAGAATAAAATCAACCTCAAAACCGGATTGTGATTTCCAAAAGTAGATTTTTTCGTCTCGATTGTTGTAATCGATCCATCCCTGTAATTCATTCAACAACCATGTCTCGAAGGCAAATCCGGCACGGTGTTCTCGGGGACGGATACTTGTACTCTGAATAGCTTGCGCGACCCCAATATCAAAAAAGTAGAACTTAGAACTAACAATAGGTTTTCGAATATTTGACTGTCTCCACGCTGGTATCTCGATCGCAATCAAGGTGTCTTTCAACAGTTCAAAATAGTCATGAACCGTAGTCCGAGGTACTTGAGCATCGCTAGCGATGTTGGCAAAATTAACAATTGTCGCATTACTATGTGCTGCTATATCCAGAAAACGTGCAAAACTAGGTAAATTGCGCACAATCCCCTCAGCAGCAATCTCTTCTTGAAGATACGTGCCAACGTAATTCCTTAACGCTTGTCTCGGTTCCGGGGACAGGTATGCGACAGGTAACGTCCCATAACGTAGTGCTTTGTTTAGATTAAATTTATTAGTAAGTTCGAGTGCAAGCAAAGGATGTAAGTGAATCTTACCGGCGCGACCACCTAGAAGATTCACACCTCCTCTTCAAAGTTTACGCGCACTCGATCCCGTCAGTACAAATCGAATATTTCTTATTTCGATTAATCGATGGACTTGGTCAAGTAATTGAGGTGCCTTTTGAATTTCGTCAATGACAACCGTGTCCATGTGAGTTGGAATACTTTCTTCCAGCCCTGAAGGGTTTGAATTTAAGAGTAAAAAGTCGTTAGCGCTGAGCAAATCGAAAACCAAGGCATCCGTTAAAGTCTCGCGAATAAGTGTCGTTTTACCTGTCATTCGAGGTCCAAGCAAAAATAACGAGTTGTGTTCCAAGTGCTTCTTCAAATTCAAAGCGCGCGGAATAACAATTTTGTTCAACAGTTTAACCGTCATTTAACAGCTTAAATGACAATTATATTGTCATTTAAGCTAACAAGTTGATATAGGCGCAGAAAATTCACACTAATCTAGAACTCTGGACCACTCTGAATTCTGATGGAACCTTTGATCAAGTTACACATGGTAAACTAACTTAATTCCAACGTGTCTCTGAGTAATCTACCAAGTACTTGACATCTTGATACCTCAACTACGGGTGTGGTTATTGGATTAAAAAAATCACTTCATGCAAGTGAAGTCAACATTGGTAGCATATTTAAGAATTCAACCGCGACTAAATCCTTCAACACGGTCGCTTCTTTTTAAGTGTTTAACTTAATACTCTTGTAGCCAATCATGAAAACATGATAGTAGCTATCGACTAGGTTTTTCTCTGTTAGATCAACACGCAGAATATTAGCTGTAATGCAATTTCAGGACTGCTCACACAGCACACATACGTCGCCGAAATTATGAAAAAACATTGAGATGTAGCTTCATAACATGATACAAAGCCAAATCGTAAGTTAGTTGTTCCATTCTGTGATAGGAACATTGCATTAATTGGTACTCGAACACGCTTCAAGGTACGACTGGTACCATCGTCCAAATACAAAGTTCGGCCCTAGTAAAAGTGCCGTGCTTCGGTCATACACCCACAAATACCCTAAAAATTACCCAAATAAATTTAAATAAAGTCAGATTTCGCTGACCTCTTTGACTTTGTTGAATTAGGAATGTAAAATGTTGAATTGAAGTAAACTCCCCTTCAATAGAGAATACACTTACTAGTCAGGTGTTTACCAATGAAACTCAAATCGAAATTACTAATCATTGTGCTCTTTGTAACCGCGACTTCTATTCATAGTGAATGGGTCGAAAAAACGATAAACGAAAAGGTTTTTGACGAATGTGTGGTTCACAATGTTGTAACTGAAATCGACGAGGTCAAATACGAAAATCTATCAAAAACACGGATGAAGTGTGAATCGAAAGACGGTGAAATTACAGTCAATGTATCGAATGACGACCCTGATGAAGTTTTCGTCGACGTACTCTTCAATTTGGATATAGAAGATTACGTTTTGAACCACGAACCAAGAGCTTCAAGTTCAAACATTGTAGTTTCCTATGAAGTCAATAATCTTTTGGTTTACTGGGTATCCACCGACAGAAACGAGTCAAATACAAAGCTGGAAACACACTACAAACCAGAAGAAGTACTCAACAAACTAGCCAAGAGTGAAGAATTAAAGTTTGAGTTCTCCCGCGAAGATTCGTCGATTGTGAAAACCGTTAAACTGGTTGGGTCAGATGAGGCGGTACAGGAGTTTAGAAAACGCGTCAAAAAGTTAAAGGAAAACAAAGCTAAAAGTTTTCAAAACAGTTCGCCTCCCCCCTAGGGGACAGATCTACAAAATGATTTGTAGGATTAACCAGCGAAAATAGTTCGATGTTAGCAAATCCGAGTTTGCGAGTTTGATCTTCATCTTCGGAGAGATGGTTTAGAAAACGATTTTCTAAGGATTCAGCGTCCTACTGTATTCAAACAATGAGTTCGGCCGACCAGAATCGTGATTCAAAGTTCGAGAAGTAGTTCTGAAAGGAGTTAACAACATTGATTACTGCTTGTTCATCGTTGTCTGTTCAAAGTTCTGTGTAGAAAGATGATATGCGAGGCTGGTTCGCATGCGACGAGGACAATTTATTTTGCAATCAGCGCGGATGCATCAAGGTACATAGACATCCTTGGATTCTGGCTTAGTGAGCACGAAGGGGACAAGTTTTGATCAGCTGCACTGAACGATTTGAAGGCTGCCCAGAAATTGGAGGGAAACTTGATAGTTGTCGGTGATGGTTTGAAAGGATATTCCGAGATGGTAGAAACGACATACCTAAAGCCCCGAGGTGGAAACCTTTGTTGTGTATGCATACTGTCCCTGTGTGACCGACTTCTTCTAGCTATCGTCGATCGCCTTTAGTATGTTTTGGATCTTATTTTTCTCCTTGTTTTTCTCTAGATAAGCGGCGTAAGCGTTTTCTGCATCTTTAATCAAAGACTTATATAAGACCACTCTAATGTTTTTCGCTTTCAGGGCGTCTATTGAGTCTTTCGTGTGTTCAGTTGTATCCCATTCATTCAACTTTTTCCCGACTATGCATATCACCTCGATTTCCCCTTGTTCTTCAGCCTCTTGCAGTTGTTTTTCCAGTGCTCGGTAATACTTTTTGACTTGTGCAATAAGATCTGAATCTGACACTTCTATAGATGCTCGTTTCAGTTCTATGATGCAGTGTTTGCCTGATGTCTTTTTGTATCGTATATCTATTCTCGCACGCTTTTCCTCTGGAGTCAGATTTTTGGAGACTCGTTCAAACGCAGCTTTTACTGTCTTTTCCAACGTAGGCATTTCTGTGGCACGGTCCCAAGATGGATCCAATAACCACAAATGGTCGTATATGTGCTTTTGAATTATTTTTTCAACTACATCGTCTTCAATGTGTTTTGACAGTTTTTCGATGACTTCAAGTCTGCCTCGCGTGATTTCATGATACCAAGTCGCCTCTATGCTATCTAATTCCGAAAACAATTGGATCACACTTTCCAAGGACTCCATACTCAAACTTGCTAATTCATTGAGCTTATCTTGAAGACTTAAATGCTCAAAAGCAAGAATACTGTGTTTCAGCAGAGTCTTGCGATGAACCGGATCAACATCTATTTGATAAATTTTCCCAAACAATCTTTGAGCAACGTTTTTTCCACTCTTACCTAGACTTTTGAACCAGTCATTGACTTCGGGTATAACCGTCGCACTTTGTGTTCCTGTTTTTTCTTTATATTTCGCTCTTTCTGTTCTTAGGTATTTGAGCTCTTTCTCGACAAATTCTTGTAATGCTTTAATTCTTAAATCAGACTGAACAAAATCTTGACGATTTGATGTTGCAATGTCGTCCTGATCGGAGAAATCAAGAAAGTCTGCCTCTAGCTCTCCAATAATGTATTTAGTGTAGAGTCCAGCGTCTCGAGACACATCTAGTATGTTTTCAATGCCCATTTTCCCCCTAACGAGTACCGAGATTCTGTTGAGATTATCGTTTGGGTCCTGCAAATCTCCAGATTCAGAAACTAAACCAATCCACCCTTTGATTTCGTAGTCATGTTCCTTTACCTTAATAACCTGTGATCGTTTAACAAGTTGATCTTCAACGCATTTAAGTGGTAGTGAACTAACATCTCCATAAGTTAACGCATATTCGATTTTTGGAAAAATATGACTATACCGCAAATCTAGTGGTTCATCGTTAAAGTAAACTTTAAATTCTTCACTTTGTATTGAAAAACGACGAGATAAACGAACAGCTAAGCGTTCGTCTAATGAACTCACCACTCGACGATTCAGATCGTAGAGGTGGAGTTCTGTTCCTGCATTAGACAGGCATATCGCGTTGGTTTCGTCAATGGGCTCAGGATTGTAAGGTCGTTTTCCCTTAATAGCTTGTTTAATCTTGTTCACATCCAATCGAATCGCTGTTGGATCACCATTCTCAAGTCTTGTAAAAATATCAATTTTTCGGGCAATCGAAAACGCCGATAGCTTACCAATGCCTTTTCGACCCATTACTTTGCGACGAAAAACAGGAGTTAAATCTCCATTTTGAGTATGTCGTCTCTGATATCCGATGGTAAGATACTTTTTGCGTAAATCTCCATCGCTCATCCCAATTCCATTATCCACTACAGTTATGGATACAGGTTGTCCTGTGTCCTTGGATCGCGTGATACGAATGTCTACCTGAGTCGCATCTGCGTCCCATGCGTTAGCCACCAACTCTGAGAGTACAGCTGGCACACTACTGTAGAGATTTAATCCGAGATGGTTGAGAACATTAAGGTCAATGTCCAACACATATGGTTCGACTGCTTTATAGAGCTTATTCACCAAACTCCTCAATGTGTTTGATTATTTCTCTTCCAAAAATTAGAGCTAGTTGGGGTGGTACCGCATTGCCGATGTGTGCTCCGACACGAGTAAACGTACAAGTTTCTGCCGAGTGGACAAACTTAAAGGTGTAAGGAAATGTTTGAAGCAACGCTCCTTCCCTTAAACTAAGGGCACGATCTTGTTCGGGATGTCCAAAGCGACCTGTCCCATACCTGAAAAACTGGGTAGTGAGTGTTGGAGAAAGTGTATCCCACTTCATTCGACCATAGACGTTATGAAAGCTTTTGCCGCTTGGTCTAAGGTAGCACTCTGGTCTTAAGTTTGTAGGCCATATATTCCATGAACCACCTGGTGTTGAAGCGCGTATGCGGCGTAGGTTTAAAGTGGAAAGCTTGCTGCATTGATGCAAAGGGTCCGATGGATCATGTTCTCCATTTCGAAGTTGAGGTAAACCTTCTATGGTCTCCCTTACTGTTGGTATGAAAGACACTTTAGTAGGTATATTTATTTTCCCCAGCTTAGACGCAAGAAGTACCAATCGCCGACGTGTCTGGGGTACACCATAATCGGAACAATTCACAACATTCATAGTAACTTTGTAGTCATTGCTTTTTAGTTGATTCAAAAATTGAGTAAACACTTCGTGTCGTTGTAACCGTGGAACGTTTTCCATAAAAACAACATGAGGCTGACCTTCCGAAATTAGTCGTGAAAATTCTGGAAGTGCTGACCATTTCATTTGCTCAACTTCTTTTCTTGAGCTATTCGACATTGCGGAAAATGGTTGGCATGGGGCACAACCGACAAGAATTCGGTATTTAGCACGCTCAAATAATGAAGCGATATCACCGAAAGTAGTTTCAGCTACATCGGTGTGAAAAAATGGTGCAGAACAGTTGTGCTCAAAAGCGAACTCGCAAGTCTTATCAATATCGAGTCCTCCGACGATGTTTATGCCTGCTGACCTTAACCCATAAGCTAATCCACCTACTCCGCAAAATACATCAAACGCTGAGATATGCGTGTTCGGTTGGTGGGTTATATCATTCTTCAAATTAACGGTCGACAACGTAGATGGAGATTCTGAAATTCCTATCCGTAAAAAAGTAACTAAGCGCTTAACGATTGGAATTTCATAACGGTGAAATTATAAATTTTCTGTAATCAAAGATAGTTACTAACAAATAATAGTGCCACCGTTTCCAGCAAATACCATAGTGTAAAAATCACATACGAAAACAACATAAACAAAGCACTTTGACACAATCAGAAGACTAACTGGATCGGAACCAAAAAGCTAGCGATCTTCAATTTCAATGTTGAGAAGTTTCAAGTCTGGATACATAATTGTGACACTTGGTTCTTTGCGAGTGTTCGCGATGCTCTAAAAAATACACTTTTCAATTGTGTAGTCTGAAATCGGGCTTTATTTGGTGTAGAGTTCAAATGGAGCGGATTGTACAAAGGCTTTGACCCGGTAAACAGTGAGAGTCTCCAGACATCAAGTACAACTCATTTGATTTCTAGCTGACTTCGTGCCTCATTAAGAAATTCATTGACAAACCAATCTACAACCTCCCTCATCCCACCTAGTGTCCGGGTTGTGGCTGCCGTCAATCGTTTGTCGTCCAAATACTGACTTAACAGTGTCAGTGTAGCTTTGTCTTTTCTCCAGTCTACGTACGAGCCGTTTGAGAAAGACTGTTGTAACAGAACACCTATCCGGCCATGTACCTGTAAGATTCTCTGGTAAAGTTCCCAAAGTCTCTTACTAACATAAAGCTCTTCTACACCGGTCAGTGGTTTATTAATCTCAGCGATCTTACTGATGAAGAAACTGTCATCCCGGTATTCTTCAAGCATGTATGCCAGCTCACCTTTCCAATCGCGCCGGCCTTGGAACAAATCGTCCAACTCTCTGGCCGTCAGTACATAGAGTGTCGTCATAGCTCCCAAGTAGGTGTCCTGACAAATTTTGACTGACTTCCAGAGTGCTTCAACAGCGGCGATTAGTTTTCGATTGGGTTTAGGTTCAAACTCCCGGGCATACCGCCCTTCTGTGCCCAGCTTCTCGTGACCTGCAAGAAATTCCGACCATTCAAAGTTTTCCTCCCTTCGCGACTTGACTACTTGAAGCTGCTCGAGAATCAATGACGCAATTGACTTAGGACTTTCTTCGCGCGCGTCAACATAACCGTCAAGTGTCGTCATTCCCTTAACTTCGCCCAAGTCCAAACGAACATACATGATCCCTGTCGACCCACCCTCAGAAACGCGTTCTCGGATCTTTCGCCACTCGATTCCACACCACTTTTTCTCTTCGTACTCACGGCAGATAAAGACGACCACCAGTTCAGAGCGTTCTCGGTAAATTTCCTGCAACAACACGTCAGAGTTCGGTACGGCCAGCTGAGCTCGGTAGTTTCTATCGTAGAAACACGCATTGGGTCCCAATGCTTTAGCTAGGTTCGCAGCTACCTGCTCCACGTAAGATCTGTACTCGCCCGGAAAAGATAACGCGACATCAAAACGATGCAACGTCACATCTACCACTTTCCTTTGAATCACTGACTTTGACAGTGTTTCGTCTTTTGGATGTAAACTGTTTCCGTCGAGCGACTTGTTATCGTCAAACTGTATTCAATCCTTTGGTGTGATCTAGTAATTGTCCTACTCCAATGTCACGATTGAGCGAAAGAAATCTCATTTTATTTACCCACGTAAGATATCTTGACTCGTTACAGAATTGCTCATGCTCCAACCTGTCATCGTCTGTCGCTGTTTTTTAAAGGTTTGTTTAGATTCCATGTGTGACGATCAGTAGCCAATAAACTTGGACTTTGCTTGCCGTTATGCTTCACCCAACTGAAACGAAAAGATCATCTCAAGGTTATGTTGAGTAAATCGAAAACCACCGAGACATCAGGCAAAATTTAATGAATCAGCTTCGTCTTACCTGTTATTCGAAGTCCCCGAAAGAATAACTAGTTATGTTTTAAGAGCTTCTTCAAATTCAGAGCTCGTGGATTGACAAATTGTTCAACAGTTTTGCCGATATTTGACATCTAAAATAATGATTGTTTCGTCATTTGGGCTAACAAAGCGATGCAGACCCGAAAGTTCGGACCACAATTTCCGTAATCGGTTTGACGAGGGGGAACAGAGTTAACACTAGGTTCTAACAAGAATTTTTGATGTCGAAAACTACGATACCACACTAGACCTGAAGAATCGCTATACTAACTTGATAAATCTAACTAGTTCCTAGAATTACTTTACATGAATGACTTCACTAACGAGTGCAATGTTGCCAATCGAACCATCTTCTGCAACGACAACCTTGATGTACTTAGAGGTATCAACTCTCGCTGTATCGATTTAATTTACCTTGATCCCCCTTTTAATAAAAACAAAAAATTCACGGCACCAATAGGTTCGCACGCTGAAGGTGCGAGCTTTGAAGACATTTTTCGTGAAGAGGACTTAAAAGATGAATGGGTGAAAACGATTGAAGAAGACCACCCACAGATACACCGATACTTAAGGAATGTGTGTATAAATTGATTGAGACAATAAATTTGAAAAAAATTTA
>JAPPMF010000016.1:0-58894 GCA_028819195.1 Gammaproteobacteria bacterium | reverse complement strand
ACTAAATTTTTTTCAAATTTATTGTCTCAATCAATTTATACACACATTCCTTAAAATCTCCACCGCTACCTCAATCAACCAAATTTAAGATCTATGGAACAATCGTCCTCAGCTTATACCGGGTCTCCACAGGACAATCCAGTCTTGTATAAACATGTGAATTTATGGAAAGATCGATGTTTAATTAAAGGAGGTTCAATACTTAGCGATCTTCCACTTTGGAGCATGGAAAATTTTGAAACACTACAAAAACTAGTGGTCGAGAACCCTATTTTAGGTCAAGGAACGTTCGTAGAAAAACTGAAATTTCAAATCGCCGACGCTACTGACGAAGTTATATGCTTGGCAGCCGAAATCTTGTGGCTGTACTACCTAGGAGTCAAAACGACGGCGGTGAGTCGACCACACAAATACAACATCATCCAAGAGATCTGGACTTGGAGCAAAGTTCCATTTCCACGAGAGCACTCTAGCCTAGGACCCGTATTAGAATTAGGTCCTATTCCTCCTGGAGTATGGTATCTCGCTAAACTATGGAAAGAGTTCAATTTTATCGTGCTTGTAATGTGCGAGTGGAACAAATTGTCGCGGCAGAGACAAGTACAAAATACTGCCGAAGCTTGGGAATTTGGCGCATGGTTAGATGCGCAACCGGATAGTCAACGTTGTTTGTTTCGACACATCGTATTGCACCTACTTTTTCCAGATGAATTCTTTGACAACAATTCATCACAACATAAACGTCAAATCGTACTAGCATTCACTGAACCAAGTATTGATACTGATACTCTCAACAGCTTAACGCTCCTTGAAGTTGATAAGCGCCTGCATGCGATTTCGCAAAGACTTGGAAAAGAGGAAAATCCTCCAACTAATTACGTCAATTACTACGAGTCTCCATATAAGGAGCGATGGCAACACAAACCAGAACCAAAGGATCCAAAGGAAAAATTTCCACCGTGGTACACGGCGTGGTTTGGTACAGCGAACGTATGGGTAATAGCTCCTGGCTCAGAGGCGCGATATTGGAAAGAATTTCTGCGATCTGGTCTTGTGAGAATTGGATACAGCAATGAAATTGGAGACTTGCATCAATACTCTTCCAAAGACGAGATTCTTACGAAATTGCAAGAGCTAAATAGTAACAAGCAACCGTCGGTGCCAGCTTTAGCTCTTTGGCAGTTTTATAAAGAAGTTCAGCTTGGCGATTACATTTTCGCGAAGCACGGAAGACGACAATTTATCGGATGGGGAAAAGTGACTGGTGAATATTTCTTGGATAAGAACGAGGCAGGTTGGCATGCTCGTAAAGCCGAGTGGCATGAACTGAGCGAACCCAAGATTTATGATCATCCGATGCCCCGAAAAACACTAACGCTCGCAAATCCAAACAAGTACGAAAGTCTACTGAGATTTGCTGCCAACTTAATGCAAGTCAATGCACCAAGAAAATCGGAATATAGTTTTGCAGATCTGTCGAAAGGCGTGTTTGTTGAAGCTAAAAAATTGGATCGAATCCTGCAATCAGTTGAAGCGCGCAAGAACGTAATTCTTCAAGGTCCACCAGGAGTTGGAAAAACATTTATTGCGAGACGACTGGCTTGGACTTTAATGGGTGAGAAGGATTCAAGACGAATAAAACTAGTTCAGTTTCATCAGTCCTATTCTTACGAAGATTTCGTTCAAGGATGGAGACCGACAGAGTCTGGAGGGTTTGAATTACGGGACGGAGTATTTTTGAAATTTTGTGAACTTGCTCGACAACATCCCGAGCGAAAGTTTGTGTTCATTATCGATGAAATCAATCGCGGGAACCTTTCAAGGATTTTTGGTGAATTACTGATGCTAATCGAAGCCGACAAACGAAATCAAGAATATGCGGTTGCATTAACTTCCGGAGATCCAGATGCTACTTTTTATGTCCCGGAGAATTTGTACATTCTTGGATTGATGAATACAGCCGATCGATCGTTAGCTATGGTGGACTATGCACTTCGGAGGAGATTTGCTTTCGAAACCATTCAACCTGCTTTCAGTTCGGTGGAAAGTACTGAAAAATTCACGCGATATTTTGAAGCGTTGGGAGGTGAATCGAACCTGATCAGTCGAATTTGTTTAAATCTAACGGAGTTAAACAAACAGATCACGGAAGATAAGGAACTCGGAGCTGGATTTCAAGTAGGTCACAGTTACTTCGTACCAGAACCAGACGCAGAGACTACCGTTAACGATAGCTGGTATCTAAACATCATCGACACTCAAATCGCTCCACTGTTAAGAGAATATTGGTTTGACCGCTCTGAAGAAGAAGTGAAGGACGCTATACAAGCACTGAAAAAGTGAACGAAAGAAAGATTCCCATAGCAAACATCTACTACCTGTTTTGCTACGTTTGGGAACATGCGCAGGAACTGAATCTGATTCGCTTAAACGAACTAGAACAGTGCGATGCGGTTCATGACCTCTTTGGAAAAATGCTGACCGCCGGTGTTTTTCACTTATTGCGTACAGGCTTAGATCAAGACTACATTGATCAACTGGAAGACTTAGTCGGTATTCGCGGAAAAGTCAAAGTTTCGCAAATGGTGAAACGAGCATTAAGAGTTCGAGGACGAGTAGCCTGTGAATTCCAGGAACTTTCTCATGATGTTGTCCATAATCAGATTGTACGGTCCACTTTATACCAGTTATTACGGGTTGAAGGATTAGACAAAGACATCCGATCAGATGTCGTCAAAGCGTATCGTGCTCTTGCAGGTATACAGATATTTAATTTGAATCGGCAATCGTTCAGTAAAGTGCGACTAGACCGAAACCGACGGTATTACCGATTAATTCTTGATATTTGTCTCTTGCTCTATGAACAAATATTGATTGACGAATCTGCTGGACAGAATACATTTAAAGAATTTACAGAAGAACGAATGCATAAACTGTTTGAAGATTTTGTGGTTTCATTTTTCCGCCGAGAATTACCAAAATTTTCCGTCAACCGCACTAGACAAATTCGTTGGAACGATCTTGGTTCAGACCAACAAAACCTTAAATGGTTGCCGATAATGGAAGCAGACGTTATTCTCGAAAATAAGAACCGTCGTATCATCATTGATACCAAATACTACAAAGACACATTTGGGGGAAGAGTTGGTGAGAAGTTACATTCAGATCATTTGTACCAAATCATGACCTATCTGAGGCATCGAGAATTGACTCTCCCTGGACCACCACGACACGAAGGTATGTTGCTCTATCCAACTGTCCAAGAATCCGTCAATGTTGATTTAACTTTAGACGGATTTTCAGTAAAAGCCCGAAGTATCGATCTTGCTCAAGATTGGCGAGGGATTCACCGATCATTGCTGAGTTTGATCTTATCGAACAATTGAACCGGATATACTGAAAAGTAATTTGGAGTGAATACATAAAAGTCTCTAATCAAATTAGTGTTCTCTATCAACTTTCACTCCACGAACTTCGTACATTGTCGCGGACATTTCGGTTTCGAGCGTTCGCTGTTCTATTAGTTGGTCTATCGTTCGCTGGTTACGTGTTGTCGTGTCAATACGCGGCAAATCTAGCTTATGTTTCGCCTTCTTTTGGCATCACAGTTCCTCGTTATTTACTTGGTACGATTGATCCAACGTTCTATTTTCTGATGCAAGTTGGGACGATGTTCATGGTGTTTGATTCATCCCATCGTGTACGGCGAGAACGCGCTGAGGAAACTTTGCTTTCAAGACCGGTCTCGAATCTTAAATTTTTGGTCGCACAAACAATTGGCACGACTAGTCTAATCTGGGTGCTAGTCACGGCGATTCTCATCTGTTTGTATCTGTTTGGTGTATGTGCGGCAATCGTTGGACTGAACTACATCAAACCGTTCCAGTTTCATTCATTGTTCAATTTAATCGTTATCGACGTGTATATCTTGGTTCTCTTTTGGAGTTCTTTCACAGTACTACTTCGTTCATTATTCCAGTCCCGAATTGTTGTCGTCTTGACAACATTACTTTCGTTTTTATTGACATACTTGCTCGTGACAAACTCTTCATACGCTCTCTTGGCGGTTACTTCGCCATTCTCGAATGATTCGCTTTTGCTTTCCGAACTGTTACCGAGTTTCCCACAGATAACAACGATTGGTATTCGTATTGCCACATTGATTTCGGCGGCAGCATTAGTGGTGGCCGCGGCATTGTTATGGTCTCGACGAGATCCTTACACGACGACGATAAAGGTAGTTTCGATGTCGATTTTAACAGTCGTAGGTGTCGGAATGTGGTGTTGGTCTTTTGTTCACAATAACAACTGGAACAACCAAACTGACACTTGGCGAGAAGCACATCTTCAGATTGAAAACACACAGGAACTAGATTTAACAGCAATCACAGGAAGTGTAGATATTGATCCAGGTGGTCATTTGAAAATCAATCTTACATTGAACATGAAATTGTTCGATCTCTCTGAAAATCGATTGGTACTCAGTTTGAATCCGGGACTGAGGGTTCAACAGATAGTTATGAACGATATCGAACGCCCATTCACTTTCGAAAATGGACTATTAGTAGTGGAGTTACCTAATACTGACTACAAAGAGCATCCGGTTGCTATTAAGGTAGTCGCGCAAGGACGTCCGGACTCTCGTTTTGCTTACCTAGATAGTGTGCTAGACTTGACTAGATCGCTAACTGTTCCAAAAAGTGCGCTTCGGTTGTTTGGTACTGATGGCGTTATATTTGACTCTCAATTTATTGCGTTAATGCCTGGTTCAGCTTGGTATCCATTACCCTTCACGATGGCGAGCAGTGCAGATTTAAGATCGTATCCTGATGATTTTTTTGACTTTGATATTTCGGTAAACTTAACACGGGAGAATTGGCAATTAGCTGGGACTGGAACCACTGAGAGAACAAGACAATCCAAAACCTCCTATCGCTTTTATTCAAACATGCCTGTATCAGAACTTGGTCTGTTCGCTGCAGCGTTTCAATCAACGTCAGTAGAGGTTGCAGGTGTAAGAATTAAGATTCTACTTCACCCTCGAAACCGAGATTTGCAAGAATTGTCAACTGAGTTTCGACCAACCTTAAACGCATTCGTTGAACAGTTTATTCGGGATTTTTCAAGAACCAAGTTAACTTTACCATCTAACCAGATCACTTTAGTAGAAGTTCCCAGTCGTTTACGAACCATAGGTGGTGGGTGGCGTATGGGTTCCAAAGCCTTGCTTCCCGGAGTGATTCTTGTCAAAGAGTACGGAATACCATCGTTAAATGAAGAAAGTTTATGGAACAAAGTGTCCGATGTAGTCACATCGAAAGAGAAACAGGTTGTAAGTTTCTTGAAACAATACATACAAAACGGTCTCGGTTCAGATAATATCTCAATAGATATTCCAGATTTGTTGTGGTCACAGGTGACGTCAGCATCCGGTCTTTACGCAGCTGAAATAGCACATGTATTTCGCAATTTAATCAGCTCGCTAGGTGAGGTTCCCTACGAATCCTTCAATGTATACTCAGTCATTCATGTAGCACCTTTAACTCAGATTAACCGTAATAATTTTCGCTTAAAATCTGGTTTCTCAAGTTTTCTTGTGCATGATACAGACCATCGGAGGACGTTGTTCCATCCAAAATATTTGGAAGTCAACTATGGTTCTAGGCAGGCTGTTTGGGATTTAGCTGAAAGATATCGCTTGGTTGATGAACTCGCGACTTTGGGACACAAATCAGAACTTGAACTATTTTTGTTCAAGACGAACGAAATAGCTAAAGGTATCCTTGAAATGAACTCCGAAGAGTCTGTGTTCGCATGGCTCGCTGCGATCCGTAAACAGTCTTGGGGTGGAACCTATACCTACGACGAGGTACTGAGTCTTGCCACAGAGCATGAAGTAATAGTTGAACCGTTCCTTACGGAATGGATTTCGGAGACTGGATTACCAGGTTTTCTGGCTACGTTCACTGAGGTTTCTCGGATCAAACCAAATTCTCAAGGTATACAACTGTTCGAAACCAAAATTGATATTCATAATCCCACGTCAGTAAGTGGCCTAATTACTCCGAGATACCGCAAAGCACTGACAACTCGCCTAGGGTGGAATGAATCAGCTTTTATCGACTCAACCCCGATTGTATTACAAGCCTCCGAGAGCAAACGAATCAATCTAGTAGAAGATTATCCGATCCGATCCGTGATCGTTGAACCGCATCTCTCTTTAAACCGAACAAATATTTACTTAATAAATTATTATCTTGATATCAATGACCGAACTGACTTGAATGTTGGACCTTATGTGCGGTCTAGTCAGTGGGTCCCTGTCGAAGACGCAGTAGTCATCGACGACTTAGATGCAGGGTTCTCAGTCTATCAACCAAGAACGGTAGCCGGATTCGATCACTGGACACAGACAGGACCGATGAAGTGGTTCTTCGGGTTTCGGCATCCACTTGAACAGGATGCTGGGTTACCTACACTGGAGTTCTTAGAAACGCAACGCGTGGCAAAGGATCAATGGCAAAGGACATCGACGGTTGGTGCTTATGGTCGGTACCGACAAACATATCTCTCAGTCGAGAGTTTTACACCTTCACACAAAGCTTCAATCATTGCTGAATTACCAGTAGAAGGAGACTGGCAATTGGAGTACTACTTACCTTATGATTGGTCTGTGTTTTTCGACGGTGAATCTAGTCAAGTGCTTCTCGAAGTGATTTCAGAGGAGATCAATTCTGAACAAGTAATTTCGTTAGACAAATTGACTAGAAAATGGAATCACGTTGGTTCGTATAAGTTGGAAAAAGGGAAGGTAGCGGTTGAAATTTCGGGCACCGCCACAAACGGACCTATTGTGGTAGACGCGATTCGCTGGAGTTTGAAGTAGTCCTTTGTGTATTGGATAAAGTGATCACTTACAAACTAGTGATTTGTTCAAAATAGCTGAAATCGATTCTTTAAAGTTCATTCTGAATGGATTTCACTGTCACTTACTATAACTTCAATACTGCCGCCATTGGAGAAGGAATCATACAACCACCTGAAAGTTGACCATTCTCGCTTCTTGTAATCAATTGTGGTACTCCAAATAAAACGGGTGACATGCCATTTTTTCGAACTTGCGTGTTTACGAAGTGTTCTTGTAAGTGGTTGATTGCTTCGTCACTTAGGTGATCCATAATTGTGACTAAATCTGTTCCAGAGACATCGACTCTGGGTTGGTGAACAGCATCGTTCACATCCATACCAAAATCACATAAAAACGAAACGATTTGATACACCGCGGGAAATATTTGTCGCCCTCCACAAGCACCTAGTGCGAACATCCTACCATCTATAGTTCGTCCGATCGTGGGACACATGTTGCTTAACGGATATCTTCCACCTTCGACCGAATTAGCGCGACTTGGTCTAGGATCAAACCACATCATGCCGTTATTCATCAGGATTCCCGTTTGTGGCAGCATAACATACGAACCAAATGAAGACATTAGGGTTTGCGTTAAGGAGACGAGATTGCCGTCTTTATCGGCGACGCAGATGTGAGACGTAGCACCAGATCCTAGCTCTTCGATCGCCCCATCGCCAAGATTTGATAATCGATACTGGTATGCTTCAAGTAAAGTTTCGGTGTATAGCCGATAATCTAGCGCTGTCGGTTCAGTTGTCTTGGTTGCAGATTTTTTTTTCTGTAATTCGGCTAGAGTTCTCGCTAACGTTGGTCCAGCTGATCTTCGCGTAGGTGTGTAGATTTCGTTTTCACGATAGTCGTAACGCAGTGGATCGGTTACATACGCTCGATAATCGATGAGATCGTTCGTTGTGATTTTTGAACCGGCGTGATTGAGATCTGCGACTACTTTTCTCGCAATTGTTCCAAGATAAAAAGAATCTGGACCTTCGTCCTTCAGAGTACGGTAAGTTTCAGCTAAATTGCCCAATGGAATATGATTCTGAGAAGTATCTTCATTGTCGGTCTCCGGAGGCAGACCATCACCAAGATAAAATCGATTAATTTCTTCATACTTACGCATTAGTCTCGCTGACTTTGTAATGTAATGAACCATATACCAATTGGTAGGTAATCCTTTTTTAGCTAGCGAACAAGCAGGCTGAATCACATCATTCCACTTCCATGTTCCAAATCGTTCTAGAGCTAGCGATACACCTTTGACATAACCGGGGACAGCGATCGATAACGGTCCGTGAACATTGCGATCATTCTCGACTTCTGGCCAATTGAAAGAAGACGCACCGGTTACGTTACCCGTTAGTGGGTAATCCAAGTGTTGTGCTGCGAAAGGTGCTCGCATCCCAAATTCAACTACTTGTACTTGGTCAAGTTTACGACTATACACCGTCATGAACCCACCCCCACCAATGCCGCTCATTGCGGGTTCAACGATACCTAGTGCTAAACCAGTTGCGACAGCTGCGTCGACAGCGTTGCCACCTTTCTGTAAAACTTCTACTCCAACTTTCGAAGCCAGGTAATGTTGGCTGGCTACCAGACCTTTGGTACTATGGATCGCGGGTTTAGTTATGGTCCAGTGTTCATAAAATTGATTGGAAGTTGAATTGTTGGTTTCTGACATAGTTCGTAGAATCTATTAAACGAGATTTGAGGAGATGTGCCGATTCGATTGATTTAGAAGTAACATTATTTACAACGATTGATTTCGACAGGGAACTTGTTCGATCAATATCGGCTTGAACGACGTATCATTTCGATTACCACCCACTCACCACAATTACATAGCATGCACCAATATAAAGACCCCACATTAAACGACTCTGACTCTACTGTTCCAGACCAGAGTTACAACGATTTTGTACCCCACTATATCAATGGCGAGAGTCTATCATCAGAAGGTCGTACACTACCGGTGACTAATCCAGCTACTGGTAAAGTGATTCGTCAGGTAATGTTAGCTGATGAAGAGGTTGTGAAAGGAGCTGTAGATGCAGCGCACGAGGCTTTTCAGTCATGGAAAGAGTTCACACCTACGAAACGAGCACGCGTACTGTTTCAGTTTAAACAGTTACTTGAAGATAACGCTGATGAAATCACGTATTTGTTAACTGAAGAACACGGCAAAACGAGGGAAGATGCAAAAGGTGAGCTTATTCGAGGTATCGAAGTCGTGGAATATGCCTGTGGAATCCCGGAATTGCTCAAAGGTGAATTCACACAGCATGTAGGACCAAAAATCAACAGTTGGTCACAGTTTGAACCACTTGGTGTAGTCGCCGGTATTACTCCTTTCAATTTTCCAGCGATGGTTCCAATGTGGATGTACCCTATTGCAATTGCGTGTGGAAATACGTTTGTACTTAAACCTTCAGAAGTTGATCCAAGCGCAGCGAAGTATTGTGCTGAGTTGTTTTATGAAGCTGGTTTACCAAAAGGTGTTTTAAATGTGGTGAACGGTGATAAAGAAGCAGTCGACGCATTGTTAGATCACTCTCAAGTACAAGCAGTGAGTTTCGTCGGGTCGACTCGAGTTGCCCAATACATTCACCAACGAGCCTCCGAAAATCACAAACGAGTTCAGGCATTAGGCGGAGCTAAGAATCATGCGCTCTTAATGCCTGACGCTGATATTGAACAGGCTGTCAGTGCCACAATGGGGGCTGCATACGGTTCTTGTGGTGAGCGATGTATGGCGATTTCAGTAGTCGCTTGTGTCGGTGAAGAATCAACCCAGAAGTTTATTCAAGGATTACAACAAGCGATCGACAAGCTTGCTATAGGGAACGGTATGGACGACAATGTCGAAATGGGACCATTAGTCTCGGCTACCCACCGCGAGAAAGTATTGAACTACATTAAATACGGAATTGACGAAGGTGCGAAATTGGTCGTTGACGGTAGGGGATTGAGTATTCAAGGACTGGATAATGGGTATTTCCTAGGTCCGTGTTTGTTTGATGAAGTAACTCCTGATATGAAGATTCATCAAGACGAGATATTTGGACCGGTTCTCTCGATTGTGCGGTGCGATACCCAAGAAGCTGCGATGCAATTGATTAACGAACACCCTTATGGAAATGGGACGTGTATCTTTACTCGGGATGGCGAGGCAGCGCAATATTTCGTTGAGAATATAAAAGCAGGTATGGTAGGTGTTAATGTACCTCTCCCGGTACCCGCTGCGACACATAGTTTTGGCGGATGGAAAAGTTCTTTGTTTGGTGATCTTTATGCTTACGGGCCAGATGCGGTTCGGTTTTACACTAGACGAAAGACTATCACTCAACGATGGCCTTCCGGCGGAATACGAGAGTCAGCACAGTATGCGTTTCCGTCGCAAAGTTAATAGTTCCACGCATACTGTTGAAGTTCCTTCTCTGCCAATCCTATTCTGACTCAAAGACAATGTCGTCGCATTTTGGATCTTTTGCGTAATACCTCAGAATTCTATTCCGTTTGTAATTTAGAGTCTGTGTTTCGCGCGTGTAATGTTGCGGTGACCGAGTTAGGACAAAGTTGCATTTCGTTCGTTGATGGGGGATAAGTTAAGCAAAACTCCTGTACAGAAAGTACATTTGGGTTTAATGCTGTATCGTGGAAACGTTGACTAATCAAAAAGCGACACGACAGTATTTTGATAACTTAGTTCAGTGTCATCTATTGGAACTTGACGACGACCATTTCAAACCACTCGAGGCTTCTCAAAACTACTTGGCACAGTCTCGATACGGTATTTCGTGGTTAGATCTAAAACAGTTTTGTCGAGATTCCGCGGTAATTGAAACTAGAAACACAATGCAGTTATCTCGTTCGGTTGAAATCACACCCACTGAAGTGTGGCCTTTTTTGGTTGAACCCGACAATCTCATTCGGTGGCACATTCCAACTGTAATGGAATTTGTGGTAGGTGGGCGATTCGAATTTAAAAATGCTTGGGCCGGAACCATCGGTGCTATTGAAGAAGACCGTTTGGTTCGTTTCGACGCCGACGAAGGAGGTTGTACCACGTTTAGCGTGAAACGGAAGGATCAAGGTAGCCAGATTGTGATTACAGATGTGATGGCTCCCCAATTCAGAATTACCAAAGAGTTGATTTCAAATAAGAAAACAATCCAAGAAAACCAACCTGGCGGAGTAGGAACTCATTGGTCTGGTGTATTGAGTGGCTGGCATTGCGCGATCGATGAACTAGTTAATCTAATGGGCGTGACCAATTACCCAACTAAACTAACGTACTCTCAAATGGATTCACTTTACCTCGATTTGTTGAACGATAGATTTCGTACGATATAAAGTCCAACATGAAACATTTGTCGGGTGGTTTGTCAACAATTTCAAACATCAAAGGCAGTTAGATTATCGCTCAATCGTTTGACTTTGACCTGTTTGTAATTGGAGCAGGGTCAGGTGGAGTTAGGGCGGCGCGCATGTCCGCGGGTTTTGGAGCGCGAGTTGCCATTGCCGAAGAACGTTACTTTGGTGGTACTTGCGTTAATGTTGGTTGTGTTCCCAAAAAGTTGTTTGTTTATGGTTCACAGTTTTCTGAAGAGCTCCAAGATGCCTCAGCGTACGGCTGGACGGTTAACAATACCGGTTTTGATTGGTCGACATTGCGCGACAATAAGACCAAAGAGATTAAACGACTTAACAACATTTACTTTAATTTGCTCACGGCAGCTGGTGTTGAAATTTTCGAACACAAAGCCCAGCTGCTAGATTCGCATACGGTTCGTGTTGACGATCGAAAGGTTACGGCACAAAAAATTCTTATCGCTACAGGTTCTTGGCCATACATTCCAAACGTGCAGGGTAGGAATCATGCTATTACCTCTAACGAGATGTTTTATCTAGACCAACTACCAAACCGACTAGCGATTGTCGGTGGAGGATATATAGCCGTTGAATTCGCCGGAATTGCGAAAGGATTAGGAGTGGAGACCACTCTCATTTACCGTGGACCTCTATTTTTGCGTGGTTTTGATATCGATATCCGTCAGTTTGTTTGCGAGGAATTAAAGAAGAAAGAGATCGATTTAATCTTTGAAGATGATGTCGCAGAGATCCGTAAGAACAATGGTAAACTTCAAATTGTTTTAGCTTCAGGTAAGGTCCTCGACCCGGACGAAGTCTTATATGCAACCGGTCGACAACCTCTTGTGTCAGGATTAGGGATCGAGAACACTTACGTATCGTTAAACGAACGAGGAGGTATCGAGATTTCAGACAAGTTTCAGACTCGTGATCCTAACATTTTCGCACTAGGAGACGTTACCGATCGACTTCAATTAACGCCTGTAGCAATTGCGGAAGGTTCATCGTTTGCACGAACACAGTTCAATCAAGAACAATACCAAGTCAACTATGATGCGATACCCACTTGTGTTTTTTGTCAACCGAATATTGGGACTGTTGGTCTTACCGAAGAACAAGCTCAAGAAATTTACAGTACCGTCGATGTTTATGAATCGAGCTTCACCCCAATGAAACTCGCGCTGACTGAGAAAAAAGAACAAACCTACATGAAACTATTAGTAGATCGTAAAACTGATAGAGTTCTTGGGGCTCACATGGTGGGTCCGGACGCCGGCGAAATCATTCAGGGTCTTGCCGTCGCAATTACTGCCAAAGCGACAAAAAGCGATTTTGATCGAACAATTGGTATTCATCCAACTTTGGCAGAGGAGTTCGTAACGATGAGAAACAAAACCAGGTCAATTGGCTAAACGATAATCTTTTTATTACCCTGAAAAGTTAGATTAGCAATACCACAAAAGACAAACTTGGTTATAAATAACACTTTAATGGTGTGAGATTTGACTTCGTAGGAGAAGTTTATGCAACTTGTAGGAGACTTTTTAGACCTTCTTGATTCCTTTTTGGGATCATCTCTGTGGTTTCCCTTCCTTTTACTGGGTGTAGGAGTCTGGTTTACGATATATTTAGGATTCCCGCAAATACGTCATTTTCCGCGCGCTTGGAAAATACTGGCAGGAAAAGAAACACCACCAAACTCGGTGGGAGATACAACCCATTTTCAAGCGTTGTCGACTGCATTATCCGGTACTGTCGGTACTGGAAACATAGGTGGAGTAGCATTCGCAATATTTCTTGGGGGGCCAGCAGCCATCTTTTGGATGTGGGCAACAGCTTTCATCGGCATGACAACTAAGTTTGTTGAAGTAACACTTTCGCACAAATACAGGATCAAAGACGAGAAAGGCAAAATGGCAGGTGGGCCGATGTACTTCATGGAACGCAAACTCAATATGAAGTGGTTGGCCATACTATTTGCGATTGCTACTATTTTTTCTACACTAGGTAGTGGTAATTTACCGCAAAGTAACAATTTGGCTGAAGGACTAAATTCTTCATTTTCAATTCCTACATGGATCACCGGATTAGTGCTAGCTACTTTGCTCGGATTAATTATTGTTGGTGGGATTAAGAGAATTGCTACCTTTGCCTCAAACGTTGTTCCGTTCATGGGAACCGTCTATGTTATTGGTGCTGCGGCAGTGATAATTCCTAATGCCGATCAAATAATACCGTCGTTTGGTTCTATCTTCTCAAGCATTTTCTCAGGTTCAGCTGCGATTGGAGGATTTTTAGGTGCAAGTTTTGCATTTGCTTTCACCAAGGGAGTTGGACGTGGACTGTTCTCCAACGAAGCTGGTCAGGGATCTGCGCCAATCGCCCATGCTAGTTCAAAAGGTGAAAGTCCAGTTTCCGAAGGCTTAGTCTCACTGTTAGAACCGTTTATCGATACTTTGGTAATTTGTACTCTTACGGCTTTAGTTATTCTCGCTTCTGGTGTTTGGAACGAAAAATTTGACAATGATTTTGATTACTCAGAAATCAAAATTGTAGAAGGAACCTACGATGAGAATAACGCAAATGATGCTAGCGAACTTGGTACATACTTGACTAACCCTTCAAAATCCAATGTAGCTAACTTTGACGGGACTCTCACGGTGGAGGATGGTGTGATTCAAACAGAAAACATTACATTTCTCCATAACAGATCGGTCGCTGAAGAGGTAGTCGTTAATAAACGAGGAGAGCGATATACCGGGGATATACCGGTACTAAATGGGAGAATTGAGAGTTTCGACTTTACATTTACGGGAATGTCCTTGATTCATTCGGCACCACTTACTGCTGAAGCGTTTAAGCATGGTTTCTTTGGTGATTTTGGACAGTACACTGTCACGATAACCCTAGTGTTCTTTGCATTTACCACTGCGGTAGCTTGGTCGTATTACGGAGATCGAGCGGTTGTATACTTGACGAATGGAAGTACAAAGTACTTATTCGCTTACCGAATTGCTTATACGGTGATATTTTTCTTGGGCACGATTTTGGATACGTCACTCGTATGGAAATTCTCAGCCGTTACGCTAGTATTCATGGCTTTACCTAATTTATTTGGGATTTCTCTGTTGAGCAGAGATATGAAAGCGACAACGAAAGAGTTCTTTCATCCATCTAAGGAACGAGATGTCGCTTGATCAACCGATAACCTACTAGACAAGAGAGAGTAGAACTTTTGTTATAGAGTTACGAGATGTTTTACTCTAAGGGAAGGTTGTAAGTTCTTAACGACCATTGAGGATTGTTTGCGCGGCATTTTTTCCTGGAATACCCGTAACTCCACCACCTGGATGAGCACCTGCACCGCAATGATATAGTCCTTTTATCGGACCTCGGTAAGACGAATACCCAAGTAATGGTCGGTTCAACCAAAGTTGATTGAGGTTGTGCGCGGCGTGAAAAATGTCTCCCCGAGGTAACCTGTATTCCCGTTCTAAATCTAACGGCGTCAAGATTTGTCGTTCAATAATCGACGACTTAAAGTTCGGTGAATACTGAGAAACAACATCAACAATGTGGTCAGCAGCACGCTCTCGTTCGTTGTCCCAGTCTCTATCGTATGGAAAGTACTGGCAGAATAAACTGGCTACGTGTTGTTCTGGGGGAGCTAAAGAACTATCTACCGTGGAAGGAATCATTAACTCGATTATTGGATGTCTGGACCATAGCCCTTGCTTAGCGTCATAATATGCTTTGTCCATATATGACAAAGTGGGTGCGATCACAATACCCGATTGATGAAAGTCTTGCCTGGTCGTGTGGGGTACACAGTGAAATTGTGGTAACTCAGACAATGCTACATTCATTCGAAACACTCCAGATTCCGTTTTCAAATTCGTCACACGTAGTCGAAACTCATCGTCAAGGTCCCTGGCATTAATCAAGTCTTGATAGAGATGTTTGAGCGCGACGTTGGCGACAACGAAAGAAGCTATTCGGTTGGTACCATCAAGCAGTGAAACGCCAATTACGCGATCGTGCTTTATGTTGACTCGGACCACTTCGGTAGCAGTTTCGATTTTCACACCTAACGAAACTGCTTGTTTTCTCATTGCTTGCGTAATGGAGCCCATACCTCCTATGGCATGCCCCCAAACACCTTGTTGCCCAGCCAGTTCTCCGAGCGCGTGGTGTAACAATCCGTAAGCCGATCCGGCCGCCTGTAGCGACGAATAATTACCAACAATCGCATCAAATGCTATGGTTGCTTTGACATGTTCATTCTCAAACCAACGGTTAAGTAAATCTTCCACCGGCATAAAAAATACATCGACAAAATCACGTCGACGCGATCGCGACAAGCTGTTTACTTTTTTGTACGTGTGTAGCATCGACATCCAATCTTGGACATTAGCCCCCATGACTGGCGGTGAACGATGCATGAGTGGCTGAACGACACTGGCAATATCTCTAAGCATTTCCATAAACTTCGGAAACGCTTTAGCATCTTTTGTTGAAAACTTTAGATATTCCTTCGCAGTTTGGTGTGGATCGTTGTGTATCGTTAGAGATTGGGAGTCCGAGAGCGGATAGAAATTTGCCAATGGTCGAGGAACGATTCTCAGTCCGTTCTCTTGTAACCTGAGGTCCCTGATCACTTGGGGGTCGAGCAACCCAACCGTATAACTCAGAGTGGAATTGCGAAAACCTGGACTAAATTCTTCTGTTACCGCAGCGCCACCAACGATCGATCGTCGTTCAAGAATACGAACAGATTTACCCGCTGCGGCTAGGTAACACGCGCAAACTAACCCGTTATGACCACCGCCAATAATGATAACATCGTCACGTTGAGTCACTTACTTAGTTTGAAAATTGACTACCGACTCAAGGGTAAACCGGAATGCTACTCCGATTGTTTGGTTGGCAAATGTTCGGCGGTTTCCCGTATCACATGATTTACCACTTCTCGCAACGCTTCTTGACTGGACGCCCCATCCAGGACACACAAACGATAATAATCGAGTTGGCGGTCTGCACTTGTACCACTTTTAACAATCTCCAACGAATGTTGTAACTCGTCCACACAATCCAGAGCTTTCGCATCTTCTTCTAAAGAACCTACTAGGGCTCGCAACAAGTCTTCGATATCAACCCGTTCTCCGGAACGTGGATGTGCTAAAAAGGAAAAGATACCATACCGTTGTGCTTGCCATTTGTTTTCGAGAATAATTTCCGACATACTCTCATGTACGAACGGTAACCCTTCTTCATGTAGCATAAGATGACGAATGAGACAGGCGTATAACGCGACGATTGCCATCAGATCGTTAATGTTTGTGCAGACGTCACAGATTCGTAATTCAATCGTAGGAAAAGTATGAGATGGTCGAATATCCCACCAAAACTCGCTTGAGTCGGTGATGAAGTTTCGTTTTACGTATTCGTTCACCAAGTTTTTGAAATCTTGATACGAATTAAATGCGCGAGGAATCCCTGAACGCGGTAGACTACCCATGATGTTCATTCGTGTCGATTTATAACCGGTTTCCCTACCTTCCATAAAAGGCGACGAAGTCGATAGTGCTAGAAGCAGCGGAAGATAGTGTCGCAGTGCGTTCATAACTCGTATACGGGTTTCCTCATCGCCAAAACCAGCGTGAATGTGCATACCACCGATTAGAAATCGTCGAAATGTCTCTTGATACATAATCGAAAAACTTTCATATCGTTGGCGAGGAGTATGCGTTTGATCTTGCCATTTGGCAAAAGGATGCATTGAGGATGCAATGACTAATGCGCCGAATTTTTCAGCCGCAGTCGCTATAACCTGACGAGTTTCGATTACCGATTGGCGAACTTCATTTATCGAATGACAAATTTTTGTATTGGACTCGATTTGCGAACGTAAAAATTCTCGGACAATTTTATGTTCACCTGCACGTGTTTCGGAGTAAATGAACACGTAGGAATCGGGGTCAGTGAGAAGATCTAAGGTATCCGGATGAACTAAAAAAGATTCTTCTTCTACACCGAGCGTAATTTCTGTTTGCGCGTTTGTTGAGTTATTCATTTCAAATCCTTATTTGTTTGTAAAGGGTTTTAAGCTGTTTAGTAGCGACGTTTTTCCGGTTAGAAGTAGTCGCAGGTTTCGCAGTAAGCATATACGGTTCTAGGTTCAAAGTTAATGTATTTCTTCATTTTCTGATAAATACTATTTATATTTTGTAATAGAAGTACATCTGATGGGTTAATGGTAGGTAAAACCTCTTCAAGTTTCGCAAAAATTGGATTGCTGATCAGGGAGGCCGGTTCAGCATCATAAAATACCAGCTCAAATTTTGTTAAACCAGCCATCTTCGCGGTAGTCTCAGCCGCTTCATCGAAGTTGCCAAGTTCGTCGACAAGTCCGTTTTCCTTGGCTTGTGAACCCGTCCAAATACGACCACCAGCGATCGTATCGACTGTCTCAACACTCATATCTCGACCATTACTGACGAGTTCTAAGAAAGCGAGGTAGAAGTTGTCCACGCTTGCTTGTAGAATGACTTGATCAGTCTCCGATATACCTCTTATGCTGTCCAATCTGAATCCATTATCGATCGCATCAACACCGTCGGTACTAACACCAACTTTTGCTAACGAGTCTTCGAATGAAGGAATAAACGAAAAGACGCCAATTGATCCAGTGATTGTTGATTTTTCGGCGAAAATGTAATCAGTTTCAGCGGCGATCCAGTAACCGCCTGAGGCAGCAACCCCCGACATGGACGCAACAACCGGAATATCACGTTCTCTTACAGTCGCTATCTTTTGGCGAATTTCTTCGGACGCTAATACAGTTCCTCCAGGAGAATTTACTCGCAAAATGACGGCTTCTGCACCATCTTCCATCGCTTGTTCAATATTATTGATAGCATTGGTAGTGTCGAAAACTAATCCACTCTCTTGATCGAAGCTGTGCAGGATAGTACCTTCTACTGGAATTACCGCAATCTTTCCAAATTTTCGAGATGGGAGATTACTGCTTTCGGATTCAGATACATTTCGTTGCTCTCTCTCCTCCGTAATGAGAATGTTGTAGTCAAGTACCGAAACGGATGGTATGTCGTTGATTGGCAGTCGATTTGAAGAGTTATTACTAGCCGAAGTTTTAATTGAGATTCTTGTTTTGACGTCAGAAACGTTCACTAATTTATCGACTAATTCCAGTTCCAATGCTAATTCAGCAGCCCCTTTATTGCTTTCTTGCAGTGATCCATGTATCTCGGTTGCAAAATTTTCGACATCTTGAAATTGCAACGACCGGTTTTCAGCAATTTTTTCTACCAACGACGACCATAACTGCTGCACAATCGGAACATAGGACTCACGGACAACTTCCGACATCGAATCTTGCATGAATGGTTCGACCGCACTCTTGTAAATACCGCTACGAAACACATGAACATTGATCTGTAACTTATCCAACAATTGCTTGAAGTAAATATCGTTAAACGAAAATCCTGAAAAATACACTGAACCCATCGGGTCCAACCAGACTTCATCGGCATAACTAGCCAGCACGTACTGACTTTGGGTATATTCGTTAGCGTACGCAACTACATACTTACCAGCCGCGGAAAAATCTTTTATAGCGCTACCAATCGTTTCAAGATGAACCATACTAACACCTGCTAGCGATTGTGGTTGGATTAAGAGCGAATCAATACGCGGGTCCTGCGCTGCATGTCTTAACACTTTAACCACTTCATGCACGTTCGTTTCGTTAGATGAATTCTCATCCAGTAACAACTCTAGTACTCGATTAGGGGGTGTAGTTTGTTCGACCAGGTTTGCTTTGGGAGTGAAAACAAGTATTGATCCCTTTGTTACATTAACCGAATCATCTAACGTGAACACAAAAATGAGAACGACAATGAGTAGGATTACTAATAAATTAGCAATTGAGATCCGAATAAATCTGAACACACGACCAATCCAATGAAAAATCTGTTTCAGAATTCCCAGACATCCAGTTTTTTGGTGCTTGGAACCGTAGTCTCGTTAGTCGCGTTCATGGTTAATTTCTCAGACTCGTAGGATGGTAGCGAAGTTGAAAAATTATATTTTGAAGGTTAAATCTGCATAGTCCCATTAAATTGTGCAGTGTTCATATACCGAATAGACACAGAATCGCGAATTGAATTCGTTAAGACAGATCAATAGACTGGTCGAAACCGGGTTCTCCTTAATGGTAATGTTTTCCCCGCTGTATAGCATTGTTCTTCGCACTTGTAGATATATTCGCTGAGAGCATGAGATGGTAATTTTGTTGACGTTAGAAACGCGTCGGATAGGAACGAAGAGCGACTCCTTATCCAGACAAGACACCAACATTGGTTGGAATCAATCCCAATCCACCGCGACATTTAAGGACATTGAAGCTTCGACATCAGTTCACGATTCGGCAATGACTGTTGCAAAAAATAGGTATAATCGTTCCGTAGGGAGATTCTTAGGCAACCAAAGGAAGGTTGACTCACCTATTCGAATAAATAGAATTTCTATTCTTTCTTCAAATTTTGGGTGGAGTACAGATTGATCCGCCAGATTTAATCTGATACAAAGCTTATACAAATGTAGTTTGAGTTCAAGTAGGTCGTCGCTAGGTTGAAGAATGTATAACTCGTTCAACCTTTGGGCGTTTATCACGGAGGGAATATTGCCTACTTTGAGACAAATTTTCATTGATTGTCGATTTATTAACACATAACACTTACAAATGAGGATAAATTACTTATGAAGAAATTAATGAATGTTGCATCCCATGCGATGTTTGTTTTGCTCACGTCACTTTGTGTTGTGTCTATTTCTATATGGGCACAAGACGAAGCAGCAGATCATAGTACGACGGCAACAAAAGTTGAGACAATTGAGGGTGTAACTGAATACATCCTTAGTAACGGATTGCGTGTCGTACTGTTACCAGATCCTACTTCAAAAAATATCACGGTGAATATCACTTATCTAGTAGGTTCAAGGAACGAGGGGTATGGTGAACGTGGTATCGCTCACTTGGTTGAGCATTTGCTGTTTAAAGGCTCAGAAAATCATCCGAACATTACCAAAGAATTGGCAGATCGAGGAACAGCGCCCAATGGTTCTACTTGGCTTGACCGAACCAATTACTTCGAAACCTTTATAGCAACGAGAGATAATTTAGACTGGGCTCTAGATTTAGAAGCTGACCGTATGATTAATAGCATCATGGATCCGAAGGAAATCGAGAAAGAGAGGACGGTAGTTCGCAACGAATGGGAACTCTCAGAGAACAGTCAAAGTCAGGTTTTGTCTCAAAGGATTCGTTCGGTAGCATTTGATTGGCATAGTTATGGTCACTCGACGATAGGTTCAGAAGCGGACATCATGGGAATTCCGGATCGTCGACTGCTTGCCTTTTACAAGAAATATTATCAACCCGATAATGCAGTTTTGTTTGTCGCTGGTAAGATTGATGAACAGGAGACATTAGATCTGATTCTTGAAAAATTTGGACCAATTTCTAGACCTGAACGTACTGGAGAGATGGAAATTCTTCCTAATTATTCGGAAGAAATTCCTCGAGATGGTGAGAGAATGGTTACTCTCGAAAGAATTGGCGATGTCCAGATGGTCCGCTATGCTTATCACGTACCAGGTATCTCCCATGCAGATGCATCTCCATTGAGTGCGTTAGCATGGGTAATGTCTGGTTCAGGAGTGAACAGTCGCCTCTATCAGCGTTTAGTTGAAACAGAGCTTGCATCTGGTGCTTACGCGTATTCAGAAGGATTTAAGTACCCGGGATTGTTTTGGATTAGTGCAACCGTCCCATTAGATAAATCTGTTGAAGTTGTTGAATCAGAAATTGAAAAAATAATTCAAGAACTCAAAGACAATCCACCAACAGAAGAAGAGATTAATCGAATAAAAACTAGTTGGGCGAATAGTTATGAAAACACTTCTACTGACGTTCATGCTTTGGTTCGTTCTTTCACTAATCTTGCCGGGAACGGAAATTGGCGCCTTTACTTTGTCAATCGCGAGCGAAGTAAAGAATTAACTGCAGAAGCTGTTCAAGCTGTAGCACAAAAATATTTGGTTCCTTCCAACCGTACAAGAGGATATTTCGAACCAATTGAAGAAACTCCATCTCGAGTAGCTGTGGAACGGGCGGATTTTTCTACACTGATCTCGAAGTATGAGTTTGAGGAAGAAGGTGACTTTGGGGAAGTGTTTGAGTATAGTTATGACAATCTCGCTAAACGTGTTGACTACCGAACTTTGTCGAATGGAACTAAAGTTGCTTTTGTACCCAAGAAGAATACGGGAGGTACTGTGAGTTTGAGTGCAACCATGCGATGGGGTAACGTGGAATCGCTAATGGACAAGAGCTATATTGCAAGTTTCACTGGTGCCATGATCGGGCGAGGTACGACGAAATTTAGTAAACAAGAATTAGCAGACAAACGTACCGAACTACGTTTAAACGGAGGTGTAGGAGTTGGACTCAATACAGGTTCTGTTTCAGTCAGCACGATTAGAGATAATTTAGTCGAATCTATTCGACTTGTCGCCCACATCGCCAAAGAGCCAGCTTTCCCCGAAGATGAGTTTGCGCTTGTAAAAACAGCAAATATCGAAGGTATTGAAGCACGTAGAACGAATCCGCAAGTCCTGTCATCAATTGCAATGGGAAAACATCTCGATCAATATCCTGTGGGACATCCTTTTTATGTTTCAGATCTCGATGAAGATTTGGCTGCAGTACAAGCCGTTACACTTGATGATTGCAAAAAGTTCTATTCAGAATTCGTTGGATTTGGTCCCAATACGACTCTTACAGTAGTGGGAGATTTTGATCCAGACGAAATTTTTGCCGTACTTGAAGAAGAATTTGGTGATTGGGTATCAACTACAGACTATGCTAGAATCGATCGGGTTGCGCAATCTCAACCGGGAATATTTCTTGAAATTGACACTCCCGACAAGACAAGTGCTAATATGATTGCTCAATTTGACTTCCAAGCAACTGATTTGGACGCAGATTACGAAGCACTATTTATTGCCGGACGTATTTTTGGTGGTGGCTTTATCAATTCACGATTAGGAGTTCGAATTAGACAAGACGAAGGTTTGTCCTATAGTGTCTACGGTGGATTTTCGGGTGCGAATCCGGTTGATAAATATCGTGTAATGTATGCCGGTGCATCGGTTAATCCAAATAACATGGATAAAGTAGTCGCGGTTTTTAAAGAAGAAGTCATAAAGGCCGTTGAGGAAGGATTTACCGATGAAGAAGTTCGTGATGCAGTCACGGCTCGAATGGATAGTGCAAAAAGGAGTCGAGCTAGTGATGGTTGGATTGCCAACACCTTACACCACAACATGTTTTGGGGTCGAGATATGGAATTTCACAAAGCCAGAGAAGCTCGTTACGAATCTTTGACTACTGACGAAGTTAATGAGGCTTTTCGTAAATGGGTGAGTGTTGAAAAGTTCACGATTGCTATTGTCGGTGACATGTCGAAACGATACGAAGTTGTCGAAGAAACCTATGAAGATGACGAGACAGAAGGTCAATAAAACGTCTACTGTAGTTGTTTTGTAGTTGATACGACACTACATAACATAACAATTGAAACGAATGCCGTATTCTCTTGGAGAGTGCGGCATTTTCTTTAACTTTTTAATAGTTCTCGTTTCCTTGGTGAATATTAACACAACAAGCAGTGTAGTTTGCTAAAATTTCGTTGAAAAGTTTTTCCTGTCGGACACTCGCAATTTCGTGTAAAAAATGAATGATCATACCAAATTAAACCAACCTTTGTCAGGAAATGCGATGCCTCGTGTGGGTGGACCAGCAACTTTTATGCGACTTCCTACGAGTACCGATACCAACGAATTGGATGCTTGTATTGTGGGTGTCCCATTTGACATTGGAACTTCGAATAGACCAGGTGCTCGATTAGCGCCGCGAGAAATTAGAGATGAATCACGTCTCTTGCGACCGTACAACATGGCGACGCGCGCGATGCCATTTGATTCAATTCAAGTAGCAGACTTGGGAGATGTTCCAATAAATACCTACCGTATTCGAAAGAGTTTTGACATCATCACGGAATACTATAAGACAATATTTGCGAATAAATGTGTACCGTTGTCGTTAGGTGGAGATCACTCCATTGTATTACCTATTTTGCGAGCCGCTTACCAGACTTACGGTCCTGTCGCCGTAATTCACGTCGACGCACATGCCGACGCAAACGACGAAATGTTTGGTGAGAAATATACCCATGGAACTCCGTTTAGACGGGCCGTCGAAGAAGGTTTATTGCAATGTGATAAAGTTGTGCAAATCGGTTTACGAGGGACCGGTTACGATCCTGCAGATTTTGATTGGTCAAAGGAACAAGGCTTCAAAGTGGTTCAAGCACACGAGTGTTGGTATCATTCTCTTGAAACCATGATGGACGAATTCCGTTCGATTATTGGGGATCATCCTGTTTATCTTAGCTTCGATATTGATGGATTGGATCCCGCCTATGCACCCGGAACCGGGACACCAGAATCGGGTGGTCTGACTACGATGCAAGGTTTAGAAATCATTCGCGGTTGTCGTGGATTGAATTTTATTGGTGGAGATTTGGTTGAAGTTTCGCCAATGTTTGATACAACCCGAGGTACCTCTTTGTTAGCAGCTAATTTGGTATATGAGATGCTGTGTATACATCCTAAAGTCAAATATCGAGAAACAACTTAAGGTGCAGCCGTGATCGAAAATATTTCGATCAATTTTCTCTGGCATGGCATCCGTCAACTGGTTGCTTTATTCCATACTTTCCTTGATCACTACCGTACTAATTCAGCATTTACCATCGTAGCATGAATCCCAAGAGTAAACCACTTTGGTCTTGGGACGAGTTGTGTTCTGCTCTAGGCCAACCAAAAACTGCCGGACCTGACATACTTGGAACTCATTTCGATTCAAGGTTGATAAGGGAAGGTGACTTATTTATTCCTTTAATGGGAAACGTTGATGGTCATGAGTTCATACCCCATGCGCTCGCAAACGGTGCGGTTGGTACTTTAACAGAAAACGATGAAGTTAGAGCTGGAATTAATTTGCGTGTTGAGGATACGCTGACAGCCTTGTGGGATCTTGCGCGCTTTCGACGTCGACAGTTACATTGTCCTGTTGTTGCAGTAACAGGAAGTAGTGGTAAAACGACTTTTCAATGTTTTCTTTCCTCGATTCTCAAGATACCACCGTTGGAAGGAAGTTTCAATAATCATATTGGAGTACCGTTAAGTATGGTGAGAACTCCGGTAGATGCTCGATACGCTATTTTCGAACTTGGTACTAATCACACCGGAGAAATAGCACCACTGTCGCGTTTAACAAATCCAGATGTTGCAGTGCTGCTTAACGTTCTCGAGGCTCATATTGGAAACTTTGAATCTTTTGCAACGTTAGAACAAGAAAAGTTTGCGATAACTTCAGGGTTGAACAGCAAAGGTACATTCGTCCTACCACATTCGCTTTTGTCTCATAAATATCGATCTTGGGGGAGAGAGTGTTTAACGTTTGGTTTTGAAAAAGATGCCGATCTTACAGTTCGGCATGATAAAGACTACTGGTATCATTTTTCATCTACTAAAGACGAAATTAGAGTCGAAGTGCCTGGTGGGGGAAATCATCGTGCTCTAACACTAGCAGCTTGTGCAACAGTGTTACTTGCATTACAGATTCCGTTGAAAAAACTTCAGGCAGTAACCTTGGATCTACCCAACGGACGAGGGAACACGTATTCTGTCGCCGATATCACTATCATCGATGATAGCTATAACGCGAATCCGTCGAGTGTGCGGGAAGCGCTTAAGGTTCTAAGAGACAATTTCCCTAATAACAGAAAAGTAGTTGTCATCGGGCAAATGAATGAACTTGGCGATAAATCTACAAGTTACCACGAGGATCTAGCAAAGCACATGAAGAATATAGATCTTGTGTATTGTGTTGGTGAACTTGCCTTACCTTTGTTCGAAAAACTCTATCATAAATCGACGTTTTTCTTTCAGTCAGCAGACGAAACGCTATTGGCTAGTTTAGAAGGGGAACTTCGTCCCCGTGATACCGTAATGATAAAGGGATCTAATACTGTTTTTTGGCAATATGACTTTACCAAAAAACTTATCTCAAGGTTGCGACAACGAACTAATCAATAACCACCAATTTATCGACTCGATTATTCTTAGAACACACTTATGCAAAAGAAGAAAATCGGTTGCATCAATCAATTTGTCGTCGCAGAATCATATGCCATCTAAGTTGATTCGCTCGGAGTCTGCTGACCTTCCGGGAGGGATAGATACATGTATGAGGGACACTTTGAATAGTTATAACAAGTTGTAAATATCGTATTAAACATATTTGCACCTTATATAGTGTAATAAATTATGTCGAACCAATCGAGCCTCACACTTCCAAGAATTAAATTGCGGAGATATCACATCGTGTTTTGGAAGTGATGGTTATCCGAGCAACTTGCTATACCTCCATGGTGGTATAGTTACTCTAGAACTTTTTCAAAAGTTTCTAAATTTGGATGTCCGAGATAAGTACCTTTCGGTACTCGATGTTGTCCGTGTGCTTTTTTGAAGGCCTCAGATTTAGTCCACGCTTCGAAGGCCTCGCGTGATTCCCAGATTGAATGCGACGCATACAAAGTATAGGTCTCATTAGAACCACCACGTAGTAACGCGAATTTTTTGAATCCTGAAACTTCCTTCAAGTAGGAATCTCGATCATGCCAAGCTTTCTCAAATCTTTGTTCGAAACCTCGGGCAATTTGGAAACGATTCATCGCTAAAAACATAAAAATTCTCCTTATTGATAATGTTAATCTACAAATACTATTAACCGGTTTGTCGACTTATGTCGCTCTACCGAGAGTGGAATTTCGTAGGCTTCAGATAGTATTTTTTCAGTGTAAACTTCATTTACTTCACCTTCACTGAACACCCTTCCAGAAACGAGCAGATAAATATAGTCTGCGAACCGCGCGGCAAGATTCAAGTCGTGAAGCACGATTAATACACCAACACCTTTTGCACTCATATACTTCGCAAGTTTCAACAATTCCAGTTCGTAAACAATGTCTAGATTCGAAGTTGGTTCGTCGAGTAATAGATACCTAGACCGACTATCGTTAGTAATATTCCATATTTGTAGTAAAGTCCTCGCAAAGTGTATACGTTGGCGTTCACCTCCAGACAAACTGTGAAGCCGTCTCTCCAAAAATCGGTCAATACTACATAGTGTCGCCACCTCGTTAACCGATTCTTTAAAGGTGCGGATTGGTAAATCGTTTTGAACCCATCCCATTTCAATGATCTCGGACACAAGGAAATCAAATGTAACACTTGGATTCTGAGACATTAATGCACGGCGACGAGCTTGTTCTAAAGCGGATAAATCCGATAGTTCAATATCGTCAAGGGTCACTGAACCTCGATTGGGGGAGTATTCTCCCGACAGTGTTTTCAACAACGACGACTTTCCTGATCCGTTAGCACCGACGATCGCGGTTGTTTTACCCAGATCAACTTGACAAGTAATATCGTCTAGCACGTTCTTATTTCCCAAACGTAAACAAACATTGTCAGCTAGCAGACTCATGCGTATGTTTTAGTCTTCAGCAATAACCAAATCAAGCATGGTGAACCAATCATGGCCGTTACCAACCCAACGGGTAGTTCCGCCGGTGTGATAATCGTACGACTAAACAAATCCGCTAATATGAGTAGCACAGCACCTAAAAGTACAGACGCTGGCAAAACGTATCGATGAATTGGACCTCCTATCAATCTCACAAGATGCGGTACGACTAAACCAACAAATCCAATCATACCTACGATCGCTACACCCGCTCCGACGACAGCAGCGACTGAAAATACAAGCGAACGTCTTACTTTGTTAACTTCCACACCCAGATTACGAGCTTCAGTGTCACCGAGTTGTAGTAGATCCAACGAACGCATATTTCGAATTAGAAAATAGGAGGCTGGTAGCATGATGAATAGCGCTGGCACTATAGAATCCCACGTCGCTCGTCCAAAACTACCCATCATCCAAAACACTAAACTTCTGAGTTGACTGTCGTCGCTCATGAACTGCAGTAATCCTAATCCAACCCCACCCAACGAGTTTATCGCAATCCCGACCAAAATGAGTGTTATGAGGTTAAGTCTTCCTTGTTTACGAGTGAACAAATACAAACAAATCGTTACGACGCCAGATCCAAATGCTGCTGCTAATGGAAGGACATAGGGAATAATCCAATCTGGTAGTGATAGGTATCCACCGAATACGATAAAGCTAGCAGCTCCTAACGCAGCACCACTCCCCACCCCAAGTAATCCGGGATCCGCAAGTGGATTGCGAAACATACCTTGTAACGATGCCCCCGCAAGTGCGAGGGTAGCACCAACAATACCCGCCATAAGTACTCGAGGTAGACGCAACTCGAAAAATATCGTCCTTTCAATCTCGAATGAACCATGATTCCAAAGCATGTCGAGTAAAGGTATTCGGATAGCGCCGACCATCGTCGCGACTAGGAACGCGATTCCGAGTAAAACTGTTAAGCTAACAATGACAATAAGCTGTCCTCGGGTTAGAGGATATTTTGAAAGTCCCTCCAACCATTTCTGCCAAGACAACTTTTGACGAAAATGTGTGACTTCTTGCACTACGACGATTCTTTAGTTTCGTTTATCATTTCGATTATTTTTTCTGCAACGTCTGCTGCGGTTTTCAAAGTCCGAGGACCGAATCCTAACAATGCCATAGTATCGACTACTACATAACGTTCATCTTTTCCAGCAGATGTCATTCGGATACTCTTGCTCTGAATGATCAACTCTTGTCCACTGGCATCATTAAGTGCACGTTGAGGTAACACCAAAACTTGTGGATTTGCTTTTACCATAGACTCGAGTGAAACAGGTTTCCACCCCGATAAAGTTGAAAACACATTCTTAACACCAATCATCGTAAGGATCGAATTTCCGGCAGTCTCAAGTCCACCGACCGTTGGTATACCATCATTGATTCCAAATATGACTGCGGCTTCAACTTCTTGCAATGCCTTTTGCGTCCCATCCAACCTAGCGATTTCGCTCTCAAAGGAAGCTCGGACGAGTTGTTGTGTTTCTTCAGAGACACCCAAAATGCTAGCAACACAATCTACTTTTTCTATGATTCCTGCTGTCGTTTGGACTTCAGGGACAGTACGAATGTCAAGTTCTAAGTTCTCAAGTTGTTGTAAGACGTGGGGAGGTCCTGCGTCGTCTTCTATTAGCAATAACGTAGGAGCGGTAGACAATATCCCTTCCGTCGAAAGAGCTCTGACGTATCCGATCGAAGGAAAATCTTGAGCGGAATCGGGGTATAGAGAAGTAGTATCTACTGCGACTATGAGGTTTTCAAGTTCAAACAGATAAACAATTTCTGTTAATGAACCGCCGGCGATAGCAAGACGCGAAGTATCCTTGGCTTCTTCACAAGGGTAGGTAGATAGCGCTGCGAGAAACCCGACTAATAAGATTCCGAATCTTACCTTATGTGATGTCATAAATCAACACCCACTGAGATGACGATGTGTCGTTCCGGTTGAGAAAACCGCAGTGGTGCATCATTTCCGATCGCTGGAACGTCAGCCCATCTTATGTACTCTTCTGAGAACAAGTTGAATATACCGAAGTTTAACACGGTGTTCTCGCGGATTCGATATTCACCAAAAACATCAACTACAGTGTGTCCATCTAAAGGTGAATATGTACTTTCTGCAATGTCGGATTCTTCTTTGTCTCCAACCAAAGTTAGCACGATGGAACTATTCCACTTTGAATTAGAAAGATCTACGCCAATAACTGCTTTTGTCGGATCGATACTGTTTAAAGGTTGATTTAGTTCGATATCTAAACCTTCCGCTGTGCCAAATGCAAATCGAACTTTCGACTGTATGGATGGAAGTAGATTAAGATTCATTTCACTAGCAAGTTCCCAACCAGAAATTTCAACTTCAAAGCGATTAACTGACTGAAAGGTAAGCAACCCATCCCGTGGATCTATCCCGAAGGACGAAGCGAATTGAGGTGCAATTGCTAAGTCTTCAATGAAGTTTTCAAAATTTGTTCGAAAAACCACAAATTTACTAGTTATCGTTTCACCAAGATAACGAAGTCCAAACTCAACGCCATTCGAAGTTTCAGACTCTAGGAGGGGATTGGAAATTGTCTTGTATCCACCAAGAGGGTTAGCAAACCCAACATTCAGTGAGTTGTAAGGCGGAGCACGAAATCCTTGGGCTAAACTCGCGTAAAGCGCGACGTTTGAGTCGAGATAAATCATGGTCCCCAGTTTCGCCGTTAAATTGTCATCACTTAAGTTTGTCGGTTGTGGCGTTCCAGGGTTTCCGTTTTTATATACTGAATCCGATTGCGCTTCCACATCATACCAATGATTTCTCAGACCGGCTGATATCAAGACGCGGCCGTCAAATAAGTTAAACTCGTCTTGCAAGAAAAGTGCTTGGTGAGTAGTGGTTGATAGTGGAAAATCTCTTGTGGGGTAAGGGAAAAACTCACGTAGTGGAGTACCGTCTAAGCCAAAAGTTGCGCCCCAACGAATTTCCTCACTGTCGATGGTCTGAGAATCCCACCCGAGCATGATGTGATGTGATATGTTGTTCAATGTCAGGAATTTTTCAAATTGAACTAAAAAGCCACTTACTTGTTGTTCAAATTTAGATCTACGAGTGCGAATGGTACGTGAGCCACGAGAATTGCGATGGTCCGTCGTGAATTGATCCGTTTCTGAAGATTGTTGGTATACCGACAGTAAAAATCTATCGATTTGTAAAAAATCTAGCTTGCCGTCATACTTGAACGCAATTTGTGATCGGTTACGACCATCAATCCCATCTCGAGATTCCGTGATAGTACCACGTGAACTGGTTCCATAATCAGAAAATATTTTGGAATCCTGTTCGTACTTAAAGTTATCAATCGCGACATCAATTACGTGTTCAGGATTGACTTGAAACGATAGTTTTAAGCTAATATTATCGGTGGTTATTTCACTGGGGTCGGACGTTTCTCGTTGTGGACCAAACTCATCGTTTGTTCCGGCGGTTTGCGTTTCGTGACCTCGTTCACTGTTGATAAATATTCCAGCACTTACTGTATTTGATATTGCCCCCAAAGCAACTTCAAAGGAAGAGGTTTCGCTAGCTTGCGCGAACCTATAATCGGTTTCTAAAAACCAATTTTTTCCATCGCGAAAGTGTTCAACGATACATTTACTCGTGAATGCGACGACACCGCCAAGCGCATCGCTACCGTGTACAACGGAAATAGGTCCTCTGAGAATTTCTACTCTTGATAGGTTGTCTACATCGACGAAATCGCGACGCGCGCTCAGAAATGGCCCGAAGGAGAATTCATCCGGAACTCTAACGCCGTCGACGACTGTTAAGACGCGATTACCGCCAATACCTCTGATCGTGAAGCCTGCAAGGCCCCACCGAGAACCAGTACCGCTTACGGATACTCCCGGTTCATACCGAATAAGATCGGCGATATTCGAACTTAATTCTCGTTCAATTTGTTCGGCGGATATGACGGATACTGTTGCCGGTACTTTATTGAGATCATGTTCGGTACGGGTTGCGACAACGGTGATTGTTTCTATCTGTTCTTCAGTTTCTGACGAGTTTTCCGATTCCGTTTCATCGTTCGCCGTTAAACCAATAACACTCAGAAATCCTAAGAGAATTGCGATGTTTTTAAATGTTTTCATAGTAAATGCTATTCCTAACCAAAGTGTTTGAAGGCGTATATTGTACGTAAATGCAAATAATAATCATTCTCATTAACAAATAGATTTAGAAAGGTCACTAGAACGAGAATTGGGTTGCGCAAGTAGGTGTGAACTTGATTCAATCCTACCGGTTCACAGCAAAACCAATACGAAATGTGTAGGCGTGAGAGTTGGATAGGAGACTAAAATACTGACAGTTTCTCAGCGATTATTCGAGACAATACCAACTCTAAACTTTCTTGGTTTTCCTTCATGACTTTTTGAACTTAGGCAATTTGTTTTGGATCCATCAAGTAATGTAATCTTCGAAAACGCTTACAAAGTGTTTGGCGAACTATGTGCTTTAAATAACTTTTCACTTAGTATCCCTTCGGGGTGTATCTATGGCTTTATTGGACCCAACGGCGCCGGCAAAACCACTGCTATGCGCATATTAGTTGGTATCACTGAACCGACTTCCGGCGAAGTTCAGGTGTTAGGTTCCACCGATATTCGTCAAATTAGACACCAAATTGGTTATTTGCCCGAAGAAAAAGGGTTGTATAAACGAATGCGAGTACTCGACTATGTCGTTTATCTGGGCAGGTTAAACGGAATGTCTAAGCCAACGGCCACTTCTCGAGCTAAAGAGTTACTTGATAAATTCGATCTTTCGCAATGGCAACGCGCACGATGTCAAGAACTCTCAAAAGGAATGGGACAAAAAGTACAACTAATCGCGACTTTAGTTCACGATCCAATTCTCCTGGTTTTGGACGAACCATTTAGTGGTTTAGACCCAGTCAATGTTGAATTGGTGCGTGATATTATTTTTGATCGAGTAAAACAAAATGCAACTGTCATTCTTTCTACTCACATTATGGAGCAAGCCGAAACGTTGTGCGATCAAATAGTGTTGATCAACAAAGGCGAAACGATTGTAGAAGGACCTATCGACGACATCCGTAAAGGAAACACCATCAAGATAGAACACTCTGGTGAATGCGATGTGTTTCATGGAATTGAGCATGTAATTTCTACTAAACAAGTAGGTAGGACAGCTACCTTACAAGTGTCAGAAAACGCGGATACACAAGAAATACTTGCTCAAGTTTTGCCTCGAACTCGAGTAAGTCTGTTCAATACAAACGCGGTTTCATTACATGAGATTTTCTTGCGAGCAGTCGGCGGTGACGAGAGGAAGTAGAGAAGGGGACAGAATGAGCTTCAGCAATAGCTTAACTTGGAAGTTCAATGATTAGTTATTTTCATGCCATCTGGTTAATCGCTAAACGCGATTGGCTTGAAGCCGCTTCTACAAAATTGTTTTGGGTCGGTGTTCTTCTTGGTCCCATATTGGTAATGGTCCTGTTTGTGATTTCGATGTTAGCAACGACAATTTCAATTTTCGAGTCTACTCCCTTCGCAGAAGATGAAGTGAGTAATCAATACGCGGTAATTGATCATACTAACTCACTTGGTCAAGAAATTGCAGATGCGATCCTATTGAGTGATCTGCGAAAAACTATTCGTTATGTTCAGAACCGAGAAAATGACCTCTATAACTTTGAAATTCTCACCGAGCTAGCTGAACTTACCGAGAATCAGGAAGTGGAAGAACTTGTCGATATGATCGGCGACACACTTATAGCTTCCGCACGCACCGGTTTGGTGTCTTTAGACGATTCAGATCCGTTCGTCGATCGTTTTAGTTTTTGGTGGGAAGCCATGACTCCCTTCTTACGGGAACATGTTACCGGCTTCTCTCAGTACTGGGAAATTGACCCAAACGAAGTTACGACGGATTGGGACGTCCTCTTGTCGACTGGCCAGATTGACGGTTATTTTGTTATACCGTCAGACTTTATTGACACAGACGAAGGTGGTAAATTTTTCACTTTAGATGATTCATACCGTGCTTTCACCTTACAGAATTGGTATACCCAGTTTGCTTCAGAAGTGGTGCGAAAACACCGATTTAACGCTTCTGAAATCGATTTCGAAACTGCTCGTCGACTTATGCGTCCAAGTCGATTTGAAAGGAGCACTCCCAACGAACAGACTTCCGACAATGTTGCATCGTTATCAACTTCACCAGTTGACACAATAGAACACATTAATAAATCAGTTATTGAAGAAATTGCTCAATATGCGCCAGTCGGGTATCAATACATACTTTGGTTTATGGTATTGATTGGTTCAGCCATGATTTTAGCAGGAACAGTAGAAGAAAAATCTACTCGAATCGCCGAACTGATTCTTTCAAGTTCTACCGCTTCACAACTCATGGACGGAAAACTCATTGGTGTAGCATTAGTTTTACTTACTATTGCAAGTGTATGGATATGTATGCTTGGGGTACTAATTTTCTTCGGGGGGAGTCTAATTACTATGCTACCTACTGTAAATGTAGGGAACTTAGTGGGTATGGTTTTTAATCCACTATATATTTTCAATTTCTTGATTTATTTCATATTAGGTTTTGCCTTTTATGGTTACCTTCAATCAGCTGTTGGTTCCGTGTGTGGAAATATCCGCGAAGCGCAAACATTAGCAGCACCAATCCAAATGCTGCTTGTGCTGCCTATCATGTTTATGGTTGCAATTGTGCTGAATCCAGACTCGGTTATCGTTTCGATATTTTCTTTCTTTCCCCCGTTTACTCCATTTTTGATGATTAGTCTCTCAGCGTCTTTGCCAGCATTACCTATCTACTTACTGAATCTTGCAGTGATGATTGGGTCAACTCTAGGGGTACGAATCTTAGCAGCACGAATTTACCGGCAAGGTATTTTGTTGGAAAACAAACCGCAGAAATTCATGGACTTTGTCAAACTTGCGGCTCGCTAATTTTTACATACCAATCGACTCAGTCACCGACACTTAGTATGTTTCCCCATTTTGCCACTCTGTTGAACAATAGCTTTGATTGTTGATCCTCTAGGTAGACGATTCAAGAATTTAAGAGTTAGTCTAACTGCAGCCTGTAACTATGCGTGTACCTATTGTGTACCGGACGGTAAAAAACTTCAACCACTCAATGCTGAACTGTCAGCTCATGAACTAGATCTCGCCGTACGACTGGTCGTCGACGCTGCTGGCATTGACAAACTTAGGATTACGGGTGGGGAACCACTGATATCCACAAAGTTTGATGGTTTGCTCGCAACCTTAAACCAACTAGATTTAGACGACGTCGCCGTAACAACAAATGGTCAGTTTCTTGCAAAAAAAATGGCGGTTATCCGTGATTCTAAATTAAGGAGAATTAATGTTAGCTTAGACACTTTAGACTCAGCTGCGTTTCGAAAAATCGCTCGAAGTGGTGACCTCCAAAGTGTACTGACCGGAATCGAGTTAGCGCTAGATGAAAACTTGAAAGTGAAGGTTAATACCGTACCGTTACGCAGGGCGAATCTAAATCAACTTGTTCCAATACTAGACTATTGTCTAGATCGCGGAATCGAATTACGCTATATAGAACTCATGAATATGGGGCACCTTAAACGCAATCAAGAATACCAGTTAGAGTTTGTCGGCATGTCAGAGATACTGGATTTGATCAGTGAGAAGTATGAGTTTCGTAAACTAGATTCTGCGTATGACTCCACGTCGGTTCGATTTGAGATCCCTAATCGAGGGACATTTGGAATCATTGCCAACGAATCGGTTCCTTTCTGTCGCACCTGCTCAAGATTGAGATTGTCTTCTAATGGTTTGTTGTTTGGTTGCCTTTCTAACACAAAAAACTACGATATCCGTCCACTTTTGAAGAAAAGTCAAGAAATTGCTCATGTTGAATTGCAGTCTTTATTGAGACAGGCGATGTCCGATAAACAGCGATTAGCATTTACCGGTGAGACAACCGTTATGAAATTTATTGGTGGATAACTTTTAACCGTCCTTAAAGTTTCGGTTAACTTGGAACAGTGTCCCTTTAGACATTACCTCGAAATATGATACCATTACATATTCGGGTAATTCGGACCTCCTGAACCTTCCGGTGGAACCCAATTGATGTTCTGCGATGGGTCTTTGATATCGCAAGTTTTACAGTGAATACAGTTTTGCGCATTTATGCGAAACACAGGTTCGCCGTTTTCTTCTACCACTTCATATACACCTGCTGGACAGTATCGCTGTGCTGGTTCGTCATAGTCTTTCAAATTGACTTTAATCGGGATACTTTCGTACTGCAGTTTTAAGTGACACGGTTGATCCTCTTCATGGTTGGTGTTCGAGGCATATACACTCGAAAGAAGATCAAAAGAAATTATGTTATCGGCTTTCGGATAATTGATTTTTGAACAGATTTGCGAATATCGCAATTTGGCGTGATCCGGAATATTCGCGCGCGCTGTAAAAGGATTGTTGCCGAAAAAAACGTTGTGCTCCAAAAACAACCATGCTGAACCAAAGAGCATTCCAAATTTGTTCCATACTGGAGTAGTGTTTCGTGCTTTATATAGTTCCTCGTGAAGCCACGTTTCTTTGAAACGTTTTTCTAAATCAAGCGTCGTATGTTGACGATTTCGTTTCAGCTCATCTATGATCGATTCTGCACACAGCATACCGGATTTAATGGCTGTGTGAGTTCCTTTGATCTTCAGTGGATTCAAAAACCCAGCGTCGTCACCCACCAAAGTCGCACCATTGACCGAAAGATTGGGTAGGGAATTGACGCCACCCTTAGTAATTGCTCGGGCACCGTAAGAAATTCGATTACCGTCCAACAGATGTTGTTTCACAACGGGGTGGTGTTTCCATCGTTGGAACTCTTGGAATGGGTCGAGATGGGGGTTACTATAAGATAAATCTACGATCAAACCCAATGAAACTTGTCCGTTTTCACTGTGGTATAGAAAGCCACCGCCCGTAGACTGCGATGAGAAACCAAGGGGCCAACCTATGGTATGCACGACCGTCCCTTCGATATGTGATTCTTCTGGAATTTCCCATAATTCCTTAAAACCAATCGCATAATGTTGTGGGGAAGATTCGACGTCCAGTTCAAACTTTTGAATTAACTGTTTTCCAAGATGGCCTCGACAACCTTCGGCGAGTACCGTGTATTTCGCATAGATGTCTACACCAGGTTCATACGTAGACTTTGTTTTTCCTTGTTTATCGATTCCGAGATCTCCGGTTCTCACACCGATTACGGCGTCCGTTTCGTCGTACAGGAGATCGGTAGCTGCAAACCCCGGAAAGATCATTACCCCTAAATCTTCTGCAAACTTTGCTAACCATCGACATACGTTTCCCAAAGAAACAATAAGATTTCCACGGTTTCGGCTAGGCCGTGGAATAAAAGACGGAGGTAGCTTCAAAGACTGATGGTCGTTTGTCAATACATGAAATTCATCGGATTGTACGAGCGAGTGGGGTAGATTAACTTCTTTCCAGTCAGGTATCAGTTCGTTCAAAGCGCGTGGGTACATGATTGCACCAGAGAGTATGTGCGCACCGATTTCACTTCCCTTGTCAACGAGACATACGGAAATGTCGCTATTGGTCTCTTGATTGAGTTGCATGAGTCGAATTGCCGTAGCCAGACCTGAAGGTCCACCACCGACTATAACGACATCAAACTCTAAAGATTCTCGATTTGATTTTGGCATGGAAATGGAGGTTGTTTATTGTGTTTCAGAGTAAATTCTATCAGTAATGAAAGAGATCACGAAAACGCAAGGTAACTCTAAGAATCTAGTTCAATCTTATTTAGTTCTCGTAAAGGTCGAACCGATATGTTTTCTGTCAAAGAATAAGACATACTACTTGGTTAAAGTACCCACAGATATGACAATTCTCAATTTATAATCGCTGGATACATTGAACGTGTCGTTCTAGGTTCAACAGAACGTTTGAACTCAAAACCGTATTGTTTACCATTGCTCCCAAAAAAACCACGAACGGAAGAAAGTTATCTACGTTGAATTTTTCGATGAAGCTGGTTCCGGTGAATATTTCAGTCACACTTTGTCGTATATTTGACAAAAAATATCAAATATACGACCTTAAATTAGAAAAGGTGATCAAATGAACTGAATTGAGAGAGTATAAATCTAATACAAATCTGGGAAAGTATCAATGTAATTCTTTTTACCTAGAAGAAACAAGTACTAGTTCAAGCAATCTTAAAATATGCTTGCCGTTCATGTTTTAGTTTTCTTCGGAACTAGGCAACCTTCTTATATCTATGAAAATTTTATGTGCGATCAAACGTGTGGTCGACGCTAACGTTAAAGTTACGATTAAATCGGATGGTTCCGCGGTCGATTTAACCAATACAAAAATGTCTGTCAATCCCTTCTGTGAGATTGCGGTTGAAGAAGCTATACGACTGAAAGAAGCTAACATAGCTTCAGAGATTCTGGTAGTTTCGGTCGGCGAGGAAATCGCCCAGGAACAGATTCGAGTGTGCCTAGCACTTGGGGCAGATCGAGGAATTTTGGTAAAAACCGAATCCGACTTGGAACCACTTGCAATCGCCAAAATACTCGCCGCTATCTATGAACGCGAACAACCTGATTTGGTTATTTTTGGCAAACAGAGTATCGATGGTGATAACAGTCAAACGGGTCCTATGTTTGCAGCTTTAACGAATTTACCACAAGGCACTTTCGCTTCGTCTCTCTCAGTACAAAGCTCGAAAATCGAAATTGTTCGCGAAGTAGATGGTGGTTTACAGACGGTCTCACTTGATTTACCGGCAACTGTTACTTCGGATTTACGGTTAAATATCCCACGATTTGCTACGTTAAAAAATATCATGTTATCTAAGAAAAAACCGATTGAAATGATTTCTCTGGAAGAGTTAAATATAAAACCTGAACGACGGACTGAAAGTCTAGGGGTAGAGCAGCCAACCCAAAAACGACTTGGGCAAATGGTTGATTCGGCAACAGTACTAGTCGAAAAACTAAAACACGAAGCGAGAGTTTTAGATTGAACATTCTTGTTCTAGCCGATCACAATAACCAAATTCTAAACCAAGCCACGCGTTGTGTAATAACAGCAGCTCAGAAATTGGGTGGAGAAATTGATGTACTTGTCGCGGGCTTCGAGTGTACACCTGTCGGTCAAGAAACTAAAAAGATATCAGGTGTACGGCAGGTTTTTGTTGCAGATGACTCAGAGTTGGAACACGGATTAGCTGAACCGACTACCACCCTAGTTGTCAGTTTAGCTACAACTTACAACTACATCATTGGATCTCATTCGACCTACGGAAAGAACATATTGCCACGTGTCGCCGCGTTGCTGGATACACAAATGATATCAGATATTGTTGAAGTGGTTTCTCAAGATACGTTTAAACGTCCGGTTTATGCGGGAAGTGCAATACAGACTGTGAAATCACTCGATAAAAAACGCGTACTTTCCATTCGTGCAACAGCTTTTGAACCAACGGTTGAAGAAGCAAACAACGTTAACGTTGAAGCAATTTCTTTAACAAACACCGAGAAGTGTTCTAGGCATGTAGCTGATGAATTCGCTGAATCTGAACGACCAGAATTGAGTTCGGCAAACATTGTTATCTCTGGTGGGCGTGGTCTAGGTAGCAAAGAAAACTTTACCTTATTGGAAGAGTTGGCAGATAAATTAGGTGCAGCTTTAGGTGCGTCTCGCGCAGCAGTCGATGCTGGGTATGTCCCAAACGACATGCAGGTCGGTCAAACAGGTAAGGTGGTTGCTCCAGATCTGTATATAGCAGTGGGAATTTCAGGTGCCATTCAACACTTGGCGGGCATGAAGGAATCCAAAATTATCGTAGCCATCAACAAGGATCCCGATGCACCCATTTTTCAAACCTGCGATTACGGTTGGGTGACAAATTTGTTTGATGCGATTCCAGCTCTGATGACCGAATTGAGCTAACTTGCTCAGCCTTACCTCTAAAGCAAACAAGTAATTAGTAAGTGGTATGTGAAATTTGTTCGACGACATCCATTATCAACGCAAACAACGCCATTCGAACAGTCAATCCATTGGCTACTTGTCGAAATATAGCTAAATTAGGATGGTCATTTAAGTCTGTGTGTAGTTCTGGTGTGTCCGAACGTGAATTACGAGGTAACGGATGCAAGATAACTGTTTCAGGTGTACAAACTTGCTCATATATAGTCCGATTGATCTGAAAAGAAGCTAACTGTAGATTGTTTTGATCTACTTCCGACAATCTTTCTTCTTGGATGCGAGTGACATATAAAACATCAACGTTTTCAATACCAGGTTCCAAACGATTAAAGTATTCAAGTCTGTGCCCACGTTCACTTAATTTTTCTGTGAATTGTTTAGGTAACTGTAAACTCATGGGTGATATTAGATGAATGGTAACGTCTTCAAAAAGTGCAAGAAGTTTCAATAAAGAATGTACGGTTCTACCATATTTCAAATCGCCAATACAAGCAAGGGTGACTCCGTCTATCGTTTTGTCATACTTTGCAAGTTCTTGTTCCATGGTGTAGATATCTAACAATGCTTGTGTTGGGTGTTCGTTCGCACCGTCACCAGCGTTGATGACCGGAACATTTGAGCATTCAGCGTATTTGGCAGCAGAACCTGCATCAGGATGTCTAATGACCGCGATATCGCAGTATTCAGCTACAACTTTTGCAAAGTCACACAACGACTCGCCTTTGACGCTTGAAGTAGTGGAAATCTCGGTCGTTTCATTGACGGCACCCCCAAGCAATTTGAACGCCGAACTAAAGGAAAGACGAGTCCGGGTGCTGGGTTCGAAAAACAAGTTTGACAGAATAGCCCCTTGTAAAACATTGGTTTGTAGTTCTCGTTTCGCATAAGGTTTAACAACTGCAGCAGCGGTAAAGAGTTGTGCAATGTCCGCGCAAGCAAACTGGTCAGTAGACAATATATTGCAGTTCGGGAAATTAATCATGAAAGGAAACTAGGATCTGAGGGTAGGGTATTCATCGTTTATCTCGATACTCGTTCGATCCTATTGCGAATTACTAATGCGTTCTTTTCATAGTTCATCGCTAGAATAATATTCACAAACACTGTATTCCTTGCTTATGTACAAATGACAATTTTAAAGTGGTTGTTCGTATAAATAGTCGGCTAACAATGAAAACAATCTATGGCAGAAGTTAATCAAGAAGTTCAAACTCCAGAAAACGGCAACGATAAACGTTTTCCATTCACGTTTGCAAACCGTAATGGTGTGCTTATCAATGGTGCCCACGATAACGATTCCAATGAAGTGATCGTTTATTGTAAAAAGGTACCTAATCTTCGCACGATCGCTGAAGTACGTCGCTTCACGAAGAAACGTAACCAATTTGTGAAGGTTGCTGAGCGAGAGTTCACTAATTTGCTTCAAAAGGCGTACGAACGTGATTCGACCCAGACTCGACAGATGGTTCAAGATATTGACGAGTCGATGGATCTTGCAAGTTTAGCCGACACAATTCCACAAACTGAAGACCTGCTTGAGCAAGAAGACGATGCGCCAGTTATTCGGCTGATTAACGCCTTGCTCACACAAGCAATACGAGAAAATGCTTCGGACGTACATATCGAAACTTTTCCGGAAAGGGTAGTCGTACGTTTCCGAATCGATGGAGTATTACGCGAGATAGTACAACTGCAGCGATCACTTTCGCCCTTACTTGTTTCGAGAGTTAAAGTAATGTCCAGACTTGATATTGCTGAAAAAAGAGTTCCACAAGACGGTCGGACGACCTTACGAATTGGTGGAAGAGAGCTTGATGTTAGAGTATCGATCATGCCCACCGGCGAAGGGGAACGGGTGGTTATGCGATTACTAGATAAAGATGCTAGTCGCTTGCATCTTACTGGCTTAGGTATGCGAGAAGAAAATGTACAACATATACGAGATGTTATTGCCTCGCCACATGGAATATTTCTAGTTACCGGACCTACCGGAGAAGGTAAAACGACCACGTTGTATGCCTCCTTGTCAGAGTTGAATACCGAAAATGTAAACATCTTGACGGTAGAAGACCCGATCGAATACAACTTGGAAGGTATTGGCCAAACCCAGGTTAATACTAAAACCGGTATGACGTTTGCACGAGGCTTGCGTTCGATGTTACGTCAAGATCCAGATATTGTGATGGTGGGTGAAATACGTGACCTTGAAACAGCCCAAATTGCCATTCAAGCAAGTCTCACAGGACACTTAGTATTGTCAACACTCCACACAAACACGGCTGTTGGGACTGTGGTTCGTCTTGTTGACATGGGCTTAGAACCGTATCTGCTTGCCACCAGTTTAGTCGCGGTACTTTCGCAACGTTTGGTACGTGTGATTTGCACTGAATGTCGTGACGAACGAGCGCCTACGCCATATGAAATTGAGTTTATGAAGGGGCTTCCAGCAACTCATTTCTCAATGAAAGGGTGTGAAGCCTGTGGACACACGGGCTATCGAGGACGAACAGGAATATATGAACTATTCCGACTCAATGATGAAATCAGGGAAAAAATCCACGAACACGCGTCTGAACAAGAACTATCACGAATGTCACGGGCACTTTACCCTACTATACGTGCAGATGGTCGCACAAAAATTCAAGCCGGAATAACCTCCGTAGAAGAAGTTATGCGAGTTACGGCTACCGATTCCTGATGCCAGCATACGAATATGTTGCTCTTGATACAGAAGGGCGCACTAAAAAAGGTATTCTCGAAGGCGATAGCTTACGCCACGTTCGTCAGTTATTGCGCGACATTGGGTTATTCCCAGTAGACGTTGAACTGACCACGACGACTTCCTCGCAAGAAGGACAGATTAAAGCACGCAAAAGCATCTTTGGAAAGTTACGCCCAATGGATTTGGTGCTATTTACCCGTCAGATTGCAACCTTAGCCAATGCGGGTTTACCTATTGAACAAGCACTATCAGCGGTTGGTCAGCAAACTACCCGAAGGAAAGCCCGTTCGATCTTTATGTCGGTACGTAGTCGGGTGATTGAAGGGCACACTCTCACCCAAAGTATGTCAGAGTATCCAAGTACATTCGACGAACTTTATCGTTCGACAGTTGGAGCCGGAGAACAATCTGGGCAACTTGGACCGGTTCTCAATAGCTTGGCTTCCTACCTCGAGTCACAGTACGAGTCGCGTAGAAATATTCAATCAGCATTGTACTACCCAATATTTTTATTCGTAGTCGCAATTGTTGTAGTCGCACTATTGATGACTTATGTATTACCTCAGATAATGGAGTTTTACACGCAGAGTGGCGATGAATTACCGTATTTAACTGTGATGTTAGTCGGTATTAGTAATTTCATGCATCAATGGTGGCTAGTTATTTTGGGATCACTCATTGTTGGTATAATCTTAATACGTTATGCCTTATCAATAAATGCCATTAAGATGAGTTGGCACCGATTTAAATTGAGTCTTCCAGTAATCGGCTGGTTTTCACAAAGTGTCAATGCCGCGCGTTATGCAAACACCTTGGCAATCCTTGGAACAAGTGGAGTACCTCTTGTCGAAGGAATGAAAATAGCGTCAGAGGTGGTGGTGAATCGTTGGATACGAAAGTTATTGGAAAATGCTAAAACGCAGGTTAGCGAAGGCAAAAGTTTGAATAAGTCGTTAGAACAAACAAGACAGTTCCCACCAATATTCGTCCATATGATCGCGAGTGGCGAAATGAGTGGTTCATTGGATTCCATGTTATTTAAGTCGGCGGAGTATCAACAGAAAGACCTTACTCGACTAATCAATATGATGGTAGAGTTGTTTAGACCACTAATGCTCCTCGTGATGGCTGGTATCGTCGTTACGATAATGCTAGCTGTACTTCAACCTATTCTTAGGATGTCAAACTTTTCTATTTGAAATTTAAAATCATGCAAAAATCAAAAAAACGTCAAAGTAAAAACAGAGGTTTTACTCTGCTTGAGATGTTGGTCGTTGTCCTAATTATTGGACTGATCGTCTCAGTGGTTGTTTACAACGTGGCACGAGAACCGGATAAAGCGCGTGCTAAAACCACCCGAATTCAGATTGAATCTTTCGATACCGCTTTACAAGCCTACAAACTTGATAACGGACATTACCCGTCGACCGAACAAGGATTAGAGGCACTAGTGGAAAAACCCAGTGGTTTCCCGGAACCAAAACATTGGGGGCCCGATCCTTATATCAATAAGAAGAAGATTCCACAAGACAAGTGGGGTAATGATTACATTTACACTAACGATGGTAGAAATTACCTCATCATTTCTTATGGTGCTGACGGCGAGCAGGGTGGCGAGGATGTCGCAGCGGATATTCGTTCCGACGAGTAAGTTCCACTTTAATTAGTAGAGTTAATTCGATGCGGAAGTCTAGTACAGGATTTACCTTACTCGAAATTCTCGTCGTATTACTCATAGTCGGTTTGATTGCTTCTGTTGTGGTCGTAAGTATTAGTGGAAGCAACTACAAGACTGAACTTCGGTCAGCTACCTATAAGATTTCTCGACAGATCGAGTTAGCGAGAAATGAATCGACCTTCCGAAATGAGCTTTGGGGAATTGAAATTAAACGCAATACTATGCGTTTTTTGAAATTCGATCCAGTAACAGAAACATGGAATTCACAAACCAAACGTGCATACATTTCACATCAGTTGTCGGAAAATTTTGAGTTAAAACTTGAAACCAAGGATGTTCAACAAAGTTCTCAGTCAGACGAGTTAGAAGATTCAACGCCAAATCTCATTATCGAACCAAGTGGCGAAATCACACCTTTTGAAATAACGATTGAATATGTTCCCCAAAACCTAGCGTGGTACATTTATTCCGATGGGTTAGAAAAAGCTGAGATTACCACCGAAAAACAATCTGAATACGAAGAACTATTCGCGCAATGAATGCAAGTCGAACACAAGGGTTTACCTTACTTGAGATGCTGATATCTATTGCTATCGTGGCAATGATTGCCATTACAGTTTATCAAGTCAATAGTAACGCGATTCGACAACAACAACGATTGGAAGACTTCACTTTGGGGCACATGATCTTGATGAACAGTGTTGAACAATATCAATTGGACGTAAAGCTCGGCGAACAAGAAATACGACCGGAAGAACGTATTCGGTTTGTTCATGAAGATGAAGAGTTTGAGATAAAAATTACACGAACTACTGGTGAGATCGAAGGGATCGATCAAGTCGATTTTGTTTTATCTCGCATTGACCCAAACAACGATTCTCGCCAACAAATGGAAGAGATCACAACTTACATGAGGAAAGGACAACGCGTCGATTCGGTTTCACTTTGATGGAAATGTTGGTCGCATTGACGATCTTCTCGCTAATTGCAGTCATTTCCAGTCAGTTTTTGCGGCAGACGATGAATACGACTGATTTAGTCTTAAGTCGTGGTGAGCGTGTTGAAGAAATTCATCGTGCGATGCTCATACTGACACGTGACATACATCAGATTGTTATGCGCGGTATTCGTGATGAAGGTGGAGAATTCATGGATCCATTTTCTTTGGACGCAAGCACTGTAATGGAATTTACACGTGCGGGCAGGAGCAATTACCTCAATCTATCTCGTTCAACTTTATTACGGGTTCAATACGTTTACGAAGATCACAGCCTGATTCGCCGATTTTGGAATGTCTTAGATCGAGATATTGAAACCATCGCCGTCGAACAAACTTTGATCAGCAATATCTTAGATTTGGAAATTACGATTATTGATTCAAATGGGGACGAAAAGCCGACTTTTCCTGAATTGCCGTCGGAAGATCCTAGTGCACCGACACTGGACCCACTCAATCCTACCGCAGGACCGGGACCTTTAAAACCATATGCCGTTAGGATTAGGTTTTACGTGTTTCCCATTGGCGATATTGAGCGTGTATGGCTGTTGCCGGTAATGCCAGAGATTTTTGTTGAACCTGAAGAAGGGGAAGGAAACCCGGTTGGAACGTAACACAATACAGTCGAAACCTAGAAATCGTAAAGGCGTGGCGTTACTCAGTGTGTTAGCCATTGTTGGCGTTACTGGGATTTTAGCATTTCAACTTACTCAAACCCAAGGGATTACGATTTCCCACGTTCAGTTGACGAAAAACGACGATCAATTACTCGCTTACAGTTGGTCGATCGAAGAATTAGTGAACTTTCGACTATATGGAGACTGGCTTGAAGGTGATCAAAGACCTTTAGATAATCGCGAGGAAGAATGGGCTTCTGATAAGGTGGATTTTGAAATTCCGGATAGTGAGGTACATTTACAAGTTCTAGACCAGAACGCATACTTTAATGTCAATGCGTTAGCGGCAGAGACGGTCGACGAAGCACTATTAAAGGGATTTTTCGAGCTGACACGGTTTCTATATTTAGATTATGATGTGGCCCCAAAATGGAAAGATTGGGTTGATGCAGATATATCGGGTGAAATCAATGGAGCTGAAGACTATGTGTATTCGACCTGGCCAACACCGTTTCGCACACCAAACCAAATGGCTATGGACATTTCAGAAGCGCAAATATTCAATACGTTTGATAAAGAACAAATGAAGAAATTTCGCGAAAAAGTCGTAGTATTACCGGTGTCTGAACTTAAACTCAATATTAATACGGTAGATGAAGACGTCTTAGAAATGTTGTTATTGGCTGTCGATTCCCGTTTTGATGCCAGTTATTTGCTTGATCAAGAACGCAATTGGGTCGATTTAGAAGAATTGACCACTCGGTATCCAGATTTAGGTTTAATTCAACCTTATTTAAGTGTTACTAGTGATTTTTTCGTAATGAAAGCTACGATAATAGACGAGGATAGAGGGCGAGTAGATTTAACGAGCTCGTTCTATCGCAATCCACAAAGCGGAGAAGTTACTGTATATAAACGTGATTATGGGCAGTTCCACAAATGGTGGATTGAAGACCAAGAAGAACTTGGCTTATCTCGCTAAAAGTGATGAATAAAAGAGAAGATAGGAAAACATGAACACGCTTTGGTTGTATCTCACAGACTTTCGCATTACAAATTTCAGCGAATCTGAAGAAATTGAAGGAATTTTGCACTGGACAGTGTCTGACGATGAAAACGAACTCACCCCGGTCTCACGTTGTGCATTGCATGAAATTGGTGATAGCCTTGATGAGATGTTTGAAGAAAGAAAGTTTGCCGCGATAAATTTGTTTGTTGAAGACACGCTGACTCTTTATGTCAAAGAAGAGGTCCCGGGTCGTAGCGTTTCGCAAATTCGACGCGCGTTACCGTTTGCAGTTGAAGATTACTTGTCAGACGACTTAGATCACGTTCAAATTGCTACTGGACCAATTTCTAGGTTTAAACCTGTGGAGTGTATTGCCATACAAAAAGAAATCTTACAAACCATCATAGAACTCATGGGAAACGCTGGGATTGCACCAACTTTTTGTTCGACAGTTGGACTACAAATACCTCTTACTGAAGAAGAGATACAAGTGCATGTTCTAGTCGGTGAATCCCTCGTGTGGGTAAGAACAGCAGACCAGATTGCAGCAGTTGAGCATGATTTTGCTCACGAAATCATTGAACCTACGTTGATTGGGCACGAAGAACCGACGAAATTGCTTGTACATAAGTTGGCTGACAGCGAGATGGATATTCAACGCTTCGCGTCGAGTGATTCTGAAGTTATTAACTATGACATAGGGTTACTCGAGTGGCTCGTGGACAACTTTGAAGAGGGTAGGAGTATTGATCTTCTACAAGGAGATTTCATTAATCAAGCCGTCCATTCCTCACTAAATATCAACGAGTTAAAAGTTACTGGCGTGTTTGCAGCTGTGTTAGGTGGTTTTTATTTAGTTTTAATGTTAGTCCAAGGAGTATGGGCTGATATACAAACCAATAGACTAGAGAATCAAATGCGTGAGATTTATGTAGCAATTTACAATGAGCAACCGCATCCAACTCGCAATATCGCTACTTCGATGCGTAATCGAATGGGGGTAGGTTCTAATGTTTCGCAACAATTTAATTATCTGCTTGGTCAGTTAGCAAGTGTTGTTGCTAGTCCGGCACACAAGGTCGAACTCAACTCGTTACGTTTTCAGTCTTCGTTACAAAGTCTGTCAACGGAGTTTGAGATACCGAGCCTAGATGATTTAGACGATTTTAAAGCCGCCTTGGAAAACTCTTATATCAATGTCCGTATTAACGAAGCCGAACATGTCGAGTCAGTTAAACGCACGCGAGCTAATTTAACGATGAGTCTTGTCCAATGAACCAACTTAAGCAACAACTAGCTGAATCTTCCGCGGGTCGATGGTATAAATCTCGGTCAAAACGAGAACAGATATTGTTAATAACTGCCGGGACCGTTATTACGCTGTTTTTGTTACTAGCAGTCGTCGTACCTTTAATTTCGGATTATCGTAATACCAACATTTCGAGTTACGAACGCGCGATTAAAGACGTCGAGTGGATGCGTCTTAATCAGGAACAAGCGACAGAACGCTTAGCGGTTCAACAAGGGCAGGGAGACGAAGTTGGTATGTCGCCGATTTCTCGTAGTGCCAACTTACACGATGTGGTTGTTAAGACAATCCAAGATGGGAATGGTGGAACCGTAGTAACGACAGAGGGACAATCGTTTGAGAATGTGATTCGTTGGTTGTTCTCATTACAGAATGAACTTGGGTTACAAATGACCCAAGTGCGTATGTGGCGCACCGATGCGGAAGTACCTTCGGTCGTAGATTTACAGTTTACCGTGAGATAGATCTTCTCAGATAAATGCAAATTTGTTAAACCTTCATAGTAAGTTCTAATCGTCACAAGTAGGTTCATCTACTCGCCGCTAAATCGGTACTCGAACAGTTCGTCCTGCTGGAACATAGTTTGATTGACCCGTTTGCTAGATTGGGTGCGTTTCTCAAGGCGGCACAATTACTCGGGGTTTAAAATATTCTTGGTTTCGATGTCGATGTGGTACATTGCACGGAGTGGGTTAACTAAATGAATGAACGTTTGACTGAATTAGAACGACACATACTTGCGACTACTCACTGACTTCTCGTTTGCAAACCGACGGTGACAGGTTCATCTCGTCGAAGGAAGGCCGGCGCGCAAAATGGAATTTCTTAAAACGGCTCAGAAATCAAGAATATTTCAAATCGCCGGGTGAAAAGCTCGATAACGCTTCACGTAGGGGTAGTGATGGGAATCGTATTAAGAAGGGTAGTCGTTCGAAACGACTGAACGGGGCTAATTTAGTGGACTTTGTTCAAATGCGTGCTGTTGATGTTCTAGCACGGGTTTTTGTCTAATTGTGCGGTGACGAGATTACTCGTAAACGTCAAGGCGCCTCGCGATTTTTTCAAAAGTTGTAAGACGTTCTAGGATAGAGGTATTATTTTGGACTTCGTGGTTTTGGCGTAGATCGTTAATGACGGACTGACAACTGGGTGGGTCTGTAGGTTCATCGTAATAGGGTGGGGTGCATAAATGTTGTACTAGGGCGTCGAGGTCAATGTTTACCACATGCTCTCGCAGGTCGGGATCGGTAGGTGATGCAAACAGTGATAGTGCCCCATAAACCCGGTCAACACTAGGTGGTTCCTTGAAAAACAGTATGTTGGGCTCAATATCGCTAAACCAATTTGCATAGCGCCCGAATTTATACCCCCTTTCTTGGTGTGTTAGGTTAAACGGTTGCGTGAGTCCGGCGGCGGTGTCGCCCAGACGCGCGGCCAACTCGATCAGGATTTCTTCTGCCTCGAGACGTTGAGGTTTGGAATTAAACTGTTGTGGAATCTTTCGGAAAAAATCTTCAATACTATTAGTCGTACTATCACTCACAAAATGCTCGCGTAATTGTGAGCGAACAGCGTCTGGTTCTTCAGGTTCATTATGAAGCGCTAGGATCTGTTCTCGTAGGTCGGTATGCAGGTCGGCCCCTAGATCAAGTAGCGGATCTAAGGATTCACACTTTAAGTCTACCCAAGCGCTTGTTAAAGCTTGTATCCACATGCCACGATCTTGAGCCGGAGTTGGATCGTCGTCTTTCCAATAATATTTTCTAGGGACGAGACTGAGTCCGTTACCGTAACAAAACCGTGTTAGCAGCGCGTAGTTGTGAATGGCGTCGGCGTAGCACGTTTCGTGCAGGTTCCAGTTCGGATCGGCATCTTTACCGAGCAGACATTCGGGTCTCGCTAGTGCCTCTTGCACGCGCACGAAGTCGCCGACTGGATCGGCGAAGATGCGTTCAAAGGTCAAGGGATTATTGATGTCGACAAAAGAAAAGGCGTTGCCGCTCCAGTTGGGTAATTTGTGTTTATCCCAAAGGTAGGGGTTAATCGGGTAAATATGCTGTTCTAACGCCGTCAGACACTTTTTATCCAGCTTCCATTCACCGGCACTATCGAAGGGGCTGTTTTCCAAACTTCTAGCGGTGGAGAAGTCTAGGTCGCCGTACCAGTGATACGGGGGGAATTCGTTTAACCCACAAGCTTCGCCGATTGAGTCAGGGGGATAATCGACAGGGGGTAATGGTGGGCTGATATGTTCAGCAGGTGATGAACTATGAAAATCGGGGGGTATCTCCTCAGTGGTTGCAAAGGCGGTTGAAGCTGTTGGCGTGACTAGGTTCGTGGGTGTGATTGGTTGTGCGGTGGGTAACAAGATAAAAACACTTATTCCTAACACGAGTAGCGCGAGCCCAGAGGCGGTTAACCAGATGGTTGTTTTGCGAGCGTTTTTCATTCGGAATCTTTGTTATCTTCTTCTTCGCAATTAAGATCCGCTTCGTAATCGTAATATTCGTTTATTTCCGCAGCTGGATAATTGTCTTTGAAGTAATCTTCTAGATCTCCTTTTCTTTTTTTCTCGTCTCTGGTAAGAGTTTCGCCATCTTTCATTTTTTTTGATAATGTTGTCATACTCTTCGGCGTTTGCATCCCAATCCGCTGGTTTTTCAATACCGTAAGGAGTAAAGAGTGGTGCTGTTATACCAAGTATGTTGTCCCAAAATTTATCTAATAAGCGGTGTGTTTCCACTTCTCGTTCCCATGACCCGGATGCCCAGGGGACCCACTGGGTATCACCGTCATCTCGTTCTGTTAGCGCTTGTGATACATGAACCGTTTCGTGGGCCAAAACATAGAGTAGCATGTGGTCATACGGAACCTTATATTTGATAGACCATTGGCTAATGTGATGGATAAATAGTGTTGTTTCGATTGTAACATCTTCTTTTTTGGTCGCGAAAGCAAAACCGGGTTCGTCCGAGTTTGCGGGGGTCTGAGTTTGTTTGAGTAGTCCCAAGTCTACCAAGGAGGTCTATGACTTTGTTGTTGTTCTACTGTACTGCGTCGTCGTCGCGCTTCCACGTCGCATCAGTGTACTCTCCTTGCCAATTCACGAGATCTGCTTCCGTCAATTTATTTTGGAGACAAAAGTTCATTTGGGTAAGGTCCTCATCATCAGTGGGGTCACTTGGATTTTCGCCGAAGATACTGCCAGGTAAAATACCTCCGCCACCACCACTACTAACGCCGCCCGAACCGCCGCTGATGTTACCTTTTGGTAGTCGGGGGCTGGTGTGAACAAGTACTTCCATATCTGGATCGAACTCCATGCAATTTGTTTTATCGTGGGTGTGCCAGTACGATTTAAACTTCCATCCATTGTCTTTTTTCTTGTGTATTTCTTGTAGCTCAGCGTAGTTTCCCGCTACGTGGGAATCGCCTTTGCAATCATCTTTGGTAAAACCTTCCACTTCGTTGACGTCGGCATAGGGCGATACTGCTAATATTACTAGTAATCCAACAATCACGTGTTGTACTTTTATCACGTTGTTCTCCCCGTGAATTAACTGTGAAAGGTTAAAAATCAGTGACATGATATTCAAAAGTCAGTTTATGTGCAAACTGAATAATCAATAGTTTTATAGGATTATGGAGGTTTTTGGTAGTAGATTCAAATTACAGTTTATTTTGCTTGAATCGGAAGCTCGCGGCTTTTTCCCACGTGGAGTTGGGTGGGTTCGTCGATACGTTTCATGCTGAAATGACGGCGAGTGGGTAGAGTTCCAACATCAGCTCACGTTGTACACGGCTAATAACGTCGGATTAGCGATTGAGTATGTGTCGAATTTAGAGTGGTGCCGCTTGGTCGGGCGTGGCCCCATCTTGGAATATCAGCGGAACAAATCCTAACACATAGTGGCCGGATGAGATCGAGCTAATTCTGTTATCGGTGTCATTGATTTGCTTGGATTGTGATTTTGTGAGTTGTCGATGGTATTACAAATTCGCAAGGCAATGGCACACGTGGGGCATGCCTATCTAGCGTTACATTAATTGCGTTGAACACATAAAAAAACTAAGGAATTAGTTGCAGCGTCTTCTAAAACTATATTTTCTCATTCCTTTTCAATGCTTTATCCGTTTAGGTATCAAGCATTCAAAATCCCAACTTTCTTTGAATTTCCCGTCTGAAGGATTTTTTGGTTATTCTTATGATATGTTTATTATTTAACATAATATATATTATGCGTAATTAGATTAATCAATATGACAGCGTGATTCTGTGATATTTCCTGACCTTTTGTTTTCAATCAAAGAACAGATTTGACTTGTTTATTCGATGCTGGCAACGAATTTATCCTCGCTTCATTTCAAAAACCCACAGTCTCTACCGATATAATTCAAAAAGTAATCACGATCACAAGTCTAAAGTTTAGACTACAGTTTCCTCACGTCACTTGAATATAGGAACTCATTCAATGAATACTAGTGCAACTACAAACCAAACGGCAAAAAATCTCACATTGTTTCTATCAGGTGCTCTGCTCGCAACGGGTGTACTCTTAGTCTTGTACTTTACGATGCCTCTTGAAAATACTCAAGATCAGGTTGAGCTGTCTACCGAAGTTCCCTTCATGACTACTCAAATAACAAACGACAGTCCCGTACCGGTAAGTCCTACCAATGGAATCTACACCGTCAGTTCAATAACGGAAATATTTACCAATTATTCCGGCAGTTTTGACAGATACGCAGCGTTGTATGCTCTGGTTTCACGTTCTGATGAAAAAGAGATAGTCGAACTATTTGAAGAAACTCTCGACAAACGATTGAGCAAGGACGATTCCGGGTATCTAGACGGTTTTAGACGCACCATTCTATCGAAATTAGTCCAGCTTAATCCAGATATAGCTAGTAGTTTATATCAGAATCTAGATACCGATTTACAGACGCCGCTAACCTACTCTCTCACCCGAGAATGGGCAAACGTAGACCTAGATAGCGTAGTAGATTTTGTAATCCAAATGTCAGATCCTAACAAAATGATGGCATCTCGCGGTGTATTGGATGCAATGAGTGCCCTAGCTACCACGGAAGAATTAACAAATCTAGCCACGCGACTTGGAAACTCTCAATACATTCAATCGCGCGCGAGTGACTTGATGTCGCGAGAAGCGGAGAATCCGAGAGAAGCATGGGAAAAGCTGTTGAAAGAACCATCGCTATTGACGCACGACAACTTTGCTCGTGTGAATAACATCGTCAATGCATGGATTAAACAAGAAGGTATCGCTGTGTTAGATACCGTGACCCCTGATATTGAAGACGAAAAACTTCGAAAATCTATTATTACTCTTGGCGTACAAATGGAAGCCGAAGATAACCCTGCTGCTGCATTTGACTATGCATTACAGTTTCAGTCAGAAGAAACTGGTTTTTTTGGACTGAGTATGAGTTATAACCCCCACATGTTTGGAGTACTTCGAGAATGGATCGAACAAGAACCTATGGATGCAATAAACAGAATACTGGCTGTTGAGTCTTCTACACAAAAAGCAAGTCTCTTGGGGGATGCTTTTGAACAATGGGCTCGTACCGATGTACAAACATTAGTTACTTCAATTCAGACATTTCCTCCAGAAACTCGTGATATTGCTAGAGTGAAAAGTATTAGTCGTTTAGCTCGTGAATCTATAGACGACGCGGTTGCTCTATTTGAAGAAATCGAGAGTGATGCTCAAAAGACACAAGCTGGATTTAGTATTACCACAACTTGGACAGAAGATGATCCTGAAGCTGCGTTAAAGTGGGCACAAACTTCTTCTCACACTGAATCTATTCGATCACAACTCACTTCCCAGATAATCAGTTCGCTGACACACACAAATCCACAGAAAGCATTTGACATTGCTCGTGAAATGCCGATCGACGAGGTTGATGGAAGTGGCGTGGGATTAGAAGCTCAAGTAATATCATCATTAGCTTATACAAATCTAGACAAAGCACTAGAACTGCTTCCTAATGTACGAGTAGGAAAAACTCAAACAACGGCATATATGGGTATTGGCGGTGGTCTAGCTATGAGTGGAAGGGTTACCGAAGCGATTGAGTTAGGACAAGAACTATCTGAAGAAGATCAACTGAGTTATTACACTAGTGTTGGCACTATGTCCTTAACAGGTGGCATGGTTGGTGGTTTGCTGAGTGGTCTCACAGGAGAAGAAACCGAAGAAACAGATATCTTCGATACTATTGACAGTATCCCTCATCAAGGTGCTCAATCTCAAGTAGCCATGCAGGCAATAATCATGGATAAGATGAGTAATTCTTATAGTGAAGAAGAAATTGAACGCTTGCAAAAATATCTATCTGAAGAAGATAAGGAAGAACTAGAAAAAGGCTTGAAACAGATGGAATCAATGCCAACTATGCCATTTTTCGGATTTTGATACTTATAGCTCAGAATATCCATCGATTGAAAAACATTTTCGAAAATATTCGCCCAACTTTAAGTATAGATAAAGCTATTTTGTACTGATTTTCTAATGTAGAGTATACAAGTTGGTTGTGAGGTCTTGAGCCATTAATACTTTGCTCAAAAAACCATCTTCGTCAACACGCTTTCCTGAATTTGGTTCAATACTACTGGGAGCTGGAGTCGCCACAATCACACTGCTAGGAGTTTACTTCCTAACTCCACTTGGAACCATCAACAACACTTTAACTAAATCCAGTACTGAAAACAGCCTAGAAAAAACTGTTCAACGAGAACAACTATCCCCTCCTACTCTGCAGGATTCAGGTGAAATTCCAGAAACACATTATTTAGATTTCGATTTAGACCTGACAGATATTCGTACATTCGAAGATGTTTTGATCCACTACTCCAGCCCATTTGATCGGTTTTATGTGCTGTATCACTTAGCCGGTCGTCTAAGCGAAACTGAGTTGAAGAATCTAGTAAATGAAGTACGAGATTTTGAATTCGACATCGAGAATGAGCATTGGAAACAAATTTCATCTAGGATCCTTCTGTCACGATATGTGCTGTTAAATCCTGTAGATGCTGGTTCACAATTCTTAACCCTAGACGACAGTTCTCAGTGGTACGTAGCCTATGTACTATTCAATGAATGGACTAAAACTGAATTACAAAACGCCATTGATGTCAGCAAACGAATAGAAAACTACTCTGTTAGAGGTTCGGCAATTCGGGGAATATTGGACGACCATTTGACCTTGCCGAAGGATGAATTGAAAGATCTCGCAGCTCAACTGGGTAGTCAAGCAGAAAATTATTTGATCCAACACTTTGGCGATGATTTTTATGCTGATGAGGAAACGAATCCCGCAGATTCATGGAATAAAATCGTTGCGGACCCTACTCGCCTGACTTACGACAATCGAGTTCGCATTGGTTTGATTGTCGAGGCATGGGTTAAGGCCGACGGAGTGAAAGTGTTAGACGACATTATCGCGGTTATTTCAGATAATCGTCTTCGAGATAGGGTTTTGGAAGTAGGACTCAAAACCGCTGCTGAAATCGATCCAAGCGTCGCGTTAGATTTTGCCGTGAATGAATGCTACTATACAACAGATTTTTCGGGACAAAATTTGTATAACAGTTCTTGTGTGCGAACTGTTATAAAAGTCTGGAGCGCCAACGACCCAATCGCCGCATTAGAGCACATCTCAACATATGAATCGAAACCTGACCGATATGTACTAGCGAACTCATTGTGCTCTAATTGGTCACAGATTGATAACACAACAATGTTGAGTTCCATAGACAAGATTCCCGATGAATACAAAGATATGGCACGAGTTTTATCGATTCGAAGTTTAACAATCGAATCTATCGAAGAGGCTGTTTTCTTGCTCCATGATATACAGGATACCGAGCTTAAATTCTCTACCGCTAAATATCTTGCTCATAAGTGGGCTGACGACGATGTAGACGCGGCGTTACACTGGGCGGCTACTGATCCTACATTGGAACTTGTTAGAGATCAAATTAATTGGGAAATTTTAAGTTCACTGACTCATTCGGAACCAAAAAAGGCGTTCGAATTAGCAATAGAACTACCACTGATTGGAGAAATCGACCAGGTTGTCGGTTTAGAAGCAAGAATATTAGAACAGATGAGTTCGAGCAATCTGGATTTAGCCTTAGAACTGTTACCTAAAGTTCGGGCGGGTAAGACTAAATTATTGGCCTACCACGAGATTCGGAATTGGCTCTTACGCGATGGAAGAATCGATAAAGCTGTTGAAATTGGCGGAGATTTACCCGAAGATGACCAAATTATCTACTACACATCAAGCGGTTGGAGTGTTTCGTTGCTAGAAAGTGTAGAAAACGTTATCTCTGACATAATTGAACCGCTTCCCACTAAAAAGGCGCGATCTAGAATCGCTTTAAGGGCAATCGAATTACACATTAAATCTGAAACGTGGAAGGAAGAAGAAATTGAGGAACTGAAAGAATACCTAACTGTGGAAGATCTCCGAAAACTGGAAGATGAAAATTGAAGGTGGACAAATTCTATAGCGTAAAGACGATCAGCGCTTGTTGAATACCCGTGATATTTCGAATGGAATGCAACCTGCTTTTCATAAAAAACTAATTTATTACATCCCATGCCCACGTGAAGAAGCACTCCAAAATTAGTAATGTTCCTGATTTAATGTCGGTTTTGACAGGAATCGCTCTCGCGGTTTTAACGTTGACATTACTCTATTTCGTACTTCCAATTGGTCAAATGAAAGAACCAAATTCGAAGAACCTTGACGAGATTCCCGAAGTTTCACAATCTATTCTGGAAGCGGAGCTAACATCAAGCAACCCCTTCTACCAAATGAATCGATTGAAAACATTGTCAGATATTTTGTATGAGTATTCGTCATATTTCGAAATCTATTTAGCTTTGTATCATTTGTGCGGTGCTGCAAACGAACAAGAACTCATTGCTCTTTACAACGAAGCACTCAATATCCCTTACGATAAGGAACAAGAAAAGTGGCGATCTCGGTTTGTCGACCTTGTTCTTATTCGATTGCTCAGATTGAATACTGAACTAGCACGACATCACTTTCTAGAACTTGAAACGGAAATGCAATACGATATTGTTTATTTCTTTGTACTTGAATGGGCAACCATGGACATTGACAGTGCGATACATTTCGTAGAGAGATTGTCTCAAGATCCACAAAAACGTGCTGCACGGGCAATTATTGATACACAAAGAATGGCGGATGAATCTGAACTAATCCTTTTAGGCCAGCGTTTTGATTTAGAAGACTATGTCTCAACGATTCGCGATAAACGACTCTTTGTTGAAGAGGCTAAGGAACCGGAACGTTCTTGGAAAAAATTGGTGAATAACAAAGAACTATTCACCCTGGACAACTTCGAACGAATTCAAAATATAGTCGGTGCGTGGGTAAACAAGAATGGATTCAAAGTTTTGGATGAAGTTGTTGAAGTCATCGAGAATGCCGAATTGGAGTCGCGGGTGTTAAACTCGACACTCGAGGACTTTACTGATAACGATCCGGCAGCAGCATTTGATTGGGCAGTTTCTCAAGACTCGGTTTTAGATCATTTCAACTACAATCAGTACTTAAACACTGTAGTTAGATATTGGTCTCAACATGACCCCGAGGCCGCACTCTCTAAGGTTTCCTCAATGGAATCTAGGATGTCAAGATTACTCTTATCGACCACTGTTTTTAGAGTATTCGCGGGAACTGACCTACAAAATTTGATTCAATCCATCGATCAGTTTCCCGTAGACGTTCGTGACAACGCTAGGGTTGTAGTGATTGAATTTTTGGCAAATAACAATGAATTTGAGAAAGCTTTAATGATGTTTAGCAATGTGACAGATGGAAGTGAAAAACAACGTGCTGCTCAAGCTATCACTCTGCGTTGGACCAAAACTGATTTAAAGGCGGCCTTAAATTGGGTGCTTAATGATCCTGCGACCGAATCAGAGTCGATTCGAGAAATGTTAGGTGGCAGGATGTTAGAGCAACTAGCTCACACTGAGCCGGAAGAAGCATTTGAACTCGCTCGTTCTCAACCGCTAATTTTACGTTCCGACTTGGTGGGCTTAGAGGCGTCTATTGTTTCGTCAATCGCAGAACGAAATATCGATATAGCATTACGATTCCTTCCAAATGTTCGGGAGGGTAAAACGAAGTCAAAAACCTATGGTGAAATAGGCATTGTTTTAACTCGAGAAGGACGGATTCAAGAAGCTGTCGATCTTGGAAATGACTTACCAAAAACTGACCAAGATGACTACTTTTTCACCGTTGGTATGAGCATATTCGATTGGAAAGGTACCAAATCTAATGTTGCATTATTTAATATTCTTCAACTGATACCATCTGATACAGCAAGGTCCAGCGTCGCCATACACACAATAGCTTCACAAGGTACCGCGAATTCTTTTTCAGCAGAAGAGATTGAATCCTTGAAGGGATTTTTGACCGAAGAAGACTTGAAGATATTGAAGGAAAGTGAAGAAAAACTGGAAAGTTTACCTATTTTACTTTTGAAGTTGAAGTATGGGTTGTAGAAAAAATAGACGAATTGACAAGATTGTCTGAACGGAACAGGATCAAACCGCTCTCAATTGTGCTAGGGGCGGTCACAGGAGTTGTAATTTTTGGGCTAATATACTTGATCGCAATTCCTATGTTTTCTGAAAATCTTGAAGAAAACTCACTCCCCGTACAAACAAGCACTCCAATACCAGCACACATCATTAGGGTACTCACTAAACCATCTCTTGATTACGACATTGTAGGAGAAAATACGACAACTGCTAGTGTTTTTGCAGCCTCTCAATCAGAATTTGAACTAGTCCGGAATTTACTCAACGCGGTCGCTAGTGCAAACGAAGAAACGCTAGCAAGGTTCATCATCGAATCTCAAGACGTAAGTACAGTTGGTACTCAAGTACAAGAAAATCACAACCAAGCATTTATGCATGAGTTATACGGCTACGGTGCTATCACGTTACCGTTGATATTTGATAGATTGATCGACGAGGATATCGAGTTAGCCGTTCAGTATTACCAAGAATTAGATGAACAATTTAAGATCTTAGTCACCTACTCGGTATTTCACAACTTGGCTCTGGAAAATCTCCAAGATGCGGTTGACTTTGTACGACAACAAAGCGAGCCAGATTGGAGTATCGAAGCTACTCAAGCTATTATCGATGCCCAAAAAAACTTATCTAACGAAAAACTGATAGATTTGGGCAACACACTGAATAATCGGTCGCATATCGAACAAGTACTACGGGTTAAGTTATTTGAACAAGATAAGTCTGATCCAGCGTCTGCCTGGTCAATAGTTAAAGAAAACTTAATAACAGCAGAGACTTCCGACAAAGAATTCGAACGACTAGTTAAGGAAGGTGTGTTTAATTCAAAATTGCTAGAATCTAACATTGAGTTATTC